>NZ_JBBOTS010000001.1:515000-717500 GCF_038005705.1 Bacillus sp. FSL L8-0199 | reverse complement strand
AGTCTGGGCCGTGTCTCAGTCCCAGTGTGGCCGATCACCCTCTCAGGTCGGCTACGCATCGTTGCCTTGGTGAGCCGTTACCTCACCAACTAGCTAATGCGACGCGGGTCCATCCATAAGTGACAGCCGAAGCCGCCTTTCAATTTCGAACCATGCAGTTCAAAATGTTATCCGGTATTAGCCCCGGTTTCCCGGAGTTATCCCAGTCTTATGGGCAGGTTACCCACGTGTTACTCACCCGTCCGCCGCTAACTTCATAAGAGCAAGCTCTTAATCCATTCGCTCGACTTGCATGTATTAGGCACGCCGCCAGCGTTCATCCTGAGCCAGGATCAAACTCTCCAATAAAGTTAGTTTGTCTAGCATCTAAAATAAAAATTGACGTTTCACGTTGTTTGTTTCGTTCAGTTTTCAAAGAACTTGTCCACCGCTTCAGAAGCGACTTCATCATATTAACATCTTCATTTTTCGATGTCAACTAAGTTTTAAAATTTCTTTTTTGTCGTTTTCTGCGTTTCCGCATCAGCGACGTTTATTAATATACCATCATGATTTTCAAATAACAAGTGTTTTTATAAAAAACATAAAAAAAATTATCTACCCTAATTTCTTCTATAGAAATAACTATTATCCTTACTACTGAAAATAGTTATTTTAATTGTATGCTAATACACTCCGTTCAACCAAATTGTATTTCACAATGCCTTCCCAAATTTTCATTCTCTTCTATATTAAAGTTTATAATAATTATCCTTCTATAAAATAACCATACAAATTAGCCGTAAGAAAAAATCCCATCTACATTAAACAACCACTCGCGCGCATTATCCCCTTCCTTCTCATTCAAAATTTATCTCCCTACAAATTAACAACATTCCAACCCTAATATAAACTTAAGGATATTGTTAGAATTTTTTTACATTTAATTGATGAAAAATATCCATTTTTTGTTATATAGTAAGAAAGGACGCACTCAACTATAAATAAACCAATGGAGGAATTATTTTATGGATAGGTTAACAAAGTTTTCATTAAAAAACCGAGCTGCCATTATCATCATGATTTTTCTCATTTCCATACTCGGTGTTTATTCCGGCTCTAAATTACCTATGGAATTTTTACCAAGTATCGACAATCCAGCAATTACCGTCACAACCTTATCTCAAGGACTCGACGCTGAAACGATGACAAAAGATGTAACTGATCCTCTCGAAAAACAATTTCGCAATTTAGAGCACGTCGACACCATTACTTCTTCTACATACGAGGGATTATCACGTATCGACATTGCGTATACATCAAAAGCAAACATGAAAGATGCAGCACGCGAAGTCGAAAAAGCCGTCAATACAATTAAATTACCTAAAGATGTAACCAAGCCCGTAGTTAGTCAATTAAACACTTCTATGATTCCACTCGCTCAAATTACTATCCAGAAACAAAACGGTTTTTCAAAAGCAGATGAAAAACAAATTGAAAAAGAAATCGTACCACAACTCGAAAACATTGATGGTGTTGCCAACGTTATGTTTTTCGGAAAATCCACCTCTGAATTATCTATCGTACTTGATCCGAACCAATTAAAAAACAAAAACGTAACATCACAGCAGATATTAACTGTTTTACAAGGAAAAGAAACTTCTACTCCAGCTGGGGCAATTACTGTTAATCAGGAAGAATACAACCTCCGCGTCATTGGGGACATAAAAAATGTAAATGACATTAAAAACATCACTGTGGCACCCCAAGTGAAATTGCAAGACATTGCTCAAATTGAAATTAAACAACACTACGATACAATCTCACATATAAACGGAGAAGAAGGCACAGGATTAATCATCATGAAAGAGCCAAGTAAAAATGCAGTTGCCATTGGAAAAGAGATTGATAAAAAAGTTAAAGAGATAGATAAGGAATATAAAAATCAATTTTCTATTAAACTTTTGGCTTCAACCCATGAACAAGTTGAAAATGCTGTTACTAGCATGGGAAAAGAAGTAATACTTGGAGCAATCGCTGCAACTCTAATTATCTTAATCTTTTTACGTAACTTCCGAACAACACTCATCGCTGTTGTCAGTATTCCATTATCTATTTTATTAACACTCTTTTTACTACATCAATCTAACATTACGCTTAACATTTTAACCCTCGGTGGTTTAGCTGTTGCGGTTGGACGTCTCGTCGATGATAGTATCGTTGTCATCGAGAATATTTTCCGCCGTTTACAAAAAGATTCTTTCTCTAAAGATATCATTCTCGATGCAACGAAAGAAGTCGCAGTCGCAATTACTTCTTCTACTTTAACAACGGTCGCTGTTTTTTTACCTATCGGCCTCGTATCAGGAGCAATCGGAAAATTAATGTTACCTATGGTATTAGCAGTTGTATATTCTATACTATCATCCTTAATCGTTGCACTAACAGTTGTTCCACTTATGGCTTTTTTACTACTCAAAAAAACAAAGCATCGAAAGCCAAGTTCTTCATCACGATATGTCGCTACATTAAAGTGGGCTCTTTCTCATAAATTCATTATTCTACTTACTTCATTTTTATTATTTGCAGGATCAATTGCGGCCTATATATTACTACCGAAAGCAAACATAAAATCTGAAGACGACACAATGTTATCTATTAACATGACATTTCCAGCCGATTATAATGCTGAATCTCAAAAACAAAAAGCATTTGATTTTGAAAAGAAATTACTTTCTAATTCAGATATAACAGACGTTATTTTACGAATGGGATCTAGCGCAGAAGATGCACAATGGGGGCAAACAACTAAAAATAACCTTGCCAGTATATTCGTAGTCTTTAAAAAAGGTTCTGATATTGATCAATATATTAAAGAGTTAAAAAAGGAAAATAAAACTTTTGAGCCTGCTGAACTTGATTATATAAAAACAAGTTATTCAAGTTCTGGCGGCGGCAATAACTTACAATTTAACGTAACAGCTACTAACGAAGCGGATTTAAAAGAGGCGGCTACTATCGTTGAAACAAAACTAAAAAGCATGGATGATCTTTCTAAAGTAAAAACAAATTTAGAAGACTCTAAGAAAGAATGGCAAATTCATATTGATCAAACAAAGGCTGAACAACTAGGTTTAACACCAGAAATAGCTGCGCAACAAGTAGCATTCCTTATGAAGAAATCACCTATTGGCGAAATTACAATTAATAATGAAAAAACTACTATTATGATAGAACACAAAAAAGAAAACATTAATAAACAAGAAGATATTTTAAATACAAACATACTATCACCTATTAATGGCCCAATACCTTTAAAAGACATCGCAACTATTTCAGAAAAACAAACGCAAACAGAAATTTTCCATAAAGACGGAAAAGAAACAATCCAAATTACAGCCGAAGCTTCAAATGAAGATTTGAGTAAAGTAAACACAGCAGTAAATAAAGCGATAACTGACTTAGATTTACCTAGTGGTGCAAAAGTCAATATCGCAGGAGCTACTGAATCTATGCAAGAGAATTTTACAGATTTATTCAAAATTATGGGGATTGCAATAGGGATTGTATATTTAATTATGGTTATCACCTTCGGGCAAGCACGTGCTCCTTTTGCAATCCTATTCTCCTTACCGTTAGCTGCTGTCGGTGGTATTTTAGGCTTAATCGTTTCACGAACACCTGTTGATGTAAATTCCTTAATCGGCGCATTAATGTTAATCGGGATTGTTGTTACAAACGCTATTGTATTAATAGAAAGAGTCCAACAAAATCGGGAACACGGAATGGAAACAAGAGAAGCCTTACTTGAAGCAGGTTCTACTAGACTACGCCCAATTATTATGACAGCTATTACAACAATCGTTGCTATGCTCCCACTTCTATTTGGCCAATCCCAAGCAGGGAGTATGGTATCAAAAAGTTTAGCCGTCGTTGTCATCGGTGGTTTGGCAGTCTCAACTCTTCTTACATTAGTAGTTGTTCCAGTTATGTATGAACTATTAGATAAAATCGGGAGAAAAAGACGCTCCCGTAGAAAAATAAGCACTTCTACAGAAACACCTGACATTTAAAAGAAAAGGGTTATCTTCACGAATAAAGATAACCCTTTTTCTCTACCTACTCATATAATCCATCATTTTTTCCGCATACCGTTCTAGAGATTCACTAGAATCCACAATCTAAATTACATCTGTTCGTCTATATAATTAATCACAAATCCAACAATCGTTACGCCCTTTCCTTCTATAATTAAAATACAAAAGAACCCCCTATTTATAAGTAGAGAGTTCTTCTTTATAATTTATGCCGCTTTTACCTTTTTCGTCGTTTTACTTTTTCTTTTCGTTCCTGTAAAGCGCTTGTGTAATATAGATGCTATCAAGCGTGAAATAACATTGAATAGTAATACCATAATAATTAATACAGCTGCAGATTTTGTCGCAATTAACTTCGCATCCGGGATAATTCCTTCAGAATTTAACTTCCAAATGTGAACCGCTAACGTTTCAGCTGGTCTAAATGGATTTAAAGGATGAGCAGGACTTGAGAAGTCCGCTGCTGAATTTAAAATCGGAGATGTTAAACCCGCTGTATAAATTAATGCCGCTGCTTCACCAAATATACGACCCGCAGCTAAAATAACACCTGTAATGATTTGTGGTAATGACGACGGAATAATAATACGAGTGATCGTTTGCCACTTCGTTGCACCTAGCCCAAGACTTGCCTCTTTCACATTAGAAGGAACTTCTGAAATCGCATTTTCACAAACACGCGTTAAGCCCGGTAAGTTTAAAATAGTTAAAGCAAGGGCACCACCCATTACTGTATATCCCCAACCAGTCATTGTAACGAACACTAACAAACCGAATAAACCAACAACAATAGAAGGTAAAGATGCCATTGTCTCGATACATAAACGAACAAAGTTTAAAAAACGTCCTTGCTTTGCATACTCTGCTAAATATATTCCAGCACCTAATCCAAGAGGAATAGATATAATAAGCGTTATAACAAGCATATAGAAGGAATTGAATAACTGCGGACCAATCCCACCACCAGCTCTTGTATTACTTGGTTCTCCAAACAAGAAATTAGGATCCCAAAAACCCCATCCCTTTTGTAAAATCTCAAACACTAAGAACACTAGCAAAGCTACAACTAAAGCTGCAATCGTATAAAAGATACCTGTCCAAACTTTATTTACCGTTCTTGCATTCATTATTATCGCTCACCTCTTTGCCCAATCGCTCGAATTACTAAAATAAACAGGAATGAAATAACAAGTAAAATCATTGCTAAAGTCCATAGCGCATTGTTCCAAGCAGTTCCGTTTAATGTATTTGTCATGTCCATTGTTAAAATACCAGTTAACGTCGCTGTCGGACTGTATATTCCTTCTGGTAATTTAATCGTATTCCCGATTACCATTTGAACCGCTAGCGCTTCACCAAAAGCACGCGCTAAACCTAAAACAACACCTGTTAAAATCCCTTTCTTCGCAGCAGGAACAATTACTCGGCTAATCGCTTGCCATTTCGTTGATCCTAGACCATAAGAAGCTTCTAAATAATCAAATGGAACAGAACGTATTGCATCAGAAGCGATACTAGCAATAGTTGGCAAAATCATAATACTTAATACAACAATACCCGCAATTAAACTAAAGCCTACTCCCCCAAACGAATCACGTAATAGTGGCACTAAAATCGTAACCCCTAATAATCCGTATACAACCGAAGGAATACCAACTAATAATTCTAAAACAGGCTTCAATACTTTATTTCCAAACTTTGGCGAAATTAAATTCATGAATATAGCAAGAGCTATAGCAATTGGTGCACTAATAATGACCGCACCTAACGAAACCACCGTTGAACCTACAATGAAAATTAAAGCCCCGAAGGATCCTTGATCAGCATTTGGATTCCATTTTGTCGATGTTAACATCTCAGTAAATGAGATACCACTTTGTGTAAAAGATTGAATACCTTTACCACAAATAAACGCAATAATAGCTAATGTAATTAAAACAATAAAAATACCACAAAACGTAACAAGTGATCTTCCTATATATTCACTTTTTACGTAATTAATTTGTTTTTTCCCCTTCATCACAGGACAGACCCCACTTCATAAATTGAAATGAACAGGACTGGCCTTGCAGCCAGCCCCATAAATTTTATTACTTATTTAATTTAGACATTGGAATATAACCCATATCTTCTACTTGCTTTTCAAAATCTTTACCTTTTACATAGTCAATGTAAGCTTTTGTTGCTTCTTTTGCCTCACCTTTCGTTACCATGTACTCGTAAGACCAAAATGGATATTTACCAGACGCAATGTTTTCAACTTTTGGTTCAGCACCATCAATTTTTACTGTTTGTAGCGCACCTTTTTTCTCGCCAACCATGTAAGACATCGCTAAATAACTTACTGAACCTGGAGTAGAGTTAATCGCTTGTTCTACTGCACCGTTAGAATCTTGTGTAGTACCAGTTCCATCATTGATTTTCGCGTCTTTCATAATTGTTTTTTCAAATGTAGCACGTGTACCAGAAGAAGCTGGACGATTAATCACGTTGATTTTTTCATCTTTCCCGCCTACTTCTTTCCAGTTTGTTACTTTTCCAGTGAAGATATCTTGTACTTGTTGTACTGTTAAGTTATCAACTTTTACATCTTTATTTACGACAAGTGCGAATGCAATACCCGCTACCTTGTTATCTACTAATTCTTTCGCCTTATTAGCATCTTTTATTTTATCTGCAGATGGAACATCTGAGTTACCAATTTGGACTGCACCAGAAGCTACTTGGTTAATTCCAGTTCCACTACCGCCACCTTGCACTTGAATAGAAACGTTTGAATTTTTCTCCATAAATTTCTTTCCAGCTTCCTCTGCAAGAGGTTGAAGTGCTGTAGAGCCTGCAGCTGCTATCGTACCTGACAATTCTTGTTTTGCATTATCGTTTCCTTTAGCATCTTTACCTGATGTCTCTTCTGCTTTTCCACATCCCACTAATGAACCCGCTACCACTAAAGCTGCTAAAGAAAATTTAATACCCTTTTTCATAACCATGTCTTGTACCCCCATTTGGATTATCACTTTTCACATTTGTCTACTTCTTTCGAACACAAATTCATTGTAGGACAATAATATTATGTAAGTGTTAAGCAATTTTTAATTTTAAGTAAATGACGATAATAATCCTTAAAAACTAGGAATCCCAACATTTATAGTTAAAGAACCCAACAAAATCCACACTATTTAAGCTGTAATGTAAATTTATTCTTAACAATGTAAATCCAATGTAAATGTTTTTCTCTCTTTTTCCCTTTTAATTAAAGTTATATTTACAATTCCGCTGTATTTTGTAACTTTTACACGCCTAATTTATGCACATAAAAAAGAATTTCAGTAATATTTTTTAGTACAACTAAATAAATTGGAACAATTCTAAAATTAAATGAATATTTTTAAAGTACCAATTGACAGCATCATCCAATGTAGTCTACTATATTACTAACAAAAAGTTTACCTAAGGAAACTTTTTAAACTCAAACTAAAAATATAGAGATGAGGTAACTTTTATGGTATCGGCTAATATAAAACCACTTTCCGAATTTAAAATAGGAGAGTTTGTACAAATTGAGAAGATACAATTAGAAGGAACTATGAAACGACGCTTATTAGATTTGGGATTTATCCCGGGGGCGACGATTAAAGTATTGCAACGCAGTCCACTTGGAGATCCGGTCGCTTATCAAGTGAGCAACACAACTATTGCACTGCGTAAAGAAGAAAGCTCCCTTATTTTCGGGGTATTAATAGGAGATGATTTCAGATGAGCAAACATCGTATCGCTTTAGCTGGTAACCCGAATACAGGGAAAAGTACATTATTTAATACTTTAACAGGCTTAAAACAACATACTGGAAACTGGACGGGAAAAACTGTTTTAAAAGCTGAAGGAGAATATGAACATAACGGAAGTAATTATACATTAATAGATTTACCTGGAACTTACTCACTATACTCAAATTCCGCAGACGAAGAAGTAGCAAGGGATTATATTATATTTGAAAAACCAGAAGTAACTGTAGTTGTTATAGACGCAACTGCTATGGAAAGAAATTTAAATTTAGCACTCCAGGTGATGGAGATGACAAATAATGTAGTCATTTGCATTAACTTAATTGATGAAGCCGAGAAAAAAGGGATTGTTATCGATGAAAAGAAATTAGCAAAATCACTTGGTGTGCCTGTCGTTAAAATTTCAGCACGTAACCGAGTAGGTATTGGTCATTTGCTAAATGTTATTGCAAAAGTAGCAAATAAAAAACTAATTCCAACACCAATTAAAATTACTTACAGCGAAAAAATCGAAAATATGATTCAGGAATTAGAGCCACAAATTTATAAAGTATTCGGTGATACGTATCCAGCACGTTGGATTACGTTACGTATATTAGATGGAGATAAAAATTTCTTAACTACACTTCAAAAACACCATAATGAACCACTTGTAAGGGAGGTCGTAATTAATGGAATCTCACTCAGCCAGTAAAGCTCTTCCATTAGACTATATTATTCAACATGCACAAACACTTTCAAAAGAAGATATACGAGATGATATAGTCGGAGATATTTACCGAACATCCGCAAGCATATGTAAAGAATCCATCCAATATACAAATACTGATAAATTATATCGTTCCGAAAAACTAGATAAAATTTTCACATCTCCAATCTGGGGATTCCCAATTATGCTCGGTATTTTATCTATTATTTTTTATCTTACAATTGCAGGCGCTAACGTACCATCTGATATGATTGCCGAATTCTTCGGATGGGCCGAAGGATATTTAACATCTTGGTTCCAAGCAGCGCATGCACCTGAATGGTTACATGGCATTTTAATACTTGGTTTGTTCCGTGGTATCGGTGCTGTTATTAGCGTTATGTTACCACCTATGGCAATCTTTTTCCCTATGTTCGCGCTATTAGAAAACTACGGATACTTACCACGTGTCGCGTTTAATATGGACCGCTTATTCAAACGATCCGGCGCACACGGGAAACAATCTTTAACAATGGCAATGGGATTTGGTTGTAATGCAGCAGCCATTATGTCAACACGTATCATTGAATCACCACGTGAACGTATGCTAGCAATTTTAACGAACAACTTCGTTCCTTGTAACGGTCGCTGGCCTATGTTAATTTTAATGGCTTCACTATTTATGGCTGCTGGTTATACAGGCAGTATGCAAACATTGGTTACTGCTGGTGTTGTAGTTGGAATGGTTGTAATTGGTGTTATTATGACATTAACTGTTTCTTGGGTACTATCAAAAACAGCCTTAAAAGGGGTTCCAACTCACTACACACTTGAGTTACCTCCGTACCGCAAGCCAAAAGTTTGGAATACAATTGTTCGCGCAACACTCGATAAATCAATCTATGTTTTAAAACGAGCTATAGTTGTTGCTGCCCCTGCGGCTGCATTAACTTGGTTACTTGCTAACATTTTTATCGGTGACACAAGCTTACTTATGTATTTTGTAAACTTCCTAGATCCATTTGCTAAAATGTTAGGACTTGACGGGTTTATTCTAGCTGCATTCATTCTTGGACTACCCGCTAATGAAATTGTAATCCCAATTTTATTAATGTCTTACTTATCAACTGGGGCTTTAACTGAAATAGATGATTTTAATCAAATTAAAAATCTATTCCTAGAAAATGGTTGGACTTGGTTAACAGCGTTAAACACAATGTTGTTCTCACTTCTTCATTTCCCGTGCGGAACAACACTTGTTAATATATACAAAGAAACAAAAAGTGCAAAATGGACATTCTTATCGTTTGCAATCCCTACCGTTATCGCCATTGTTGTTACATTCCTCTCTACACAATTGGTACATTGGTTAGGGCTTGTATAAAGCAAAGCATACATAGAAGGTATCCCCCTTCACATATGCTTTGCACGAAAGAAACCTGAAATTATTCAGGTTTCTTTTTTTGCACATCAGTATTCCACGGCTGTGCTCCATACGTTGTGAGTTTTTTATGAATAAAATATATAGTTCCTGGAAGAACTGCCATTAATATCGTGCAACTAATTCCTAATCCAGTAAACAACTTTCATCACCTTATTTCACTCTTTTCGGTAAAGCTGAACCTGAATGTTCAATTGTTGGATGAACATGAACAGTAATTTCAGCATTACTAAAGTAATTTTCGCCTTGATCCCAATTCTTACTTACCTTTTTCCACTCTTTATAATTATGTCGCTTATACACTTCCCCTAACTCTAGTACATCTACCTTATATTTTTTTTGAACAAGTTTAATTGATTTTTGAATACGCTTCTCCATTTCTTCCGATATATCCTTCTCTAAACGCTTTTCATTCAAAACCTTTTTATGATCACTAAAATGCAACTCAGCCAATGTGCCTTCCAGAGATAAATGAATATCAAACTTTGGTTTTGTAGCATTCGTTGTGGATACTTTAATTTTTCGACGTAACTTATGAATTTCATATGTAATAAGTTGATTCTTTTTACGGATGGTAAAAAAACCTCCAATTTTTTTACCTATTATATAATTCATCCCTACTGTTTCTTCCCCACTCAAATTGCCTACACACTTATTATCCTTTCCCCGAAACAATGCTGCACCGTTCATTTGTACTCCTTGTTTTGTTAGTTCCAGAATAGGTAATACAAAACTTCGGTTAGAGATCATCTTTTCCTGCACCTCACCAATTCTTGCAGCCTCAATCATTTGGGCATTTTTCGGAGGGTGTTCAGCTAACATATCAATATACTGCGCCGGTAAATTTTCAGGCTTGGCACTTTGTTTTAAAATAGCTTCGGCATTTTTATTAGAAACGAACAAACGAATATTTCTTCTCATCTCATGATCGCGAATATATACATCTAACGTATTTTGTAAAATGTATGGATGTGAAAGTAATTCTTCAGAGAAAATAATCACCTGTATATGAGGGAAAAATAATGTACGACTAATTTTTTTGGCGATTATTCTTATTTGTTCAAATACACTATCTGCTTTTGCACTAACATTAATATAATTTTCGCTATCCCCACCCCCTTGTCCACCCTGTTGAGACAATTTACTGGGGAGTACCATCTGATAGGTCCCTTTCATAATTGGATTCGCTTTCTTCTCCTTCACAATATCGTAAGCCGCTCCTACTACAAATCCTCTTTCTTCTATCTCTTCTAACTCAGAACACCCACTCATAAATCCAGTTAAAGCCATAACCATTATAATTTTAAGAAGGTGTTTCATTTCCACCATTCCTTCTTTTTATTTTATATACAATTAAAACGAGCAAAGGTGCTAACACAACACACCCCATATCTATCCAAGCTAAATAAGTCCCATAACTTGATAAAGTATTTAAACTACTAGGTATCATATTCACCATAAAAATAATAGGGGCACTTATGAAAATAAAAATTTGTTTCTTCACTTTCGGAAACATAGCACAAAACAATAAAGATGCGACGTCATAATACATTGCTGTAGTGTTATAAATAGTAATAATCCAAGTCGTAAAAAAAATCGCATCAAACCTTTCTAAAAATCCTCCACCAATTTCAATTTCTTTCCCTAATTCAATTGTTGGATATGTCAATCCACGTGTTGTCATATAAGTAAAAACACTAATACAAGTTACATAAATTAAAATGTATGACAGCACGTTTACCATCACCGCTTTCGCGACTGCCATTGGCGCTTTTTTCGCTGTCTTATTATTCAGCAAAACTGCATAAAATAACGCTACTTCAAATCCAATAAACGTAAAAATAGAATTTTTAACTCCAACAGCATATTGACTTACTTTCGTTTGAAAAGCTGGTAGTAAATTATTTATTTCCATTAAATTTATATTCAATAAAGAAAGAAGTACTATCGCAATTAAAACAATAGGCAAGAATAAAACATTTAACCTTAATAAGGCTGCTCTTGATCCTGCTATTCCATAAATAACAACTAATAAGAAGAAAAAAGACAGTAGTTGTATTGGTGTATCACTAAATAAATACGTTTGAGAAATAACTGAAATCATTCGCGATTCATACGCTGTCAAAGCAGCAAAAGTTAATACTAAAATACTACTAATTGTGTATGCAACAGGCTTCGTCAAATGCGCACTCGTATATTGAACAAAATTTTGTTTTGGAAATAAGATAGCCACTCTCGTCACAAACCAGCCTAAAACTGCGCAAATCAGTCCACCCAAAAGCAAGATAATCCAACCGTCCGAAAATAAAGTTTGGTTAGCGATATCTCTTGGCATAGACAATGCCCCTATACCAATAATGGTCGATGATACCGCAAACCCAATTTCCCGAGATCCAATCTCTTCATCGCCATACTCAAATGGTTTCACTTATTTTCGCTCCTTTGGACGTATTGTAGAGTCTTTTGTTTGTAAGTACTCTGGTCTATCTTTCAACATCGATTTTGGCATGCGAATAAATTCTTCTTTCCAATCTTTATAAAATGCAGGAGCAATGGGAGTTGTATACGGTATACCAACACTTGTTAAATTTGTAATATGAATAGCAAGTGCGATCAGAGCTAGAATAATCCCATACAGTCCAAAAGCCGTTGCAGCTAATACAAAGACGAAAAGTAAAATTCGGAACGTAATCGTAATACTATATACAGGAAGCGAAAACGTAGCAATCGCAGTAACTGCAATAATAATAACTAAAAACGGATTTACAATCCCTGCATTTACCGCAGCTTCTCCAATTACAAGACCTCCTACAATCCCTATCGTTTGCCCCATCGGTTTCGGCAATCGGATTCCAGCTTCTCGTATTAATTCCATAGTCAAGGCCATCATTAATGTTTCAATATATGCAGGAAACGGAACACCTTCCCTCGCACCTGCAATTGAATAAGCCAATTTAGAAGGAATAAGTCCTTGATGATAAGATACAAGTGCTACATACATAGCTGGTAACAAAACCGCAATTATGCCTGAACCCATACGTAAAAACCTTAATAACGTTCCAATCACCCAGCGCTCATAATGATCTTCTACAGATTGAAAAATATCAACAAACACAAGTGGTGCAATAAGAGCAAACGGGGATCCGTCTACTAAAATGGCCGCCTTCCCTTTCGCTAATGAGGCTATAATATTATCAGGCCTCTCTGTATTCAAAAACTGTGGAAATGGGGATAAATTATTATCCTGAATTAATTGTTCAATCGTACCTGTTTCCAAAACGACATCTGTCACTATTGATTGAAGACGGCGATCTAACTCTTTTACAATGTGAGGATTAATAATATCTTCTATATATACTAGGGTTACTTCTTTCTGCGATCGCTTCCCCATAATATAAGATTGGAACCTCAACTTTGGATCGCGTAAGCTGCGTCGGATTAACATTTTATTCACATTAATATCTTCATTTAATCCAACTCTCGGTCCGCGTATTAAATCTTCTGTCACTGGTGGTTCTAAACTTCGCTTCTCCCAAGCCCTACTATTAATAATGATAGCAGTTTGAATATTATCAATTAATATAACTGTATCTCCCGCTAAAATCGCATTTATAATATCCGGAAATGTTGTCTTCTTACCCACTTCCGCAATAGAAATAAAACGATCCAATAACGTCTGAACGACAGCCGCTTCATTTTGCACTTCTTCATATTGAAGAGTACGAACTACATATTTATAAACATTATCCTTGTCTGTTAACCCACATAAAAACACAACCGCACAACGTGTAAAACTCCCAGCAAGAGCAACTTCTCTAATTGTTAAATCATTAGGTGAACCTAACTCATCCCTAATTTCTTTCATAACTTCAAATAAGTTACCTTCAAGCTCTAACAATTTCCCCACCTAACTTCCTTTTCAACAAGTTTTTAGTTAGATTCCGCTAATTGAAGAAAATATATACAAAAAAGAGCTATCTCTTTTCAAAGATAGCTCTAATAAAGTAAAACTTTAATCAACCCTCACCAATCGGGCTTTTACAGGCAGCAGGGCCCCCACCTAACTTCTTTGCTTCCGCTGAATTTTGAGGTGGGGGTCTTACTGCTTGTTAATGCGGGATAAACGAATTACTTTTCCACTATTATAGTGTTTTTCTTTATAAATACACCTTTTGTAAATCCACTGACTACAAACATCACAATTATATTAATTAACAATGCGACTATACCTACATTCAAATCTTTTATATACTGCGGGAAACTCGGAAACATCGTGGCTATAGTTGAACCAGATAAGGTAATATATGCGACCACTAATAGCCCAACTCCCATTCCTGCAATAGCTCCTTGCTTCGTAATAATTTGACGTGGAAACAAACTACATACAAGTGCAGGGAAAAGTTGTGTAACGATACTGTATCCCATTAATAGAAGCGCTCCTATCGTTTCTCCTCCTTTAAATGTAAATAAAACTGCCACGAGCGTTACTACAGGCACAAATAATTTTGCCATCTTAGCAACTTGTCTATCTGAAGCAGATGGAACTATCGTTCGATAAATATTTTTCGCTAACAGTGTAGAAGCCGCCATAACAAGCATCGAACCCGGAACCAATGCCGTTAATACTCCCGCACTACCAATAATTCCAATAAACCAAGGGTCAAACGTTTGAAGAGCAAGTCTGAACAATGAAAGGTCTACATCCGCTCCTTTTAATCCCGGAACCTGTAATATAGCAGCAAATCCTGCAAAAAATACGAAAAGTAAAACTAAAGAATACAATGGCATAATTGCTGCATTTTTACGAAATACTTTTTCATTTTTTGCAGAAAAAGCAGAAGCAAATGTATGAGGCCACATATAGAAACCGAGGGCCGTTAATATAATAGTAGAAACAAACCAAGAAATACTCATTCCTTCTTCAGGTAAAGATAAAAATCCCGGTTTCGCTGCCTCTACAGCCTCAAACATCGGCTGAAATCCTCCATAATAATGATACGGTAAATATATACCTAAAAACATAACGATAAACAGTATCATAATATCCTTCAAAGCGGCCGTCCAAGCCGAACCATGTATACCTGAAACCATTACATATATAGTTATAACAATAGCACCAATCCAAACCGCAACAACAGGTGACACCCTTCCGTAAGAAGCTTCTGAAACGATAATTCCCAGCCCTTTTAACTGTAAAACAAGATATGGGATGATGGAAACAACACCAACAATTGAAACAATAATCCCAAGCGCTTTACTTCTATATTTCTTCGCAAAAAAATCCGACTGTGAAACAAGGTTATGCTCTTTCGCATACTTCCAAATCGGTGGCAATAAAAAATACGATAAAAGATAAGCTAAAGCGCCATAGCCTAAAATATAAAAGGTAGGTGCTCCTTTACTATACGCCCAGCCACTTCCTCCCAAAAATGTAAACGTCGTATAAATTTCACCTGCCATAAGGAGAAAAACAAAAATAGTGCCAAACCCTCTTCCCCCAACTGACCATTGCTCTAAATTCATATCTTTTCCATGTTGTGCCCGAATCCCTAAAAATAGTGCGAGAAACAAAAATAAAATAATGATAAGTAATGCAGTCATTTTACATCCTCCTTATTAGCAGGATCAAACACGTACACAAGCCCCATACAAAAAGATGTAATAAACACTGATAATAATACCCAAAATAATAAAAATGGCATCCCTAATACGTAAGGAGTAACTGAATTCGCAAATATTGGCCCAACTACTAAACAAAGAACTGGGATAAGCGCTAGAATGTGTATTTTCTTCATCTCATTCTCCTTTACTTATAAAGTTCATAATGGCTGATACAAAGACTTCCACTCCAATCGGTAATGCATCTTCGTCAATCGTAAAACGAGGGTGATGGTGAGGATATATAATACCTTTCTCTTTATTTCCCGCTCCGATAAAAAAGAATGTCCCCGGTGCCTTTTGTAAAAACGCTGAAAAATCTTCTCCAGCCATCGTCGGCTGTAAACGAACAACTCTATCCCTTCCATAAAGTTGTAATGCCGTTTGTTCAATAAGCTCTGTAGCTTCATAGTCATTTACAACTGGTCGATACCCATATTCATATGAAAATGTATATTTCGCTCCGTAAGATTCCGTAATATGCTTCACAATCCGCTCAATCTTCTTCTCTGTTTCACCTCGTAATTCATGTCTTAAACTTCTCACTGTCCCTTCAATCTCGGCTTGCTCTGGTATTACATTATGAGTTGTCCCCGCATGAAATTGCGTAACAGATATTACGAGAGAATCTAATGGATTCGTGAGGCGAGATACAATTTGCTGAAGTTGCGAAACGACTTGTGTTCCAATTGCAATACTATCCACCGTTTCATGAGGGATTCCAGCATGTCCACCTTTTCCCTCTATCTTAATTTTAAAAACATCCGGTGCAGCCATTGCAGGACCATAAATAACACCTATTTTCCCAACCTCTAACGACGCCCAAAGGTGAGCACCAATAATATAATCCACACCTTCCATTACACCTGCAGCAACCATCTCCTCTGCACCACCAGGAAAATTCTCTTCAGCATGTTGGAATAGAAAACGAATCTCCCCTTTAATCTTCTCTCTTTCTTCTACTAACTTATATACAACCCCAAGTAATATCGCTATATGTCCATCATGACCACATGCATGCATTACACCTTTATATGTAGAAATAAAATCAAACTCATTTTCTTCATGAATAGGAAGAGCATCCATATCGGCGCGAATCGCAACTGTTTTGCCCGGATGTTTACCTACTAACTTTGCCATCACACTATATTTAGTCGGCCGTGACACTTCTAAACATGGAAATTTCCGAAGTATATCGAACACAAACTGCGATGTTTTTTCTTCTTGAAAAGATAACTCTGGATACTTATGAAAATGCCTTCTCCACTCAACTAACTGATTTTTTGACAAAACAAGTTCCTTTGCAACATCCATTTCTCTTCTCCCCTTCTTCACCAAGTTAAATGTTATTATAACGTGAATTGTTAACTTTTAAAAGAATCTTCTGAATTTTCAGTGATGATAAACTAAAAAGAAAAAGCCATCCAAAAGATGACTTTTTCATTATTATAAAATAGTAATTGCTTGTTTTCCCATTTGCTCCCAAGCTTTCTCAAATTCTGCTCGCGGAACAGCCAAACGTGGATTATTTTTAAGAGGATCATTTACATATACAAAGTTTTGATCATATCCAATTACTACTGCACTATGCTCATAATATGTAATTTTCACTTCGCCTGAACTCGTATTCCATGTTTCAAAACTACTTTCAGCTAGCGGCTTAAACGTCGTATTAATAATGACCCATACCGGAGAGCCTGAACTAATTACTTTATATATATCTTGCATGTCTCTACCTGTTAAATTAATTACTTTTTCAGGAACATATTTTTCTGCTAAATCAAAGATTGGTTTATTGTACACACCATATCCAGGCTCTGCCTTTGTATAAATATTTCCCACAAATCCCTCGTAAGGATTTCCACGCAAACCATTTTGTTCAAATGGAACACGATGAATTTCGCTAGCAAGTTGCATCTTATCTACTTGTACACCTTTATATTGCAGCAACATAGCTAAACTTGTCACTTCACATCCTCGAGGTAATTCTGGTAATTGTTTAATAAACGGAACATCTTCAATCATAGCTGCTTCTTTCATTTCAGATAGAAATTCTAGGCGTAGAACTTGCGCCTTTTGCATGATTTTATCTTTCCCTATAAAAAACGCAGCAGCAATTATAATCCCAAAAACAAAAAGATATTTTAACTTTTTCATTATAAACAAAACTCCATTAATTATTATTTTACAGATACAACTCTTATCATTGTACCCTTCTTCTTACTAGTTTGCTAGAAAGATCATGTGAATTATCGCTCATAGAATGAATTATAAAAATTCTAATTATTTTTAATAAAAAGAAAAATAAATATACATTTCCAGAATATTTTGCTAAAATCAAAATTGTTAACATAGTGAAGATATCACCATGTTAACAAACATTCTTAGAGTATTTAGTCATAGTTCGTTTTTTTACATACTCCATTCATTTCATAGCAAATAAACCGAGTGTGTGTTGCATCCCCCACTAATGATTAAAAACTCAGAATAAAACGAAGTTCACACATTCAAGAAAATACGGGGTGAGGGCATATGAATCAACAAATTGAACAAACAGATTTAAAACGAACAATGAAAAGTAGACACCTATTTATGATTGCACTCGGCGGTGTTATCGGAACCGGGCTATTTATGGGATCTGGTCAAATTGTCCATAATGCCGGACCTGGTGGTGCTATTCTTGCATTTTTAGTCGGTGGATTTGTTATGTATTTAACGATGTTATGTCTTGGTGAATTATCCGTTGCTATGCCAGAAGCAGGTTCATTCCAAAGTTATGCAAGCAAATTCATTTCACCTGGTTTTGGGTTTGTTGTTGGTTGGATGTATTGGTTAAATTGGGCTGTTACAGTTGGCGTGGAGTTAACAACTGTAAGTATTTTAATGAAACGCTGGTTTCCAGACGTTTCTTCCTGGATTTGGTGCGTTACATTTGCAGCAGCACTCTTCCTTGTAAACGCTTTATCAGCAAAAGCATATGCAGAAGCAGAGTTTTGGTTCGCAAGTGTAAAAGTCGCGACAATTGTTATTTTCATCGTGCTTGGTGGTGCTGTTATGTTCGGTCTACTAGACTTCAATGGAAAGCCAGCTCCAATGCTTCATAATTTCACTGAAAATGGTGGGCTATTTCCAAACGGTGCATTAGCTGTTCTTCTTACGATGATTACAGTAAATTACTCCTTCCAAGGAACAGAATTAATTGGAATCGCTTCAGGAGAAAGTGAAAATCCTGAAAAAACAATTCCAAAAGCAATAAAAAATACAATTTGGCGAACTCTCTTCTTCTTCGTCTTAGCGATATCAGTTGTTGTAGGTTTACTCCCATGGCAAGAGGCTAATCTAGTCGAAAGTCCCTTTGTACTTGTATTTGATGTAGCCGGTGTCCCATATGCAGCAGACATTATGAACTTTGTTATTATTACAGCTGTATTATCCGTTGCTAACTCTGGTCTATACGCAAATTCTCGTATGCTGTGGGCGATGGCAAAACAAGGAATGGCAAGTCCAGCATTTACGAAATTAACTAAAAAAGGTGTACCGCTAAATGCATTAATTTTCAGCCTAATTTTCGCTAGCCTGTCCTTACTAACAAGTGTATTTGCGGCAGATACTGTCTTTCTAGTTTTAACATCTATTGCAGCAATGGCTGCCGTTGTAGTTTGGATGTCAATCGCCGCTTCACAGTTTTTCTTCCGTAGAAATTTCGTGAAAAATGGTGGCGACATAAATGATTTAAAATATCGTACACCGCTCTATCCACTCGTTCCAATCGTAGCGTTCTCGCTCAATTTCATTACATTTGTTAGTTTGGCTTTCATTCCAGATCAAAGAATTGCTCTTTATTGCGGCATTCCATTTATGATTATTTGTTACATTTTATACCAAGTTAAATATAAAAAAATTGTCACACTTGAACAGCCACGAACTGTCACACAAGAAATAAACTAAATATACAAAATATTCAGCTATCTTTCTTATCATAAGATAGCTTTTTTCTATTTCTTGGATATCCTGGTATAACTTTATTTATCTTAAAATTTTCACAATCACGTTTTTCTCTGGAAAATAGTTTACAATGTAATCAAGTTACAAATGATATTCACCTTAAAAAGTGTGCATTTGTGTCTATTTTTTAACAATATATCAAAAACTATTGCCTTCTATAAATTAATAGGTTTATATTGTTTTATTGGCATAGTTTCAATCCAAGGAGAAAGGAGATTTTCAATCGTGCAACTAAAGAAAGCGTTTTGGAAGTTGGCTTCACTTCTTCCGTTATCATTACTTCTGTTCCTCGGTGGCTGTGATAAAAAACTCGCAGTATTAAATCCGCAAGGACCTGTTGCAAAAGCACAGTATGATTTAATTGTTTGGTCATTCTTGCTTATGTCATTAATTATCGCAATTGTATTCATTCTGTTTACAGTCATCTTGATTCGTTATCGTGAAAAACCAGAGAATATGGACTATGAGCCACCTGAACAACACGGTAACACATTACTAGAAATTATTTGGACGCTTGTTCCTGTTATTATCGTTATCGCATTATCGATTCCAACAGTAAAAGCAACTTATGCTTCGGAAGAGGTTCCGAAAGAGTCCGAACATATTAAACCAGTTGAAATTTATGTTACATCTGCAAACTGGAAATGGTTATTCAGTTACCCAGAGGAAAAAATTGAAACCGTTAACTATTTAAACATCCCAGCTGGTGTACCAATTCAATTCAAACTGACTTCTGTCGGCCCAATGAATGCTTTCTGGGTACCAGAACTTGGTGGTATGAAGTACACAATGGATGGCATGATTATGGATCTTTATTTACAAGCTGATAAGCCAGGTTCTTACCTAGGCCGTAGTGCGAACTTCTCTGGTGAAGGATTCACACACATGGAGTTCGAAGTTGAAGCAAAAACTAAAGAGAAATATGACAAGTGGGTTAAAGAAGTACAAGAAACTGCTCCTAAACTAACAGAAGCTAAGTACAACGAAATTGTTAAACCTGGTGTAGTTGGTCGTATGACATTCTCTAGTCACCACTTAAGTTATGTAGATCCAAAATCACTTGAATATTGTGATTACAACTACTACAAAAACAAAAAATAATAGCTATTATTCCAACAGATTGGAGTGAACACAGTGAAGCTTGATGAATTCTTTGTCACAGGTGACCCGATTATTTACGGTGCAGACGCTTCTATCGTTCTTGTGACATTAGCAATCATTTTCGTACTAACAAAGTATAAAAAATGGAAATGGCTTTGGGACGAATGGTTAACAACTGTTGACCATAAAAAAATCGGAGCTATGTATATTATTTCTGCGGTTATCATGTTATTCCGTGGTGGTATGGATGGTTTAATGATCCGTGCACAATTAACATTCCCAGAAACAACTTATTTAAACGCTGAACACTATAACGGGATTTTTACAACACATGGTACAGTAATGATTCTTTTCATGGCAATGCCATTCGTTATGGGATTAATGAACCTTGTAGTACCATTACAAATTGGTGCTCGTGACGTTGCATATCCGTTCTTAAATGCTTTAAGTTTCTGGTTATTCTTTGTCGGAGCAATGTTATTCAACATCGCTTTCGTAATCGGTGGTTCTCCAGACGCTGGGTGGACTTCTTACTTCCCAATGGCAGGTACAGAGTTTACTTCAGGCGTAGGAAATAACTACTACGCAATTGCATTACAGATTTCAGGTCTCGGTACGCTAATGACCGGTATTAACTTCCTTGTTACTATCTTAAAAATGCGTACACCTGGTATGACTTTAATGAGAATGCCAATGTTTACTTGGTCAATCTTAATTACAACAATTATCATTATTTTCGCTTTCCCAGTATTAACAGTTGCTCTTGCATTAATGACATTTGACCGTCTATTCGATGCTCACTTCTTTACGATGGCGAGCGGCGGTATGCCGATGTTATGGGCCAACCTGTTCTGGGTATGGGGTCACCCTGAAGTATATATCGTTATTTTACCGGCATTCGGTATTTTCTCTGAAATCATTAGTACATTCTCACGTAAGCGTCTATTCGGTTACAGTGCGATGGTATACTCAATGGTTGCAATTTCTTTACTAAGTTTCGTCGTATGGCTTCACCACTTCTTCACGATGGGTGCAGGTCCAGCGGTTAACTCATTCTTCTCGATTTCGACAATGGCGATTTCGATTCCAACCGGGGTTAAGATCTTTAACTGGTTGTTTACACTGTATAAAGGACGTATTCGTTTTACAGTTCCAATGCTTTGGTCATTGGCATTTATTCCAAACTTCGTAGTCGGTGGGGTTACAGGGGTTATGCTTGGAATGGCAGCAGCTGATTATCAATACCATAACAGCTACTTCCTAATCGCTCACTTCCACTACGTATTAATCGCAGGTACAGTATTCGCTATGCTTGCTGGATTCACATTCTGGTATCCAAAAATGACTGGTCATATGTTAAATGAACGCCTAGGTAAATGGACATTCTGGATCTTTATGAGCGGATTCAACATCTGTTTCTTCCCAATGTACTTCTTAGGTTTAGACGGTATGACTCGTCGTATGTACACTTACTCTGAAAGTCTTGGATGGGGATGGCTAAACCAAATCGCATCTGTTGGTGCGGTAATGATGGGTATCGGCTTCCTACTTCTTTGCTACAACGTAATTTGGAGTGCACGTCACGGTGAACGTGACACAACTGGAGATCCATGGGATGGTCGTACACTTGAATGGGCAACTCACTCTCCTGTACAACATTACAACTTCGCGAAGCTTCCTGAAATTAAAGAAGCTGATGCTTTCTGGTACATGAAAAAACGCGGAGAAATAGTTACACCAGCAGCAGAAGATATCAAACCAATTCACATGCCAAGTAACTCTGGTGTGCCTATTATTGCATCTGGATTCTTCGGTCTTGCAGGTTTCGCATTAGTATTTAGCTGGTTCTGGCTTGCAGCAATCGGTGGAGTTGGTATTTTAGCTTGCTTAATCTATCGTTCATTCGATTATGATGAAGGTTACTATATCAGTGTTGATGAAATTAAAAAAACAGAACATATAGCATGAGAGGTGAAATGACATGGCGGCTTTAGATAAAAGCTTACCTTTGGAATATCAATCCGAACAAAGCAGATTGAATATCCTAGGATTCTGGATTTTTCTTGGGGCTGAAATTATGCTGTTCGCAACACTTTTCGCCTCTTATCTAGTCCTTGCTGGTCGTACGGCAGATGGCCCAACACCAGCGCAACTGTTTGAACTTAAAACGCTTTTAATTCAAACATTACTACTTTTAACAAGTAGTTTCACATGTGGTATCGTAATTCACGAAATGCGTAAGCACAACCAAAAAGCGATGCTTGGATGGTTCGTCCTTACATTACTTTTAGGTGCAGGTTTCCTATTCTTCGAGATTGAAGAATTCATTATGTATATTGGTGAAGGTGCAACAATTCAAACAAGTGCCTTCTTATCTGGATTCTTCGTTCTTCTTGGAACGCATGGAGCCCACGTAACAGGCGGTATCATTTGGGCAATTTGTGTTATTATCCAAATTTTAAAACGAGGTTTAACACCAGTTACAGCTCGTAAAGTATTCATTATCAGCTTATACTGGCATTTCCTCGATCTTGTTTGGGTCTTTATTTACACACTAGTTTACTTGAACGGGATGGTGGCGTAAATGGGTCAAAATAACAACCAAGCAAAC
The DNA here is from genome assembly GCF_038005705.1 of Bacillus sp. FSL L8-0199. Lineage (NCBI taxonomy): Bacteria > Bacillati > Bacillota > Bacilli > Caryophanales > Bacillaceae > Bacillus > Bacillus sp. FSL L8-0199. The sequence goes on along the minus strand of NZ_JBBOTS010000001.1, from coordinate 694,135 downwards.
GGACATGCGCATAGCGGATTCCCTTGGTCACACGTTTTCGGATTTATTTTATCGCTTGCATTAACGTTCCTAGCGTTATACGTGGCACTTTACACAACATTGCCACTTTCAACAGTCCTAACAACTATTATCATAATGGCTGTTGCGCAAGCGTTGTTACAATTAATTATGTTCATGCATTTAAAAGAAGGAGAAGGAAGAGTTCAAATTCTTACAATGATATACAGTTTCTTCGTTGCAACTGCAACAGTTGGTTTAACTGTATGGATCTTCTTCTCAATGTAATGTACATGAAAAAGACTGCTGAGATTCCTCAGCAGTCTTTTTTTATCCCCCCTATTACATCCACATTACGGAATTAACAGCATAATCATGAAAAATATACTTATTATGACAAATGTTAAGAAAAGTCTTTCTTTATGAAATCGAATCCATATGCGTTGCTTTTCTACCTATTATATGGCTAAATAGGTACTATATTTATTTGAAGGGAGAGAACGCAATGGAACATCATACTTCTGTTCTATCACTTATGGTTGTCGTTGCAATCGCGTTTTTCGTTCCCCTTTTGTTACAACGCTTTAAATTAAAAGCACTTCCTGTGGTCGTTGCAGAAATTATTGCAGGAATCTTTGTAGGTAAAAGTGGGTTTAATATTATTGAGCCAGATATATGGCTTCAAGTTTTATCAACATTAGGATTTATCTTCCTTATGTTCTTAAGCGGTTTAGAAATTGATTTTTCTATCTTTAAACAAAAAGGGAAAAAGAATACGACAAACGAGCCAAATACATTTCAAGCAGCAAGCATTATCTTCTTATTTATTTTCATCTTGTCTTATGCCCTATCATTACTATTCGTATGGCTAGGATTCGTAGATAATGCAATGTTCATGACTTTAATTATTTCAACTATTTCTTTAGGTGTTGTTGTACCAACATTAAAAGAGAACAACCTAGGAAAAACTGCAATCGGACAAATCATTTTATTAGTTGCTGTTATTGCAGACTTAGTTACAATGATTTTACTCGCTGTTTTTGTCGGATTAAATTCCGAAAGCGGTCAGAGTATGTGGCTCTTACTTATTCTATTCGGTGCCGGTATTGTCATTTACTTTATTGCAAAACGCTTTAAAAACATTCCATACTTAGATAGTTTAAAAGCTGGTAGTGTACAAATTGATACACGAGCTGTTTTTGCACTCATTTTAATCTTAGTTGGGTTATCGGAATCTGTTGGAGCAGAAAATATTTTAGGCGCCTTCTTAGCAGGTGTACTTGTATCGTTATTATCACCAAATGAAGATATGGTGGAAAAACTTGATTCTATCGGCTATGGTTTCTTCATCCCTATTTTCTTCGTAATGGTTGGTGTAAATCTAGAGGTGTGGTCTATTTTCAAAGAACCTTCTAGCATGCTCATGATTCCAATCTTAATTGTAGGACTCTTTATTTCGAAACTCTTACCATCACTCGTCTTAAGAAAATGGTATCCACGTAATATCGTACTTGGAAGTGCAATCTTATTAACATCGACACTTTCTCTAGTTATTGCGGCTGCACAAATTGGTGAAAAACTGGAGATCATCAGTCCAAGTTTATCTGCCTCTCTTATTTTAAGCGCAGTTATTACTTGTATTTTTGCACCTATATTGTTTAAAAAAATGTTCCCAAAAGTAGAAACACCAAAACCAAAAGTAGCTATTATTGGCGCGAGCAGAATTACCCTTCCGTTATCACTAGATTTAAAACGAGAAGATTATGACGTAACGCTATATATGATGCGTCAAAACAAAATAAATGATGAAGAAGCGAAATCACATGACTTCCCTATCGTGAAATTAGATGACATCACAATCGCATCATTAACTGAACAAACAGCATTTGATGCAGATCGCGTCGTTGTTGCAACAAGCGATGATGAACAAAACTTATTATTGGCAGAACATGCAAAAGAGCTAGGTGTTGAACATGTTATTGCAAGTGTAGAAGATCCACTTCTACAAGAAAAAGCAACGCAAGAACATATCGCTGTATTCTCAACAATTAACTCTACACGTATTTTATTACGTGCACTTATTGATAAACCTAGTCTCGTTCGCTTAATTACAACAGCAAACGAAACAGTACGTGAAGTTGAACTGCGCAGCAATAAATATAACGGCGTTGCGCTTCGCCGCCTCCCGTTTTTAGGTGATGTACTTGTCATTCAAATCTACCGCGGTAACAAAGCATTAATACCACATGGTGATACAAGACTACAACACGGTGACACATTACTTGTAACAGGTTCAAAAGAACATATCGATACACTAAAAAACATATTAGAGTAAAAAAATGCCCCTCACATAATTGAGGGGCATTTTTTTAACTTCATATGGTAAAATGTTACTATCACATATTATGAGGATGGATCACATTATGTCTATTGTAACTTTAGCTCTTTTATTATTAGCAGAAATACTCGTTGCCATTATTCTCATCGGTGTTAGTATTGAGATTTGTAGTTACGGATGGAAAAAATCGAATGGAATAAAATATTCTTGCCTCCTACTTTCACTCCTTCTCGGAACTGCTAGCATACTCGGACTTCTCGCCGCACCTGCTTATTTCTTTATACAATTAACAGAAAAAGCCTTATAAGAAAGGATGTTAATATGATTATCGTGAAAAATATTGAGGGATCCGAAACTTACGTATTACGTCAAAAAATTTTACGCCCCAATCAAACATTAGCAGATTGTAAATATCCTTCCGATTATGAAACAGACACCTTCCACTTAGGCGCATTTATAAACGATGAACTAATTAGTATCGCTTCCTTCTCAAAAGAAATATATCCTGACCTACCAGCCGGTATTCATTATCGTCTACGAGGAATGGCCACATTACCTGAGTTTCGAAACAACCACGCTGGAAGCTCCTTAATTCAGAATGCAAAACAAATCTTACAAGAGCGTCAAGCAAATATGTTATGGTGTAATGGCCGAATTACTGTAGCTGACTATTACAAGCGCTTAGGCTTTCAGGAACATGGTGAAATTTTTGAAATTGAGCCAATTGGCCTTCATAAAGTTTTGTATAAAAAGATATAAGAAAAGCTTTCCTCAATACGGGAAAGCCTTTCTTATATTTCAATCTTCTCTTTTTATTTTTTTCATATATATGTATATAAACAAACAAGGAACTAAAAAACAAGCAAACATAATAAGTCCTGTCATACTAATTTCCTTTATCGAAATATCTGGTGTTACAACGATACAAATAGCTAAAATCCCAATAATAATACCCACCGGAATAAATAATAGCTTCATAAAATAACGACGCGACACTCCGCCCGTATGCTCATACACTTCCACTGAATTTTTCAGATTTAAAAAGTTAATAATTATTATCCCGCCCATAAATACCATTAATAAATCCGAAACACTTTCATATCCTGCCCCTTGCAAGACATAGCGGTAAAAGACGATAGCTAGTATGACGATGTTTTGTAAGATGAAAGCTAATCTAATATGTTTTAACCCTTCAATCATTAAACGTTCATCTTTCACGATTTTCATCCTACCACTCCTTTTCCTCCCAAAATAAATCATTCAACGTTTTATCTACTGCATAACAAATTTTTAAACATAAATCTAAAGATGGATTGTATTTCCCCTTCTCAATTAAACTAATCGTTTGCCTTGTAACGCCTACTTTTTCTGCTAATTGTTGCTGTGTTAAATCTAACTGAACACGTGCGACTTTTATTTTACTTACAGCCATTCATGTTCCTCCTCTATCTATATTGTAACATATATATTCCATTAAGTAATTTATATTTTACGAAACCAATTAAGTTTTCATCTTATCCCGATTGGTGCGGGCTAATACACAGTGAGGATATCCCCTACTGCCCATAGTTTCACTTTATTATACACAAAAAGGGAGCCTCCCATAAGAAGGCCCTCTCCTATATTTATATTATAAGAATAAATGACATCCAAATAAGAATGCAAATAAGTATAGTAATGGATGTACTTCCATCCCTTTACCCTTCACAATTTTCAAGACTGGATATACTAAAAATCCAATTGCGATTCCATTTGCAATACTAGATGTTAACGGAATACCTATAAAAATTAAAAATGCTGGTAACGCATCTTCAAATTCATTCCAATTAATATCTCGAATGCTTTGTGCCATTAAACTACCTACTATAATTAATGAAGGAGCTGTAATAGCGGCTACACTTGATAAAGAAGCAATAACAGGACTAAAAAATGCCGTTATAATTGTTAGACCAACAACTACAATCCCTGTTAATCCAGTTTTACCACCTGCAGCAATACCTGCTGATGATTCAATCGTCGCTGCTGTTGGGCTTGTTCCAAAGATAGAACCTGTAGTCCCGCCAATTGCATCTGCAATAAACGCTTTACCAAAACGCTTCTCTGTATTGTCTGTAATTAAACCTGCTTGTTTAATTAAACCGAGTAATGCACCTGTTGTATCGAATAAAAGTACAAGTAAAAATGAAAATACAACGCCGTATAATCCGTATTCAATTACATCTGAAAAGGCATTGATTGGGTTTGAAACGATGATACCCTCTGGTAAATGAGGCATCGCCATAATTTTATCAGCAAACTTCAATTGCCCTGTAAAGAAGGCAATAATTCCTGTCACAATCATACTAATAAATAATGCACCGCTCACACGCAATGTCATTAATACCGCCGCTAATATTAAACCAATTAAAGTTAAAATAACAGCTGGAGAATGAAAATCACCAATCGTAACTAAATTAGACGGATGATCCACGATAATTCCAGAAAGGCGCAATCCAATAAAAGCAATAAATAGTCCAATTCCACCTGCAATTGCATGCTTTAAACTATCAGGAATTGCTAAAATTAACTTTTGCCTAAACGAAGTAAAAGTTAATAAAAGAAAAATAATCCCCGTTACAAATACAGCTGAAAAGGCAACTACATATGTAATCCCTTCTGCCTTCTGTACAACAGAATAAGCAAAATATGCATTCATTCCCATAGCTGGAGCAATAACAATCGGGTAATTCGCGAAAATCGCCATACCTACTGTTCCAACAACGGTTGCAATAATTGTTGCTGTAAACGCTTGGTCAAATGGTACACCTGCATCAGATAATATTTTTGGATTGATGACAAGAATATACGCAAATGTAAAAAAAGTTGTGATGCCAGCTAAAAACTCTTGCTTCACAGAAGTGTTATATTTTTGTAATTGAAACATGCTTATGTACCCTTCCTACACCTGAATTATTATCACACATTCTTTTTCTTACTAGTATGTGAGAAAATATAATACTTAATCTTAACAATCAATAAAAAGAAGAGTCAATATATTCCCTAATAGTTCGAATTTTAAGTTTAAGTCTGACAAGTACAGATGTAGTACAGTTCATTATGATTATTTTTGTAGCATAACAGATAGAAATGTTTTATAATTTGAAATAGTTAAATATTTAGTAAATGCATTCAAATATCGTTCACTCTACAAGGGGGATTCTTCTTATGCAGCACACAAACAAATCTGGAACTTTAAATCGTGGTTTAAAAGAACGACATATTACTTTAATGTCACTGGGCTCAGCTATTGGCGTTGGGCTATTTTTAGGATCCGCTTCCGCCATTAAACTAGCAGGTCCTTCTATTTTGCTAGGCTATATGATTGCCGGTCTCGTTATTTTTTTCATTATGCGAGCGCTTGGGGAAATGGCAATTGAACAACCTGTTGCTGGTTCTTTTAGTAAATATGCATATGATTATATTGGACCACTCGCTGGTTATATTACTGGTTGGAATTACTGGTTCTTATGGGTTGTTACTTGTATGGCTGAAATTACAGCAGCTGGCATTTACATGCAGTACTGGTTCCCTGATATCCCGCGCTGGACTTGGGCATTACTTGCTCTATTATTAATGAGCGCTTTTAACTTCTTATCGGTAAAAGTATTTGGAGAACTTGAGTTTTGGTTTGCTCTCATTAAAATTGTCACAATTATCTGTATGATAGTAGTCGGAGCTGGTATTATTTTATTCGGATTCGGAAACGGTGGTATCGCTACTGGTATTTCAAATCTTTGGTCACATGGTGGCTGGTTCCCAAATGGATTTTCTGGGTTACTACTCTCCATGCAGATGGTACTATTCGCTTATTTAGGCGTTGAATTAATCGGTGTTACAGCTGGTGAGGCTCAAAATCCGAAGAAAACACTCGCAAAGGCAATTGATAACGTATTTTGGAGAATTCTACTCTTTTACGTTGGGGCATTATTCGTTATGATGGCAATTTATCCATGGAACGAACTTGGTGAGAAAGGCAGTCCATTTGTATTAACATTCCAGCAAATTGGTATCGCAAAAGCAGCAGGTATTATTAACTTTGTCGTATTAACAGCAGCTCTTTCTTCTTGTAACGGTGGTTTATTTAGTACAGGCCGTATGCTATATACATTAGCTCAGCAGAAAAAAGCTCCTGAAAGATTTGGTCGTTTAAATAAAAATGGCATTCCAAGCCAAGGAATTGTAGCAACTGCTATCGTTTTACTCATTGGTGTTATATTAAACTATCTCGTACCTGCAAAGGTATTTACATGGCTTACTAGCATTTCAACTTTCGGCGCAATTTGGACTTGGGGCATTATATTAGTTGCTCAAATTAAATTCCGTAAAAGCTTGCCTACTCAAAATAAACAAAGGTTATCGTATAAAATGCCTTTATACCCATTAAGCTCATATTTCTCACTCGTTTTCCTTATATTAGTATTAGGTATAATGGCGTATTCAGAAGATACACGAATTGCATTGATTGTTGGCCCAATTTGGCTTATCGGCTTAGCAATCGTATATTACATGAAAGGGTTTCATAAGATTGATGAAACACCTAACTCAAAAATTAGTTAAGCAAAACATCCCTTCCTTATTACTTGGAAGGGATGTTTTTATATCTATATAAATATTTCTCAACATAATTCACGGTATTTTTACAATCTTTTAATATTTTTTATGTTTTCCGTCTTTATTTTTACAGAAAAATAAATTACATTATTAAAGCACATATATTTATTATTAGGGGGATTCTTCTATGAAGAATAAAAAATGGATTACATTTTCTTTAGCAACAGCAATTACACTAAGTATAGGGACTTCGTTCATACCGTCTACTTATGCCGAAAGCTCTGTAGACCCAGCTCCTGAAATTGCTGCAAAAGTTGTAAATCAAAACAATGGGAAGAAAGTATTATTTGATAATACACACGGTCAAACTGCTGGGACAGCTGACTGGGTTATTGACGGCGGCTTTTCTGACTTCGGAAACGGCATTGCAAAAAACGGATATCACGTAAAGGAACTTCGTAAATCAACACCTATTACGTACGAAGATTTAAAAGATTACAATGTATTTATCGTTCCAGAAGCTAATATTCCTTACAAAAAATCTGAGCAGGACGCTATGTTACAATATGTAAAAAATGGTGGTAGTATCTTCTTTATTGCTGATCATTACAATGCAGATCGTAATAAAAATCGCTGGGACTCTTCTGAAGTATTTAATGGATATAGACGCGGTGCTTGGGATAATCCAGCAAAAGGAATGTCTAATGAAGAAACAAATTCACAAGCTATGCAAGGAGTAGAAAGCTCTGATTGGCTCTCTGACAACTTCGGTATTCGCTTCCGCTACAATGCACTTGGTGATGTTTCAGCGAAAACAATTGTATCGCCTGAACAATCTTTCGGAATTACAAAAGGTGTTTCGTCTGTAGCAATGCATGCTGGTTCTACTCTGGCAATTACAAATCCAAAACTAGCAAAAGGACTTGTTTACCTTCCAGAAAATCCATCAAAATGGAATAACGCTGTTGATAGCGGCGTTTATAATGGCGGTGGTATTGCAGAAGGCCCATATGCTGCAATTGCAAAAGTAGGACTTGGAAAAGCTGCCTTTATTGGTGACTCTTCTCCTGTTGAAGATGCTACGCCAAAGTACGTTCGTGAAGATTCTGGCCAAACAAAGAAAACTTACGATGGTTATAAAGAAGAAAACGATGCTATCTTATTAGAAAACATCGTAAATTGGTTATCAAATAAAGAGACATTTACAAGTTTAGATCAAGTAAATGGTTTACAACTTGATTCACCTACAGCTCTACAAACATTTGAACAGCCAAGCTTATCAACAGAACCACAACCTGAACCTTGGAGTGCACCAAATGCAGGTTATCAATGGTTTAATACAAATACTTTTAAACCAGGTTCATACGGTTATAACGGTGCGGTAACAACAAGCGACTACGTCGTTACACACCCTAGCATTCTACCAAACAATGAAATTTTCCAAATGAAGATTCAAGTAAACAACTTACTACCTAATACAACTTATAACAACTATTCTTTAGGTATCTTCACTACTGGTGGAACACAAGTGGCTAAAGTACAAAATGCAAACGGCACTTGGCCATCTACTTTTGGATATAGTAGTGCATTTTCTTTCACAACAAACAGCTTAGGCTCTGCTGAGAAAGTTGTAAATGTACAGATTGATTCAAATACAATTGGACAAGCAACGCTTCGTCTACGCCAAAATACAACAACGAAATATAATGAAACTGTAACAATTAATAAGAAATAATAAAAAAGGCAATCCATACATGGATTGCCTTCTTCTCACTTCTCTTCCTTCGAGAAAAACATTCTTGAAATAACGATACCTATACTACCGACGATTAAGAATAACACTGCCCTAATCATCATCGATACCTCTGGTAAGTCAAGTAAGAATAACTTCCCTACCGTTACGACTAAAACGACTAAACCAGCATATAATATTTCATTCATATTTCTATTTCTTCCAAACCAAACCGCAAATAATGCATATACCATCCATAATAACGATACTGATACACTAATTACGCTTCCATCTGTAGATAAAACTTCACCGATTCTCGTAATTGTAATAAATACAATTATCATAAACCAATAGAGCACTATAGAATACATATATTTGCCGAAGCTCGCTAATACTTCTTTCGCTTCTCTCATGCAATAATAGAACGTTCCTATTAAAATAAGATGAGCAACAAAGCCTGCCGAAATAAATTGATCAAACGGGCTAAAAATAGTCTGTATCATTCCAATTGCGTAAACCGTCGCACTAACATACAATTTTATCTGTTGTTTTACTTTAATAGAAGTGACCATGCCGAGGAAACCTTGTAACAATAGTACAATCGCTGCATTCACTAAACTATACTCATATAAAATTGCTAAACTAAATGCTCCCATTGCGAAACCAAATAAGAGATTTGTAAATGTAGAATGTCTATTTTTCCTATATTCAAATACGAACATAACGGCATGCACGAGTGCACTAATAATTAATCCCCATGTTGTAAAATCAGGTATTTTTGAAATAGCTAGTATAAAGAACACTGCATTCGCACTAAATATTGCCAAACGTGGTTCTAGTATAAAACTTCTCTCCGTAAACATATGCCAAAATAATAGTAAATGAATCAAACCATATACAATCGTTAACTGTATTTGCAAGTTCTCTACTAACATTGACATAACAGCAAAGAAAACGAAAAGGACAATGGCAGCAACAGCGTAAGAAATCATATATAAGTATTTATAACGATTTTTCAACGCATACCATAATAAACTAAGTGTTAATACTGTCTCATATCCAAAGAAAATATAAGGATTAGGAGTCGTACTATTTAACAAGAATGGTACGAAGAACGCTCCGACCGCTACGAAAATAGTGAGATATTCCGATTGATATCTTTTCGCTAAATAAATACCTAAAATAACCCATGCAATATTACAGAGAAACGCGACACTTGCCGGAATAAATCCATATAAATAATGTGCTGCAAACGTTGTTAGAACAATCCCGGTAATACTTCCTCCAGCTAATACTAACCCTAACGCCTGCCGCTCTCTTTTAATTTGAATATCTCCTATATAATACAATCCGATAGATAATACGATACCAAACACAATTCGTATCGCTGGTGTTAATAAGCCAGCATCTACCCCTGCTTTAAATAACCAGATCACTCCAAGCAACATAATACCGACAAATACACGCGGTAACCATGTTTGACAAAACTTAATAATATTAAATGGCTCTGGTTTAAAAGCAGATATATCTACTTGTTTTACCTCACGTTCTTGCAAAGGCTCTTTTATCTTAACTATTTCTTCTTTTGGCTTTTCCTCCATTACCGTTTCAATATATTCTTTCTTGTTCTTACTAACATGTTGCTGAGCGTTTTCTACTTCTATTTCCCTTTGCTTCACTTTTAATTCAGCAAGTGCTTCTTGAATTGTTTCAATTGCCGTTTCGAGTGCTTCTATTTTCTTATCCAAATCCTTCTTCATACGCTCCCCCCTCATTTGTAACTCTCATTAAACCTATATATTACCAATTATCTTTATCATACTCTTAGTCTATTCATTTTCAATAGTATTTTTTCCAAAAAAGAAAGGCGTCTTCCAAAATCGGAAAACACCTTTTTACTCAGTTATTCTTATTTAAAACAATGCTAACGATGAAACCAAGACACATGCCTACAATAGCTGGAACAATCCACCCAACACCTTCTGTATAAAACGGAATGTATTTTAATGCTGACGTCCACTGATTCATCATTACATTTTTATTTAAAATGTCAATTGCACTAAATATCGCTACAACCAAAACAGTTACTGCATATACGTATGCATACTTTCCAATATACTTATGGAATAACCCTAGAATAATAAGAGTTAATGCAATTGGATAAATAAATCCAAGAATTGGAACTGATACTTTTAAAATTTGCGTTAATCCTAAATTAGCTAAGATCATACTAACAACGCTTACTATAAATGCCCACACTTTATAAGATACTTTCGGAAATGCACTCGCAAAAAATTGACTACAAGACGTAACAAGTCCAATTGAAACACATAAACATGCGATAGTAAAAATAAGACCTAATAAAACGACTCCGCCCTCCCCAAATAATGTAGTCATAACTTGCGCTAACACTTTCGCACCGTTATCGAATGTTCCTAATGAGCCACTAATTGCCCCCACATATCCAAGGATGACATAAATAATCGATAATAATAATCCTGCCACAATGCCAGCAATACTCATATATTTCGCTAAACTTTTATCATCTTCAATACCTTTTGCACGTAATGCATTTGCAATAACAATTCCAAAGATTAAAGCAGCTAACGCATCCATTGTTAAATATCCATCTAAAAACCCTTGAAACATAGGAGCTTGTCCATAGTTCCCTATTGGTTCTTTCATATCTCCTACCGGTGTAAACATACTCTTTATAAAAATAAGTGCAATCATACATAATAATAACGGCGTCAATACTTTTCCAAACAACCCCATTAATTTAGATGGAGATAAACTTAACCAGTAAACAATACTAAAGAAAATAACTGTGTAAAACAACAATAGTCCGCTTCCTGCTTCAGGGAATAACTGACCTGGCCCCATTTCAAAAGCTAAACTTCCCGCACGTGGTATACCAAGCCCAGGTCCAATAAATACATACACGATACATGGAAAAATAATTGCAAATGAAGAATGAACCCTACCCGCTAACGTTTGAAAACTTCCTGCTTTTGCAATAGAGATAACACCTAATATAGGAAGACCTGTTGCTGATATAATAAACCCTACTAATGAAATCCAAACATGTTCTCCTGCTTCATACCCAAGGAAAGGTGGAAATATAAGATTCCCTGCTCCAAAGAACATAGAGAATAACATAAGGCTAATAAGTAAAATTTCTTTTTTCTGTAACAATTTCATTTCTTTCTCCTTCTTTAATTTCATCTTTTATGAAATCAATTTCACATATAAAAAAAGTACAATAACCCGCTTCCTTACAAAGAAAACATAGTCCATAGTCTATCACAAAAGAAACACCCATTCTATAGCTATTCCTCTTTTCCAATTTCTTCTGAAAAATCAACCTTTATTGACTTATAATAGTTAATAAAGTAAAATATTAAATATACAAAATTATTAACTTTGTTTTTGTTTGTGTCAGGAGGAAAATAACATGGAATCAGCGATACAACTAGAAAGAGAACAACAAAGAAAAAAGAAACATCCTCCAGGTTTATACTTACTCTTCTTTACAGAAATGTGGGAAAGATTTAGTTACTATGGATTACGAGGATTATTAACATTATATTTAACGACAGCTTTAGTAAGCGGTGGTCTTGGGTTTAGTCCCGCATGGGCACTCTCTATTTACGGATTTTATACTGGAGCCTGTTATTTCACACCAATGATTGGTGGATACTTAACAGACCGGTTCCTAGGTAGACGAAAAGCGATCACAATTGGTGGTATAACAATGGCAATCGGTAACCTTACACTATTTGCCATGCAAAACCAAGTCGGCCTATACCTCGGATTAGCGCTTATTATTATAGGTAACGGATTCTTCAAACCGAACATCTCTACACTGGTTGGGGAATTATACGAAGAGAACGATCCAAAACGTGATAGTGCATTTACGATTTTCTATATGGGTATTAACGTCGGTTCATTTTTAGCTCCACTCGTTTGCGGATTTTTATCAGAAAATTTATTCAAAACAACAGTGGATGGCGTTGTTCACTTTGGATTCCGTTACGGTTTCTTAGCCGCTTCAATCGGAATGATCATTGGACAAATTTTATTTACAACATTATCAAATCGCTTCCTTGGTAATATCGGTAAAAAACCAACTCGTGATTTGCAAACAACAGATGGACAACCATCAGTAGGAGATACACCGTTAACAAAAAAAGAAAAACAACGTACCGCAGTTATCGTCATTTTAACATGCTTCGTTGTCTTCTTCTGGGCTGGCTTTGAACAAGCTGGTAGCTCATTAACATTATATACAAACAAATTTGTAGACCGCTCTGTGTTCGGATGGGAAGTTCCAACATCTTGGTTCCAATCGGTCAATCCATTATTTATTATTTTACTTGCTCCAGTCATTTCTGCATTATGGGCAAAACTTGCAACTCGCAAGCGCGGTGATTTAAAAATCCCAACTAAAATGGGACTTGGTATGATCTTGCTCGGTATCGGTTATATCATTCTCGTTATCGCTACATTAAAAACAGGTAGTGATGAACATAACATTACAGAAAAAGCAAACTTACTGTTTATCGTCTTTACGTATCTTTTCCATACGTTAGGTGAGCTATTCTTATCACCTGTCGGACTATCAATGGTTAGTGCGCTTGCTCCGGTAAAATTAGCATCTTTATTAATGGGTGTATGGCTAGCAAGTTCAGGTATCGCCAACATTTTAGGCGGACAACTTGCAAGCTTCACAACTTCACTTGGATACGCTGAAGTATTCACAGTTATTGGCGCTGTGGCAATTGTATTAGGCTGTGTTTTATTATTAATTTCTAAGAAATTAGTGAAATGGATGGATTAAAAAAGATGAGGAATTTCTCCTCATCTTTTTTATGCTGTTTTACCTTTTTCTATTGCTTGTTCGTACAGCTCTTTATGTTCTTTATATTCACTTGGTACGAAACTCTTATAGAAGAATGAGAACCAGCTGTCTCCTTTTTTATACCCTTCTTCTCGAATTTCCGCTGCTTTTTTATTCGATTTAAATCCTTCAGTAAACCACTTCTTTAACAATTCATTTCGTTCATACTTAGCAGGAACTTTTAAATCATAGTTTTCAAATGCATACTTATAGCCAGCCTTTTCTACTGCCTTTTTTGTAGACTTATAGCCTTTTTCATACGCTGTTTCATATGCCTTCACGTATACTTCTTTCTCTCTATTTTCAGGATTCTTTTCAGCTAGTTCTTTCCCTGTCTTTTCCCCTAATTCAGCTTGCTCTTTTTCAATTTTTTCTGTTCTTTCTTTATTCCCTACTTTGAACCCGTCTGCAAAGTTTACCTTAAACTCTGGAGCAACTTGACTATCGTCCATCGTCTCTTGTGCTAAACCTTGTTCTTTTCCTTTTTCAAAATGCGTTTTCTTCTGCTCTTCTAAAGACCATGCGGCTGCATAAGTCGCTTTAAACGCTTGTTTATATGCATCAGATTTTCCAGCTACATGCACTTCTGCATCATTTTTTCCTGCTTTAAAATCAGTTTCTCCATTCTTTTGACCTTCAAGTTGACCTTTTTCCATATCAGCTTGGCGCTGCGCTTCCTCTTGCTTACGTGCCTCTTCAGCTTTTCTTTGTTCCTCGGCTACACGTTGTCTCTCCTCTTCAGCTTTACGCTGTGCTTCTGCATTACGTTGTTTTTCAGCCTCAGTATTGCGCTGTGCTTCTGCTTGTCTCTCAGTTTCTACAGCACTATTATTATTCTGACTAGGAGCTGGGCTCGTTACGCCACTACTAGAAGCTGGTTTATTGTGATAATGATATTCCCCATACTGTAATCCCCACTTCTCACAATTTGTACGACACGTATGTCCGCCATTAGCATCTGTACGCCCTGGATGCGCATAAGCTGAAATTGGAGCTATCAATAACGCTATACTCGTTGTTAAAAGAAGTTTCTTCACCTGTTGTCTCACTCTTGTTCCTCCCAAAATATAGAATTCTAAATTTATTATACATAAATAGAAGAATAATTAAATACAAACCGAAATATTCTATTATTTCTCAACATTAGTAAAAAAGAAGGGGAACTCTTTAAAGAGTTCCCCTTCTTTTTTACTTCTTCGCCTTCGTTCCTACTAAATCACCAGCAACAACATAACGCTTAGAATTATCCTTTACAGATACACATGTAATAAGCGTTATCTCATCTTTCCCATGATCCTCTACAACTTCCCACTTATCAGGAGTCACTTCAGATACACCAGTAACCGCATACTCATATTCATTTTCATTGTCATACAAATAAATTTTATCGCCTTTTTTCAAAGAAGCTATATCACTAAATAAAACACCTTTTTTAGACATATTATGTCCTGCTAATGCGTAATTTCCTTTTCCCATAACTTGATTCTCTTTTACTGTCGCTGCACCTGATAATAAGTTTTTTTCAGTAGAAGCTTTTAAAACAGGCAGTTCTACTGAAACACTTGGAATCGAAATACGACCAATTACTTGTTTCTTATCTAATGATGCATTCGCTACTTCCGCCAAGTCTGGTTGATTAATTTTGGAAGCATCTACAAATTCCGTCTCATGCTTTTCATAATCCATCTTTTGAACAGCCTGCACATTTTCAGTCTGTTTCTTTTCAGCCTGATATCCATCATAAAATGGCTTTCCAATTAACACGCCACCTACAACAAATAGCAAAATTGCTACTATACTATAAATTCTTTGCTTATTCATACACAGTTCCTTTCCCTTACAAAATCTTACTCTATATAAAATGATAAAATAATATCGCTATATGTACAAGTATTAGCTGAAAAGAAACCTTCTTGCCGGTGCAAGAAGGTTTCTTTTTAAGCTAATTTATTTCTGTATAGTGATACGTGAAATACTGTCATTTGAATAAAGAAAATAGAAAATAGAATATATAATGGGTATCCAGGAAGATATTCATTAATAATAGGTGAAAAAGTTAAAAATCCAACTGCACAAGGTAAGACAAACCATAACGATACAAATGTTGTTCTACAAGCTTTATCCGTAATCGCTTTTTCACGTTCATCTTCTAGTGGAAATAATAATGGATACATCAAAAAAGATAAATTCTTATATTTTTTCTTTTGAATTCGATAAAAAATTGTAACTATAATTGCTCCGATAAATAATAAAATGAATGGTACTCCATTAAACCATACTTCAAACGGGAATTTCTCATTTTTAATCATATCTGCTAACTCTGTAATAACACTATAAAATTCAACAAATGTCCAACATGCTAGTGCAGTATAGAGTACATTTATAATATAAGAAAAAACAATTCTATTCATCCTCTTCTCCCTCCTTATTTAAAACAAACACATCTTCCATCTTTAACTGGAACACATCACAAATCGTAAGTGCTAATAACAACGAAGGAACGTAATCCCCTTTTTCAATTGCTGCAATTGTTTGTCTCGTTACTCCAACCTTTTCTGCTAATACGCTTTGCGTAAAGTTAAAACGAGCTCTTAATTCTTTTACTCTGTTTAAAATGGTCAAATTTACCACCTCTCACCATTATTGTATGCTATTCTTAACAAAATGTAAACTCAACTTAACATTATTATTATAAAAAAATCCAACTCTACGTATTGTAAAGTTGGATTACTTGTTAGTTTAAAATTGTAACTTTAACTGTTCTTCTGCCCCAGCTACTTGATGAACCTTTATCTGGCATTAAAACATCAATTCTATGCCCTTTAATAGCCCCACCAGTATCGGCTGCAATTGCTACTCCATAACCTTCAACATTTACAGTCTTACCTAATGGAATAACATTTGGATCTACAGCAATTAATTTCATTCCTGGGTTTGCAGTTAGATTATAACCTTTACCACCTGGTCCCCATGCAGAAAATACTTGTTGACCTGGTGCATAACCATTTTCCCCTGGATCAGCTGTATAAGCTGTAGCTTCTACATAAATTTCTTTCCCACCAGCAGTTGGCTTAGAAGATGGTTCAGGTTTTGCAGGTTCTACCTTCGAATTATTATTAGCAACTGGTTCAGCTGGTTTACTAGCTTTTTCCTGCTTTTGCTTTTCAGCAATTTCTGCTTGTGCTTTCGCTAAAGCTTCTTGCTCTGCTTTTGCAGCCGCTTCTGCTTTTGCACGCTCTTCCGCTGCGATTCTTGCTGCTTCTTGCTCACGAGCAATCGTTTCTTGTACTGTCTTCATATTTGATTCAATTTTAGCTTTTTCTTCCGCTGCTAAATTAAGTTGACTTGCAACTTCATTATATTTAGCTTGAACTGTTTGTAAGTTATCTTGACGCTTTTTCAAGTTATCTTGCAGTTCAGCTTGCGCTTTTGCTAATTTTTGTTTGTCTACTACTAAAGATGCTTCTTTTTCGTCAATTGTTTTCTTATCTTCTTCAATTTGACGAAGATCTTGTTCTTGTAGACGTAAAATTTCTTTATCAGCTTCTAGAATAGTAGAAACTGCGTTCATACGTTGTAAGAAGTCTGCAAAGTTTTTTGACTCTACTACAACTTCTACTACTAAACTTGTATTTGAACTGTTTTGAACAGAAACCATACGTTTTCTCATAATATCTTTACGAGCAAGGACTTTATCCTCCAAAACGACAATTTCTTGCTTTTTTTGCTCAATCTGCTTATGTGTTTCATCGATTTTACGTTGAATAGCAGCTTGATCCTCTTTATTTTTTGCAATTGTATTATTTAAATTATGTAGTTCGTTTTCGATACCTTTAATTTCTTTACTAACAGCTTGCTTCTCTTGCTCTTTCTTTTGCATTTCTGCATCGTTTTGTTGCAATTGCTGTTGCATGTTGTTAAGTTTCTCGTCGTTTGACTCTGCTTTAACAGCGACTGTACTAGAAAGACCGATAATTCCTGCTAATACTAGACAGCTGATTCGCTTAAAATAGTTCATAATCCGACTCCCTTCTTATACAGTTATACATGATTTATTTTACAGTTTGTTTACAAAACGATTAAATACAGTTTATTTTTCGTGACGAAAAAAAGAGAATTATGAATAAAATGTAATAGATTCTTAAATATTTAACAATTCCTATATTTAAAAAACACAAAAGATGCTAAAATCCAAATATAGAGAAAATATAACTTTCGAAGGCGGTTGAAATAAATACATGTTTACTCAAAAAAAATCACTCCAACATACAATTGCTCAATTAGAAGAGCGTATACAAGAATTAGAAGCAGAATTAAAACAAAAAGATATCGAAAAGCAAGAGACTATTTCTACTATCCACGATCGTGTACAAAGCGTTATCCAAGAGCATCAACTTGTAAATAACCAACATAATACACTTCAAAATTTAGTTCAACAATTAAGTTCATGTTTCGAAAATGTTTCAACACGTACGACACATTCCAATGAGTTAAATAATGAAATGTTACAAAAGGAACAAAGCTTAATTCAGTCTATTGCAGAAATTATTGACTGCTCTAATGAAGGAAAAGAATCCGTTCACCGCTTACTTATTGTAATTAATAAATTAGGTGAACAATCTCAACGCACGTCTAATAGTATGAATCATCTAAGCGAACGCTCAAAGGAAATCGAGCAAATTGTAGAAGTCATTCAAAACATTGCAGCACAAACAAATTTACTTGCTTTAAATGCGAGTATTGAAGCCGCGCGTGCTGGAGAGCACGGTAAAGGATTCGCCGTCGTTGCCAATGAAGTAAGAAAACTAGCGGAAAGTACAGCAGAAAGTACAAAAAACATCGGCAACTTAACGAAAAAAATACAAGAAGAAATTGAAAAAGCATATGATAACACAAAAGATAATCTACATTTAGTCGATGAAGGTGTAGAAATGAGCGCCGATACAAATGCTAGAATTGAAAATATTTTAGTTATGATTCAAACGTTACAAAATGGTGCTACAAATGTTATTAAGGCTATCGAAAACCAAAAGTCTTGTAATGATGACATATTACGAGAATTCGCTAACACACAACAAATGTTCCAAAAATTAAATACTACTATTATGAATCATATTCATGATGCTGAAAAAGTCGATGTTCAATTATCTAAAAGTCTTCAAGGAACAGTGACTTCTTAATTAAAATTAAGAATCCCTTATACTGCTATAAGGGATTTTTATTTTATTTAGAATATTTATTTCTTTTCAATATTCATCCATATCTTTGTTATAATGGAAAAGTTGTTTCTTTCAACTAATAAACAAGGAGGTTATTATGGAACAATTTTACTACGTTTTAAAATATTTAATTCTCGGTCTGTTCCAAGGATTAACAGAACCAATTCCGATTTCTTCAAGTGGTCATCTCGTTTTAGCACAACATTTGCTAGGACTAAAAATAGAAGGGTTTAGCTTCGAACTACTTGTTAATTCAGCTTCATTATTAGCTGTATTACTTATTTATAGAAATGATTTAATTCGTCTAACGAAGAATGGTCTCTCTTATATATTTACAAGAGCAGAAGACGCAAAATCAGATTTCTTCTTTATTATTTATCTTGTTATTGCAACCATTCCAGCAGGTGTTATTGGTGTTTTATTTAAAGATTACATCGATCAGTACTTAAAAGGTGTGAAGATGGTTGGGGTTTCCCTTCTTATTACTGCTGTCGGCCTTTGGATTATTAGAAATTTACGCGGTCGTAAAAATGATGGCGACCTTTCTATGAAAGATGCAATCATCGTCGGATTAGCACAAGCTTGTGCACTGATTCCCGGAATAAGCCGATCTGGTGCCACAATCGTAGCAGCAATGTTACTTGGTATGAAGCAAGAAACAGCTCTTCGCTTCTCATTCTTACTATACATTCCTGTTAGCTTAGGTGGCTTATTGTTAAGCATTACAGACATTGCAAATGACCCAAATCTAGACACATTATTCGTACCATATGTCGTTGCATTCATCGCAACATTTATCATGACGTATATTTCACTAAAATGGTTTATGAACATTATGGCAAAAGGGAATTTAAAATATTTCTCTTTCTATTGTATTATCGTAGGTGTACTTACTCTTATTTTCTTATAAAGTAAAACTTACAAATTAAAAGCGAGTCATCTAGTGTAATAGAATGACTCGCTTTTTTATACCTTTATTCAGTTAAAACCTATTATTTACTTATAATTTTCAGAATAGTATAATATTTATCGAGTTCACTATTACAGTAATTCTATCTTTCCTACTATTATCGTAAAAGAGGTGTTTATATGTTTATAGTTACTAAACTCATTCACATTAAGTACGAATATGAAAATGAGCTACTTTATGGGCTTAAACAATATTATCCTTTCCCCGGAACGAACGGTTGTATTAACATAGAGTTTTCACCTGTTCATCGTACAAATGATAAGGCAGAGTATATGATTCGTATGTTATGGAAAACACAACAAGATTACCATACATGGCTTTCTCAAAAAGAAGGCAATGAAACTTTGAAGCACAAAATACAAGGCTATATCCTTTCTTCCAAATCAAATGCTACCTATGTGCATTAATCCTTCTCTTTTTATTCCTTACGAGGGCCAAAATGATAAAGTTAAATTAATCAGCCCTCATCAATTGGGCTGTTCACAAATAACGAGATAAGGACCCTCTTACTTTTCATACTGTAAGAGGGCTTCTCTTATGCATACACTTTCTTCTCTTGACAATACAAACGAATAACATGTTTATTTTGTTGAAATACATCATGCGTCAGCCGAATAATAATAAAGTTTCGTTTTGTTTGATCATCATGAACAAAAATCTGTTCTCCCTCCTGAAAACGCCATGCACTTTCAAAAGTCGTAATATGATCCCCACTTACAGAAAAAAGTTCATATCGCATCTCTTGTACCCTCTCTCAACTTATATAATCACAATATCCTTATATTAAACTTATTATAACTTAATCCCTATCAAATTAGTAATTTTTTCTATTTCGAAAGGTTTTAACTTTGTATTTAAATATTTTTAGCGCTATAATGATAAACGAATTTTTATTGAAAGGAGTTTTACTTTGACTGCATATTTATTTCCAGTGAAAACAGCATTTATTTTATTTCCTTTTTTAGCAATGTTTCTTTTAATCCCTTTTTTAATATTTAATTATCGAAAATACGGTTATTTAAATAAATGGCGCTCATTTATTTTATACTCATTATTACTTTACTTATTAAATGCCTATTTTCTTGTTATTTTGCCGTTGCCACAAACGTTTGATACTTGTAGCCTACAACCGGCTAATACACAACACATGCAACTCGCACCATTTTATTTCATACAAGAGATTAGTAGTCATACATCGGCAGTTTTAACGAAACCAGCTACTTATTTCTACTTATTAAAAGAGTCTGCGTTTTTACAAGTTGCCTTTAACGTTCTATTAACTGTTCCATTCGGTATTTACTTACGTTATTATTTCCGACGTAGTTTCTTACAAACAATTTGCATTTCCTTTTTCCTTTCACTATTTTTCGAGCTAACACAAGTGACTGGATTATACGGTATATACAATTGTGCATACCGATTATTTGATATCGATGATTTGTTTTTAAATACATTAGGTGGCGTAATTGGTTTTATCATTGCACCAATATTTACGTACTTCCTTCCGAAGACAAACGAGTTAGATAGTCATATTGATTTGGAAACGAAACCAGTCGGATTCATTCGTCGCCTTATCGCGATGCAAATTGATTGGATTTTCTTATCTATCGTTGTACCTGTCGTTAAAAACAAAGGAAATTCTTTCTTCGTTTCTAATATGCAATCTTACACCAATATGTATGAACTCATTTTCATTACGTGTTCAATCCTTATTTACTTTATTATTATTCCATACTTTACTAACGGAAAAACAATTGGGAAAGCATTGCTTCGCATTCACGTGAAAGGAAAATCAAATCGTATTACATTAAAAGAACTATTTATTCGCTACGGTATATTTTATTTTGCGTTAGGTGGAATCAATTATATTCTTTCTAGTAGCTCTATTTTAAATCACACAGAGCCTTTAGTATTACTCGTTACATTATTATTCCTATTCATCATTAACGGCCTATTTATTATTCATGTTTTACTACATGTATTTAGCCGTGATAAACTACTATTTTATGAACATATTAGTCATACAAGAAATGCAATTACACTAAAAAAAAGCTGACAAATAATTATTTGTCAGCTTTTTCATATACATAATGTGAAACTTTAATTAGCCCTCACCTAACTTCTTTGCTTCCACTGAATTTTGACGTAGGGGTCTTACTGCCTGACAAATAGCGGGATAAATAACTTCTCCGCATAAGGATTAAAAAACATTCCAAGTTCATCTAGAGATTTCCTCACCTGTAAAAACGAATGAAACTCTGGATATATATATTGTAATTGCTCATACGATAATGTATGCATTTTCCCCCAATGTGGACGCCCTTCATACTTCAGAAAAATCTTTTCCACTTCGCCAAAGTAAGCAGCATATTTCATACCTTTATACATATGAACAGCGATATATGCTGAATCTCTTCCATAGGCCGGACTAAGCCATATATCATCCCCTTTTACATAGCGGCATTCGATTGGGAAGTGCACCTTATACTTTTTCTTTTCAATAAGATTTGAGATTTCTTCTACAACCGTCCTCATATACTTTGAAGGAATGCTATACTCCATTTCATAAAATGGCACCGTACGTGATGTAGCAAATACTTCATAGCTCGGGCCAATTATTTTTGTGTTTGGTACAGCTTTAGCTGATAATCGACTCACTCCTTTACTTATAGAAGGAAACCATTTACATCCTTTAGATAGTAAAGAGAACATCCTATTTTCAAGTAACTCCACCTTTAGTTTATGCCATTTCAAATCACTGCCTTTATTCGTTGTTTCGTTCGTAAGTTTCACTTGTACTTCATCAGAATAAGGAAAAACGAAAAATTCAAAATGACGATGCTTCTTATATTCTTCTAGTTTGTTCATTACAGTGGATAATGACTGTTTTTCACTTTCATAAACGAGTGAATACGCTGGAATAACCTTCAATTTTACCTTTACAATGATACCTAACATTCCAAGTGACAACTGAAACGCTCTCCAATATTCTACGTTCTCAGCTTCCGAACAAACTATACTCTCACCATTAGATAGAACTGCCGTAATCTCTATAACTTGTGTTGATAAACTCCCAAAGGTAATACCCGTTCCATGAGTCCCCGTACTAATCGCTCCTGCAATAGATTGCGAATCAATATCCCCTAAATTTTCTTGCGCATAACCTTTTTCCTCAAGTAACTTCCCTAAATCATATAACTTTGTTCCTGCCCATACTTCAGCAACCATCTTCTCTGCATCAATATTCACAATACCCTTCAATTCATCTAAAGAAACTAAAACTTCTTCCGTTTGCACAAGGGGGGTAAACGAGTGTCCTGAACCGACAACACGAATTTTCTTTCCCTTTTTTCGCGCAAGCCCCACAACTTCTACTACATCTTGTATACTTTCTGGATACATCGTATAATGCGGCG
This sequence comes from Bacillus sp. FSL L8-0199, assembly GCF_038005705.1. NCBI lineage: Bacteria > Bacillati > Bacillota > Bacilli > Caryophanales > Bacillaceae > Bacillus > Bacillus sp. FSL L8-0199. The sequence goes on along the minus strand of NZ_JBBOTS010000001.1, from coordinate 670,973 downwards.
TTCCTTCTACATTCCCTGTCCAATTTCTCCACTTTTGTCCCTTTATAGAAAGCATTGGCCATCCCCCCGATATGTTGAATACTCCCCGACAATCTCTCCTTTTTTAACACGATACAAAAAAGGAAAGCGTTCACATAATTCACCAGCCTTACTATGACGAAACAAAATGGTCTCTCCTATATCCACTCGTTCCTTACCGTTATAAAAAATTGGCGTTTGTACCTCGCCAGCACCTTCTAAATCTAATAATTTTGCACCCTTCGGTCTCCAAACTTCAGGCTCTTTATCTTTTCCAACTGCTCCTGAAGCAATATATCCACCACCTAGGCAAGTGTAAATAAACGGGACTGGTTTACGCACAACTGGTAAGGCAAATCCGACCGCTGGATGAAATTTCACCTCTTTATAATAATCAAACAGCTTCGGAGAATAAAAAGCAGAACCTATTGTAATCTCTGAAACTGAATTATCTTTCTCGGTTGTTTTTATGCTTCCTGTTCCGCCTCCATTTACAAACCTTAGCTCAATACCAATGTTTTGTATTGCTTTTACAATATGTTCTCTTCTTTCTTTAACTTCTAGCACTGATTTCTGCTTTAAATACGAAATCACTTTACTTTTCAACCATTGATTCGGTATATAATCGCCCACCCCGGCAATTTGAGCTTCATATCCCATTACACCATCTAACATTAAATATGATGACCTTCTCACCTTTTCTACTACTTTCAACGCATCCTGCACATTTTTTACTGGGGACCTTTGTACACCAAAATGAAATTGAAAGAAGCGACTACTCATATCAATATCCAAACAAACACGAAAACATCCTTTAGATTGCTCAGCAATGTTTTCTAAATACACAATATGCTCTTCACAATCCACCATACAAGTTATAATGAAACCTTTCTTTGTTAACAAACTAATTTCATACAGAGCTCTTTCATCGTAAGCAGGATATCCAAGCAATAAATCATTAAATCCTTGTTCTATTAAAAATAAAATCTCTCTAGGTGAAAAGCACATAATACCTTGAAATCGATTATTTGCAGCTAGTATCTTTTGCATAATCGGAACAGAGCGTAACGATTTACTCGCTATACGAATCTTTTTATTTCCACTTAACTCTATAATCGATTGAATATTTCTATCTAAAGCCACTTCATCCAAAAATGCACACGGTAATGGAACTTCTTTAAAAATTCCTCGATCCACATTTTTCTCTCCTCTTCTCAATATGTCTTATACATATTGGAAAGAAAGTGTGATTTTCCTGTTTGCAAATAAAAAAAGTTTCTTCTTTACGAAGAAACTTTTTGAAACTACTTCATAGAAATAGTCGCCTCTACTGGATAATGATCAGAGTAATCATTATACGTATATTTTTGGAACCATGATGTAACAGTCCATTGTGGAGATTTTGGCTGTAACACCTTATTCTCTATATACGATGGGTTCGCATGGTCTTTACTTGCAATAATATAATCTAAATACTCAGCAGGACTATCAGGGAAATTATATTTTGCAATACTGTTTGTCGTTGCGTCCCAAGTCGCTGTATGTCCAGTATAAGATGGTACAGAAGCGTTCAATGTTTTAAACATAGATGCATACTCTGAGTCATTCTTGTTCTCTGCATTTATTTTATTTACGTTCATATCACCACCAATTAACACATACTCATTATTTGGTATATTTTTATTTTTAATAAAGTCTTGAATTTCTTTTAATTGGTCTGTACGTACAGATGCAGGTGAAGTTTTTCCGCACATACTATCTTCCGCTTGCAAATGCGTACCAATTACATGAACAAAGCGATCATTTTTCTTAATTTTCGTGTATACAAATCCTTTATTCGATAAATTATCTGGCCCGCATCCTTTTGCAAATACATATTGAATCTTTTCAGCGATTGGCCATTTGCTCACAATCGCAACGCCACCATCTTCAGGAGTTGAAGATGAATAGTTTCCTAACGTTTTATCCCATTCACTTCCACTACTACGACCTAATACTGCTGTTTGATTTGGATATTCTTTCTTCAAATTCCCTAATAAACGATCTGATGCGCTATTATCAAACACTTCATTTAATATAACTACGTCTTGATTCTTTATATAATCTGCCGCCCCGATTAAATCAGCACGCTCAGTTTGTCCCCAGTTCGGATATAAGTTTGTTGATAGCATATATACATTATGCGTCATCACTTTTAATGTATCGTTTTGATTTGTAGACGCTTCTGCTTGAGCTGACGTTCCGCTATATAAAGCTCCTAGACCAACACCTAAGCTAAGTACACCTTTTAGCAATTTACCTTTCACGTTTCATACCTCCATGTATTGTATAGTGATAAAAAGGCCAAATACTCTATTCTGAGATTTGACCTTTTTTAAATACTTAACGATTTCCGTACGTATCAAACCAAAGCTGAATATATCCAGCAGTAACACGTTGTGCATCCATTAAACGCTTACCTGTCATTGGTGTAACTTCAGCGCGCCATTTATCTGCATATTCTTGTGATACAGCAGCTCTCACGAACCAATCTTTCGTATTATCATTTACAATGCCAGCGTAATCTTGTTTCGCAACTACTGCCGCTCCATGAATCCAATCTTCTGGATTCGTACCTTTCCAGTTCCAATATCCATTTCCATCCGTTACTTTATAGTTATCTTTTATCGTATCTACAAAGTTTTCATATTTAGAATGGAACCCTTGTGGATACGAAAGGTTCGTAAAGTTTGCTGCATGCATCGGTTGGTTTACATCCCCTAGATAATGAAGAGATAATCCTAAATAGAAGAATGCTTGTTTCATATCTTTATTTTTGTAAGACTCACCAGCTAATTTAAAATACTTAGCTCCAGTTTCCTTTGCCTGCTTTGCATACGGAATATAAGTTTTCCCATTGTCAGGGTCATAGAAATGTGAAGCAAATGTGCTATTATCATAATAAGGATTTTCATAGTCAGCAGCATAAATACCATTCTCTAACTCCGTACGCCATTCATTTAATAGTGCAACTCGATCTTGTTTTACAAGTGTTGTATTACGAGACATAATATCAATTGCACGGTTTACAATCCATAAATGAGAATTCACGCCTTCTTTATGTTTATCTTCAGCAGACCAGCGCGGAATAACTCCAAATCTCTGTCCCCCATCATTTTCATGAGCAAATGCAACACTTTGTAATGGAGCAACTAATGTAATAGCTGCCGCTAAAGCAAGTACTTTCTTTTTCATATAAAATCCTCCATTTTATAATTGAATTATTGTAAACATTTTGTTAGGATCCTATGATGTCGTCCGGTTAACCTATGACTAGAATATCCCACCTTTCACGAAATTTCTATCAATAAATTAAAATATGCAAATGTTCATATCATTATAACTTTATACACAGTGAATATAATGAATGAATACACTTTCATTTTAATAAACTATTATTAAGGCTTGTCTAAACTAATGTAAAAAAAGAGTAAAGCATCTGAATGCTTTACTCTTTTTTTCTATTCGATAATATACTTGGCAATTGTACATTAACTGCTAACTTATGAATAAATCCAAACACTAATCCAATCCCAATAAATATGTATAAGATTGTAAATATCTTTCCGAAATCAGTTTGCGGACTAAAATTCCCATCACCGACAGTCGTCAACGTGACCACACTAAAATATAAAGCGTCAATAGGACGTAATTCTTCAACTGTACTATAAAAAATCGTACCCGATATTAAAGTCAAAATTGTTAATACGAATAATACTTGAAATTCTTTATCTTTCCACGCTCGTAAACAGGCTCTTAACATTCGCTTTAAAGTTAACAAAAATGAAAGCATTAGATTCTCCCTTCCAAACAAAAATACATTTAGTCAAAGGAAAGTCTATCACCTTTCAGTATAGAAAAAAAGTAGCCCTCTTCTATTTCTAGAAAAGGGCTACCCTATTCGATTCTATCTTATTTAGGTGAAACAAGAATTTTCACTTGTGTTTTATCTTTTACAAGTGCTTCAAATCCTTCTTCAACAACTTGATCGACTGTAATTTTTTTCGTAATTAATTTCTCTGCTTGAATTTGACCAGAGCTAATTAATTTAATAACAGCTGGGAAGATGTGACGGTATCCTAAAATACCAATAACTTCTTTTTCTTTTAATACTAAGTTATTTGGAGTAATAGTTGCGTCTTTTTCCCATACACTAACAATTACAGTTTGTCCTTCGAAGCTTGTACTTTCAATCGCTTGTCGTAGTACAACTTCAACACCTGTTACTTCAAAGCTAACATTTACACCTAAACCATTTGTTAAGTTACGAATTTCAGCTAACACATCTTGAGTTGCTGGATTTAATACATAATCCGCACCTGCTAATTTCGCTAACTCTTGACGTTCTTTAGAAAGTTCAACTGCAATAACAGGAGTTGCTCCTGCTGCTTTAGCTGCTTGGATAACAAGAAGTCCAATTGGACCGCAACCAAATACTGCTACAGCTTCCCCTTCTTTTAATTTACTTTGACGTACTGCATGAACTGCTACTGCTGCTGGTTCTACAAGCGCACCTTGTTCATACGTCATTTCATCTGGAATGTGATGAACCATATCTTCTGGTACTACTGTATATTCAGAGAAACCGCCGCCTTCTCCGCCAAGACCGTGGAAAACAAGTTGTTCACAAACATTGTAATGTCCATGTTTACAAGCTTCACATTTACCACAAGAATAAATTGGTTCTACAACAACGCGGTCTCCCACTTTATGAGATGTAACTCCTTCACCAATCTCTATTATCTCACCACTAAACTCATGACCTAAAATAACAGGTGCTTTCACATGTGTTAATGGATGTTCTTCTGTTGGAATAAAAATAGGCCCTGCTAAATATTCATGCAAGTCTGTCCCACAAATACCACACCATTTAACTTTGATTTTCACTGTTCCTGGTTTTACTGTTGGTTCTGGTACTTCTTCTACTCGTACATCACGTTGATTATGCCAAAGTAGTGCTTTCATTTTATACATCCCTCTCTATGTATATACTTAACCTGGTGAAGTTTACAATTCTATTATAATACTTCTATCCATATATTTCAAAAAAACAATCGCATCTCTACTAATTTTTTACAAATAACGTTCAATATTTTGTCACTTTGTACTTTTTTCCACATCTGTTAATTCAATTTCATTGCAGGTGAAATTAGCATTGTGCCATAATAGCATAGGAGAGGTGAATATCGCTTGAAATATTTTATTTACTTTATCGTTATCGTGGCATTTTTAGATACATTTTCACAATTACCTATTATGAGTACTTTCGCTCAAAGCCTTGGAGGAACCCCTCTTATTATCGGGCTAGTTGTCGGTATGTACTCATTCGCTAATATGATCGGTAATATTATTGCTGGAGCAGCTGTCGATAAATTTGGTGCAAAAAAAATCCTTTATATAAGCATGGGAATTACGAGTTTCATAGTCTTGTTATACACCGTTGTTCAAAGTGGTGAACAACTATTAGTTGTTCGCTTTATGCATGGATTTAGTGATGGCTTTTTAATTCCTGCTGCCTTTACATTTTTATCAAAACAAACAAATGCAAAAAGACAAGGAAAAGCAATGGCTCTATCTGGTGCTGCTGTTGGAACAGCCGCAATCGTAGGACCGGCTTTCAGCGGTATTATGAAAGCAACAGCTGGCGTAGAATGGGTCTTCATTACTATTTCTATTTTAATGGCTCTTGGTACGATCGTATCTCTATTCTTCTTACCAAATAACGTATCAAGAAAAGATACATCAAGAACGCAAATGATGAACAAAGAAGATATGGTTGAACTTTTAAAATCAGAACCGTTATTACAAGCATATATTGGTGCTTTCACATTAATGTTTTCACAAGGAATTGTCACTTATATGTTACCAGTAAAAGTTGAGGCATTAGCGCTTAAAGCATCCACAACAGGCATGATGTTAAGTGTATTTGGTATAACTGCTATCCTCTTCTTCTTGCTTCCAACAAATCGTATTTACGATCGATTTAATCGTTCGAAACTAATGCTAATCGGAATTGCAGTTATGGCATTCGCATTATCTTTACTCGGATTATTTGCTACAAAAGGTATGCTCTTTATCGTAATGATGATTTATGGAATTGGATTCGCAATCCTCTTCCCCTCTATTAACGCTTTACTCGTTGAAAATACTACAGACGATAATCGCGGAAAGGCATTCGGATTATTTTATGCCTTCTTCTCATTAGGAGTTGTTGCTGGCTCCTTTACAGTCGGCGCAATCGGAGCATCACCTAGCATCAGCTTCATTATCGGGACAGCATTTTTATTAACATTTGCTGGGATGATTTATGTAAGAAGCAAAGTAAAAAAGACAATGATGGGATAATCCATCGTTGTCTTTTTTAAAATGCATATTGATATAATCCGTAATATAATGGAAGCGTTGGAATAATTCCAATTACTTTAAATATAAAAGGTAACGGCTCATCTCGCTCCTCATATAAACGAAAAACAAAAACTGCAGTTAAAGTCCAAATGATGCTAAACAAGAAAATACATTTCCAAACAATTGAGGTTAATATTTGTATATCAAATACAAAACCAAAGAGCCCTATCCACGTAATAATAGAAACTACAAAGTCAAACTTTTGAATTGGTGTTTGAAACATGCCCCTTACTAACGAAATAATAGCTAACATTGCTACAATAACTAAATATATTTTCCAAAGCATTATGATAATCTCCTATTCAATTCAACTTTTAACTTTCAATAAGCCGTATTTAATAAACAATATAGCATTATATTTTTCATAGAAATAATACAATGGATAACAAAATAAGAAGAAAATAAGTACAGTTGGTACATCATCTATAATAGAAAAATATTTTACTAGTAATTCCTTAATACTCTCTCCAATTATAATAAACAGTGGAATGATACAAATTGCTGCTAATATTAAGCACGGTGTGATTCTCATTTCTTTTAACTTCACCTTGCAGTGTGGACATCTGAATGAAAAAGGATGCGGGAGATCAATAATATGTTGCGCAGTAATCTCTCCTTCACACTGTGGACATTCAATTATTTCTTTCATTTAACTCAACTCCTTTCTATCTACAAAAAGAGCACTATCCAATAGCGCTCTTTTACTGCCGAATATATTACTTTTGTGTGTAACCAAGTAACAATGTAAATAAATTAAACTGTAAAGGCAATACTACATTTCTTCTTTTACAAAAAAGGTGTATAAATACCGACGATACTTCGACAATTTCCTCGGAAATATTTCCTTTCCCCACATAATTTGATACACTACATATGAACAGAGACTTGTATTACATAAGCTAAAATAATAACTTACTGTACAAATTAAAAAGCACACTCTTCATATGAAGAATGTGCTTTTATGTTATTAGCGTTTAATCCAAACAGCGCCTGCCGATTTATCTTCTGCCTGTCCAACAACTTGGAATTTAAGTCCAAGGTTTGGAACTTTTCTTCCTGCGTCTGCAATTTGCTTGTTACTATATACTTTTGAATCATCAAAAGTTGTAACACCTTGTAATCCAGAATAGTTAAACTGACCACGTGTTAATGAATTTACACTCCATGCTGGTGTTTTATCAAATGAAAATGCAGCATCTGCAATTTGCATGCCTGTATTACCGTATGCTGGTTTCCCGTTTAAATTACCAACTAGCGCTTCTGGATGAGAGTCAACAACACCAAGGAATCCTTCACCTGGATGCATCCCAACCCAGTTATCTTTAAAGCTATCATCTGCATACCAAACGACAAGACCTGTATTGTACACTGGACCTTTTCCTGCTTTTAATCCATTATCTGATCCCGCATAGTTTCTCCATTCTAAGTAGTAGTAATGAGCTTTCTTCTCTGTCCCATCAGAAACAACAAAACCATTTAAATTCATTTTAGACTGTCCTTCTGCATCATCAGAAAATACAACTTGTCCATCAACAGTTACATTTACATTATCCATCGCAAAACCTTTATATGTTACAGCCGGATCTGTAATATAGTCGAATTGTAGTTTCACTTTTTTGCCTTTAAATTGACTTAAATCATATGATTTATCAATCCATTTCCCATCTGTTGTATCTTTATCTCCTTGGACTACTTTTTCTCCAAGTCTATCAATTAACGTCTTCATTCCATCTTCTGTTACTGCATGTACTTCGACGAAATCGCACTCTGCTTCTAACTCATAATTTGCTTTATAATCGAATTTTGCATTTGTTCCCTTTGTTAAATTAAAGAATGGTGTCTCTAACGTTGTATGCATATCATCGCCTCTTGTACTATAATATGCATGCTTTCCAAACTCCGGTTTAATCGTTTCAACACTTTTACCTGGTAAGTTAACACGTACAACGCCTGGACGGTTTGATTTCGTAACACTTTGATCAATATAGGTAGGAACTCCCACACCACTCTTAATTTTATCGTAATCTACTTCTAATATTTTTGCCCAGTTGCCACCCATATTCTTTTGTAAAAAGTCTTTATTTTGTGGTGAAAAACTAGTCGGCTCTGTTCCTGCGATTTTCCCTGTCCAACTACCTCCACTCATTAATGACCAAGCTTCGACTGGTGAACCATTTCCAGTATATTTCGTGTCATATTCATCTGGTAATCCAAGATCATGTCCAAATTCATGTGCAAACACACCTACAGCTCCATCTTCCGGTTCAATTGTGTAATCATGTGCTGCGACTTTACCACCAAAGTAATCTACCTTTGATTTCGTACCTTCAATCGCTACTGGATCTACTGCTAATTTTGAACGATGTGACCAGATCGCATCATCACCTAATTTACCGCCACCAGCTTCTTGACCAACACCAGCATGGATTACCATTAAATGATCAATTACACCGTCAGGTTCATTTTGATTCCCGTCCCCGTTTGTATCATATCTATCAAATTGATCAAACTGGGATAAATCTAGTCCTTTCTCAGCAGCTGCATGCAAAGCTTCTTTCACTAAATCACGTGCACCTTTCGGACCTTTATTATCGTGACCACTGCTACCATCAGCTCCATAATCAGATGCTTTTCCTGGAACAGTTAGCCACTCCGTTACATATCCATCTGTCGTATAACTACCACCAGACTGCTCTTCATAGTATTGTTTAAACGTTTTTACTTTTGAACCATCAAATAAAGTATAAGGCTCATTACCGAACAACATCTTTTGATAATGTTCTCTACTAAAGTCTTTCGAATACATATAACCTGGTGTTTGATCAATATTATTATGTTTATAATCACTAAATTCAACGAGTAGCACTAATACTTTATCCGATCGAACAGATCCATTATATGGAGCTTGCTTTGCTTTTGAAGTTGGAACTTGCTCATTCAATTGCTTTTTATTTGGTTCTGGCTTTTGCTCAAGGCTAACATTTTTTTCAGCCTTTTTTACATTTTCCTTTTCTTCCATCTTTTTCTCTTTTACTTTTTTTGTGAAATCAGACGTTTCTTGTGAGTGAGCATCTGGAAGAATTTCTTTATTCGCCTGATCTCCTTGTTTCTTTTCAATATATTGCTCAACAGCTTTTTTCGTCTCTTCTTTAGAAGATGCTGGATTAATTGTTCCTCTTTCTTTCAGTGCTTCCGCTAAACGATCTTCTTGAATTAAATTGTAATCAATTGGTGTTGTAGATACATTATCTTTCTCTTTTGCTGCCGTTTCTGCATATGCTAACGGAGCACTCATTACAGATGTACATCCGATAATTGCCGCAATTGCTAATGATGACAACACTTTAAATGGTGCTTTTCTTCTCATTCCATTTCTCCCCTTTTATAAAACTTAAAATTCAGATAAATTGGTGCATTTTTGTCGAAATCTCTGTTTACTACCCTCCCTATATAAAAAGACATAATTCTATAAACATTAAGCTTTTTGTTATAGAATCATGCCCTCCAGTTTTCTGGTCAGACCCTCTATCTTTTTATCCCTTGGTTCAATTAATAATCAGTGTGGGGATGAACAAAGCCCCCACTGATTAAAGTTTCACTTTATGTCGAAATATGAAAAATAAAGAGTTATGTGATATATATTAAATATCTTATATAACAAATTTAAAAGACAATATGCAAAATTGCATGAAAATTCTTTTAAATAAAAAAGAATCCTAGTCAATTAAACTAGGATTCTTGCTTTTCTATTATTTCTCTTGTGTTTTTTCCCAATCAGCTAAAAATTTCTCAATTCCTTGATCTGTTAATGGGTGCTTCACTAATGAAGCAATTACGTTTGCTGGGATTGTTGCAATATGTGCACCGTTTAATGCTGCGTCAGTTACGTGAACACTGTGACGTACAGATGCTGCAATGATTTCTGTTTCGATGCCATGAATTGCAAAGATTTCTGCGATTTGACGAATTAAGTCCATACCGTTATGACCGATATCGTCTAAGCGACCTAAGAATGGTGAAACGTATGTTGCACCAGCACGAGCTGCAAGTAATGCTTGAACTGCTGAGAATACTAATGTAACGTTTGTACGAATTCCTAAATCAGAGAACGCTTTTACTGCTTTTAAACCTTCTGTTGTCATTGGAACTTTTACAACAACGTTTGGAGCAATCTTCGCTAGTTCTTTTCCTTCTTCAATCATCTTATCAGCTTCTAAGCTAATTACTTCTGCACTTACAGGTCCTTCTACAACGTTGCAAATTTCACGAATGCGTTCGTGGAAATCTACGCCTTCTTTTGCTACAAGTGATGGATTTGTCGTTACTCCAGCTAATACGCCTAATGCATTTGCCTCTTTAATTTCGTTAATGTTTGCTGTATCAATAAAGAATTTCATTTGTTATTCTTCCTTCCTAATTTTCATTTTATATTTATTTTTTTTTCTTAATAAGCTCTAATTCAATCGGAATAGATTTGTCCACTTTTTTACCTTGTGTTATCTCTTTTGCTGTTTGCATCGCCTTCTCTCCGATTAATTCTGGTTTTTGAGCGACTGTTGCAGCCATACGCCCATCGTTAACCGCTTTCACAGCATCTTCTGTTGCATCAAATCCAACAACTACTACATCTGTTTTTCCAGCAGACTTCAATGCTTCAAGTGCACCTAATGCCATCTCATCGTTATGAGCAAACACGGCTTTAATATCGCTATTTGCTTGCAAAATGTTTTCCATAACAGATAATCCTTTCGCTCTATCAAAATCAGCCGCTTGTTTTGCAACTACTTTTAAAGACTTATCGGCTACGTTATGGAATCCTTTCCCACGTTCACGAGCAGCGGAAGATCCAGGGATTCCTTCTAACTCAGCAACGTTTGCTCCTTCGCCAACTAATTCCCGAATGTAATCACTAGCCATTTGACCACCTTCGATATTGTTAGAAGCAATGTGAGAAACAACCTTACCTGAATTCGCAACGCGGTCTACTGTAATAACAGGAACATTTGCTGCATTTGCCGCACTTACTGCTGAAGCAACAGCATCTGAATCGGTCGGATTAATAACAACTACATCGACACCCTTTTGAATTAAATCTTCAACATCGTTCGTTTGCTTTGCCGCATCATTTTGTGCATCAACAGCAATTAATTCGATGCCACTATCTTTCGCTTTCTTTTCTGCACCCTTTTTCAAAGTTACAAAAAAGGGATTATTTAAAGTTGAAACAGAGAATCCAACTTTAATAGTTTTATTTCGACCTTTATCGCTAGAATCCTTTGCCCATTCTGGCGGTTCCATTGAACAACCAGCAGTAATGACCATAATACATGCAACGAGTATAAGTAACCATTTCTTCATGAACTGTCCCTCCATTACGCTTCTTTTCTGCGATCAATTAATACAGCTAGTAAGATTACAAGTCCTTTTACAACTTGTTGGAAGAAAGAAGATACACCCAATAAATTTAAACCGTTATTTAGTACACCGATAATAAGTACACCGATGAATGTACCAACAATCCATCCTCTTCCCCCAGAAAGACTTGTTCCACCTAATACAACTGCTGCAATTGCATCTAATTCATAAGAAGTACCTGCAGTCGGCTGTGCAGAATCTAATCGTGATGTTAAGACAATACCTGCAAGCGCTGCCAAAATTCCGGAAAGACCGTAAATCATTACTTTAATTCTCGTAACATTAATACCTGATAGTGCTGCTGCTTCTTCATTTCCACCAATTGCAAATGTACGGCGACCAAATGTCGTTTTCTTCAAAATGAAGTACAGTACTGCGAAAGCGATCATCATTGTAACAGCTGGTACCGGAATACCAAGAAAATAACCGCGGCCAAACATTTGGAACATTAAATGATCACCAAGACCAGTGATCGGACGTCCGTCCATATAAACAAGCGTCAACCCACGAAAAATAGTCATTGTTGCCAAAGTTGCAATAAATGGAGCTACTTTTCCTTTCGCAATGATGATACCGTTTACAATTCCCATTACAAGACCTGCTAATAATCCAACTGCCATTGCAAGGAACGGATCCATGCCACTTGCCATCATTCCAGCAACAAGTGCACTTGATAATGCTAAAATAGAACCTACCGATAAGTCAATACCCCCTGTTAAAATTACGAAGGTCATTCCGAATGCAATAAGCGCATTAATCGATACTTGACGCAGTATATTAAATAAATTTGGAATTTCAATGAACGCTGGATTTAAAGCTGTAATTACGACGATAATTAATACTAAACCGATTAAAGAACCGAGTTGTTGTAATACATTCCCCTTCTTAGCCATCCTTACTCTCCCCCTGTAGCTAGTGCCATAATAGACTCTTGTGATGCCTCATCTTTCTCTAAAATTCCGCCGACTTTTCCTTCATGAATAACAAGAACTCGATCACTCATCCCTAAAACTTCCGGAAGCTCAGATGATACCATAATAACGGCATCGCCTTGCTCTGTAAGCTTATTCATAATAGAGTAAATTTCTTTTTTCGCTCCAACATCAACACCTCTTGTTGGCTCATCTAAAATGAGTAATTGCGGATGAATGCCTAGCCATTTTGCGATTACAATCTTTTGCTGATTTCCACCAGAAAGAGATTTCACTGCCTGCTCTCCGCTAGATGCTTTCACATTAAGAAGCTTCATCATATCCTCTGTAAACTGTTGTTCTAGCTCATTGCTTAGAACACTTCCCTTTGAAAGACTTTCTAAATTCGGTAAAGCTAAATTTTCTCGAATTGAAAAATCTAACACTAATCCTTCAGACTTTCTATCTTCTGTAATAAAAGCAATTCTTTGTCTAATTGCATCTATTGGACTATCAATCTTTACCTCTTGTCCATTTATAAAAATTTGTCCAGAGTCTAAAGGTTCGTATCCAAATATCGCTTTCATAATATCTGTACGGCCAGCTCCCATCAAACCAGCTACACCAAGGATTTCACCTTTCCTCACTTGAAAAGAAACATTTTCAAATTTCCCTTTCTTCGTTCCGTTACGCATTTCAAAAATGACATCACCAATTTGACTATTTCGCTCTGGATAACGTTCACCAATGCTGCGCCCCACCATCATACTCACTACTTCATCAAATGATGTTTCTGGAATTAATCTCTTTCCGACGTATTCTCCATCACGCAAAATCGTAATAGCATCACATATTGAGAAAATCTCTTCCATACGATGCGAAATGTACACGAATGAAACACCTTCTTTACGTAACTTATTGATTACTGTAAAGAGCGTTTCGATTTCACGATCCGTCAGTGCCGCAGTAGGTTCATCCATAATAATAACGCTCGCGTTGGTCATTAATGCTTTCGCAATTTCGATAATTTGCTGTTGTCCAACCGATAATTCCTCTGCTAACATAGCGCCTCTTACATGCAACCCTAACTCCGCTAGTTGCTGCTGCGCAATGGCGTTCATTTGTCGAGTGCGTAAAATACCTGTTTTCCCATACATTAACTCTTTACCGAGAAACATATTTTCAGCTACTGTTAAATTCGGCAATATGTTTAGTTCTTGATGTATAAATGCGATGCCGTACTCTTCAGCTTCTTTCGCATTTTTAAAGGTGCGCTCTTGCCCATCAATCGTGATTGTCCCATCATCTTTTTTGTATACACCTGTTAAAATCTTCATGAGCGTTGATTTACCCGCTCCATTTTCCCCCATCAATGCATGGACTTCTCCTGTTTCAATCATAAACTGTGCATTCTTCAAAACAGGATTTCCATTGAACGCCTTTGAAATGTTTTTCATTTCAATATGCATTCCCATCACTTCCCTTTATTAAAAAATCACGCCTGCATGTAAAATTACATTTGCATAAGGCGTAGCCTCGCCTGTACGAATAATCGCCTTCGCTTTCTTTGTATGCTCTTTAAATTGCTCATGAGATACATACTCAAATGCTGGCTCTATTAATTTCTGCTCTATTTCTTTATTTACTTCCGCATTATTTATAATGACTTCTTCTGCTAACGTCACTTTTTCGATTGCCATATCATCAGCTACAACTTGTAACACCTCTAAAAAACTCGGTTTTCCAATCTCAACAGCTAAATCAATTCGTTTTACTCCATCCGGAATCGGTAACCCGCAATCAGCAATTACAACCGTATCTGTATGCCCAAGTGAAGCAAGGACTGCCGCGATTTCACTATTTAATACACCATGCTTTTTCACCCAACAATCACCTGCACTTCACGTACTCGATCTCTCGTTGGCATACCGCCCTGTGCTCCAAGTTTCGTTACAGAAAGACCACCGGCAATATTCGCGAAACGAATTGCTTTTTGAAGTGTCTCTCCTTCAGAAAGTGCAACTGCTAACGCACCATTAAATGTATCACCAGCTCCAGTTGTATCCACTACATCAACAGCAATGCTAGGAACATGTACAATCTCCGTCCCATTATGGAAACGAACACCGTTAGAACCTTCTGTCATCAATAGTTTATTTGGATATTTAGCCAGTAAATCTTCAATTGGTGAGATGAAATCATCTAATACGATGCGGCACTCATGTTCATTTGGCGTAATATAAGTTGCCTTTTCTAAAATTTCTTCTGATAAAACTTGTGCTGGCGCTGGATTTAACATAACAGGAATATTATGTTTCTCACAAATAGCCAATACATATTTTACTGTTTCAAGTGGAATTTCTAGTTGAAGAACAACCATATCCGCTTTTACAAGAAGGTCTTTGGAGCGATCTACAACTGACTTATTTACAAGAGCATTTGCCCCTTGTACGACAACAATACTGTTATCTTCTTCTGCTAAAACGATATGAGCAATTCCTGTCGTTCTATCTGTAACCGGTACCACATAATCGATAAAAATGCGTTCGTTCTCTAAATTTTTTCTAACTACTGTTCCATAATCATCATTTCCTACCGCTCCAACCATTGCTACATTTGCTCCTAATCTAGCTGCAGCAACTGCTTGGTTTGCCCCTTTCCCTCCTGGGATTGTATGAAACGCTTCACCAATTACTGTTTCTCCTGCTTTCGGCCGTTTTTTTGAAACAGCCACTAAGTCCATTGAAATGCTCCCTACTACTGCAATATTTGGCATCTGTTTCATCTCCTTACTTCGTTGTATTTCGTTCTATAATTTCAATCGGCAAACGATAATGTTTCTCTTCTAATGTATTTCCTTCCATTTGCTCTAACAACAACTCTGTTGCAATTTTCCCCATTTCATATATTGGTTGTGCAACTGTCGTAATAGATGGATACATCATTTCCGTTAAAGAAATGCCATCAAATCCGATAATTTGTAAATCATCTGGAATGGCAATCCCCTTTTGAAGTGCAGCCTTTACAATACCGATCGCAATTAAATCATTCCCAGCAACAATACCATCAATATGCGGGTATTCTTCTAATAATTCCATCGCTACACGCTCACTATTTGCTGGATCAAACATACTCTCTGCAATCATATACGAAAGATTATTTTGCGTAATAACGTCTACAAAACCCTCAAAGCGTTCATTTGCAGTACTCACATCACGTGGACCGCGAATATGTGCAATATATTTACATCCTTTATCTAGTAACAACTTTGTCGCAGCCTGACTTCCTGCATAGTTATCTGCATATACAGTAGGAATACGCTCATTAAACATACGGTCAATCGCAACAACCGGAACAGATACATTCATGTAATTAACACTATTTTGTGGATTCGTTGCTACAATAAATCCATCTACATTATTTTGTCTAAGCACATCAATATATTGTTTCTCTTTTTCTAAACTTTCATCAGAGTTACAAAGGACAACTGTGTAACCTTGTTTATGTGCTACATCTTCTACGGCACGTGCAACTTCCGGAAAGAATGGATTCACGATATTTGGAACAACTAAGCCAATTAAACGAGACTTTTTATTATACAGTGAACGCGCTACTGTACTAGGCTTATAATCTAACATCTCAATTGCACGTTCTACCTTTTTTAATGTATCTTGGTGAACATATCCATTTTTATTTAGAACTCTGGAAACGGTCGCAACAGATACTCCCGCTAATTTCGCAACGTCTTTGATCGTACTCATTCTCTTTTCTCCTCATTTCATGTAACCGTTTACAGAAAATAATATAACGTATTTCTAAAAATACGTCAATCATTTCTCACTAAAAAGCTTTTGAGGTTATACTCAAAAAAGCACCGCCATAAGGCGATGCTTCTTCATTACGAGTATGATACAGTTTTTTCTTTTTCTTCTACAACAGGCTCTTTAGCATCTTTTTTACGATCTGATAATTTAATTTTTTGTAAGAAAATCGTAAAGATAGCACCTACTACGATAAATACTAATCCTGTTAAGAATACAGTATGAAGCGAGTCTACTAAAGAGTTTTTCAAAATAGGTACAATACTGTTAGCGAACGCTTCTGGCATTTGTTTTAATGCCTCTGGGCTAAATAGCATCGAATATAAACCTTGTGGATCTGTGTGAATCATATCTTTAAATTTCGTTACCATTTGTCCCGCTTCTTTCGGGAATGTATCTAATACAGGTACTAAATTCTTTGTTAATGTCGTACCTGAAGTGTTATTCATAATTGATCCTAAAATTGTAATACCAAATGTACCACCGATTTGTCGGAAGAACTGACTTGATGATGTTACAACACCAAGGTCTTTTTTCGGGAAGCTTTCTTGTAACGCTAATGTTAATGTCGGCATTACAAGACCCATTCCTAAACCGATAACCATCATATAAGAAGTAGCTGTAAGCTTCGTTGTGTGCATATCCATCGTTGTTAATAACCAGAAACCACCGGCCATAATAAGCATACCTGCGATAATTTGTGGTTTTACACCAACTTTTAATACAAGTTGCCCACCGATAATACTCATCACAATCATTGTAATCATCATTGGAGTCATAATTGTTCCTGATTCAGCAGCACTTACTCCTACAATACCTTGCATGAAGAATGGTACGAACATAATCGCGCCGAACATTCCAATACTCATAAAGAATCCAATCGCATTCAGTATTGTAAATGTGCGATTTTTAAAGAAATGCATTGGTAAAATTGGCTCTTCAGCTTTCGTTTCAACGATAACAAAGCTAACGATACCAATTACAGCTAGTGCAAATAAACCGATAATTTGCCAAGAATCCCATGCATAATCTTTTCCGCCAAACGTTAGCGCAAGTAATAAACTTACAACACCGAGAATCATCGTAAAGATTCCAGCGATATCAATTTTAATTGGTCCTGTTTGTTTATGCGATTTTAATCCCATTGCAATAAAGATTGTTGCTAAAATACCAACCGGTAAGTTAATGTAGAATACCCATCTCCAGTTCACTGCATCTACAATCCAACCACCAACTTGTGGTCCAATTACAGAAGCAAGGCCGTATAACGCACCAAAAATACCTTGCCATTTTGCACGTTCTTTCCCCGTGAACATATCTCCAATAATAATCATAGCCATTGGCATCATAATACCGCCACCAAGACCTTGAATACCACGGAAAATAATTAATTCTGTCATACCATTTGCCATACCACATAACGCCGAACCAATCATGAAAATAACTAGCCCTGTTATATATACGTTACGACGACCAAGTAAATCCGCTAATTTACCTGCAATTGGTACAACTGTCGTTGATGTTAACATATAAGCTGTTGTTAACCATGTCATTAAACTTAATCCACCTAGGTCACCGACGATACGTGGCATTGCTGTACCAACAATTGTTCCATCTAATGCAGCAAATAGCATCGCGATAATTAAACCGATTAACAACAACTTTCTATTTTGATTTTCTTGTTGCTCCATGTAATCTCCTCAATTCCTCTTAGTTATTCTCTTTTTTCTCTTGTGTCCCACAAATAATGGTTTCTAACTTCTCAAAGAGACGTAATAAATCTTCTCTTTCTTGCAACTCTAAATGTGAAAAGTATTTTGCAATATGCTCGTTACGAGCTGTCATTGCCTCTTCTACTCTAACTTTCCCCTTTTTCGTTAACTCGATGATGACAACGCGACGGTCATCTTTGTCGTGATAGCGTTCTACAAGTTCTTGATCGATTAGACGATCAATCATCACTGTAATCGCGCTAGGCTTCACATACATCTTTTTCGCTAATGTTGTCGCTCTTGAAGCCCCATAATGATCTAAAATCTTTAAAATATAAAACTGCGGTGGTGTAAGTCCTGTCGCTTGCATTTGTTCTAATAACTCCGTCTGCATTTTCTTTCCAATCGAAAAGGCAAGAGCTTGAATTTTATCGATATGCGTCATATCATTTGGCATGTTATCCACCTCTTATTTAAACAATAAAATATTTAATGTATTTAAATATTAATCCCACGAACAAAATCCGTCAATACTTTTATTCATAAAAACGTTTACATTTTTGTCACAAAGTTGTATAATTTTCGACGAAGTTAATATTGACAGTCACGGAGAAACGGAGTACACGGCTATGAATCATAAAAAAGGAAACTTTTTTATATTTCATGGCCTTTTTATGTTCTCTGTCTTAAAACGCTTCGAATTAATTAGGGGAGGATTTTCATTTTATGTTTTTCACACAATTATTTAAACCTGCGCCCCACGCGGAACGCTTACCAGCTGATCGCGTTGATAGCGAATACCGTAAATTACGTTTACAAGTATTCTTAGGTATCTTCATCGGTTATGCAGGTTACTACTTTGTTCGAAAAAACTTTTCACTAGCAATGCCATACTTAATCGAGCAAGGCTTTAGTAAAGGGGAACTTGGGGTTATCCTTTCAGCAGTTTCTATCGCTTACGGATTAAGTAAATTTCTTATGGGTATCGTATCCGATCGTTGTAATCCTCGCTACTTTTTAGCAGCTGGGCTATTTTTATCAGGTATCATTAATATTATTTTCGGCTCATTTTCTTTCATTACAACGAGCATTATACTTATGTTTGTACTTCAGTTTTTAAATGGATGGGTACAAGGTATGGGATGGCCTCCTTGTGGTCGTACGATGGTTCACTGGTTCTCTATTAGCGAACGTGGTACAAAAATGTCTATTTGGAACGTCGCTCATAATGTTGGCGGAGCGCTTATGCCTTCACTTGTAACATTAGGCTTATACTTCTTCGCAGATGACTGGAAAAGTATTTTTTACTTCCCAGGTATTCTTTCAATTTTAGTTGGTATTTATGTATTAATTACGATGAAAGATACACCTCAATCTTGTGGACTACCTTCTATTGAAGAACATACTGGAGAATATCCACCAGATGAAAAAGTAAAAGATCGCGAACGCGAGCTTTCAGTAAAGGAAATTTTATTTAAATACGTATTAAACAATAAGTTTTTATGGTACATCGCTATTGCGAACGTTTTCGTATATTTCGTACGTTACGGCGTTGTAGACTGGGCTCCTACTTATTTAGTAGAAGAAAAAAGCTTTACTCATAGTAGCTCACGTACTGCTTACGCTCTATATGAATGGGCTGGTATTCCAGGTACACTTCTTTGCGGATGGATGAGCGATAAACTCTTTAAAGGACGTCGTGCACCTGCTGGTATTCTATTTATGGTTGGTGTATTTATCGCAGTTCTTGTTTACTGGTTAAACCCTCCTGGTAATCCAATGGTTGATAGTATCGCACTTGTCGCAATTGGATTTTTAATTTACGGACCGGTTATGTTAATTGGTCTACACGCTCTAGACTTAGCACCAAAGAAAGCTGCTGGAACTGCAGCAGGCTTAACTGGATTCTTCGGTTACTTAGGCGGAGCTGCTTTTGCTAGTGCAGCTATGGGCTTTATCGTAGATGCATTCGGATGGGATGGCGGATTCATCTTATTACTTGCATCTTGCGTACTTGCAATGTTCTTCCTTGCTCTTACTTTAAATACAGGATCAGTAAAACAAAAGCAAGCTTAAATAATATATAACAAGCATAAAAATAGCTCTTAGCATTTACATACATGCTAAGAGCTATTTTTTATTTTCATTGCTGTTCCTACTAATGATAACAACCAATTCCTTCCCTACTATAAGATTAAAAGATTTGATGAAACACCTTTATTAAAACAGCTAACGTAACAGATGCAGCAAATCCCCCTAAACAAATAAGACTGACACCTTGGCTATATGACAAATTTTGAAATGATTTCATTACTTCCATCCTCCCTATCTCCCCTTTGATACTTTTATTTTACCAATGGGAAAAATTTCATAACATCGATTTCTCTAACAACTAACTTACAAATTTGTAAGTTAACATCTTTTCAACTTATATATCTAGTATTTCCACAAATAAGAGTCATTTATACATAAAAAAAGACCTCAGTTATACTAAGGTCTTCGTTACGTTCTATTTCATTTTATAATCATCACTGGACATTTCACACGCTTTGCTATTTTATGACTTACACTTCCCAGCACCATTTCTTGCAGTGTATTGAGCCCTCTACTTCCAGCAATGACAAGATCTATATCTCCTGTATTTACATATTGAACAATTGTATCTCCAGGATCACCATGTAATATCGTAATTGTATAAGAAATGTTCTCTTTCTTTAATAAACCTTCAATCTCTTTTAATTTATCTTTTCGACTAGCCGATATTGTTTCTAAATCTGTTTGACCTTGTATAATATCTGATTTTGCCGTTCTATTATCTACTACGTACACAACTTCAACATTTGTTTCTTCGCTACATTTCGCAATATAGGTTGCATGCTCCGCTGCTCGAAGTGCATGTTCAGAACCGTCACATGCTAATATAATTTGTTTGTACATATGCTGAATCCCCTTTTCGTTATCCTATTCGTATTATATAATAAAGCCCCCTAAAAAGGAGGCTTTTAACTAGCAATTCTTTTATTATAAGTAGCTAAATTTGCAACAAGTTTTGAACTACGTTCATTTAATCCTGTTATACTTACTTTCACACCACTTTGTTCATACTTCATGATAACTTTATCAATTGATGCCACTGCCGAATCATCCCATACGTGCGCATGAGTAAAGTTCATTTCGATTTCTTTTACATCTTCATTAAATGAAAAATTATTTATAAAGTCGGCTGTAGATGCAAAAAAAAGTTGACCGTGAATTTCGTATATTTTCTTATTTTCAATATATAAATGTTTCACGTGAATCTTTGCCATATTGAATGCAAATAAAACCGCACTAATTACTGTTCCGATAATTACACCTAATGCTAAATTATGTGTAATTAAGACAATCACAACTGTTACAATCATAACAAATGCGTTTCCTTTTGGTACTTTATGAATTGTTGTTACAGAGTTCCAATCAAACGTTCCGATTGAAACCATAATCATAACTGCAACTAAAGCTGCCATCGGAATATGAACGACATAATCTCCTAAAACAAATAGTAATACGATTAAAAATCCGCCCGCTACAAATGTTGATAGGCGACCTCGTCCACCTGATTTAATATTAATAACAGATTGACCGATCATTGCACAACCTGCCATTCCTCCGAAGAAACCAGCAACAATGTTTGCGATCCCTTGACCGCGTGCCTCTTTATGCTTATTACTTTCCGTATGCGTCATATCATCTAAAACTGAAGCTGTTAATAATGATTCTAGTAAACCGATAATTGCAAGCATAACTGCATACGGTAAAATAATCCCTAATGTCTCAACTGTAAAAGGCACGTCAGGAATGCTAAAGAATGGTAATTCTTTCGGCAAGCTTCCCATATCTCCTACTGTTTTCAACTGTAGTCCGCTCATAAGTGCAATACTCGTCACAATAATAATTGAAATAAGCGTAGAAGGTACAGCCGTTGTAATACGTGGAAATAAATATATAATTGCAAGTCCTAATACAACGAGTGCATACATTTGCCAAGTTGCATTTTTAAAATGTGGCAATTGCGCTGTAAAAACTAAAATTCCAAGTGAATTTAAAAAACCACTCATAACAGATTTCGGAACAAACTTCATAAATGAGCTCAGTTTGAACACGCCAAAAATAATTTGGACAATACCTGTTAATATTGTTGTAGCAAATAAATATTGCAAACCATGATCTTTAACGAGCGTCACCATTAATAATGCCATTGCACCTGTTGCAGCTGAAATCATCCCAGTTCTTCCGCCAACAAATGAAATGGTAACTGCAATACAAAAGGCTGCGTATAACCCAACGGTCGGATCCACACCAGCGATAACAGAGAAGGCTATCGCTTCAGGAATTAATGCTAAAGCAACGACAATTCCTGATAACACGTCCCCTCTCACATTAGAAAACCAATCATTTTTTATCGTTTGAAACAAAATACCACTCCTCTACTCCTTTATCATTTGATTTTCTCCATAAGAAAATCAGCCGACTGCACGAAAGCTATTATATAACGAGTAGAAGATTTTTTACTATGTAAAAGTTTCCTAAAGAAAAAGACGCTATATCAGTAGTGTCTTTTCTCATTTCATTAATGTCCACCGTGTCCTTGACCACTTTCCTGAACAATTTCTAACCTCTCATCTAGTATTCCTTGTGTTTCAAATGAAATATCACTCGTACTTCCTAATAAGAAGCCATGATTATATGGTCCAAGTGTCGGATTATCTTTAAACTTCGGCTGAATAGTAGCAAGGAAGTCATACACTGGGTGTGAAGCTTTACCTTCTTCTAATAATACAACAGGTGCGTGTTTACCCATATGTGAAAAAGGTGCCCCAGCAACTGCTAAATCTGGTGTTTTACTTGAAACAAATGATAAACCGTGACCAGGTTTTGTGAATCCCCAGCCAAATTTTGTTTTTTCATCTTTAAATTTAGCGAACGCAATCGAGTTTTCTGTAGGGGTCTCTCCACTAATACGCGTTACTTTCCCGTATTTGCTCAGCTCTTTTTCCACTTCTTTTGAAACAATTTTTTCTGGCCCTAATACATATATATTTGCTTTATCTTTTCTCATTTTTAATGCCTCTATTGTCGCTTCTGGCACTTTATTCTTTTCTGTATAGAGTAGTGGTTCCGGCATATGAGAAATCCAATTTACAGCGGGTGTTGTATATAAACGTCCTTCTTCTGCAGACGAACCAATAATAACACTATTTGGGTAGCTTCCTGTTATGTCGGCATACTCCTTATCAACATCCTTCGCAAATATAGCTGGGTCCATTTCTTTTATTTGTTTTACTTTATAACCTTTTAATTGTTCAAGCGCGCTAGTACCTACATCCCCCATCACCATAATTTGTGTCCCATCTTTCGTTCCGATTGGATTTAATCGTTTTATTTCTTTTAACGTCATTTCCGGTATCTTTTCTTTTTCTATAAATAAAATCGGCCCGTTATTCGGATGATGAATAAGGTCTGCACTCGCAATACCTAATTGCCACTCGCTTGCTGGTACTAAAATAACAGCACCTGGCTGGTTCTCCTTATGAGTTGCTGGCCATATCGTTTGCGAAGTTAATACTGCCATTTTTAGGGGGTCATTTGTATTTAACCTCGTCACATTTTTTAGACTTGTCGTTAATAAATCATTCAATGCACCTTCGTTCATTTCTTTTGGCGCCGTTACCTCCTGATTCATTTTCATTTCCTTTTGCTCTGTTTTCTTCTCTTTTGTAGATTCATGGTTTTTATGGTCTGTATTCGTTTGTCCGCATGCAGCAAGACCAACTGCTGTAATTATTGTTATCCCAAAAATTCGGGTCATTTTTTTCACTATACCGCCTCCGTATTAATCATTTTTGAGCCAATATGATTACCTAAAATGTAATTTCAACTCCACAATAACAAGCAATTCTGAAGAAATTATGCAGACGCATCATAATCTGCACCATTTCTTCATGATTTTGCATTACACTTTAAGTAACAATTATAAATATGGAGGGCTCTCTATGATTGATATACTGCTCGTAGACGATGAACCGAGAATGCTTGAATTATTAACGCTTTATCTTACCCCAATTGGATATAACTGCGTATGTGCGACTTCAGGAGAAGAAGCTATTTTACATATAGAAAATCGAAACTTTAAATTTGTTTTACTCGATATTATGATGCCAAAGATGGACGGATGGGAAACGTGCAAAAAAATCCGATCTTTTAGTAACATTCCTATTATTATGGTTACAGCTCGTGATCAAACAGTAGATGTCGTTCAAGGATTAAAACTTGGAGCCGATGATTACGTAACGAAACCTTTCCATGAAGAAGAACTTTTCGCAAGAATTGAAGCCGTTTTAAGACGTACAAATGAACATAAACAAATCCAATATCACGGTATTGTATGGGATGAAACAAAACACTTCGTTTCTGTCCATAGTGAAGAACTCCTTCTCACACCAATTGAATTTTCTTTACTCGGATTATTTTTACGCCATGTGAACTACGTATTAAACCGTGATCAGCTCATCGAACGAATTTGGGGATTAAACACAAATACAGAAGATCGCACAGTCGATTCGCATATTCGTAATTTACGTGATAAATTGCGAAAAGCAAATTTCCCTATTGATCATCATTTAAAAACCGTGTATGGAGTAGGT
The DNA here is from genome assembly GCF_038005705.1 of Bacillus sp. FSL L8-0199. NCBI lineage: Bacteria > Bacillati > Bacillota > Bacilli > Caryophanales > Bacillaceae > Bacillus > Bacillus sp. FSL L8-0199. The sequence goes on along the minus strand of NZ_JBBOTS010000001.1, from coordinate 645,969 downwards.
TATCGATGGATTGATACTGAACAGTAAGGGGAAAAACGATGAAACGGATTTCAATTCAATTCGGATTTTATTTTTTAATTGTTACACTTTTAATTGAAAGTGTTCTCTTTATTTTGCTCTATTATAGTCTCGTAAACACTAGAGTAAATGAAGAAATGACAGCTTTATTAAAGCGAGGAAATAGTCATCGAGATGTACTTGAAAAATATTACGATAAGCAAACCATCTCTCACGTAGCATTAATGGAATCTGAAGCTGAAACAACTGTCGTTATTACAAATGCAAATAAAGAAATATTAGCTAAATCTAACGAAATAAACAAGACTATAAACGATCATATTAGTAAAATGCAAACTCGAACAGACCATAATGGAGCGATTATAGAAAACCATTGGAAAACATCTAATTATATATGTACAGTTAGTCCTATCATAGTAGCTGGAAAACATGAAGGATATGTGTATATGTTTCTTGGAACAGAATCCATTGAAAAGTTGGTAAATGGATTAACGAAACAATTCATTATTGCTGGCGCCATCACGTTTCTACTCACAGTCATCACAATTTTCCTATTATCACGTTTATTAACAAAACCATTGTTACACATGAAACATGCAACTGAAAAAATGAGTAAAGGTGATTTGTCCGTTTCATTAACGACTACTCGAAATGATGAAATTGGTGAACTAGCATCATCTATTCAAACGCTCGCAAATGATTTACATTATATGAAAACAGAGCGAAGTGAATTTCTAGCAAGTGTTGCTCACGAATTACGAACACCGTTAACATACGTAAGAGGTTATGCTGACATTGCTTCAAAAGAAAGCACCCCTTCTGAACAACGTTTGCGATATTTATCAATTATAAAAGATGAGTCTGATTACATTACAAACTTAGTTCAAGATTTATTTTCACTTGCACAAATGGAACAACATAACTTTTCTATTCAAGTAAAGGAAGTACATTTACACACCTTCCTAACTCGCATAGCCGAAAAAGTAAATGCCATATATAAAGAAAGATACATTAAAGTTTCTTTCTCTTGTCCTCCTACACTGCTAGTAAACTTAGATGAACAACGATTTGAACAAGTTGTGGTGAACATTTTAAATAACGCTTATAGACATTCAAAAGAACATTCTCATATAAACATTTCTGTTACAGAAGAACATAAAAGTATTTCCATTACAATTGAAGATGAAGGCGAAGGTATTCCTCCTGAAGATCTCCCTCACATTTTCGACCGCTTTTATCGAGTTGATAAAGCGAGATCACGATCTACAGGCGGAACTGGTTTAGGACTATCTATCGTAAAAGAAATTGTAGAACTACACGGCGGAAATATTACTGTAACGAGCGAAGTCGATTACGGGTCTTGCTTTATAGTTTCATTACCATCCATAAAGAAACACGACTATCATCAATAGTCGTGTTTTTTTATCACTTTACTTTATAATATAAATTTACAAATTGCCCAAAACGTTTCGTATCCGTTAAAGTTAAATTAATTTCCGGGTTCTTGTCTTGAAATAACGGAACTCCAGAACCTAATATGTGAGGTGTAATCGTAACAACATATTCATCAATTAGATTATTCTTAAAGAACTCTCTTAAGAGACTCCCTCCACCGACCATCCATATTTTAGATCCTTCTTGCTCTTTCAACCTTTTTGTAAACTCCACTACATCTTCATTTACAAACTCCACGTGTTCGTTTGAACCTTTTTCTGAGTTAGAAAAAACATAACATTTTTTATCTAAATACGGGAATGGTTCTATATGCTCTACTACATAATCGTACGTTCTTTTTCCCATAATTATTGTATCAATCGTTTCGTACATTTCTGTATAACCGTTATCTCCCTCCCCTTCGGTTTCCATTAACCACTGTAAATCATCATCTTCTTTCGCAATATATCCATCTAAGCTCGCCGCAATAAATAAAACTATTTCACGTGACATATTTTTTCCTCCTTACATCTCATCTTGATAACATTATGCTGTAAACAATATACTAACAATAAAACACGACAATTTATGTCATGTTTAAAAAGAAAAAAGGTGATACATTTGTCAAAAGCTAAACGCTTATTAGATATTCTTATATTTGCTTCTGCGAAAAAAGCATTTACAGCGCAAGAAATAGCTGATGAATTTAATATTTCTGTTCGTACTGTCCATAGATACATTTTAGATTTAAGTGATATGGGATTACCCATTTACGCTGAACAAGGTCGCAACGGAGGATATAAAGTATTAACGAATAGAGTAATTCCACCTATTTTATTTACGGAAGAAGAAGCAGTCTCCATCTTTTTTGCCTTTCAATCTTTAAGCTACTACAGAGACTTGCCTTTTAACACAGAAATAAATTCCGTTACACATAAACTATATAGCTCCCTACAACATGATGCGAAAGCTAAAGTTGACAAAATACGTTCTTATATCGCCTTTTGGAATCCGAAAAGAACAATTGAGACACCACTTTTAAACGAAGTGTTAACAGCGGCTATTGAAAATAAAAATTTACACTTTCAATACGAATCTAAATCAAAGATCAAAACAAAACACGTTCATCCTATCGGTGTATATGCGCATGATGGTTTATGGTATTTACCTGCTTATGATTTTAATGTAGAAAAAACATTACTGTATCGCGTCGATCGTATTCTTTCTATATTATCAACGGAAGAAAATGAAGATACATTCATGAATTTAAAAGAGTGGTTTGCCTCTAACTCTCACGTAGTACATAATCCTACTCAGTTACATGTTTTACTGTCAACAGAAGGCGTACGCCAATGTAAAAGCGTGCCTTACCTTGAAGAATTCGTTGTAACAAACGAAAACGGGACAGGATATATACATTCAACAATTGATAAAGGAGAAATCAATTTTATTACCCCTTTATTTTATAGACTCGGAAAAGATGCAAAAGTTTTAGAACCGATAGAATTGATAGATGGTTTACGTATGCGTGCGAAAGAAGTTTTACATATGTATGGAGACGAAAAAAGCTGCTAAATATAAGCAGCTTTTTAATCTAGTTGTTCTTATTATGTTTACGATTGACGAATATCAAACCACCAACGATTTTTCGAATTCATATTTTCAGTGTCACCAATCCCTCTGTAATTGAAAGCATCCAAAAAGATTGAATCTAATTTATCTTCATCTACAAAATAACCTAAATTAACTTTTACCGTTTCTCCTGGTGTGATACTGCCAATATTGTAAAAGCTTTTTCCATCTCCATGAGGCTCTAAATAATCAACTTCGCCTGTCATAATATTTTTTTCTGCGATTCCATCTTTCCCAGCATACTGCCATGCATTTCCTTTATATTCAAGAACTTTTATAGATGGAGTCATATAGATTTCTTCTGTCGCCTGTTTACCTATATTTTTCACTGTTGTTGTCAGGTAGACAAATTTAGGATGAATTAATTTTGATTCTACTAATTGATCAATTGAATCTTTACCATTTCCAATTTTATATTTATCCCTTCTATATGGTATCAATTGTCCAGCTTGATCCAAAGCTTGATTCCTGCTTAGTATTCCTAAGCCCATTTCATTAAAGTTCTCTTGTTTAAAATCTTTGATTGAATCAAAGATTTCAACTTTTTCTATCACATATTCAATTTGACTGTTATCCATAGATATCGTTACTGGAACCTTTTGCCCTATATGAAATAGTCGTTTGCTATCCTTCTTCAAAGGAATTACCTTAGTTGTTTTACTTTCTTGGCTAAAATACTTTTTATCATAATCGCTTATATATGATGACTTTTCTTTTGACGTGGGCTCAAGTGAAATGCTCCCTAGCACATCTATCATTTGTTCTTCGTTTATATCATTTCCAATGTAACTTTGTAACATAATTCCTTCTTCCTCAAAATAGAGAAAAATTACTCTATTAAACATTAAATCTTTATTACCATTTTCTCTATGGACAATTACTGCCTTCTTACCATTTATCTCTTTTTCTTCATAACTTTTCGAGTACAGAGTTGGAAAATCTGAATTCCCTCCTACTCTCCAAAGAACGAATGAAAATCCACCCATTGCGTAGTTATCTTTAAAGGAATATTTCATAGCAGAGTCATCAATTGCTTCCATATTTTCTGGTAATTTATCGATTTTCAGCTTATACCACTTATCAGCCTTTTTCGAGTCCTTATTTGTTACTGAAACATTTACTTCATAATTTTGTTTTTGAACGATCATATTATAGACCTTTACTGCTCCAAAAACGGTTGTCGGCATGCCGATCAATAAGCAAGCAGCAGCGATTAACATACGATGTCTTTTACGCTTTTTCAGCGGTTGTCCATCTTGCGGTTTCATTTCCTCCATAAACAATTTCTTTTTGCGCGTATATGTATGTGAAAATTCATGTTGTTGTTCAAGTTTATCAAAATCATCTAAAGCAATTTTTTCAGCAAGTTCATATATTTCTTTGGAGTTCTTTGAATTCGTCATGTTGTATACCTCCTATCATATTTTGGACTCGTTTTCGAGCGCGTTCAAACTGCTTGCGGACATTTGCCTCGGTTATCCCCATGACACTTGAAATTTCTTGATACGTTAAGTTATAGAAGACTTTGTACTTAAACACCTGTCTATTAGATTCGTTTAACTCTTTTAGCAATGCATCAATTTGAACCTCAGACATTTTACGTTTTTCCCACTCTTCAATATTTTCATCTACTGCTTCTACAGATTCTCTTTCATATTCTTCTAAAAATGTTTCATGTCGTTTGTTTTTCCGGTAACTATCAATCGCCTTGTTTTTCGCAATCCTCAAAATGTAACGTTTAAGCTCTTGAGTAGCCAAGCTATGGAGCTTTTCCAAATTCTTATAAAGAGTAATAAACGTCTCTTGAACCGCATCTTCAGCCTGTTGAATATTATTTAAAATAGAATATGCTACATAATAAATCTTTTGTTCATACAACTCATATAGCTCTTCCATCTTTTCATAATCGTTGTTTGTAACTTTCATATAATTCCTCCTCTCACTCTATATAACGAATGAGCGCTATACTTTGTGACACTGCAAAATCTTTTTATATATAAAATTTAATAATAGAATAAACAAAAGCCCAATTTCTCTATTGTAACTGAGAAACTGGGCTTTTTAATATTAGAATTTTCCTGACCGCTACGCCTTTTCAGTAAGCAGCATATGCTCTATCGCTTCTTTTAACAAATTCTTTGTCTCTTCCAAGTTATGATTCTGCTTTTCTCCTGGTTGTACCATATAAAACTCAGCAAACGAACGCTCTTTATATCTTGGTACGACATGCATATGATAATGTGTTAACTCGTTAAATACTCCACCATTTTGACAAACTGTAACTCCGTCAGGTTTATATACTATCTTAATCGCTTTTGCAATGAGCTTAGAAGCATCCATAATAGATTTTGCTACAACGTCATCTAATTCGTCTACTTCTACAACATGCTGCTTTGGCACAATTAAAGTATGTCCTGAGTAGAAAGGCGCATGATCTAAAAAACATGTTACATAATCATCTTCATATATTTTATATATAATTTCCTCTCCGCCTGCTAATTTACACCCTAAACATTCCATCATATTTCCCCCTTTATTAAAAACATAAAAACGTGAGAGCCGTATTCTCACGTTTTTATGTTTCATTTTATTAGTTCAATTGTTTCCGTAACCTTTATACTATCTTTTACAGATTGAACAATCGTACAATTTTTCACTGCAAGCTGCAATGCTTTGTCCAACTGCTCTTCTGTAATGTTTTCCGCTTTAATTTTATAGTGCAAATGAACACTTTCAACTGGCTTCGATAACGCTTCACTTCTACCAATTTCAGTTTCGATTGTAAACGTATCGTATGGAATACGTTTCTTTTCTAAAATCGTTCGAAAAACAATTGCACTACACCCTGCGATAGAAGAAACGAGTAATTGTAACGGTGAATAACCGTTTTCTTTTCCAATCGCTAATTGACCATACGATAAATCTGCTTCTATATCATCGTGTTTGATTGTTAGTTTCATTTGTTTTTTCCATCTCCACTTTCATCGGTTTCTGCCGTTTCTTACTAATATAATAATATATATAGCAGAAAATGATAAATGGAATACCACAGTATAACGCCATTCTTTGTTCAGGAATAAACGCTAAACTAATAACAACAATGCTATTTGTAATTAAAGCTAAAATTGGAACAATCGGGTATAGTGGTGTTCTATACTTTAAGTCCTCTAACTTTCCTCCGCCTTTTATATACTGACTTCTAAAGCGAAGTTGCGATAGAGCAATAATGATCCAACTTGAAACAGCCGATAAACCAGCTATCGATAATAAATACATGTATACTGTATCTTCTGCAAGGAAACTTGTGAATAGAGATAATCCAGCTACCGCAATCGTTACGACTAGCGCTGTAATTGGAATACCACGCTTATTTACTTTCTGGAAGGAAGTTGGTGCCATTCCCTCATTTGCAAGTGACCATAGTATACGCGTCGCTGCATATAATCCAGAGTTCGCTACAGATAATAACGCAGTAATAATAACGAAGTTCATAATATCAGCTGCGTATGGAATACCAATTTTATCAAATACGACTACGAATGGACTTTCAATTACACCTGCTTCTTTCCAAGAAATTAATCCTACTAAAATTGTCATTGTTAAAATGAAGAATAACATAATGCGCCATACTGTATTACGGATCGCACGTGGAATTGTTTTTTCTGGATTTTCACTTTCTCCCGCTGCAATTCCGATTAACTCTGTTCCTTGAAATGAGAAGTTAACTGTAATCATTGTAAGTAGTACGGCAGCTAGTCCATTCGGGAAAAGTCCACCATCGCTTACAAAGTTAGAGAAAAGAGGTGCTGCTTCTTTTCCGTCATATGATATAAATCCTAATAATGCACTACCACCAAGAACAACAAATGCAAGGATTGTAATTACTTTAATACTAGAAAACCAAAATTCTAATTCAGCATAACTTTTTGCCGAAATTGCGTTTGAAGCATATAAAATAACACCGAATACAAGGCACCATACCCAAACATCAACATTTGGAAACCATCTTTTCATCATTAAACCGATTGACGTTAATTCTAGACCCACTGTTACTGCCCAGCCAAGCCAGTATAACCAGCCAATCATAAAGCCCGTTCCTGGTCCAATAAACTTCGTTGCATACTTTTGGAAAGATCCTGAAACCGGCATCGCTACCGTTAACTCTCCAAGACAAAGCATTGTTAAATACATAATAAATCCGCCTACTAAATATGAAAGGATGGCTCCCCCTGGTCCAGCCTGATTAATAGTGTAACCTGAACCTAAGAAAAAACCAGTTCCGATTACACCACCAAGTGCGATCATAAATAAATGTCTACTCTTCATCGTGCGATGTAATTTCTCATTCGTTGGTTGCTGCATCTAAATCCTCCCCCTACCAATACCCCTATATCTTGTTAAAATTTTCTGATAATAAAAATATACACGAAAGCGATTACATTTTCTATATAAAATTAAAACTTTTCTGATAAAATAATATAAAAATCGAATTATTGCAAGATTTAGATTCTATTTAGAGGAAAATAAGGAGAAACAAGGAAAAAACCCTTACATATATTGTAAGAGTCAACGAAGTTCTAATCTTCTCGATAAAATTGATAAACTATAATTTACGATAAAGTACATACAAGCTACTAATATAAATGTTGGAATCATGTAATTCACATTTTGCCCGCTAATAATTTGAGCATTATGCATAAGCTCAGGGAGTGATATAACAACCGCTAGCGACGTATCCTTCAGCAATGAAATAAATTGACTGACAAGCGGCGGAACCATTCTCCTTAATGCTTGTGGCAAAATAATATGCCAAAGCGCTTGCACATAAGTTAATCCCGAAGATCTTGCGGCTTCAACCTGCCCTTTTTCAATAGACAATAAACCACTTCTAACAATTTCAGATATCATTGCTGCCTCAAATATTGTTAAAGCAACAATTGTAGCTGTTATAATTTCTAATTTCAAGCCTGCTTCTGGAAGTGCAAAATACGTGAAAAATATAATTAACAGTAGTGGTAAGTTTCGAATCACTTCAACTATAACTCCTAATACTTGTGAGACGACAGGTATTTTCGTGTAGCGCAATATACCGATTACACTTCCAATAATAAAACTAAGTACAATTGCTATGAGCGCTACCTCTAATGTTATCAGTAATCCTTTTAATAAAAATAGAATATGATCCCCTGTAATTGCTCCCTTGAAATCCATTTACACCGCCTCCTTTGCCAAGCGTTTTTCTAAATAACGCACTAGCATACTGAGCGGAATTGTTAATATTAAATAAAACATCCCGACAAATATATAAACATCAAACGTAACAAACGTCTTCGTTGAAATTAAATCTCCTTGATACATTAAATCAGAACCAGCAATGATTCCAAGTATTGAAGAGTTTTTAACTAAATTGAGAAACTGGTTTCCTAAAGGGGGAATTACAATTTTCACAGCTTGGGGTAAGACAACATAATACATCGCCTGCACATACGTTAGCCCTGAAGAGCGGGCAGCTTCCATTTGCCCTTTCGCAACTGATAAAATACCAGCGCGAATTACTTCTGCAATAAAAGCTGCCGTATATACCGTAAGCGTAACTGTTCCTGCTACAAAACCATTTAAAGTAATTCCTATTACAGGTAAAGCAAAATAGAATATAAATGCAATTAATACGAGTGGAATATTTCTTACAAACTCCACAAAAGCTGATCCTATCCAATTTAAAATACGAATAGGTGCAATACGCATTACTGCCAAAATTACTCCTAAAATAAAACTGCCTATCAATGCAATTACACTAGACATAACTGTATATTTAAATCCTTCTAAATACATATCAATGTTATTCGTTAATATAGAAAAATCAGGCACATATTCTCCCCTCTTTCTTTACAAGAAGAGGATGAGTACTCTCATCCTCTCACTTTTACTATCTACTTTTCTGGTTTTTGTCCAATCCACTTCTCATATAATTTGTCATACTCCCCGCTTGCTTTCATGTCTTTAATTAAAGTATTAATCTCTTTCGTTAAATCATCTGCCCCTTTTTGCACTGCAATTCCGTATGGTTCATCTGTGAAAATTTTCCCTACTACTTCATAATTAGAATCTTGTTTTGCCATTCCGTAAAGGATCGCATTATCTGTCGTTAACACATCACCTTTACCTGCCTTTAACGCTGTAAATGCCTCACTATAATTTTCAAACTCTAATACAGTCGCTTCTGGTGACTTTTGACGAATGTTATTTGTAGATGTTGATCCTTTTACAGCTAATACTTTAACGCCTTGTTTTATATCATCGACACTCTTAATATTGCTTCCTTTTTTCACAAGTAACGATTGTCCTGCTTTAAAATATACATCTGAAAAATCCACTTCTTTTTTGCGTTCTTCCGTAATTGTCATTGTTGCAATAATTGCATCAATATCACCATTTTTCAGCATTGGAATACGTGTTTTAGACGTTACTTCTTTCAGCTCTAGCTTCTTTTCATCTCCGAGAATCTTTTTCGCAAGTGCCTTCGCGACATCAACATCGAATCCTTCTACCTGCCCTGTTGAAGGATTTTTTAATCCAAATAAATTCGTATCATTCTTTACCCCGACTACTAATTTCCCTCGTTTCTTAATTTGTTCAACAGCCCCGCCTTGCTTCGTATTTGTTTCCTTCGACTCATCTTTCTTACTTCCGCATCCAGCAACAACAAGCACGAATAAACATGAAAATACAATTAAAGTAAATAATTTTTTCATTTTAAGCATAAAATTCCTCCTCTAATGATTTAGCACCCGACTTAAAAATAAACGAGCTCTTTCTTGTTCAGGGTTTGCAAAAAATTGCGCCGGTGTTGTATCTTCAATAATTTGACCATCATCCATAAATAAAATCCGATCTGCTACTTCTCGCGCAAATCCCATTTCATGCGTGACAACGACCATCGTCATCCCTTCTTTAGCCAGCGCCTTCATAACATCAAGTACCTCTCCAATCATCTCTGGATCAAGAGCAGACGTAGGCTCATCGAATAGCATAATTTCCGGCTGCATCGCAAGTCCTCTAGCAATTGCTACCCTTTGTTGTTGTCCTCCGGATAATTGATGTGGATATACGTTAGCCTTCTCTGGGATTCCTACTTTCTCTAAATAAAGCATTGCTGTTTTCTCTGCTTCTTCTTTGGAAACTTTATTTACTTTAATCGGTGCTAATGTAATATTTTGCAGAACTGTTTTATGTGGGTATAAATAAAAATGTTGAAAGACCATCCCAATATTTCGCCGCAATTCATTTATGTCCGTTTTTTTATTGTGTACCTCTGTATTTTGTACAATTAATTCTCCATCTGTAATTGCCTCTAATTGATTTATACATCGAAGCAATGTACTTTTTCCTGATCCTGAAGGCCCGACAACTACCACCACTTCACCTTTTTTCACTTGCACATTAATATTTTTCAAAACTTGAAAGTTACCATAATATTTATTTACATTACAAAATTCTATCAACATACTCCCCCTTCCCCTAACAACGCATGTACATTCTTTTTATATTCAAAAATAGTCTCAAAAATAACTTTTAGCTTCAATTTGTCCATAAAAAAAGCAAAGAGTTTCCCCTTTGCTTCTTCATTTCTATTCTGTTAAGATACTTCTTCTTTCTTATCTTTCCCGTATTCATGCTCCCAAAAATCAGCATTTTTAATTCCTAATGGCCCTGGATCGAATACTGGATCTTTTCCTTCTTTTTTCTGTTTTTCATAATCCTTTAATGCGACTAATGCAGGTTTTTGTAATAGTAAAATCGCAATGATATTTACCCATGCCATAATTCCTACCCCAATGTCGCCTAAAGCCCAAGCCGTTGCTGCTGTTTTTATACATCCATAGAATACAGCTCCTAAAAATACAAACTTTAGTACCATAGACATCCAAGGACGGTCTTTATCACGATTTAAGTACGCAATATTCGTTTCTGCAATGTAGTAATACGCCATAATTGTTGTAAACGCGAAGAATAATAACGAGATTGCAACGAAACCGTTTCCAAATCCAGGGAAAACAGATTCTACTGCCGCCTGTGTATACCCCGGTCCTGGCTGAGCACCGTTTAATTTATTTACGATAAAGTTTTTTCCGCTCGCATCAAATACGTTATACATGCCTGTAATAATCATCATAAATGCTGTTGCTGAACAAACAAATAATGTATCAATGTAAACGGAAAATGCTTGCACTAAGCCTTGCTTAGCTGGATGTGATACTTCAGCAGCTGCTGCTGCATGTGGCCCAGTTCCTTGCCCTGCTTCATTGGAATAAATACCACGTTTTACTCCCCAAGAAATTGCTAAACCGATAATACCACCGAAAGCCGCCTCTAATGCAAAAGCACTTCTTATAATTAACATAAATGCTTCTGGCAATTTTTCAATATTCATAGCAACAATAACGCAAGCTACTAAAATATAACCAACTGCCATAAACGGTACGACAACTTGTGCAACGTTAACGATTCGCTTTACTCCACCGAAGATGATAATAGCTAATACAACAACTAATAAAGTCCCTGATAATGTAGTGTTAATTCCAAAAGCTGTCTCTAAACTTACAGCAATACTATTTGCTTGCACACCTGGCAATAAAAGCCCCGTTGCAATAATTGTCGCTGCAACGAATACTAATGCATACCATTTTACACCTAAACCTTTTTCGATGTAATAAGCAGGTCCACCACGAAACTGCCCTTGATGTTTCGTCTTATATATTTGCGCGAGTGTTGATTCTACATAAGCTGATCCTGCCCCTAAAAAGGCTACTGCCCACATCCAAAATACAGCTCCTGGTCCACCGAATGCAACCGCTGTTGCTACCCCAGCGATATTCCCTGTCCCAACTCGTCCTGATAATGAAAGTGCTAACGCTTGGAATGAAGAAACACCAGCCTCTGATTTTTCTCCTTTAAATGTCAGCTTCACCATTTCTCCTACGTGCCTTACTTGTAAAAACCTCGTTCGAATGGAAAAATATAAACCTACTCCTAAACATAAATAAACAAGTGCTGGACTCCAAACAATATTATTTATCCAATTTACGAAAGTTTCCAACATTCCCCCTCCTCCTTTATAAAGAATATTCAGAATATATATAAAATTATAAGTGCATACTGAATCTAGGACAATATTATTTTAATAAAGTAAACATATTTTTGTATAAAAAAACAAAGTATATATTTGTTTTATATACTTTGTTTTGAACTAAATGTATTATATATTCACAATTGCTTCTCTTTTAATAATTCTTTCGTATAGCTCTTCTGATAATTTCAAGAAGTTATCAGGCATATCTTTACCTTTAAACTTCTTCTGAAGCGTTCCATATAAACCTATATCACGTAAACGTAAAAATAGTGGCAACGATTCATACCAACTATCCGCCAGCCTGTGCTCATACTCATATCCTTTTCGTAACACTTGTAACTGTTTACGAGCAAAATCTGTCTTCTCTTCTGCTGTCCACGTTGTAAATAGAACAGAGTAGTATAGAACCATCGCTAAATCATGTATAAAGTAATTATAAGCCGCATCATCAAAATCAAAGATTGTTAGCTCTTTACCATCATAATGAAAATTACCTTGATGGATATCACCGTGCATAAGACCGAACGTTTCTCTTTCAACTGGAAGGGCCTTAATTTCATCCATTAGTACCGCTGCAATCTTTTTCACTTGACCATCTTCTAATTCATTAACAATTCCACTTTCGTCTTCTTCCCACGTATCACGGTAGTCTGTTTTAGGATAATCCATTGTAAGGCGATGCAGTTGCCCAATCGCTTTTCCCCATGCTTCAAAATAAGCATCTCCCCAATAAGGCGATTCCTCTCCTTTTACTTGCTCACCTTTTGCATATGTAAATAAAGAAGCGAAAAAGAACGTTCCATCCTCTGCTACGATTTCTTCTACGAGATTTCGAGACGTTGAATAAAGAGGTCCTGCTACCTTTGCCCCATTCTCCGCAACATATCGTAAAAAATCTAGTTCAGCCTCTACCTCTTGTTTAGAACGATGAGAAGAATGTGTTAAACGTAATACGTAATCTTCATCATTATCACCCTTCGCCTTAAAAATATAATTCTCAAAATCTCCAAGTGGCTTTTCTTCCACTGTTACATGAAACAAATTCGCTGCTCTTTTTAAAATCTCTTTCGTAAAAACACGTTCTACAGCTATTTCCATATATATCCCTCCTATATATCTTCTTAATTCGACACAAATGTTAGAAGTACTGCTATGAAATTGAATAATGCGCAAAAGACAATGTAACGTAACTTTGAATTCTCTTTTAAAAAAAATAATTCAAGCATAAATTTCTCACAAACGACAAAAATTAACAGAAACAATTGTACTTTAAAAGAGGTGGAAATTATGACAGACAAAAAAGAACAACAAGAGAGTAAAAAACAAATGCATATGTTTCCATCACTTCTGGAGAACATTAATTACATTGAAAATAAACTTTCTCATTCTGATGATATAAAAAAATTAGATCTCCCTTTTCAAAACGGAAAAGGAACAATCATATATATTGAATCTTTAGCAGATCCAAATTTAATTCATCAATTAGCTCTTGAACCATTATTAACGAGGTCGGATTTATCTTTAGATAAAGCTTTTTCTACGTTAAATATGAAAAAAGAAACGAATTTAAATTATGGAGTACAGGTTTTATTACAAGGTAAATCCTTATATTTTCATGAACACGTCGATAGTTTTTGTATTTTCGAAACAGCTTTATCTTTAAAGAGAGATATAGCGGAGCCTGATAATGAAGGGATTGTGCGTGGTCCACATACTGGTTTTGTAGAGGATCTAGCAACTAATTTAAGCTCTATTCGTAAACTCATTAAGAGTCCAAATTTAGTTGTTAAGTATTTTACAATCGGTGAAGAAATGCACACGAAAGTAGCAATTGCTTATATGCAAAATATAGCGAATGACGATTTAGTTACAGAAGTGAAAAGAAGATTAGAAACGATTAAAACGGATGCACTTATGTCACCAGGATACATACAAGAATTTATAGAGGATACGTCTTTCTCCCCATTTCCGCAGCAATTAAATACAGAGCGTCCAGATAGAACTGTTGCTAATTTAATGGAAGGACGTGTTGCCATTTTATCTGACGGAGATCCAACAACGCTCATCGTACCTGTTACGTTATTCGCTTTTTATCAATCACCAGATGATTATAATAACCGTTGGATTGTCGGTTCTTTCGTCCGAATGATTCGCTTAGTAAGTTTTTTAATTGCCTTTCTCTTGCCAGCTTTATATATTGCAACTGTCGCATTTCATCCCGATGTGTTGCCGCTCGAACTTGTGTATACGATTAAAGCTTCGTTAGAGAAAGTACCGCTTCCTCCTATTTTTGAAGCTCTCTTAATGGAGTTAATTTTCGAGTTATTACGAGAAGCTGGTATTCGCTTGCCGAGCCGTGTTGGACAAACAATCGGTATTGTAGGTGGTTTAGTAATTGGTGATGCGATTGTAAAAGCTGGGCTCGTTTCTTATACGATGATCATCGTAGTAGCTTTAACTGCAATCTCATCTTTTCTCGTTCCATCAAACGATATGAGTTCAGCAGTTCGAATTCTTCGTTTTCCATTAATGCTCCTTGCTGCCATATTTGGATATGTAGGCATATCATTCGGTCTCATTATAACTTTCGTTCACTTATGTCAGCTTCATTCATTTCATACACCATATCTTTCTCCTGTTGCCCCGATGCGGATTAAAGATATGAAAGATTCTTTCGTAAGACTACCAATTTGGTCATTTTGGGAACGACCACATGATCCAAAACCAAAAAAAATGCAACGCCAACATGTAACGAGAGAGGATGAGGACGGTGACAAACACGCAAAGTAAAATCTCGCTAGTTCAATTTACCTTTTTCGTTATTCAATGCCAAATTGGGGTCGGTATACTATCTCTACCTAACCGGCTTCATCCGATAGCAAAAGGTGGTGGTTGGATTTCTGCGCTCATCGCGGGGCTTGCCATTCAACTTATTATTTTACTTATGTGGCTTTTCTTAAAACGATTTCCTGATGCAGATATGTATAAAAGTGTTTGTATGCTATTTGGTAATAAGTTAGGAAAACTATTGGGCTTTTCTTATATTTTTTATTTTACCCTTATCGGTATGACGGTTATGTTGAATGCTTGTAACGTCATTAAAGTTTGGATATTACAAGCAACTCCGTGGTATGCCATTCTCATGCTATTTACAATAGCTTGTTGTTATGTAGCTTATAATACGTTTAAAGTCATCGTACGATTTTATGTCATGACCTCTATTCTCATTTTACCTATGGCGCTTTTAATCGCCCTAGGGCTTTCCCGAGCTGACTTTTCTTATATTTTTCCCATTACAGAGGCTGGATGGTGGAATATTATTCAAGCATCGAAAGAAACAATTACAGCTATGTATGGTTTTGAAATCTTTCTCATCGCATTTCCTAAAGTAAATGGGAGTTCTGTGGAAAAACTGAAGGCAATTTCTATCGCTAATGGATTTGTGACTCTCTTTTATGCTTTCACTGTTTGGATTTGCTTTATCGTATTTAGTCCAAAACAAATTGAACTTATCCCAGAACCAGTTGCTTACTTATTACGCTCCTTACATATCGGGATTATAGACCGGACTGATTTACTATTCATTCCAATATGGATGATAACAGTTGTCGCTTCTATTGCGAGTTATTACTGTGCCGCTTCTATAGGAATTGGACATATATTCAACCTCGCTAATCATAAAAAGGCTGTTCCAATCGTTGGTATTATTGCTTTTAGTGTAGCCTTATTTATAGATACACCTGAAGAATTAAAAGTCATTGCAACTTTCACAGATAAGTTCACCTATATTTTCATCGTTGTTCTCCCTCTTTTATTTCTACTCTATTCAGTAATAAGAAAGAAGAAAGGAGAACAGTATGTTTCCAAAAAGATTTAAATTACTTTTTATATTATGTACTAGTTGCCTCCTTTCTGGCTGTTGGGATCAAGAACCATTAAGAGAAGCTAGATTAGCTTATAGCATTGGATATGATGTTACGGAAGAGAATAAGCTTCAGCAAACGCTTGAACTCGTAAAAAGTTCAAGTGGAGAGCAATCTTCATTCGAAAATGAAATACATTCAGCAACCGGGCATAACATAAGGGATACAAGCGATGCCCTAAAAAAAAATGTGACTGGGAATATTCGCTATTTTAAATATGGTGTTCAATTACTAGGAACCAAAATTCTAAAAAAAGGTATATTACCCTATTTAGATGTCAGCTTTCGGGACCCAACAAACCCAACTGCTTTAGTAAAACTTATTGCAGTAGATGGTGAAACATCGGAGATACTCGAAAAAAAGAAAATAGGAAATTTACTAATTGGAGATTTTCTACAGAAAAAAGTGAAAAGTTTAGAAGATATGAGTGTATTTCCAAAAGAAACTTTAGAAACAGCCGCTACAAAAATGTTAGATCCCGGTAAAGACTTTACACTCCCTTCTATAAAAATAAAAGGAAAAGAATTAATTACAAATGGGTTAGCTTTATTTAACAATGATAAATTGACTGGACATTTACCTTTGAAACAATCTGTTTTATTCGTATTATTAACCGGAAAAATGGGAACAAGTGCCCGTATAACCCAAAAACTTACTAGTGATGAATCTGAGAAGACATCTGATTATTTAACAATGGAAATTAGCAATCGAAAGTTAAAACGAGATTTAAAAATAACAACGGATAAAAAAGGAAATGTTTATGCTCACATTAAGCTCCAACTAAAAGTAATAGCACTTGAAGCCCCAAGAGATAATATTTATAAAATGGAAGCCAGAAAAAAACTAAATAAGGAATTATCAAAGCAACTTACGAAAGAAGCGAAAAAAATAACAAATAAACTACAAAAAGCAAATTGTGATGCTTTTGGAATTGGTAGACATCTCATCGCTTATCACCCTGATTTATGGAAGAAAAAAAATTGGAATAAAGATTATGCAAAAGTAAAATTCAAACCTGAAGTAGACGTAAATATTTTGTATAGTGGTGTCTTAAAATAAAAAGGTTGTATGCCGCTCGGGCATACAACCTTTTTATTTCGTATATCGATACACAATTGATTCATATGGTCTTAATTTAAGTTTTGTAATATCCTTGCTGGAATCTTTATAATTCGACAGTAGTACCTCTTGTTTCATTCCATCTAATTGAACGTGCGCCGGTACAGAGTACGTTATTTCTTCTCCATAGAAGTTATTTATAACAAGTAGTACTTCACTTTCTGTAGTACGAGTATATGCCCAAATTTTAGGATCATTTTTATCCAAAATAGCATATTCTCCTTCTGTAATTACATCATACGTTTTTCTAAGCTCTATTAACTTTTTATAATGATAAAATACGGACTCTTTATCTGCTAATGCTTTCTCTACGTTTATTTCTTTAAAATTTTCAGCCACTGAAATCCAAGGTGTACTTGTTGTAAAACCACTGTTCACCTCTTCATTCCACTGCATCGGAGTACGAGAGTTGTCACGAGATTTTTGCTTTAAAACCCCTATAATCTCTTCTTGTGATAGCCCTTCTTTTAGCTTTATATCGTATATATTTAACGATTCCACATCACGATATTGCTCGATGGACTTAAATTTAGGATTTGTCATACCGATTTCTTCCCCTTGATAAATATAAGGCGTTCCTTGCAGCATGTGCATAGCTGTCGCTAACATTTTTGCAGATTCGTTTCGGTACTTTCCATCATCACCAAAGCGTGACACGATGCGAGGCTGGTCATGATTACACCAAAATAACGCATTCCATCCTCCGCCCTTTTGCATTTCAATTTGCCAATTAGACATAATTTCTTTTAATTTAATGAAATCAAAATTCGCTTTTGTCCACTTATCTCCATTGGGATAATCTACTTTTAAATGATGAAAACTAAACGTCATACTTAATTCATTACGCTTAGGATTTGAATATTTAATACAATTATCAATTGTCGTAGAAGACATTTCTCCAACTGTAATTACATCTTTTTCTGCAAAAACATTGCGATTCATCTCTTGTAAATATTCATGAACACGCGGGCCATCTGTATAATACTTGCGTCCATCACTTGTCGCAGTATTACCTTCATCATTTAAGAAGCATTGGTCTTTTGAAATTAAATTAATGACATCTAATCGGAATCCCGTTACCCCTTTATCCAGCCAAAAGCGCATCATATCATATACTTCTTCACGAAGTTTTTCATTTTCCCAATTTAAATCAGCTTGTGTTTCATCAAATAGATGTAAATAATATTGCTCCGTCTTCTCATCATATTTCCAAGCAGATCCACCAAACTTAGACTGCCAATTATTTTTTTCATCACGCCAAATATAGTAATTACGATATGGACTATTTTTATCTTCCTTCGCTTCTTTAAACCACTTATGTTCAGTCGAACTATGATTTACAACAATATCAAGCATAATTTCAATGTTACGTACTTTCGCTTCTGCTAAAAGTTCTTCAAACTCTTCCATCGTTCCGTAAGATGGATCAATGCTGTAATAATCACTTACATCATATCCATTATCATTTTGTGGTGATTGGTATATCGGTGTTAACCAAATATAATCCACTCCGAGTTCTTTTAAATAATCTAGTTTCTCTGTAACCCCTTTTATATCACCGGTTTCTCTATTGTAATAACTATTAAAGCTCTTCGGATAAATTTGATAGACTACACTTTTATGCCAATCCTTCATGTTTAACTTCCTCCTACTTCTGTTTGACTCTTTTTGCAAATAACCATGTTAAAGTAAATGGGATTACAACTGCAATAATCATTCCGACAATAAACATTGGAATCGATTTCGGAATGATAGAAATAAATGCTGGCAATCCCCCAATTCCGATAGCAGGTGCTAATATACCGTTTAATGTAATGAATATCGCTGCCACAGCAGACCCTATAATCGCTGCATAGAACGGGAACTTATTTCGTAAATTCACACCAAACATCGCTGGTTCTGTAATACCGAAGTATGCTGAAATGGCTGATGTTGATGCCATACTTTTATCATTTTGATTTTTAGAAATCCAGAACATCGCAAGTGCCGCACTACCTTGCGCAATGTTAGAAAGAGCAATCATCGGCCAAATAAATGTACCGCCATGTTGTGCAATCAATTGTAAATCAATTGCAATAAACATATGATGCATACCTGTAATTACAAGCGGTGCATATAACGCTCCAAATAGTACTGCTCCAACTACTGGTACTGTTTCATATACACCTACCAATCCTACTGTTAATAAATCTCCAATATGACGTGTAACCGGACCGATAATTCCTAATGCTAACACACCTGTCACAACGATTGTTGTAATTGGTACAACTAATAATTGAATTGCATTTGGTACATGTTTCTTTAAGAAAATTTCCACTTTACTTAATACAAATGCTGCTACTAAAACAGGTAAAATTTGTCCTTGATATCCTACCTTCTCAATTTGGAACAGTCCTAAAATATTGAAGTACTCAATCTTTTGACCCTCTAAACCAGTCGCTGCTTTTCCGTAGTCCCAAGCGTTTAATAAGGCCGGGTGCACAAGCATTAATCCCATAACAATCCCTAGTATTGGACTACCACCAAAACGCTTCGTTGCTGACCAACCGACAAGTGCTGGTAAGAATACGAATGCTGTATTGGCCATCATATTAATTAAATCCCAAAGCCCGCCTAAGTTCGGATAAACATCTAATAAATTTTTCCCATCAAAAAATAAGTCTTTTGCGCCTAATAGATTGTTAATACCCATTAGTAAACCAGCTGTTACGATCGCTGGTAATATCGGCATAAATACATCCGAAAATATTTTTACAAACTTTTGAGCTGGATTTAACTTCTGATTTCCAGAGTCTTTTACGTCCGCTACAGTCGATTCTTTCATACCTGCAAGCGTTATCAATTCAGCGTAAACACGATCTACATCCCCTGGACCAATTACAACTTGAAATATACCAGCGTTATGAAACGCTCCTTTCACTAATGAAACAGACTGTAATTTATCATTATCTATTTTACTTTCATCTTTTAAAGCGATACGGAGCCTCGTCACACAATGTGCAGCTTGTTCAATATTGTCTTTCCCACCAATATACTGCAACACTTCCTCTGCTGTTTTACGATAGTCTTTCCCCATATTCCCGTCCCTCTTTTCTTTTTTTGATACCGTTTACAATTACATATTAACTCGTATATATAAGTTAGTCAACACTCATATATACGAGTTTGTGTTTTTTTATAAAAAAAAGAGATGAAACAATATTTTGTTCCACCTCTTTACTTCCTGCGTGCCACATCCGAAAAGTGAAAAATATCTAAGCGGTGGCGTGATTCTGTATATTCAAACTGACTTCCATCATACAAATGTGTAAAGTTTTTCACAACGACAACATAGTCTGTTCCATTTAAATCTAAATACTTTCTGTCATCCTCTGTACATGGCTGTACTTCAATTACCCTCTGTGAATAACTAATATGTAGCCCAAGCTCTTTCTCAATGTATTTATAAATCGATGTAGCTGCAATTTCTCTCGTTAGCCCTGGAATATATTCCGATACAAAATGGTTTATATCTAAAATTACTTTTTCTCCATCAATATTTCGTACACGTTTAATATGGTCAATCACTGTTTTTTCTTTCACGTTTAATAACTTTGCTACGTCTTTCGTCGCTTCAATTTTCTCCATTTCTACGACATCTGTAATACAATGACGTCCTAAACGTTCATTTTCTTCTTGGAAACTTACAATACCACCAAAATTAAATTCAATATTTTTTCGCTTTAAAACAAAAACACCTTTTCCATGAATTTTTTGCACATATCCACGCTCTTGCAGTAAATCTACAGCTTTTCTTACCGTTCCTCGGCTTGCCTCATACTGCTTCATTAATTCTGTTTCTGATGGGATTTTGCATCCCTCTTTTAATTGTTTATTATCAATAGATTTACTGATTTCTGTATAAATTTGTTCATACTTACTCATCATCTACAATAGCCCCTTGTCACCTTATAATTCTATATATATTATAACATGCTTCACTCTTCTGCCAATCTCTCACTTATTTTCCATTACAAGAAAAATATAGGTAAATATTTAATCTTTAAAACGTATTTTTATAAAAATTTTTATATTTTTCTTTTCATTCAAAAAAACATGTAGTATACTAACTTCAAAATCAGAGGAGAAAGGGAGCAAAGAACTATGCTTACTTATACAACAACTGTAGTTACATTTGCACAAAAACATCATCATCATACGTAACCCTTGAAACCTAGCGGAAAAATTACGCGTAGGTACAAGGGTTATTCCCGTTGTACCTACGCTTTGGCGAAAGAGCCATGTAGGTATTTTTTTATCTACATGGCTCTTTTTTTATTGTCAAAAAGCTAGTAAAAAATGATGTTTAAGCAAAACTTACTACAAAGGAGTTAACAAAAATGGAAACGAAAAAATGGGGATTATGGGTTTTAACAGCATTTGTTATCGGGAATATGGTTGGCGGTGGCGTATTTATGCTTCCAGCAAATTTAGCACAAGTATCAGGTCCAATGGGTTCTACACTCGCATGGAGTATTACAGGCCTTGGCGTATTTATGATTGCACTTGTATTTGGAAATTTAGCGATTCGTAAACCAGAATTAAAAGCTGGACCACAAAGCTATGCTCAAGCGATGTTTCCTTCAAAAAAAGCTGGTAAAGTTGCAGGATATAGTATGGCATGGGGATATTGGGCTGCTAACTGGGCTGCAACAGCATCTGTTATTATTTCCTTTGCTGGATATTTATCAACATTCTTTCCAGTTTTACAAAGTAAGCAAATTCTTTTTTCAATAAACGGATTTTCACTAGAACTCGGAAAAGGGTTAACTTTCCTTGTATGTAGCCTTATGCTATGGGGAATTCAATATATTCTTTCTCAAAATATTGATCGAGCTGGAAATATGAATCTACTTGCTACTATTGCAAAAATTATCGGATTTACAATGTTTATTGTAATTACATTATTCATTTTCAATGCTTCTAATTTCGGAGACGGTCAAACCTTTATGAATGAAGCAGGACAATCTATCTCGTTAGGTGGCCAAATCAATTCAGCTGCTATTGCAACACTTTGGGCGTTTATCGGTATTGAATCAGCGGTTATGCTTTCTAACCGTGCAAAATCACAGCGCGATGTAAAAAAAGCTACGATTTTCGGATTAATTATCGCTCTTCTTATTTACATGTCAATTACTTTACTTACAATGGGAGCTCTTCCGCAAGATGCTTTAAAGGAGTCTCAAAAACCGTTAGTAGATGCATTAAATTTAGCAATTGGAAATAAAGGCGCGTATATAATGGCCTTACTCGCTCTTATATCTTTATTTGGATCTACAGTTGGCTGGATCGTTGTTAGTTCAGAAGTACCTTACCAGGCAGCAAAGAATGGATTTTTTCCTAAGTTTTTCGGGAAAACAAATAAAAAAGGTAGTCCTTCAAAATCATTATTGATTACAAATGTAATGACGCAAATTTTCTTATTTTCAACGATTTCTGGTACTGTTTCAGAAGCATATAGTTTCGCTATCGTCGTAGCAACATTAGCCTATTTAATTCCATACCTTGTTTCTACCTTGTACCAATTAAAATTAGTTATTACAGGAGAAACGTATGATATACTACCAGGATCTCGAGTAAAAGATGGAATTATCACTACATTGGCATTGGTATACTCCATTTGGGTTATCAAAACGGGAACTGCTGATTTAAAAACGTTCTTCTTAGGAATTGGATTGTTTATATTAGGTCTTGTTCTTTATCCAGTACTAATGAAAGACTCACAAAAAACGGATTAAATAAAGAGAAGCTGCTAGCTTCTCTTTTTTATTAAAAATCTGTAATTAACTTTTCTTTTAGCTCTCCTACAGATAAAGGTTTCGCATAATAAAATCCCTGTACATAATCACAGCTCATTGATTGTAACAAACTCTCTTGCTCTACTGTTTCTACTCCTTCAGCAACTACTGCTAAATTTAAACTATGAGCAATTTCAATAACGGATTTTACAATCGTTCGTTCTGGTTGTGCGTGATCATAATGAAATTCACGAATAAAATTACGATCAATTTTTACAATATCCAGTGGTAGTTGTTTTAAATAATATAAGGAAGAATAGCCAGTTCCGAAATCATCCAAAGCAATTAACACACCCATATTTCTTAATTCTTGTAATGTAGCAATAATATAATCAAAATGGCGGACTGCTATGCTTTCCGTTATTTCTAATATTAAACGGTTCGGAGGAAAACCCGTTCTCTTTAAAATGCTACGTACAGAGAAAATAAAACGTTTCTGCATTAATTGTTGTATAGATAAATTCACTGATAACTTTAGTCCTTCTTGATAATTTGGCAATGTTTTAAACAATCGGCACGATTTTTCTAATACCCAGTCTCCTAGCTTTATAATAAGTCCAGACTCTTCAGCTACCGGGATAAATTCGTTTGGTGAAATAGGTCCGTCTTCTGTCATACAGCGTACTAGAGCTTCTATACCAGAATATCTCTTCGTTTTCAAATCAATAATAGGCTGCAATACTACATCTAACTCTTCATCACGAATTGCCTTTTGCAAAGCAAACTCAACTTTCATTCTACGATTTATTTTCGCGCGTAGCTCATCCGTAAAGAAACATGCAGCATTTCTCCCCTGTTCTTTTGCACTATACATAGCTAAGTCGGAGTTTTTCAATAATGTTTCCACGTCTTGTCCGTCTTGTGGATAAGAACAAAGTCCTAGACTAGCTGAAATATATACTTCATGGCCTTCAAGAATAAATGGTGCCTGGAAACATGACAACACAGATGTCGCTAACTGCCTCATATCATCTTGTCTATGATTTTTTGTTAACAGCACAAATTCGTCGCCACCTAGCCTAGCCAGAACATCTTTCTCTCCTAGTACATAATGCAACCTTGAAGCGACTTCGCTTAAAAGTAAGTCCCCTATCATATGACCTAACGTATCATTTACTAATTTAAAACGGTCCAAATCAAAGTAAATCATACCAAATTCTTTTTTATCTGCAATCAATTTATTAACGGACGTTATTAATTGCAAACGGTTCGGCAAACTCGTTAAAGCATCATGATAGGCAAGTTCCCTATAACGACTTTCACTTAGCCGCAACCTCTGTTCCGCTTCTTTTCTACTACTAATATCATTTCGTATTGCGATAAACTGGTATGGCTCTCCTTTTTCATTTAAAAATGGAACAATTGTTGTTTTGACCCAATAATATGTACCATCTTTCGCTCGATTCCGAATCTCACCTGTCCATACTTTCCCATTCAAAATACGTTTCCATAAGTTTTGAAAAAAGGTTTTCGGATGATGACCTGAATTTAAAATACGGTGATCTTTTCCAATTAATTCTTCCCTTTTGTATTTAGAGATTTCACAAAATTTATCATTTACATATGTAATAAGACCTTCTCGGTCTGTAATTGCAACAATTGAAGACTCATCTAATGCTAACTTTAAATCTCGCAACGAAGAGTCATATAATGCATGACCTCTCTGTTCTAGCATGCGCATCTCTCCTTGCTTCTATCTGACTAAAACACAACCTGTTTCTCTTCATAGAAATAGAGATATTTCATTTTCTAATACTAGCCCTTTACATAAATTATCTTTTTAAATAAACCGATTAAAATAACATAATATTATTTGTAATAAAAAGCAATATTATACCGTTTCAATTATAACTGGTAGCTTCCCATATCTCTAATTACTTCGCGCCTTATTATACCGCAATCCTTTTAAGTAGCTCTATGCAAGCCTTGTTTCCAACTAATACCACTCATATCTGATCTCTTTGTTTTTAATAACGAAATAGAAATTAGATCATACTACATAACTATTCACGAATAATAATATGAAAATCTACATTAATGTGTATGTTTTTGAATTACAATAACAAAATATTAACATATTTCTACCTTAACTTTGGAATTATTTTATAAATAAATACTGTATTAAACTAAAAAAGAGGATAGCCTCTTTTTTAATTTAATACGAATATGGTATTTGCTGATAACCTGGGTATGGCATTGGATACGTTACAGGGTATGGCGATGGATAAGCTACTGGATATGGAGCTGGATAATATCCTCCACTTGTTGCACCTGTTAATGCACCAGCTGTCAGTCCGCCTAACACTCCTCCTGCAAAGCTTCCAGGGAAAAATCCACCTCCCCATGAACTACCACCACCCCAGCCCCATCCGCCTCCGTGATGATGATGGTGATCATAGTGATTGTGTCCTCCATGGTGATGATGTCCACCGTTATGATTGTGCCCACCATGATTGTGTCCTCCATGATGATGATTCCGATAGTACAATCCATTGTTTTCTATATAATTCATGTTTCTCCGCTCCTTTTCGATTTTTTCATTTTCATATGCGTTAAGAGTGAGATAAAAAATGGGATAGTACACTGTATGTAGGACAAATGCGGAAAGTATAGGTGATATGTCTATATTTTGTAAAAAAAGCAAAACACCTTATAATAAAGATGTCATATTACATCTTCTATTTAAGAAGTCTATATTGAAAAAAGATTAGGGGAATTATATAGAAATGAAAAAGCCTATCGTTCAATTACTATTAATATTTACAATCGTATCTATCGTTCTGTTCCTATTAAATACATCGTATATTTCGTTATATACATTTGTCGGTGCTCTATGGTCCATCACAATCGTCGGAATTTCATTCGTTATTTTTATAGAAAATAGATCTCCACAAAGTACGTTAGCATGGTTTTTAGTATTAGCACTTCTTCCTATTATAGGTGTGCTTTTATACGCTATTTTCGGACGCAGCCGCTGGAGAAGAAAAAAACATCTCCATCGTTCAGAAGAACAAAGAAAATTATTCCGTGAAATATTAGAAGGAAGAAGACTAGAGTTATTACTCACAGTCCCACTAAATGAACGTTCCATACATTTAACAGAAGTCATACAAAAATTTGGAGGTGGTCCTGCCGCAGATAAAACAACTACAAAACTTTTAACAAACGGAGATCAAACATTTTCAGAAATTTTGCGAGCTATAGAGCAGGCAAAGCATCATATACATATTCAATACTACATTTATAAATCTGATGAAATTGGTACAAAAGTTCGAGATGCTTTAATACAAAAAGCAAAAGATGGTGTTATTGTACGCTTCCTTTATGATGGCCTTGGAAGTAATACGTTAAGAAGACGATTTTTGCAACCTATGAAAGAAGCTGGGATTGAAATTGTAGAATTTGACCCTATTTTTTCAGCTTGGTTACTTGAAACTGTCAATTATCGTAACCATCGAAAAATCGTTATTGTAGATGGAGAAATTGGTTTTACCGGAGGACTCAACGTCGGTGATGAATATCTTGGCCGTTCAAAGAAATTTCCCGTTTGGCGTGATAGTCATTTAAAAATAGAAGGAAAAGCATTATATAAATTACAAGCAATCTTTCTAGAAGACTGGCTCTATGCCTCTAGTGGTTTAAATACCTATTCCTGGGATCAATTCATGAATAGACAATACTTCCCAGGTAAAGAAATTTCAAATGCAGAAGGTGCTGTTCAAATCGTAGCAAGCGGACCAAGCTCCGATGATAAAAGTATTCGTAATACATTATTAGCTGTTATGGGCTCTGCAAAAAAATCCATTTGGATCGCTACCCCTTACTTTATTCCAGATCAAGAAACTTTAACATTATTACGCTTAAGTGCAATTGCCGGAATAGATGTACGGATTTTATATCCAGGTAAAAGTGATAGCATCATTAGCGATCAAGCATCTCAATCCTATTTCACTCCGCTTTTAAAAGCTGGTGCTTCTATTTACAGTTATAAAGATGGTTTTATGCATGCAAAAATTGTACTCGTTGATGATACAATTGCAACTGTCGGAACAGCGAACATGGATGTACGTAGCTTTGAATTGAATTACGAAATTATTAGCGTACTTTATGAATCAAAAACAGTTCACGATATTAAATGTGATTTCGAAGAAGATTTTAAACATTCAACTGAAATTAAATGGAACTCTTTCCAAAAAAGAAGTATAAAAAAACGCATATTGGAGTCTTTCATGAGGCTCATTTCTCCTTTACTGTAGGCAATCAACTTTATCTTGATTGCTTTTTCTTTTCCCTTTATCCTCCTTCCTTTTCTTTGCATACCATATTAAAACAAGTTATCATAAGATGTATTACTTTATGAAAATAATGTTAGGTGGGAAATACATGTTAGAACAATTTCATATACATGCTGATTTAAAACAACAGCTTTCTACGATTCATGAAAAGAATAAACAAGAAGCTGGTGAAAATGCACATTTAATCGGAACGAAAATATATAAAGCGTCTGATAATAGCATTATTGAAGATGCGATTACAGCACTTCTTCTTGGCAAGAACATTCTATTAAAAGGACCGACTGGTAGTGGTAAAACAGTACTAGCGGAAACTCTTTCTTCTTTATTCCAAAAACCAATGCATAGCATTAACTGCTCTGTCGACTTAGATGTAGAGGGTATCTTAGGATACAACACACTACAAACGAAAGATGGTGCATCTGAAGTTTCATTCGTTAACGGTCCTCTTATGAAAGCAATGAAGAACGGTCACTTCCTATATATTGACGAAATCAATATGGCAAAACCTGAAACTTTACCGCTACTTCACGGCGCATTAGATTACCGTAAAATGATCACAAACCCATTTACACAAGAGGTTGTATACGGTGATGACGAATACCGTGTAATTGCTGCGATTAACGAAGGTTACGTTGGAACAAGTGAACTAAATGAAGCGTTAAAAAACCGTTTCGTTATTATTGAAGTTCCTTACATTCAAGGTGACACATTAAAAGAACTATTATTAGCAGAATCAAAATTAAATGATGTTGCAACAATTGAAAAGTTTGTTGCATTTGCAAGCGACCTTATGCCTTTAGCTCGCGATGGACGTGTAAGTGAAGAAGCAGCAAGTATTCGTGGTATTATCGACGCATGTGATTTAGGTGTATATATTCCTATTATGCGAGCGATTGAACGAAGCATAATTGCAAAACTTAATGATGAAACAGAACAAATGACTGTCCGTGAATTAGCAGAAAGTTATTTCTTTGAGGGATAATTTATGAGACAAATTTTTAGTGACAAAAAAATTGATGCGTCGCTGTTTCTACAAATGGAAAACTTAATGTATGCCCTTCTAAAAGAAGACGATGCCTATCTTGAATATGGCTATAAAGCATACTACGACGAAATTGAAAAGAAAGTTGTCATTAGTCACTTTTGGGATGATCGAAAAGAAGAAGATACAGTAATCGGATTAAAAAGCGAAGTCTTCTTAAAAGCACTTGGTAATAAACATTACTCGGACATGACTTTAATTCGTTCTTATGCGATTGAATTGCAAGAATCGCCCCTAAAAAAGTTTTTAACACAATTATTTGTTCTATTAGAAGATTTACGCGTTGAGGAAATCGTAAAGAACTTACGTCCTGGCACGAAGCATGTTTTTAAACGTCGAAAAGAAATGTACCGCAACTATTTCGGCTCTCAAAATGAAATAAACCGCGTTCGTAATTATCACGGTGATCGTCTATTTTGCCTATGCTATCTTTCATTAACGAGCGATAAATATGAAATGTTTAATAATGAATATTTTGAGCAAATTGAAGCGATTTTACATGAAACATTCCAAGCACGTAATACAGAAGATATTATGTATATCGTTGAGAAAATTCGCTATCGCTTAGAGGCGCTTCTTGAAAGTGATATGCTTAACAACTATTTCGGACATGCTCCACTTTACTTATCTGTCCTTGCAGACGAAAAGAACTGTCGCGTCGAAGATTTAGCAAATGATGATACGCAGCTTATAGATGACGATGAAAATAAAAACAAAATGGATGAAAGTTTCTCCACATGGCATCGTGAAAATAAAAATAACGAAAACGAGAACTTTTTACGCTTTGAATTAGAAAGCGGAACAAAAACTAATATGATGGGCGATACTGCTCGCGAATCAGAAGATGGCGACCAAGCACTTGGTTCTGTACAAGGTACTTCACAAAAAAGTACACAATCCAACTTTGATGGCGCTGATACAGAAGAAGCAAGGGCTTCACACGCTTCTAGCCAGCACGACGGTGCATACGGTAAGTATAATGTAGGTGCTTCTCATACATTTAAAGAAGCTCGCAAACCAAACTCAGATGAGAAAAAAGATTACCAAGCTATCAAATCAGTCGTCAATAAAGATGTAAAAGAATTAAAGAAAATTATCGAAAAAACGATTGAAAATAAAACGAATGCGAATAGTGATAAATATTACGGAAGACTTCGTAAGAAATTCCTTCGTATTTATACCGAAAAACAACCACGTATGTTTTATAAAAAAGGACAAGAGTCACAAGAACTCGATGTTGCATTCCAACTGTTAGTTGACTGTTCTGGTTCTATGTATAACAAAATGGAAGAAACGAAGAAGAGTGTTGTACTATTCCATGAAGCTTTAAAGTCTTTAAAAATCCCGCACGCTATTAGCGGATTTTGGGAAGATGCCTCTAGCGCTAAACCTGAAGATAAGCCGAACGTTATTCATGAAGTTGTAAATTATAAAAACTCAACGTTACCAAACGTTGGTCCAGAAATTATGCAACTTCGTGAAGAAGAAGATAACCGCGACGGATATATTATTCGTATCGTTTCTGAAAAACTTGCCAAAAGACCTGAGAAACATAAATTCTTACTAGTCTTCACAGACGGTGAGCCTTCTGCGCTAGACTATCAACAAGACGGAATTTTAGATACGCATGAAGCTGTTAAACTCGCGCGTAAAAGTGGTATGGAAGTAATCGGTATCTTCATCGAAGAAGGCGAAGCGAAAGAAGCAACTTATCAATTGATGAAAAACATTTATAACCATCACTTCTTAGTTGCAAATCATGCTGAAGATTTACGATTGAAGATTAAACCATTGCTGAAAAAACTATTACTGAAGACGATTGAATAGAAAACAGGAGCCTTGTGGCTCCTGTTTTTTCGTTCAATTACTTTGTTTCTGGTTGAAACTTGTATGGAATGGCTACTTCTAATAAAGATTCAAATCCTCCGTCATAGTATGGGAAGCGCTCATTCGCAATTGTTCGATCTACCCACTCTATTGCAGAAATTTCACCTTCATCTTCCGCAATAAGTTCCCCTTTTACTACATTCGCTCGGAATGTAAAAAACAGTGCATGATTCCCTGATTCTTCAAAGAATTTTTCATTGATCGCAACAAGTCCACCTAACGTAGCAGTTAAACCTGTCTCTTCTTTCACTTCTCTTATTAGTGCTTCCTCTAATATTTCACCTTTTTCCACAGCCCCACCTGGCAATGACCAAACGTTTTGTTCTGTATTATGTACCATTAATATTTTATCTATTTCCTGGTCATGTATTAGTGCGTATACGACATCAACTCTTTGCATAAGACTTCTCTCCTCCCAAAAATAATGAAGAGCCGATTCCTAAGAATCGACTCTTCCTATTAATTCATCACTAACTCAGCTGCGAGCTTTTTTTTTAACTTAGCCAGCATGTCAGTTGTCATTTTGTCTAAATCGTATTCTGCTTTAAAGCCCCACTCTTTCATTGCTGCAGTTGCGTCAATAGAGTTTGGCCAGCTATCAGCGATTGTTTGACGAGCTGAATCTACTGCGTAATCCATTGTAAACGTCGGAATGTGTTTACGAATTGACGCTGCAATTTGCTCTGGCTCGAAGCTCATTGCTGTAATGTTAAATGCATTTCTATGCACTAGCTTACTTGGATCAGCTTCCATTAATGAAATGATCGCTTGTAAAGCATCAGGCATATACATCATGTCCATGTACGTTCCTTCAGCAATGTATGAGGTGTATGCACCTTTTTTAATCGCCTCATAATAAATTTCAACTGCATAATCAGTTGTTCCGCCTCCTGGAGGAGCTACGTAAGAAATTAAACCTGGGAAACGGACACCGCGCGTATCTACACCAAATTTTTGATGATAATAATCACATAGTAATTCTCCTGCCACTTTGTTTACCCCGTACATCGTAGTAGGACGCTGAATTGTATCTTGCGGTGTATTATCTTTTGGCGTCGATGGACCGAATGCGCCGATAGAACTTGGCGTGAAGAATTTACAGTTTAATTCACGAGCTGCTTCTAATGCATTTACAAGTCCGCCCATATTTAAGTTCCATGCAAATAACGGATTTTTTTCTGCTGTTGCTGAAAGTAAAGCTGCTAAATGAATAATTGTATCTACTTCATTACGCTTTGTGATATCATGTAGTTTTTGTCCATCTGTTACATCTAACGTT
Source organism: Bacillus sp. FSL L8-0199 (assembly GCF_038005705.1). Classification (NCBI taxonomy): domain Bacteria; kingdom Bacillati; phylum Bacillota; class Bacilli; order Caryophanales; family Bacillaceae; genus Bacillus; species Bacillus sp. FSL L8-0199. The sequence goes on along the minus strand of NZ_JBBOTS010000001.1, from coordinate 614,373 downwards.
TCAAATGGACCAGACGTTACTACTTCACTATCTGTTTCACGAATATCTGTTGCAATAACATTTGATGCGCCGTATACATCACGAAGTTTCATTACTAGTTCAGAACCAATTTGCCCTAAAGAACCGGTTACTAGAATTTTTTTCATTTTCCCCACTCCTCATTTGCAAGCTATTCAAAAGATGTCGTTACTTAAATGATGCCCATTTCTTTTCCTACTTTTTCATACTTAAGAATTGCTTCATCTAACATTTCTTTCGTATGAGCTGCTGTAGGCATATTACGAACGCGCCCTGTTCCTTTTGCTACAGTTGGGAACACGATAGATTTTGCGTATACACCTTCTTCATTTAGACGTTTACTAAATTCTTGTGTTAATACCTCATCCCCAATGATACAAGGTGTAATTGGCGTTTCACTTTCCCCAATGTTAAAGCCAAGTTCTTTTAATCCTTGTTTTAAGTAGCGACCATTTTCCCATAAGCGATCGTGTAACTCTGTGCTTTCCATTAAGATTTCAATTGATCTCATGCAAGCTGCTGCATCAGCTGGTGTTAATGCTGTAGAGAATAAGAATGGACGTGAACGAACTTTTAACCAGTCAATTAAATTTTGTTTCCCTGCTACATATCCACCAATTACCCCAATTGCTTTTGATAATGTACCAATTTGGAAATCAACTTTATCAGAAAGACCGAAGTGCTTTACAGTTCCTGCACCTTTTCCAAGTACACCTGAACCGTGTGCATCATCTACGTATGTCATTAAATCTAACTCTTCTGCAATCTCAACAATTTCTGGTAGTTTTGCAACATCTCCATCCATTGAAAAGACACCGTCTGTAATTACCATTAATTTATTGTAAAGACCTGATTCTTTCGCCGCAATTGCTTTTTGGCGTAAATCTTCCATATCCGAATGTTTATAAACAATAATTTTTGCTTTTGATAGACGACTACCATCAATAATAGAAGCATGGTTTAATTCGTCTGAAAGAATTGCATCATTTTTATCCATAACAGCTGAAATCGCTGCCATATTACAGTTAAATCCTGATTGATAAGCAATTGCTGCTTCTGTATGTTTAAACTTTGCAATTGTTTCTTCTAACTTAATATGCAAATCTAAAGTACCGTTAATTGTACGAACAGCCCCTGCTCCAACACCGTACTTATGAATAGCACCAATTGCTGCTTCTTGCAAACGGCTATCTGTTGCTAATCCAAGATAGTTGTTTGAAGATAAGTTAATATATTCTTTTCCGCCAATTGTAATGATCGGTCCATTTGAACTCTCAAGCGGATCAATTACGTTATAAAGCCCCTTTGATTTTAAATCCTCTAAGTTTTCTTCTAAAAATTTCGCAAGTGTTTTACTAGACATCGTGAAGCCTCCCATCGTTCATGTAAGCGGATTATTGTCTTAATAGTTCTAATAATCCCTCTACTAGCTTAACACGTTTTCAGAATTTATTATAGAAAAATAGTTTAAAGTAACCGCTTACATTTTTAGATTATATATGATTCATTACAATAAATCTATCATTTACTTTTCATATTTGATAGAATTAAAAAAATATTTCGGGAGGTTTCAAACATGGCATTTACAGAATCTGATGTATACAATAACACAGCATTTTTCGAACAATATATGAAACGAAGATACCGAGAAAATAGCCCAAATGAATCCATTGAAAAACCAGTATTCTTTCAGCTCATTGGTCATGTACGAGGAAAACAAATTCTCGATTTAGGCTGTGGTGATGCTAAGTTTGGCGCGGAATTATTAGAAAAGGGATGCTACTCTTACACCGGCATTGAAGGCTCCGAACTTATGTATGAAAAAGCTAAAAAACAACTAGAAAATAAAAATGGATCTGTTCATTTTTTAAACCTCAAAGATTATACCTACCCCTCTTCCACTTTTGATTTAGTAACATCTAGACTCGCCTTACATTATATTGAACATCTTGATACCATTTTTCAAAATGTATTTCAAACTTTAAAAACAAATGGCACCTTTACCTTTAGCGTTCAACATCCCGTTATTACTTCTTCGTTTGAAAGCTTACAAACAAGTGGTAAAAGAACGAGTTGGCTCGTCGATGATTACTTTAAACTAGGCAAACGGGTTGAACCATGGATTGACCAAGAAGTTATTAAATATCATCGTACAACGGAAGATTATTTCACATTATTACAGCAAGCCGGATTTACCATTACATCATTAAAAGAAGCTACACCAAATCCAACCTATTTTCAAAATGAAGCAGATTATAAACGTCGCTTACGTATTCCTCTCTTCCTCTTATTTTCTTGTACCAAATAAAAAAAACGATGAATCACTCATCGTTTTTTTATCTCATTGCCTGAGCAACTTCTTTAACTACACGTCTTCCTCTTCCGTGAGGTATACAAAGCGGTGTTCCAAACAACGGATCCGTACTAATTTGACACTCCATTCGGAATACATCACGTACTAGTTTCTCATCTACCACTTCTTCAGGTTTACCTTGTGCATATATTTGTTTATCTTGAATGGCTACAATGTTATCTGCATAGCGACATGCTAAATTTAAATCGTGTAATACCATAACAATTGTTCTTTGTTCTGTTTCATTTAATTCGAATAATAAATCTAGCACTTCAATTTGGTGAGTCATATCTAAATATGTAGTAGGCTCATCCAGTAAAATAATATCTGTATCTTGTGCAAGCGTCATTGCAATCCAAGCACGTTGTCGTTGTCCACCTGAAAGAGCATGCACATCACGCTCAGCAAATTCTGTCATACCTGTTGCTGCAAGTGCCTTCTGTACCATTTCCTCATCTTTTTCTGACCACTGTTTCAGCCATGTTTGATATGGATAGCGTCCTTGTTTTACAAGTTGCAATACTGTAAGCCCTTCAGGTGCTTGCGGTCCTTGCGGTAAAATTGCCATTTGACGAGCAATTTGCTTCGTTTGCATACTTTGAATAGCTTGATTATCTAACAAAATGTCACCAGTTGTTGGCTTTAATAATCTAGCTAGTGAACGTAATAAAGTTGATTTCCCGCAACCGTTGGAACCGATAAAGATTGTAATTTCACCTTTTGGAATTTCTAAATTCAACTCATCAATAATAATTGTTTCACCATAAGACAACGTCAAACATTTCGTCTCCAATGCTTTTTGCATATTCATCTCCCTTTATGAATTCCGACTTTTATAAAGTAAATAAATAAAATAAGGTGCACCAATTGCTGATGTAAATACCCCTGCTGGAATTTCAAGTGGTGTGAAAACTGTACGCCCAATTAAATCTGCAGCAAGTACTAGAATTGCACCGACAATAGCTGCAACTGGGAGTAATGCACCGTATAAAGAACCAACTAGCCTTCGTGAAATATGAGGTGCCATTAAACCGACAAATCCAATTCCTCCGGCGAAGGCAACTGCTCCCCCAATTAAAGCCGTACTAAGTAATAACATGAATACGCGTGACTTCGTTAAAGGAACACCAAGTCCTACCGCAATATCATCCCCTAGCTCTTGCGCATTTAAATGTCTAGCAGCTATAAATGATATTACCGTTAAAATGAGAACCCACGGTGCAAGCACCATAACGTTTTGCCATGAAGAACCATAAACAGTACCTGTAATCCATACATTCGCTTGACTCGCTTGATAAATTGGTGCTAACAACATAAACAAAGTCGTTGCCGCTTTCGTTAATGCCCAAAACCCCACACCAATTAAAACAAGACTAATCGGCGATAACCCGTCATTTCTCCATGCAAATAAATATACAAAAAGCGCCACAATCGTTGCCCCAACAAAGGCTGCTAACGGCATATAATGAATGCTTACAGTTAGCGCATTATTTTTATCACTAAATATAGCTAAAAACAATACAACTGCAACACTTGCCCCACCCGTAATCCCGATGATATCCGGAGAAGCAAGTGGATTTCGAACGAGACCTTGTAAAATACATCCTGCTACAGCAAGCGCAATTCCTACAAGGATGGCAATTAAAATACGCGGCATACGAAACTTATTTACAACCATGTTAGACATCGCATCGCCATTTCCAGTGATCGCTTGCCATACATCATAAGGAGCAATTTTCATGTCTCCCATACCTGCACTCGCAAAAAATAATCCTATTAAAACAACTAATAAACTAAATAAGACGAGACAAGCTCGTTTATACATTAAAAACGAGGGCCCGCCTTTCCCTATACGAAATGGAATATACTTCTTCATTTGCTAAGCCCTCTCTTACGTGCAATATAAATAAAGAATGGAGCTCCAATAAATGCTGTCATAACTCCTACTGGTACTTCTTGTGGCATAATGACATATCTTGCTGCTATATCAGACAATATTAGTAGTATTGCACCTAACAATCCGCTATAAGGCACTCTCCATCTGTGGTCAACTCCAACAAGAAATCTAGCAAAATGCGGAGTAATAATGCCAATAAATCCAATTGGGCCAGCAACCGCAACCGAACCACCAGACAACAGTACAATAATAAGTAATACGAATGATTTCATTAAAATTGTTCGTTGTCCAAGTCCTTTTGCAACGTCTTCTCCCATCATCAATGTATTTATTTTTCCTGCCATCATAAGAGATGCAATCCATCCTATTAATAAATATGGGAATACAGATTGTAAAATTTCTAACTTTCTCCCTTGTACAGATCCAGCAAGCCAAAATAATACCTCTTCAAGTGCTTTTTCATTTAACACAAGTAATCCTTGTGTTAATGATGAAAATAACGCACTAATTGCGACCCCTGCTAACGTTAACTTAAGAGGAGTAGTTCCTTCTTTTCCTAAAGAACTAGAAGCAAATACAAGTACAGCTGCAACCGCCGCTCCTAAAAAGGCAATCCATGTGAAAGCTGATAATGATGTTACTGAAAAGATTACAATTGCTACAACTATGAAGAACGCAGCACCTGAATTTAATCCAATAAAATCTGGAGAAGCAAGTGGATTCTTAGTTAAAGTTTGCATAAGACAACCAGCAATGGCTAAACTAGCACCAACACTAGCTGCAATTAACGCCCTAGGCAGACGTACATTTTGAATAATAATATGTTCATTGGAACCGTTAAAATGGAAAAAAGCATCCAATGCTAGTTTCCAACTCGTATTTGTATACCCGAAAATAATACTTCCCCAAATACAAATAACGACTGCAATGATTCCAACAAATAATCCAATCCATTTTGCTCGATTTGTTTTTAATAACATGCAGCGTTTCCCCTTCAATGTATAATGATACGTTGTTAGTGTATTTCAACTTAATTCTCATTGTCAACGGAAATGAGAATTATTTTCACCCATATGTATTGACAATCAAAAGATAAAGGCTTAATATCATGCTTGCTATTGAAAAATATTCTCAACATGTAGGGGGTACATAATGAATTTCATGCGGAAGAAATCGTTTACAATATTTGTATTTTTACTAGCATTTTCAATGCTTTTAAGCGCTTGTGGAAAATCAAATAACAAAGAAGAATCTACAAAAGAAGATAATAAAAAAGAAGTGGTTACTGTAGAACATGCAATGGGTAAAACAGAAGTTCCTGCTAATCCAAAACGTGTAGTTATCTTAACAAATGAAGGAACTGAAGCTTTACTTGAATTAGGTGTGAAACCAGTTGGTGCTGTAAAGTCTTGGACTGGTGACCCATGGTATCCACATATTAAGGATAAAATGAAAGATGTAAAAGTTGTTGGTGATGAAGGACAAGTTAACGTTGAAACAATTGCTTCTTTAAAACCAGACTTAATTATCGGTAATAAAATGCGCCACGAAAAAGTGTACGAACAACTAAAAGCAATTGCACCTACTGTGTTCTCAGAAACATTACGTGGTGAATGGAAAGATAACTTCAAATTTTATGCAAAAGCATTAAATAAAGAAAAAGAAGGTCAAAAAGTTGTAGCTGATTACGAATCACGTATAAAAGATTTAAAAGGCAAACTTGGCGATAAAGTAAACCAAGAAATCTCTATGGTTCGTTTCATGCCTGGTGATGTTCGTATTTATCATGGCGATACATTCTCTGGTGTTATTTTAAAAGAACTTGGATTTAAACGTCCTGGAGATCAAAATAAAGATGATTTTGCAGAGCGTAACGTATCTAAAGAGCGTATTTCTGCTATGGATGGTGACGTATTATTCTACTTCACATTCGATAAAGGAAATGAGAAAAAAGGGTCTGAACTAGAAAAAGAGTATATAAACGATCCTCTATTTAAAAATTTAAATGCAGTAAAAAATGGTAAAGCATACAAACTTGATGACGTTATTTGGAATACAGCTGGTGGCGTAATGGCCGCTAACCTACTATTAGATGACATCGAAAAACGCTTTGTTAAATAATATTTCCTTAACCAGCTCCCTTCTGTGGAGCTGGTTATTTTTCAATTCACTTAAATGTCACATTATTTCGTTTTGTATTTTTATTCCCAATATGTTATATTGAGAAAGTAAATAGAATATATTTTCTTTATATCAGAATAAATGTTTTAATCTAAATTTTCTGATTAATCACTATTTTATTTTCTTTTAGAATTCAATTATTACATTTGAAAACGCTTATCATCTCGTTTTCAGGGCAAAATACAGTAACGGTCGAAGAAAAATAGAACTTTTTTAGAAATTTTCTTTCTATTTCCATATAATTCTATTGACTTCTAAATATTTTGTAAATTAAAATGATTACATAAATATCCGTTATACAGGATTAGGGGGAAACAAAAATGGATGCAGCTTTAAAATTAGACAAAGCTGGAGAGCAACAATCACCAAAAAAACATCCACCAGGGTTATACTTGTTGTTCTTTACAGAGGCGTGGGAAAGATTTAGTTATTACGGAATGCGTGGCTTATTAGTTCTTTATTTAACAACGAGCTTAGTAAGCGGCGGTTTAGGATTTGATAAAGCAGTTGCAGTTCAAATTTACGGTATTTTCACAATGTTAGTATACTTCACACCTATTATTGGTGGTTGGTTAACTGACCATTTCATTACGAAGCGACATGCCATTACTATTGGTGGTATCATCATGGCAATTGGTAACTTTGTATTATTCTCAATGAACACAAAAACTGGACTTTTCTTAGGATTAGGATTATTAGTTATTGGTAACGGATTCTTCAAACCAAATATTTCGACTTTATTAGGTCAATTATATAGCGAAAACGATTCTCGTCGTGATAGTGCCTTCACTATCTTCTACATGGGGATTAACTTAGGAGCTCTTATCGCTCCATTCATTTGCGGTTACTTCGCAGATTATAGATACGGTTTCTTAACAGCTTGTATCGGTATGATTATTGGGCAGCTTGCCTTTAATTTCTTAGCACCTCGTTACTTAGGGTCTATCGGAACAACTGTTGTAGGTAAACAATCTAAAGAAAAAAATGCAAAAGCAATTGAGAAAAAACCTTTAACAACACAAGAGAAAAAACGTACTGCTGCAATTTTAATTTTAACTTGTTTCGTAGTATTCTTCTGGGCAGGATTTGAGCAAGCTGGTAGTTCTTTAACACTTTACACAGATAAGTTCGTAGATCGTACAATTGGTGGATTTACAATTCCAACACCTTGGTTCCAATCTGTAAACCCACTATTCATTATCTTACTAGCATTACCTGTTTCTGCGTTATGGATTAAGCTTTCAAAAACAAAAAATGGCGATTTGAAAATCCCAACAAAAATGGCATTAGGCATGATTTTACTAGGGATTGGATATTTAGTTCTAACTTTAGCTGTTTTAAAAACTGGTAGCGATGAAGGTAACATTACAATGAAAGCAAACTTACTATTCATTGTATTCACTTACATGTTCCACACAATCGGTGAGTTATTCTTATCACCAATCGGATTATCTATGGTAAGTGCAATTGCTCCTGTTAAATTAGCATCATTATTAATGGGTGTATGGTTAGCTGGTACTGGCTTCGCAAACTTATTAGCAGGACAATTAGCCGCTTTCACTCAATCTTTAGGATATTTAGAAGTATTCGCAAGCATCGGTATTATCGTAATTGTACTGGGATTAGTACTTCTTATGTTCTCTAAGAAAATTGCACATATGATGGAATAACAAAAAGACGCTTCTAAAATTAGAAGCGTCTTTTTTATTATTTCTCCTCTAAAGCTGTCACGTCCACATGAACGCTCTCACCAGGATTAGATACATCATACACTTGAGCACTCCCCTTCTGCTCATCACAGCTCTCAATCCATACTGGTACGCCCTCATATGTAACGTCAATTCTACTTGAAGAAGATAAGATTTGTTTCACACGTTTCACATCCATACTACTATCCCTCCTTTTGCTTACTATACTCCTTTTTATTTTTTCTTTTCCTTTTAGAATATATTCCGTAAGGCAGCATATTGATTGATAGTCATTTCTTCCTAACATGCTAATATTTACTCTCTCGCTACCTTTCTGACAAATAAAAAAAGACGTATATTCTACACGTCTTTTTCCATAATATTCAAATTTTAAGAAAATAATGTTTTTACTACTGCACTTACTTTATCATTATGGATTTGATAATACACTTCTAATCCTCGTCTTTCAAAGCGTACTACTTTATTTTGCTTTAACTTCGTTAAATGTTGTGAAACAGTTGATTGTGGAATTTCTAATACTTCCTGTAGCTGTGTTACATTACATGTTCCTCTTTGCATAAGTTCCATTACTAGACGTAGACGAAGTGGGTGAGCTAACGCTCTTAACATTTGTACATCTTCTTCTGAAATACGACATTCGAATTGATTTTGGCTCATAAAGTTCCCCTCATTTTCGTTTTTATTTGCGTTTTTATGTTCTTTTTATTTATTTATATATCTGTTCTTATATTTCCTGTTACGACATAACTTTATCAACCTATAAAGCCGAAAAATTTTTCCATCTTTATCAGCAAAAATTCAGGAAAAAATCCTTGCTGATTTTGAATATTATACTATATGATATAACGAAAAAGCAAAATAATGGCCTACGAATACTTTGCTTGCAAACGTTGTTTTATCAGGCTTTTTGTTATATTTTCACCTCATTGAAATGCACAGTAACGGTATTGTAAAATACCGTCTATAATTGATAACCTATCGTAATGTAGTTGAACTATAATTAACCTCTTTGTTACGCTAAAAGGAATTTTCAGTAAAAAGAGATGATGTGATATTAAAAATTTGTTTCTTATTTTTTATTCGTATTGCAAGCGGTTGGATTGTTGTGCAAAACTTCCTATTAAATCCACTCACCGTTCCCCCCACTAGATCAAACAGGACAGATAATTGCATATATCAAACTTTATACTTAATATAAAAGACTTCATCTAATATACGCCTATAAGGAACATGCCATCTGAATAAGCAAAATAATATGCACATAGTTTATACAGCGCACTTAAATTCATTTGAGTGTGTTTTTTGTCTACTTTATGAACAAAGCTTTTCTTTTAACACTATTATGGAATAATTATACTTTTTTACGTTGACAATAGTGTTGAAGGAGAATATACTAAGCATGTAAGTTGATTGTGAATTGTTTCACAAATAATGTGAATTTCTTCACATATAATAGATAGGAGTTGTCATTATTATGAGTACTTGGACACAAATTTATGACCCGTTAAACAATATTTGGTTATCTGCACTAATCGCAGCACTTCCAATCTTTTGTTTCATCATTTGTTTAATGGGATTCAAAATGAAAAGTTACATGGCTGGTCTTTATAGTGTGATTGTCGCTATTATCCTTGCAATATTTGTTTATAAAATGCCAGCAACAGTAGCTGTAGCATCTGCCGGATTCGGTGTTTTATCTGGATTTTATCCAATTTGTACTATCGTTATCGCTGCAATTTTCCTTTACAAATTAACTGTTAAAACAGAGCAATTCAATATTATTCGCGATAGTATTTCAAGCATTACAAATGATCAACGTTTACAAGTATTATTAATCGCTTATTCTTTCGGTGCTTTCTTAGAAGGCGCAGCTGGTCTAGGGGTTCCAGTTGCTATTACAGCCGCACTACTTGTAGGTATGGGCTTTAATCCATTAAAAGCAGCAGGTATTTGTTTAGTAGCTAATATTGCTGGTGGTGCTATGGGTGCTATGGGTATTCCAGTTACAGTACCAGCACAATTAACTCAACTTGACGCATTAACTATTGGTCGTCAAACTGTTCTTATTTTACCTTTCATTAGTGTTATCTTACCTTTCTTACTTGTTTCAATGGTCGATGGAATTAAAGGTATTAAAGAAACTTGGCAAGGTATTCTTGTAAGTGGTGTTTCTTTCGCTATTACTCAATTCGCTGTAACTTACTTCTTAGGCGCAGAACTTACTAATATTTTCGCAGCCGTTGTAAGTATGATTGCTCTTGCATTATTCTTACGTGTTTGGCAACCAAAATCTTCTACTAAAGAAGAAAAACAAGAAACTAAAGTATCACATACATTCAATCAAATTTTATATGCTTGGTCTCCATTCGTATTCTTAACTGCATTTGTAACAATCTTTAACTTAAAACCGATTAAAGCTTTATTTGCTCCAGATGGTGCGTTAGCAAACTTAGTATTTAACATTCAGTTCCCTGGTCTTCATAATGCTGTTATGAAAACTACACCAATTACAAAAGCTGATACACCTTTCGCAGCTGTTTTCAAATTTGATGTATTCTCTTCTACAACTACTGCGATTGTACTAGCAATTATCGTTTCACTTATCGTTTACCGCGTAAAAGGTAAAATGGTTAAGGAATTAATGATTGAAACAATGAAAGAATTAAAAGCTCCAGTATATACAATTTGTAGCGTTATCGCTTTAGCTTACGTAGAGAACTACTCTGGTATGTCATCTACACTTGGACTTGCATTCTCTTCTACTGGTAATGCATTCCCAGTTCTTTCTCCAATCTTAGGATGGATTGGCGTATTCATTACAGGTTCAGTAGTTTCAAGTGGTTCTTTATTCGCACCACTTCAAGCAGTAACAGCAGACCAGTTAAACATCGTTCCTTCTACACTCGTTGCCTTAAACGTAGTAGGTGGTACAATGGCAAAAATGGTTTCACCACAATCTGTAGCAGTTGCTTGTGCCGCAGTTGGACTAGTTGGTAAAGAATCTGCTCTATTTAAAACAGCAATGAAATACAGTTTAATCTTCTTAGCTGTTATTAGCTTACTTCAATTAAACGCTGTATTTAATATCTTTTAAAAATAAAACACCGATCCAAATGGATCGGTGTTTTTCACATTACATTTCTTTATTTTTTAATAAAGAAGCTCCAGCAATTTCAGGGTGAGTCATTTCGAATGGATCTAAAATAATATCCAATTCCTCTTCTGTCAGTACACCATGCTCTAAACATAACTCCCTAACAGATTTTCCTGTTTCAATCGCTTCACGTGCAATACGAGATGCTGCTTCATAACCAATATGAGGATTAACTGCTGTAATAATTCCAACACTTTTCTCAACATATTGCTTCAGCAATTCTTCATTTGCTGTAATTCCTTCAATACAATATTCACGGAATACACGGAATCCATTATTCATAATACTTATAGATTGAATTAAATTAAATACAAGCACAGGCTCCATTACGTTTAACTCTAATTGTCCTGCTTCTGATGCTAAGCAAATTGTATGATCGTTTCCGATTACTTGGAATGCGACTTGGTTAATCACTTCTGCCATAACTGGATTCACTTTACCTGGCATAATCGATGAACCCGGCTGACGTGCTGGCAATTGAATTTCAGCCAACCCAACACGTGGCCCAGACGCCATAATACGAAGATCGTTTGCAATTTTAGACATGTTCATCATACATACTTTAAGTGCTGCAGATACTTCTGTGTATGCATCTGTATTTTGCGTTGCATCAACTAAATGCTCTGCACCAACAAGTGGGAACCCACTAAACGTTCTTAAATGTTTTACCACCTGTTCAATATACGTAGGATTTGCATTTAATCCTGTACCAACAGCTGTCGCCCCCATATTCACTTCATATAAATGTTGACGAGACTGTTTAATTCTTTTTATATCACGCGCAAGCACTCGGCTATACGCTTCAAATTCTTGTCCAAGGCGAATTGGAACTGCATCTTGTAAATGTGTGCGTCCCATTTTAATAACGTGATCAAACTCTTTTGCTTTTTTACGAAAAGCAGAATGAAGTTCTTCCATTGTAATAAGAAGCTTTTCTAACATCATAAGAGTTGCAATATGAATTCCTGTCGGAAACGCATCGTTCGTTGATTGGGCCATGTTCACATGAGTGTTTGGGCTAATTTTCGCATACGCCCCTTTTTCATATCCCATACGTTCTAACGCTCTATTCGCAATTACTTCATTTGTATTCATATTAATAGAAGTTCCGGCTCCGCCTTGAATAGGATCCACGATAAATTGATCATGAAACTTTCCATCAACAATTTCTTGCGCTGCTTCTGCAATTTCATGTCCAATGTCTTTAGCTAAGTAACCAGTATCTATATTCGCAAGCGCCGCCGCTTTTTTCACAATTGCCATTGCTGTAATGAGTGATGGATGAATGCGATATCCTGTAATTGGGAAGTTTTCTACGGCACGTAATGTTTGTACACCATAATAAGCTGCACTTGGTACTTCTTTTTCACCTAAAAAATCTTTTTCTATACGTATATCCTTCGTTGCTATCATTTTTATCACCTATACTTTTTCATTCTAAATCCTTATCCAAAAAATCCGCCCTCTAAAAACACGAGTATCATTCAGAAGAATTTTTCAGTATCCACCTTCACTATATAGTACCTTTTTTGAAAGCGCAAACATTTATTTTTCTGCATATCCTTTTTATTAAAGTTTATAGAAAATCATTCTTCTACTTTCCTTATTTCCACTCGTTTAATTTGATGCATATCCTTTTCAAGGACTTTAAAATAAAAACCGTATTTCTCAATAACATCTCCTTCAGCAACGATTTGTTTTTGTACCATAATCCAGCCACCAATTGTATCTACATCATCAGCAATTAAATGTATGCCAAGCAAATCATTTACTTCACTAATAAGCACTTTTCCCTCTACGATTTTATAACCTTCACTTACATGCTCTATAGGTGGATTCTCATCTTCATCGTATTCATCTCGAATTTCTCCAACAATTTCTTCTAAAATATCTTCTAGTGTAACAATCCCTGCTGTACCACCATATTCATCATACAATACAGCTAATGGAATGTGTTTTCTTTGCATTTGTAATAGTAAATCATGAATTGGAATATTTTCTAGCACTTCAATAACTGGCCTTGTATATGGCATAATCGAGCACTCCTCGTCCCGATTACCATCCATATAACGAATAAATAAATCTTTTACATTAACCATCCCAATAATTTCATCTTTATCTTCACCAAATACAGGATATCTCGTGTACTTTTCTTGCGCGATTACTTTAATATGTGTTTCAAATGGTTCGTCCTCATATAAGCCTACAACTTCCGTACGAGGTACCATAATTTCTTTTGCTACTCTATTATCAAATTCAAAAATATTATTTACATATTTAAATTCCCTTTGGTTAATCTCTCCGCTCTCATAGCTCTCAGATAAGATTAACCTTAATTCTTCTTCTGAATGAGCTACTTCATGTTCAGAAGCTGGATTTAATCCAAATAAACCAGTTACAACCCTCGCTGAACCATTCAAAGCCCAAATAAACGGATACATAACTCGGTAAAAATAAATAAGTGGCTTCGATAACAATAAGCTAACTTGTTCTGCTTTTTGTATAGCAAATGTCTTTGGAGCAAGTTCCCCAATGACAACATGTAAAAATGTAATTACTGCAAAGGCAATAATAAATGAAACTGTACTGGAAATTGTAGGTGAGAATTGCAATTTTAAAAACAACGGCTCGAGTAAATGTTTAATGGTTGGTTCCCCTAACCACCCGAGCCCTAAAGCAGTAATTGTAATACCTAGCTGACAGGCCGATAAATATTCATCTAAATTTGTAGTTACCTTTTTAGCGGCCAGTGCACCTCGTCTTTTTTCGCTAACGAGTTGATCAATACGACTGCTACGTACCTTAATAATTGCAAATTCAACAGCCACAAAAAATGCTGTTAACCCAATAAGAATGACTACCATCAATAATTTTAAAATATCCACATATGCTCTTTAGCTTTCTTAGCTAAAGTTACACCTCCTTTTAAAAAGAAGTTTCACTTTAGTTTCTTCAATTATTGGAAAGCAACTCTATATAAAATCCACCAATTTTCAAACCTCATACAATTCTAAAGGTAAACCATCAGGGTCTTGGAAAAAGACGAATTTCTTCCCCGTTATTTCATCAATACGGATCGGTTCGGTCTCAACACCACATTGATTTAAATGCTTCACAGCTTCTTCTATATTTGTAACAGCAAATGCTAAATGTCTAAGACCGGCTGCTTCTGGAAAACTTTTGCGCTCAGGCGGATTTGGAAATGAAAATAATTCGATTTGATACTCTTCTCCTACACATAAATCTAATTTATAAGAATCTCGTTCCTTTCTATATACTTCATTCATTTCTTTAAACCCTAATATTCTAGTATAAAAATACTTTGACGTCTCATAATTCGAACAAATAATTGCAACGTGATGCACTCTACATATATTCATACTCTCTCTATTCCTTTCTTTACCAAAGATGCATATTCTCCCTTGAAATGAAAAACATATATAGCAGAATATCTCTTTTAGGGGGCTTACCATGAAATTCATTACTTTTTTCGTCGGACTAATTGTTGTTTTCTTGCTCGCTTATATTGCTAGCAATAATAAGAAGCATATTAAATTTAAACCAATTTTTATCATGCTTATTATACAGTTAATTTTAACCTATTTACTATTAAATACAGAAATCGGCCTCATACTTATTAGAATCATTTCCAGTTTGTTTACAAAGCTACTCGAGTATGCTGCTAATGGAATAAATTTCGTATTTGGTGGTCTTGCAAATAAAGGTGAAATGCCATTTTTCCTTACTGTATTATTACCAATCGTCTTTATTTCTGTTTTAATTGGTATATTACAACATTTCAAAATACTACCATTTTTCATTCGTTGGATCGGGTACTTTCTTAGTAAAATAAATGGTCTTGGGAAATTAGAATCTTACAACGCTATCGCCTCTGCCATTGTCGGCCAATCAGAAGTTTTTATTACAGTAAAAAAGCAATTAGCTCAAATCCCAAAACACCGTCTTTATACACTTTGTGCCTCCGCTATGTCAACCGTATCTATGTCTATCGTAGGTGCCTATATGACAATGATTGAACCTAAGTATGTAGTAACTGCACTCGTTCTCAATTTATTTAGCGGTTTTATTATCGTACTCATCATTAACCCTTACGACGTTAAAGATGACGAAGATATTTTAGAAATCAAAGGTGAAAAACAAAGCTTTTTTGAAATGCTTGGAGAATACATTCTTGATGGTTTTCGTGTAGCCATTGTTGTCGGCGCTATGCTCATCGGATTTGTTGCCTTAATTAGTTGTATTAATGACTTGTTCCTCATTATATTCGGTATTACGTTCCAACAATTAATTGGCTACGTATTTGCACCTATCGCATTCCTTATCGGTGTACCAAGTTCTGAAATTGTAGCAGCTGGCAGCATTATGGCAACGAAGCTTGTAACGAATGAATTTGTCGCAATGATGGACCTTAGTAAAATTTCTAATAGTCTTTCTCCCCGTACAGTTGGTATTATTTCTGTTTTCCTTGTATCTTTTGCCAATTTTTCTTCCATTGGTATTATTTCAGGTGCGGTAAAAGGACTAAACGAAGAACAAGGAAACGTTGTTGCGAGGTTTGGCCTTAAATTACTATATGGAGCTACTCTCGTTAGTATTTTATCTGCAATTATCGTAAGCATTATGTTGTAATTAGGTAAAATTTTATCATTTTCTTATCCCTATCTTTTGTATACAATAACGAATAGGTGTCTTATAAAGTGAAACTTTAATCAGAGTGGGGCTATCCCCACTCTGATTATTAGCCTTCACCAATCGGGTATTTACGGGCAGTTATCTCCCACCTAACTTCATTGTATTCACTGGACTTTGAGGTGGGCGTTTTACTGCTCGTTAATACGGGATAAATAATCAAGACATCTATTTTTTATACATGTACAATCGCTTTTATTTAGCGTAAAATATTTTTTATGTGTTTGAATACACTTCTAAATGTATACACTTTGATAGTTTTAAAGGAGAAAAAATGATGAAATCCGACACGAACAACAATACGCGATCCAAAAAAGGACGCTCAAAGAAAAAACGCCTACTTTGGTTCCTTCTTATTCCATTACTAATTGTAGCACTTGGAGCAGGAGGCTACTCCTTCCATATATACAGTAAAGCAAAGTCCGTCTTAAATAATGCTTATGCTGAACTAGGTCGAGGAGATAAGTCCAGTAAACGTGAAAAAGCTGTTAAACCTATGACCGACAATATTTCCGTACTAATTATGGGTGTTGATGAAAGTGATATTAGGGAAAAAGGTTATGGAAAAGCAACTCGAACAGATGCGTTATTACTTGCAACAATTAATAAAAACGATAAATCCGTTAAACTTGTAAGCATTCCACGTGACTCACGCGTCTACATTAAATCACGTGATAAATACGATAAAATCACACATGCGCACGTATTCGGTGGTGTAGACAGCACAATTGATACGGTAGAGAACTTTTTAGATGTTCCAGTTGATTATTATGTAAAATTCAATTTTAAATCCTTTATTAAAATTGTTGATTCTCTTGGTGGCATTACTGTGGACGTTCCAGTTGAATTCACAGAGCAAAACAGTAAAGATGAAGCAGATGCAATTCATCTAAAAAAAGGACGTCAACATTTAAATGGAGAAGAGGCACTGGCACTAGCTAGAACTCGTCACATCGATAGTGATTATATGCGTGGCCAACGACAACAGCTTGTATTAGAGGCCATTGCTGAAAAGGCACTATCTCTTAATTCCATTAATAAAATCGGTGGCCTACTAGACGCTGTCGATAAAGACTTAAAAACCAATTTAACTTTTGATGATATGATGACAATTACAAAAAATTCAATGGATTCAAATTTAAAGATGGAAAAAATGCAAGTAGAAGGTACAGATAAATATATAGGTGGTATTTATTATTACGTTCCAAATGAAAAAAGCGTCGATACTATTTCAACTACCCTTCAAAAACATCTCGGTGTTACGAATAAAAATGAACATAAAAAATTATAATAAAAAGGCTGCTAGATCTTTCTAGACAGCCTTTTTATTATATTTTTCAACATATTTTTCATACACATTGTGACAAGAAGTGACAATTATTACAGCAATGTAACATTTTTTATGAAAACATTACACACGCAGTGAAAATAATAGTATACTAGTACGTACATAATGTTATTTTCATCATTTTTATACAAAAAATGTAATACATATATTTATACATAAATTTCTGGGGGGAAATAAATGAAGCTAAGTAAAATACTGATTGGTTCTGCAATTGCTGGGGGCATATTACTTTGTGTAGGCGGTGTTGGGGGATATCAATATGTATCCAAATTAAATAATCAATTAGATACTACTGCATTACCAAATACTACATTTGAAGGTATTTCTCTCGATGGAAAAAATAAGAAAGATATTCAAGCAATTATTAATCAAAGGGTAACTGAATTAGATCAAAAATCCCTTACCTACATATTCCAAAACGATAAACAAACTTACACATGGAAAGATTTAGGAGTAAATTATAAAGAGAAAGATATTATTGACAAAATCTTTAAAGAACAAGAAGGAAACGTAATGAATCGTTACAAAATGCGTAAGCAAGCTGAAAACGGTGAATTAAAACGTGACTATAAATTAACACCACAATTAAATGCAACAGCTTATGAAACCTTTATAAAAGATAAATATAATGAAACATTAAAAAATCCTGTTAATGCAGAATTAAGCATTGAAGGCTCAACAGTAAATGTTAGTCAAAGCCAAAACGGAGAAAAAATTGATAAAGGAAAACTAAACAGTTTAACAAACGAAGCTATTACTACTGGTAAATCAGATGTTACATTACCAGTTACATTCATAAAACCAGAACGCTCTACAGAAGATATACAGAAAATGGGTATTAAAGAAGTCATTGCTGAATATTCTACTCCAATGGCTGGCCGTAACGGAAATCAATCATTTAACGTAAATAAGTCAGCTAATACTTTAAGTGGGGTTATTGTGGCACCTGATGAAACATTTAGTTTTAACGGCCGCGTTGGCGTAACTGATGCTGCACATGGTTACAAATCTGCAGCAGTATATTCACAAGGTAAAGTAATACAAAGTGCAGGCGGAGGAGTTTGCCAAGTCAGTAGTACTTTATACAGCGCAGCTTTAAGGGCTGATTTAGGAATTGTTTCTCGAAGCAATCATTCTATGCCAGTAAATTATTTACCACTTGGGCAAGATGCAGCAGTAGCAGATTATGGTCCAGATTTAAAATTTAAAAATAATACAGGCAATCATATTTATATTCAAGCATTTTCAAATGGAGGTAGTATTACTACACGCATTTTCGGTACAAATACTGGTAAAAATGTTGAAGTTTCTTCTCAAGTAATTAGTAGAACTAGTGATAAAATCACAGCGGTTACGTATAAAAAAGTAACACAAAACGGGGAAGTAATATCAAATGGACAAATTTCAAAAAGCGTATATAAAAGCGCTCCAAAAGAATAGATAATATCAACCAAATAGCATAAAGAAAAAGGCGTGAGTAAATCACGCCTTTTTCTTTTGCAGTAATAGTAAAAAAGTTTCAAGATGATCTTTCGTTTCTTCTAAAGACCACATACGGTTTCCTTGCTTCGCAGCTAATACACACGCCTCTTCCCACGCGTTCTTTTTCTTCATATTTATTAATTCATCACGTAATTTCAAAACAATTTCTTCGTCTTCTTGTTCAATAAACTCTTCCATCACGCTTACTATTTCATCCTCATGAATACTTAACGTACAGTACGATTTAAGAAAGTATTGTAATGTCGTATACATAATGTACTCCCCCTTCTTATTTATCAGATGGATAAGAAGTAATAATCTTAAATCCTAATTCCCCTGACTTATCTCTTGCTAAAACAGTAACAGTTTTTACCAACTTGTCTTTTACACTCATATTTTTCTTTATTACCGTTTTTCCAACAGGGAATGAATGAGTTGTATTTATTACGAGACGAGCCTCTTTAGAATTTTTTAACCAATCTTGAATTTCCTTGTCATGTTGCTTCAAGCTATCTTTTACAGCTTTCGTCGCTGTTTCTTTATCATAGTATGTACTTGCGGCTGACACTTTATCTGTCTTCAAGCGATTCTTCAAATCCTCTTCTGACTTGCCTACATGTCTTTCAATCGTATGACCATTTTTAGGTGGTCCTTCCATTTCATCTAAAATATTATCACTAATTTTTTCTACCGATGTAGCTTGATTACCTGTCTGTTTCTCTGTTTTTTGTTCTTTTCCTGCACATCCACTTAAGATCAGCACTAATGCCAATAAACTACTGAAGAAAAGACTACTTATTCGTTTCATCATATCACCTCTTCCATGATTATTATCGCAACTTCACTAAAAGTCAATTTCACAACGAAAAAATCTATCAGTTTTCATTTTTTTCATCTATTTTTCCATATTTACCCGCGCAATTTCATCAACCCTCTATTTTTCGCCTTTTATAATATATACCCCCTATATTTTATAATTATTTCCCGAATAAAATCACCAATAATATAATTATAAAACTCTTTTAGACAAAGGTTTTTACACTGTTTTTCAAAACGATTTAAAATACCCCTATTTTTATATACCTAATACCCATATAAGGTATCAATACCCCTTCTTATCAACGTTTTTCTACATTATGTAAATTTTCCCTTGCCTATACAATCGAAATATGGTGTAATGCAAAAAAAGATAAAGGATTTTAAACAATGGCTGAAACGATTCAAAATTTCTTAACAGAATACTATTCAATCGCAATTCCACTTAGTATCTTAATTAACATCATCATTAGTCTTTTAGGTGTTATTCCTAGCATCTTTTTAACCGCCATTAATATACAGCTCTTCGGTGTAACAAATGGCACAATCATTTCGATCGCAGGTGAGGCCTTAGGGGCTATTATCTCGTTTTATATTTACCGCCTGGGCCTTCAAAAGTTCACTCACGATAAAGTAAATAAGTACCCAAAGGTAGAGCGTCTTCTTTATGTAGAAGGTAGAGAGGCCTTTCTACTCGTTCTATCGTTTCGATTGATACCTTTCATCCCATCAAGTATCGTGACTTTATTTGCAGCTCTAGGGAAAATGTCATTACTCTCCTTCAGTATTGCCAGTACAATAGGTAAAATACCGGCCTTATTGATTGAAGTATATTCGGCATACCAAGTCATGAACGGAACAAATGAAGCGAAGTGGGTTGTAACAATCGCAGGCGTTATTGGATTGTTTTATTTGTGGAAAAAATGGAGAAAAAAATAAAGAAGGAGCCTATGCTCCTTCTTTATTTTTGAGGTATTTTATTACTAGCTCTTCCTTAAAGCCTTAGTTTACACCAACAGCACTAAATGATTGCTTAACTGCTGCTACTTCAGCAGAATTTGCACCATATAAGTCTGCAGCAGCTTGTACTGCACCAGCACGAGCTTGACTAAATGTAGTAGATTGCGTGAAATACTGTGTATTTGCACGGTAGTAAATCGCACCTAATTTATCTTTCCCGATACCAGTTACAGTTACACCATAATGCGTACCACCATTTGCTAATAAATAAGCTTGTTTATTAATAATGCCGCTGTTTGTATGAACACCACCGTTATCACTTGAACCAGTGTAACGCTTAGAATAATGGTCTGGATCACCATACTTCGTAGGATCACTCATAGAGCGAAGTGCGTCTCCTGCTTTACCAGGTGTGTAAATATCTTCACCAATCTCCCAATCCGGGTTACGGTTATCATAGAATTCTACTAAAGTACCAAAAATATCAGAAATCGCTTCATTTAAAGCCCCTGATTCATTTTGATAAATTAGATTTGAACTATTTTCCGTAACAGCATGCGTTAACTCGTGACCAATTACATCAATTCCACCAGATAATGAAGTAAACGTTACACCATCACCATCTCCGTATACCATCTGTGATCCGTTCCAGAATGCATTGTTATAATTACTTCCGTAATGAACTGTCGATTTTAACGGCGCTCCTGCATCATTGATAGAATTTCTATTAAACGTAGCTTTATAGTAATCATATGTTTTACCTGCATAGTAATGAGCATCTACTGCTGCTGCATCATACGCTGCATTGAAAACATTATCTGCATCTGCCCATAATGTTCCTGGTAATGTTGAACGGTTTTTCGCATCATATGTGAAAATCGTTGCCCCGCGTGTATTATCTTGTAAGTAGTAAGATGATCCAGATAACGTTGTATTAAGCGACTTCGTATCTCCTAATACACCTTTACCAGTTCCTACTTTATTCGTTCCTGTTACAGGCTTTACAACAGCTTTCGCATCCTGTTTAGGAGCCTCTTGCTTAACTGGTGACTTATCATCATTCGTCACATGATCAATTGTATTAAACTTATTTAATACTTTACCGCTGTCTGCCTCAATGAAATAGTAGTAGTTTCCTGGGCTTGGATCTAAGAAGTTTAGATTTACAACATATGCATATGTTGTTTCCTCACCGTTTTGATATACATATAAGTCCGCTTTTGGTTCTACTTCATATTTCGGTGTTACCCCTAAATCTTGCTGCGCGATTTCAATTGCTTTTGCGCCTTCAATCTTATTTTTATTTTTCAACTTTTCCTTTTTGTCTAAATCAGGTGCAACTGTTCCAGACAATACTTTTAAAGAACCGTCTTTACTTACGTGAGCTACTTGAGTAGAACCCCATACAGGCACTCCTTCGTAAACTTGTTGCATACGTACTACTGTTGAATCAGTTACAGCATCTTTCTTCACTTGTTTCACTTTGAAAGAATCTTGTGCACTCTTTTCCCCTAGCTTGTAATCACCTTTTGCTGCGTTTAAGTAATCAAACACAACAGATTCTGCTTTCTTGCCAGTTGCTTCAGTTAGATCACCAGAAATAAACTCAGGTGACTGTACTGTCTCATTGTACTTCTTCGTAGAGAGCACATTTTTAGAATCCGCAAATGCAGAGCCTGTCCCTCCAAACGTTGTAACTGCCATTCCTGTCGCTAACACTAACGCTAAACTTTTCTTTTTCATGAACCTTCCCCCTAATAAAAAATTTTTTTGAAAAAGAGTAGTTTCATATTAGCATTATGTTTCCACTATTAATATACTAAAAATTCAAATAATTTTTTTCTCAAGTTTTGTAGAATTTTGAGGAACAAATATTGAAAAACCCCTTTCCGGTTGGAAAGGGGGGGAGATTATAAATTAACTTGTTCAACAGTTTTAGCTTGTTGACCAACAATATCAGGTTTACTGCTATATTGATGTATTCCTCCAGCAACTGTAAGAGTCACTATAAACGCCAATACTCCAAATACCATCTTTTTCATTTTTATTCCTCCTTATTATCATTCATTAAATCAATAACTAACCTATAGTATCGATTACTTTCTTCAAATCTCGATAAACTGGAAAAATGTTCTGCTAGTTCAACGTATACTTTCTTTAATTCTATTTTATTTCCTGCAGATTTATACAACGGGATAGCCTCATTTTCCAAAAATGCTTTATAATCTTTTGCTTCTTCAAAATATTTATATCTCAGCATTAAAAGCAAATATAATTTTGCATTAAATCTCTCTTCCTGTTTTGCTGCATCAATTCCCTTATCAATTAATGTCCTTGCCTCTTCCAACTCTTCTAATTTAATGCATACTAATGCCATTTCGTATATTGTATCTAAATAGTTTAAATCTATTTGTTTTTGAAGTTGTAGACTATCTAAATAATATTTTTTCGCTTGCTGATATTTGCCTTTTTTATAATAGATACTTCCCATATTACTTAAAGTAATAGCTAATAGTACATCCTTATCAGCAAAAGATGTGGCCTCTCTCAATATACTCTCATACATTTTTAAAGCTTCTTCATACTGACCTTTTTCTGTATAACTTACCGCAATAAGGATTTGGCAATTAATTATGTTTCTAAACTTATATTCACTACGAAATCCTTCTAATGCCATATTTACAAAATGAATTGCAAGATGATGAATATCTAAATGAGTATATGCAAGCGCTATATTATAATACAAGCCTGTTTCATGATACCCCTGTTCTTTGGCCATTACTTCTGTTTTTAATAAGTAATCTAGCCCATCCTTCCATCTATACTGTAAACAGCACAATAATCCTCTACTGTACATATATAACAACTTCTGAAATGGAGAATATTTTTTATATACCTTCTTCAACTTATCTAATTCTTCTTCGAGCGCAGAAATATCCCTTTTCATAATTAAATAACGTGTATACAGCAGTTTATAATAATTTATAATTTCAAAATCCAACACATGCTTCATTTCACCTTGCAACTCTTCATATATACGTTCTACTTGTTGCTTGTCCAAATGAACTAGTGCATTCAACCATTCATCCAGCTTCCCCTTCACATCTTCTTCTACATCTCTCAAATCCGTCACAGCAATTTCTAGTCTTGTGCAGAGCAATTGTAGAATTTCTTCTGATGCTTCAATCTTTCCATTTTCAATCTTACTTAAGTATGAGACAGAACAAATGCCCTGACATAATTCTTCTTGTGTCATTTTTTGCTGTAGCCGTTTATAAAAGACTTGTTTGCCTATTTTTTCTAATGTGTGTTGCATTGTCCTCCTCCATTCTCATTACCCCCATTACTCTAATAATACATAAAATCTGGAGAAATATAAATTGATAAATATAAATTTTCTAAAAAATATGCATAATTTCATTTTTTTCTCTCTTGACTTCACATCAATATCTCTTCTTTGCTACGAATGGTGAAAAATTGGTATACTATAACCAAATTATGGAGGTGTTCTCGCGATGACTCATTATAAAGACGATAGTTATGCCTTACATACAGACCTATATCAAATCAACATGGCTTATACATATTGGAAAGATGGTATTCATAATCGCCGTTCTGTTTTTGATTTATATTTTCGAAAGCTTCCATTTGAGAACGGTTACGCTGTTTTTGCTGGCCTTGAGAAAATTGTAGAGTACATAGAAAATTTCAGTTTTACTGAAAGCGATATCGCTTATTTAGCAGAATTACAATTTGAAGAAGAATTCCTTCATTATTTACAAAATATGAAATTCACTGGGACGATTCGCAGTATGCAAGAAGGTGAAGTTGTATTTAATAACGAGCCTTTATTACGTGTTGATGCACCACTTGGTGAAGCACAAATTATTGAGACTGCCCTCTTAAATATTGTGAATTACCAAACATTAATTGCAACAAAAGCAGCACGTATGAAACACGCTGCAAGTAATGATGAGCTTTTAGAGTTCGGCACAAGACGTGCCCATGAGTTCGATGCTGCCCTTTGGGGGACGCGTGCTGCCTTTATTGGTGGTTTCTCCTCTACAAGCAACGTTCGTGCTGGGAAACGCTTCGGGATCCCTGTAGCTGGCACACACGCTCACTCTTTCGTTCAAGCATATCGCGATGAATACGTCGCGTTTAAGAAATACGCTGAAACTCATAAAAAGTGCGTCTTTCTCGTTGATACATATGACACATTAAAATCTGGTGTTCCAAATGCAATTCGTGTTGCAAAAGAATTTGGGGATCGTATTGATTTCTATGGCATACGTCTTGATAGTGGTGATATGGCTTATTTATCGAAAAAGGCACGAAAACTACTAGATGAAGCAGGGTTTACAAATACAAAAATTATCGCTTCTAGCGATTTAGATGAATACACAATTATGCACCTTAAATCTCAAGGAGCAAAAATTGACGTATGGGGCGTTGGGACAAAATTAATTACGTCCTTTGAGCAACCTGCATTGGGGGCTGTTTACAAACTAGTTGCGATTGAAGATGCTGACGGAAAATTAAATGATACGATTAAAATTTCATCTAACCCTGAAAAAATTACCACTCCAGGACTGAAACGAATTTATCGTATTATCAATCGGGTTAATAATCATGCAGAAGGCGATTATATTGCGTTAGATTCTGAAGAACCTGGAAAAGAAGAGCGCTTAAAAATGTTCCATCCAATTCACACATATATAAGTAAATTCGTAACAAACTTTGAAGCCCGTGAACTGCATAAAGACATTTTCGTTAACGGTGAAAGAACATATGAACTACCAAGTATATTAGATATTCAAAAATATAATGAACAGAGTCTCTCTCTATTTTGGGAAGAATATATGCGAACTTTAAATCCTGAAGAATACCCTGTCGATTTAAGCCAAGAGTGCTGGGATCATAAAATGAATTACATTCAAACAGTTCGAGAACAAGTTGAAAAAAACATACAAAAGTAAACAGAGAAGTTTCCCCTTCTCTGTTTTTTCAATACTATATGGATATTTGTAAAAAATATATTAAAATAATAAGACGAATGTATTTTATTTGTAAATTTTAATATTGCACTATTTGAAAGTAAAATAATATTTGGTATTATTTTATTGAGTCAATTTCAACAAAATCACCAATAAAAAAGAGGACGCGGGTTGCGTCCTCTTTTTTATAAATCTTTCACTCGTAATACACGCATTGCATTTAACACTGCAAGTAGTGTCACACCAACATCTGAGAAAACAGCTTCCCACATTGTTGCAATACCAAAGGCACCAAGTAATAAAACGATCCCTTTTACACCTAAAGCAAAGATGATATTTTGCCACACTATACTTCTTGTGCGTTTTGCAATTTTTACAGCTGTCGCAATTTTTGAAGGCTCATCAGTCATAATAACGATGTCTGCCGCTTCAATTGCTGCATCTGATCCTAAACCACCCATCGCAATACCAACGTCTGCACGGGCTAATACTGGTGTATCGTTAATACCGTCACCAACGAAGGCAATTTTTTCTTTTCCGTGCTTCGCTACATCAATTTTTTCAATCTCTTCTACTTTTTGTTGCGGTAGTAATTCCGCATGAACTTCATCTAAGCCTAATTCTTTACCGACAGCTTCACCAACTGGTTTTGCATCACCAGTTAACATTACTGTCTTTTTAATACCTAGTTCTTTTAACTTTTGAATCGCTTGTTTCGAATCCTCTTTTACCTCATCAGAGATAACAATATAACCTGCATATCTTCCATCTACAGCAACGTGAACTAATGTACCTACTGTTTCTGGTTGCTTAAATTCAATATTTTCTTTTCTCATTAATTTTGCATTACCTGCAAAAATTTCTTTTCCTTGTACTTTTACGACTGTACCGTGACCAGAAATTTCGTTATAATCATCGATTATTTTTTCATCAATTGATTTTCCATATGCCTTTCGAATAGATTGGGCAATTGGATGGTTAGAATATACTTCAGCAAATGCCGCATACTCTAATAACTCTTCACTTGTAGTACCTTCGCTCGGTTCCATTTTTGTAACTTTGAAAACACCTTTTGTTAATGTTCCTGTTTTGTCAAAAACAATATATTTTACATCATTTAAAGCTTCTAAATAGTTACTACCTTTTACTAACACACCACTTTTAGATGCACCACCGATACCTCCAAAGAATCCAAGAGGAATGGATACAACTAACGCACATGGACAAGAGATTACTAAGAACACTAAAGCTCTATAAATCCACTCAGAGAATGTAGCTCCTTCTAAAATAAGTGGTGGAATAAACGCCATGATCGCCGCTGTAATAACTACAACTGGAGTGTAGTAACGTGCAAACTTCGTAATAAAGTTTTCCGTTGGTGCTTTTTTACTGCTTGCATTTTGAACTAAATCTAAAATTTTCGATACAGTGGATTCACCGAATTCTTTTGTAACTTCAATTGTCAACACACCATTTTGGTTCACAAAGCCACTTAATACATCATTTCCAACTTCTACTTCACGTGGTACAGATTCACCTGTTAATGCTGAAGTATCTACCATTGATGTTCCTTCAATTACTTTTCCGTCTAACGGCACTTTCTCACCTGGCTTAACGATAATATAATCGCCAATTTTTACATCTTCTGGTGATACTTGCTTCGTTTCATTTCCAATCTTTACATTCGCATAATCAGGACGAATATCCATTAATGAAGTAATTGATTTTCGGGAGCGGTTTACCGCAATACTTTGGAATAGTTCTCCTACTTGATAAAATAGCATTACTGCTACAGCTTCAGAATATTGTTGAATTGCAAAAGCTCCTACAGTTGCAATTGCCATTAAAAAGTTTTCATCAAATACTTGGCCACGAGTTATGTTTCTTATCGCTCTCCAAACGATATCTCCACCTATTAATAAATAAGCAAGGACAAATAACGGAATTGTTACCATTTGTGGTAAGCCCGCTAATGCAGCAATTGCTGTCAAAATTCCGCCGACCACTAATCTCCCTACCATCTTTTTCACATTTGCTTCACCATGATCGTGACTATGTCCGTGGTCATGACCGTTCTTCTCTTCACGAACAACTTTCACATCTGGTTCTAACTTTTGAACGACATTTGTTATATTTGCTACAGTCGCTTCTAGTTCTCTTTTATTCGCAACTTCTACTCGTAGTTTCTTCGATACGAAATCAACAGTTGCTTCTGAGACAGCTGGCATTTCCTTCACTTTATTTTCAATTTTCATTGCACAGTTCGCACAATCTAAACCTTCTAATATAAATACTTCTTTAGCAATTTTATTTTTTTGTTCTTCTTGAACTTTAATATGCGGTTCTAATTTTGTAACGAGTTGTTTTGCTTCCGTAACAACTTCGTTTTCTTTATTTTGTGCTGTTTCTAAGATCATTGTCTTTGTTGCGAAGTTTACAGAACAAGAATTTACCCCTTCTATATTCCCAACACCTTTTTCAATTTTCATTGCACAGTTCGCACAATCTAAACCTTCTAACATCAGTTTCTTTTTCACCAATGCTTCAGCCATCGTTCTCCCTCCTCGCGTTCTTTTATTCTTCTTCGTTTACGTGTTCAAACGCTTGCTCGAAGATATGAATTACGTGCTGGTCAGCTAACGAATAATAAACAACCTTTCCTTCTTTACGATTCTTCACAAGTTTCGCTTGCTTTAACACACGAAGCTGATGCGAAATAGATGATTGTGTCATTCCTAATAAATAAGCTAAATCACAAACGCACATTTCAGCTTCAAATAGCGCATGTAATATTCTCGTACGTGTACGGTCACCTAATACTTTAAATAGTTCTGCTACTTTACTTAAACTTTCATCAGTTGGAATTGTTTGTTTTACTTGCTCTACAACTTCTTCATGAATTATCGTTTGAGAACATGTCTCTTGTGGTGTTTCTACTTTATTTCCAGCCATTATAGCTCACCTCTTTAATTGAACATATGAACAATCATTCATATATCTTATACTCTTATTATATGAGCGTCCACTCATATGTGTCAATGAAATCTGAATTTTTTTTATGAACATTCCGTTCACATTTTAATAAGTCGTATACATATTTTCCGCACTCTCTATATTCTCATACAAAAAAGGATGCACAATTCGCACATCCCTTTTTACTTACTTTTCATTTTTCACCGCATCCACAATTAAAGAAACAAATCCTAACTGATTATCCCGATTTCTATGGTCAAAACGTTTCGAACGATAAATAAATCCATCTTTCTCATTCCAATCATTATAGTGAAACTTACCATTCTCATCACAGTATTCTAAGAGCATCACTTGAAAACCTGCTGATTCAAACATGGACGTGATTGTTTTATAGTTATGAACAATTTTATGGCTTGCTGCAGGATGATCTAATGGACCAGGTCCACCTACTTGTACCCCTTGCTGATATTCTTCATCTGGAAAAAATGCATCTGGTACTGCACAACGAATATATCCATTCTCTATTAAAAACTCATAACAAATTTTTGCAGCTTCAATTCCTTCTTCATATGATAAATGCTCCCATACATGTTCTGCCAAAATTACTGATAAAGAATTAGGTTGAAATTTATCAAGCCAAGTTTCTCTCCGTAATAAATTTAATTCTTCTTCATTCGTATGTAACCAACCAGGGTTATTATTATAACCCTCTGCTCCAACAACAACTTTTGTTTCTTCCATTATGCCCCCACCCTTTTTTCATATTCCGACATAAAAATTCAACAAAGTAATATACATCCCCTTTATTTCAACAAAAGAAAAAGCCTTGCGCGCTCCCTAGACGCACAAGGCTTACTATACTTATATCCCTTTTAATTAGCTTGTTCTAAATTATCCTGCGAACTTCCATCGTCTTTTAAATGACTATGTTTTTTCGAATAAACAAAGTATACAACTACTCCAATTGCTAACCAAGCACCGAAGTACATCCATGTTTTTAATGGTAGATTTACCATTAAGAATAGACAACATGCAATCGAAATAATCGGCAAGATCGGTACAAGTGGTACCATAAATCCACGTTGTAATTTTGGATGTGTTTTACGAAGAATAATAACTGACACACCAACCATCGCAAATGTTAACAACGCTCCAATATTCGCTAAATTCGACAATTCTTTTAAATCGATAAATCCAGCAATTAAAGCACTACCAATTCCTGTTAACCAAACTGTAAATGTTGGCGCTTCTGTCTTTTTATTAATTTTCGCGAAAGATTCTGGCAATAAACCGTCACGGCTCATCGCGAAGAATACACGTGTCGTTGCATAAATGTAAGCAAAAATTACTGCCATAATACCAATTACAGCTCCAATTGCGATTATACCAGCTACTTTATCTTGTCCTACAACTTCTAACACATATGCCATAGCTTCTGGTACATCTAATTCTTTATAAGAAACCATCCCCGTCATAACGAGACAAACTACAACATAAATGATTGTACAAATGACTAACGAAGCGATAATACCAATCGGTAGATCACGTTGCGGATTTTTTACCTCTTCAGCAGAAGTTGCTAATGCATCAAATCCTAAGAAAGCAAAGAATACTGCTGCTCCCCCCGCGAAAACTCCACTTAAACCGTACGGTGCAAATGGTATCCAGTTTTCTGGTTTCACGTAGAATACACCAACTGCAATGAATAAAACAACGATACCAATTTTAATTAATACCATTATGTTATTCACGCGTTTACTTTCTTTCGTACCTCTTGATAATAACCAAGTTATAACTAATGTAACGATAACTGCTGGTAAATTCACCATACCACCTTGAGACGGAATCGTTAGCAGTGCTTTTGGAATTTCAAGCCCTAATCCACTCACTAAGTTATGGAAGTAACCAGTCCATCCGCCAGCTACTGCGGCAGTCGTTACAACATATACGGATAGTAATGTCCATCCCATTAAATGAGCTACAAACTCGCCAATTGTTGCATATGAGTATGTGTACACACTACCTGAAACAGGAAGTGTAGAAGCAACCTCTGCGTAACATAATGCTGCAAATCCACAAACGATGGCTGCAATCATGAATGAAAAAATAACTGCTGGACCAGCATCTCTTGCTGCTACTAATCCAGTTAATACTAGAACTCCTGTACCAATTATCGCACCAATCCCTAGCATTGTTAGGTCAAATGCCCCTAGCGTTTTCGTCAAAGTTTTACTTTTACTTTCCCCTAACAATTGCGTAACGGATTTCTTTTTAAATAGGTTGGCCACGATGTATGCCCCCTTTTGCCAAGAAGAGCTAAGAGATCTTCACTCTTAGCTCTTATCATGTTGTTTTATATATTGTTCGATTTTGTTTTGTATAATGCTTCTATTAGCAAGATACTGTTTCTGCTTCTAATAATTCTTTAGCACCTTTGTACTCTACACCGTGAGCTTCTGCAACTGCTTCAAATGTTACATAGCCATCTAATGTGTTAATACCTTTTAATAGTGCAGTGTTGCCTAGGCAAGCTTCTTTGTAGCCTTTGTTAGCAATTTGTACTGCATATGGTACTGTTACGTTTGTTAATGCAAGAGTTGATGTACGTGGAACCGCACCTGGCATGTTTGCAACTGCATAATGAACAACGCCGTGTTTTTCATAAGTTGGGTTATCATGAGTTGTAATACGATCAGTTGTTTCGAAAATACCACCTTGGTCAATCGCGATATCTACAACAACAGAACCTGGTTCCATTGATTTAATCATTTCTTCTGTTACAAGTTTTGGAGCTTTTGCACCTGGGATTAATACTGCACCGATTACAAGATCAGACTCTTTAACAGCTTCTGCAATATTGTAAGGATTAGACATTAAAGTTTTTACTTGGTTTCCGAAAATGTCATCTAATTGACGAAGACGTTCTGCGCTTAAGTCGATGATTGTTACATCCGCACCTAGTCCAACTGCAATTTTAGCAGCATTTGTACCAGCTTGTCCACCACCGATGATTGTTACTTTACCACGTTTAACCCCTGGAACACCTGCAAGTAAGATACCTTTACCGCCTTTGTTTTTCTCAAGGAATTGTGCACCAATTTGTGCAGCCATACGACCAGCTACTTCACTCATAGGTGCAAGTAATGGTAATGAACGATTTTCTAATTGTACTGTTTCATATGCAATAGAAACAACTTTTTTCTCGATTAAAGCTTTTGTTAATTCTGGCTCTGGAGCTAAGTGTAAGTATGTGAATAAGATTAAGCCTTCACTGAAGTGTTTGTATTCGCTTTCAATTGGTTCTTTAACTTTCATAACCATTTCCATGTTCCAAGCTTCTTCAGCTGTATCAACAATTTTTGCTCCCGCTTCAACATACTGAGCGTCTGTGAAACCAGACCCTAAACCTGCACCCTTTTGAATGAATACTTCGTGATTGTTACGAATTAAATGTACAACACCTGCTGGTGTCATTGCCACACGGTTTTCGTTGTTTTTAATTTCTGCTGGTACCCCAATACGCATAATGAAATGCCCCCTTATAATTAACAGAAAAAAGAGATTCTTTTTTCTTTTTGTAATAATTAATAACTTATGTCCTTATTCTAGCATAACTTAAAAGTTATGAAAACGCTAACATACCATTTTTATAAAGTTTATATATTTAGAATAGTGTAAATATATAAAACATTGATTCTATTGGGGGTTTCGTGACATTTCATTATCTATCACTCTATTTTTATTATACCTCTTCAAAATAAACAGCAACCTTTTATTATTTGACAATAATTTAACAATGTAAGAAACCTAAGCGATAACGTATACATATACAGTTATTATTTTACTCAATACTTTAGAGATATATTCTTTTCAAAAAAAAAAACAGCTGCTAGCATTTAGCTAGCAGCTGGGTAACTTATAAATAACTTAGAAAATAAATCATCTGTCGTTTCAGTAATTTTATCAAACAGATCACTTTCTTCCGCTTCTTGCTCTTTTAACATCTTAATTGTTTCACGTGCATCTTCAGGGTAATCGGTTATGATACCATCTACGTTCAACTTATAATATGCCTTTAAATTTTCCATATCATTTACTGTCCATACGTAAATTGGTTTGTTTAACTTCCTTGCTTCTTTTACTAACTTCTTATTTAACATATATTCTTCTGCTACGTAAAAGTCAGCCTTCACATTCTTTAAGTTAGCTCTACTTGCATACAATATATACCCTACTTTTATATCTGGATTTGCACGCTTAAACTCTTTAATAAGTGGATAGTGTAACGTTTGAATTACACATTGCTTCTCAAATTCATTATCTTTAATCGTTTTTAAGACTTTGTTTACAAAATCTTTTTCGCCCCCATGAAGCTTCACTTCTATATTAAGTTTGATTTTGCCATTTGCTAGCTTAATGATTTCATCAAGTGTACTTATTTGTCCTGAAAGTCCATCTTGACTAAGGGTAAGCTGCCTTAACTCAGCCATCGTTAAATCTGACACATGCACATTGGCATTTGCGAGACGTTTCAGCTTCAAATCATGTATAACCGCTAGTTCACCGTCTTTCGTTTGTAATACATCTATTTCAGCGTAGTCTGCTTTTGCATCAATAGCACCTTGCACAGCTTCTTTCGTATTTTCTACACCTTTTGATATATACCCGCGGTGCGCCATAATAATCGGTTCTTTATATGAATTTGAAATAAACGTTACAATGAAAGCAACGACCATTCCGGCAGTAATAATTCCTACAATGTATACGCCAATGAATTTCCAACGATGTTTTTGGAAGAAACATTTATCTGCTTTCGTTTTCGAATAATCTAATCCTTCTTCTAATAAAACATCCTCAACCGGTACCTTTTGTAAGTATAATCGCGTAATCGCCATAATATAAAATGGCGTCACGATAAAGCTGAATAAATACAATGTGCTCGTTAAAAATACAGAAATCGTTGATTCAGCTAATAATGCAAATGTTCCTTTCGGGTTTGTAAATTCATAAACACCCCATAGGCACAATAAATATATTCCCAAAAACACGACATATACAATTCCAATTGAAATAAAAAATCCTACTAAAAAGAATAGTACTTTAAAAAAGCTTTCCTTTACTAAAGTTGCACTTTTACGTGCTGCCACGCGAAATGGTTTTTGCTCTAAAACAACAATGGGTAGAACGAAAATCCATCGAAGATTCAAATACGCGACTACAGCAAAGAACGTGTAATAACCAACTTGTCCCATCGTTGTCTTAAAAAGTTCTCCTGTAATAAAGTTAGGAATTTGAATTTGCGGGATTAACGCCGTTTCATATCCCATATTTAAAAGAGGCAACAATACGACAGCATATAAAATAAATCCTGGTAAGCAATATGTGAAAAGAGTAGGTAAATACGTTACCGTTTTATATAAAATCGGACGTAATTTCACCTTCTGTCTTTTATGAGCGAAATACGAAATAATAATAAGCACCGCAAATTCTGTAAAGATAAGAAACAGTGCTAACAATGATAAAATTACGATTGCTAAGATGCCATAAGGCGTCTTTAAAAACGCTAATAATTCATCATTTGTCGCATTTGCATAACCAGCAAAATACAATAACTTATTAAAAATGATTCCAAATAGTGGAACAAACACAATCGCTGCTAATAATTTATAAGCAAGTTGAAAAGTTAATACATTCCAAAAAGCAAATTTAACTGTTTGAAAGGAATGTCTCATTACTCCTGGTATAGATAGTTTTTTACGGTGTTGCATATATTCCTCCAAATTCTAAAACGGTATTTGAGATGGATTCCATATTTCAAGTTCTAATCCATCTTTTTAATAATAATATATTCCGCTTAACATGAACACTCTTATACATATAATGAAAAAAGTGATGGCTACTTCCCATCACTTTTTCATTTATTCTATTTTTTCTCTAGGCCTTGTCCAAATGCTTTCAAGAAGCTAAAACCGAATGTAATAGCTCTATTGATATCTGGATCTTTTAATACTTTAAAGAAATCCATTACTTTTGTTTTTTTACCACTATTTAATTCATCTGTTGCAAATTGCAATCCTGTAACTAAACTTGACGTAATTTGCTTCGTTATTTCTGGATCAACTGAAGATAACGCTTCTCCTGCCCCCATCATATTGTTGAGTGCATTTTTAACTGGTTCACGATTTAATTGCTCCACAGCGATTTTTGAAACATCTTCCTTCGCAGCAAGTAAACTAATTGCTGCATCTAATATACCAGCCTTCTGCAACTGTGCTAAAAGCTGCATCGTTTCTTCTACTGCTTCACGATTATTAGATAACTCATTTAGAAGTTCATCTGCTACTTGCTGTTTCTGTTCTTCCTCTGTTACAACTTTCTTTTTAATTACAGTAATTTCTTTCGCCACTATCTCCGCCCCCTAGTCCACAAGTGATACGTATTGTTTTCTTTGCCATTTTTGCTGGATTTCAACACCATTTTGCGGATTACGCTTTTTATCTCTCGGGTTTGAAGATGGTAACGGACGATTCCCTTTTTCACGTAGTACACGCATCTTTACCATCGTTTGTTTATACGCTGGTGTACACGTATAAAGATCTGTCGCCGTTCCAGTTAAAATATTGATTGCCTCTTCATTTACTGTTGCATGCATCGGTAAATATAGCTCTTTCCCCGTTACACGATCTGTAACAAGTGCCTGTACTTTAATTTTCCCAAATGGTGATGCTAATTCTACAAGACCACCATCTTTCACATTGCGCTCTAGGGCAAGTTCCGGGGAGATTTCAACGAACACTTCAGATACTTTAGATAAAATACCAGCCGATTTATTCGTCATATTCCCTTCATGGAAATGTTCTAACATACGTCCATTATTTAAAAGTAAATCATACTCATCTGGCGCTACAACTGGTGGTATCCATTCATCTAATGATAAACGAGCGAGTTTATCTGGGAAGTTAAATCCGTCTACATATAATAGCGGTGTATCGCTACCATCATGACTACCCCAACATAAACTATTCCATCCTTCTAGACGGTCGTACGTTGCTTGAGAGTATAACGGTGCAAGTGACGCGATTTCGTCCATAATTTCACTTGGACTTTCATAATTCCAATCCCCGCCTAGTGCACGAGCAACTTTTTGTAAAATCCACCAGTCTGGTTTTGAATCACCAAGCGGCTTCAATACTTCATATAATCTTTGAATGCGGCGCTCTGTATTTGTAAACGTTCCTTCTTTTTCTAAGCTTGGTGCCGCTGGTAAAATAACATCAGCAAAACGAGCTGTTTTCGATAAGAACATATCTTGAACAACAAGGAAATCTAAATTCGCTAAAATATGTTGTACATGGTTGGCATTCGAATCTACTAAAGCCATTTCTTCACCCATAACATACATACCACGCAGTTTTCCTTCATCTGCCGCAAGTAACATTGCAATATTATTTAAGCCTGGTGCTTTCGGAATTGTAGTACCGTATGCTTTTTCAAATTTCGCACGGAGCGCATCATCTGAAACCGCTTGGTAACCTGGAAGCCAGTTTGGTAATGTTGCCATATCACAAGCGCCTTGTACGTTATTATGTCCGCGTAATGGGTATGCTCCTGCACCAGGACGACGATAGTTACCCGTAACAAGCAATAGATTTGAAATTGCTGCTGAAGTTGTACTTCCTCCAGTATTTTGAGTTACACCCATTCCCCAAAGTACACAAGTACCATCTGCTTCATATACCATACGAGCCATTTCTTTCAGATTTTCTTTCGAAATCCCCGTGATTTCTTCTGTATAATCAAGCGTATACTTTTCTACCATTTTGCTATATTCATCAAAATTCTTCACATTTTCAGCTATGAACTTTTTATCGTGCCAATCTTGATCAATAATATATTTCGTAATACCAGCGAGCCATACGTAATCAGTTCCTTGGCGCGGATGAATGAATAAATCCGCACGCTCTGCCATTTCATGTTTACGAAGGTCTGCCACAATTAATTTTTGGTCATGTAATTTATGTGCACGTTTTACACGCGTTGCAAGTACAGGATGTCCTTCTGTTGGATTTGCTCCAACGATAATGACAAGGCCTGCTTCCGCAATATCTTTCACTGTTCCAGCGTCCCCGCCCATACCGACAGTTTTAAATAAACCGTCTGTTGCTGGAGATTGACAATAACGGGAACAGTTGTCTACATTATTTGTTCCATATATTTGACGGGCTAGTTTTTGCATAAGATAATTTTCTTCATTCGTTACTTTCGAAGAAGAAATAAATCCAAATGCATCACTTCCATATTCTGATTTAATATGCTGCATATTGGATGCAACAACTTCAAGAGCCTCTTCCCATGAAGCTTCAACAAACATATCTCCTTGGCGAATTAATGGCTTCGTAATGCGATCTTCACTGTTTACAAAATCCCATCCAAATTTGCCTTTTACACATGTGGAAATACCGTTAACCGGCGCATCTGAAACAGGCTGTACTTTCAAAATGTGGCGGTCTTTCGTCCATACTTCAAATGAACAACCTACACCACAAAATGTACAAACTGTTTTTGTTTTATTCACTTTCGTCTTACGCATCGCAGCCTCTACTTCTGAAACTGCTAAAATACTACTATATCCAGGTTCTACATCCTTTACAAAATCAATCATCGGATCTAACACATCCGGTTTCAATCCTGTCATGAATCCAGCTTCACCCAGCATTGTTTTTTCCATTAACGCATTACATGGACATACTGTTACACACTGCCCACAACTTACACAAGATGAGTCATTTATACTTACACCATTGTCCCATATAACACGTGGACGGTCTAAGCTCCAATCAATCGATATAGTTTCATTCACTTGTAAGTTTTGACATACTTCTACACACTGCCCACAAGCAATACATTGATTTGGATCATATCGATAAAATGGATGTGACATATCCACTTCACACGCACTTACTTTCGGCTCATACGGATATTTCTGTTCCTCAATTCCCATCATATGTACTGTATTGTGGACTTTACAGTTACCATTATTGTTATCACAAACAGTACAATACAATAAATGATTCTCTAATATCCGATCCATTGCCTCAGTCTGTGCCTCTTTTGCACGCTGGGACTGTCTTTCAATATGCATACCATTCTCTAATTTCGTTGAACAAGCACGCATTAACTTCCCATTTACTTCTACAATACACGTATCACAAGTTTGAATTGGATCTACTTCTGGTACATGACAAATTTGAGGATGTTCCAAATTACTCTCGTTAAATAATTGTAGTATCGTCTTTTCACCTGATGCAAAAAATTCTTTACCATCGACGGTTACACGGACTGTCTGTTCTGCCATAGTTTCCCCTCTCCTTACAACCAACTGTACAACACAATTATGAATCCGTTTTCAAAATCGCATTACTGTACATATTTTTGAAACGCTCTACCCAAATACTTTCTTATGAAGTCGATTCTAGATGTTATAAGGTATAACTACGAAAGCTTGAAATTATCACTATTCTACAGTTCTATTATATCGTACATATACAATAATAACCAAAATAATCTGTGATCTTCTTGTTAATAGGTGTTTTTATTTTTTCCATTGTTTTATGATAAATGTGGGAGAGAAATACATATAAAAGGGGAATTTAATATGGGGCCTACGCAAGAGACTTATACAATTGTACGCTATCAATCTGGTACATTTTCAAAACAGCTTGATGAGATTGTTACAGAATCTCCTATTACTATTAAGTTGAATGGTGAAGAATATGTAACAGTCGTATGCACACCAAATTATATTGAAGATATGGTAATTGGTTTTTTAATTTCTGAGGGGATTATTTCTTCCTATAAAGATGTT
This sequence comes from Bacillus sp. FSL L8-0199, assembly GCF_038005705.1. Lineage (NCBI taxonomy): Bacteria > Bacillati > Bacillota > Bacilli > Caryophanales > Bacillaceae > Bacillus > Bacillus sp. FSL L8-0199. Next base: position 575,910 of record NZ_JBBOTS010000001.1, on the reverse strand, counting down.
GAAGAACTATGGGTTCAAAAAGATAACGGAATTGTCCATGTAAAATCATCAAAAGTGAATCCGCTCTATCAAACTTTATATAATAAACGATACATCACTTCTTGCTGCGGAAAAGGTAGACAAGGTTTTATTTTCGTAAACGACGCAGCAAAAGCAAAAGACTTACATGATATACATGTAAAAATTACTCCTGAAGAATGCTTTCACTTAATGAATACCTTGCAACAATCTTCTACTACATTTCGCCAAACTGGCGGTGTTCACAATACCGCGCTATGTGATCGAAACAATATCCTCCTATCAAGAATGGATATTGGAAGACATAATGCATTAGATAAAATATATGGTCATTGTTTGCGTAACGATATATCCATTAAAGGAAAAATCATCGCATTTAGCGGACGTATTTCATCCGAAATTTTACTCAAAGTTTCAAAAATCGGATGTGAAATTGTTCTATCTAAATCCGCTCCAACAAAACTGGCATTGCAACTTGCCCATGATTTAGGCATTACAGTCGTAGGGTTTATTAGAAATGAATCTTGTAATATTTACACACATCCAAAACGAATTGATGGCTATCAATCCAATGTTTAAAAAATAACTCCTCAATCGAGGAGTTATTTTAGTTATAAAAATGTAACATATTAAACACTTGAATAGTTAACAAAGTTAATATATAATTTCATTACATAATTAAAACAAAACATTGTAGCATATATCTTTTCATTCTTTTACAAATTAAAAGAGAATACTAACAAAACATATACTCAATCTTATAAAAGTAATGGATTTATTTGAAATCCACCAGGGAGGTTACAACTATGGAAATTCGCTTATTAACAACAGAGGACGCAGAAATATATTTAAAAGTTTGTATGGAAGGTTTAACGAAGAATCCGGAAGCTTTTAGCTCTTCTTATGAAGATGTTCTTAAACATGAAAATCCTGTGGCTGCTATGGCTAAACGATTAAGCAATCCGGATAAGTATACTCTAGGTGTCTTCAAAGATAATGATTTAATTGGTATCGCTACTTTAGAAACAAAACCATTTATTAAACAAGAACATAAAGCAAAAATTGGCTCCGTTTTTGTTTCCCCAAAAGCACGTGGTCTCGGAGCAGGACGAGCTCTAATTAAAGCAATTATTGAAAATGCCGATAAATTACATGTAGAACAACTCATGCTTGATGTTGTAGTTGGTAACGTTGGTGCAAAAAAATTATATGAGTCATTAGGTTTCCAAACTTACGGCGTACAAGAGCGTTCATTAAAACACAATGGTCAATATTGGGACGAGGAACATATGGTTTTGTTCTTAAATGATTAATACTTCAATATAAAGTGAAACTTTACTCAGTGTTTTTTTTCCATTCCCTACTGAGTATTAGTTGAACCAATCGGGCTTTTACGGGCAGTTATCGCCCACCTAACTCCCTCGCATTCGCTGAATTTTAAGGTGGGAGTTACTGCCCACAAATAGCGGGGTAGTTTTCCAAAAACATCTTTCTTAATAAGAAAGATGTTTTTTTGCATTACAACAATGTAATCTTCATGTCACCTTTATCGATCGTACCAATCCTTACCATTCATTATACTAAAAATATAAAGTGAAACTTTACTCAGTGGGGAACTACATCCCACGCTGATCGCATGTACTTGATATGTAGAGGAGAATGTGATATGAAACAAAACAAACGAGCTATGCTTTTAATATTTACTACAGCAATTGTAACTTCTGGGTTAGCAATTTTACCTTGGTTTATCATATAGGAATACTCCCCTAACAATGAAAAAAGCTGATTGCTCCTTAAGAAGCAATCAGCTTTTTTATATTATAAAATCCCCAAAATTTTATTTACGCAACTTATAATAATAATCATAGATACGGCAACACACATGACAACCGTATTACGATCTTGCTTTTCTTTTTTTGAAATTTCTTCTTTTGAATTCATGTGTATGATCTCCTTTAAAAAAAAGTGTGAGATAGGAAATTTTTCTTATCCGATGCGAGGTGAATACGAAAACCCTCTCTATCTCACATACACAATAGAATGGAATTGTCATTTTATAAATAAAATGACATGACGTTATGTCGCAACATAGGGTATTTTGTGTCGCTACGTTTTCTATTATAAAAAATAGTTGTGCAAAACTAGTGCATTTTTTATGTCAATTACTCTGAGCGAAAAATAACTCTTCCACTCAATCACATAAAAAGAGTTTTTTATTATTTTCATGTAAACTATACAAGTAGAATGAACAGTTTGGGGTGCACAAGATTATGGTAAAAATTTTATTAGTAGACGATGAAGAACGTATGTTACGATTATTAGATCTGTTCTTAAGCCCTCGCGGCTATTTTTGCATGAAAGCTACCTCTGGCCTTGAAGCACTAAATTTAATCGAACAAAAAGAATTCGATATTATTTTATTAGATGTTATGATGCCAAATATGGATGGATGGGATACTTGCTATCAAATTCGTCAAATTTCCAATGTTCCTATCATTATGTTAACAGCTCGTAATCAAAACTACGATATGGTGAAAGGCCTCACGATGGGCGCAGATGATTATATTACAAAACCATTTGATGAGCATGTATTAGTCGCACGAATCGAGGCTATATTACGCCGTACAAAAAAAGATGGCTTTGTTAGTTTCAATGGTATTGAGTGGGATAAAACGAAACATACTGTCACAGTTTATGATGAAAAAATCTCATTAACTCCTATCGAATTTTCGTTACTCGGACTATTTTTGCAAAATACAAACCGTGCTTATAGCCGAGATGATTTAATCGAAAAAATTTGGGGCTATGAAACAGATATCGAATATAGAACAATTGATTCACACATTCGTAATATCCGTGATAAACTACGCAAAAAAGGATTTCCAATTGAAGATTACTTAGAAACGGTCTATAAAGTCGGATATAAATGGAAAAGTGAATAATTACTTCGGTCAGTGGGAAATCGTATACCACTGACTCTTTATTATGAATAAGGTATGGTGAAAAAATGAGTAAACTTTCCCTTAAAATTGGGACATACTTTTTAATATTAGCTTTATGTATTGAAACAATTGCTTTCGTATCTTTTTATAAAAGCCTTTCAAAAATGCGTATTGTAGAGGAAACAGATGCTCTTTTAGAGAAAGGTAATCGCTATAGTAAAAAAATAAAAAGCCGCGAGAGACGGGATGAATATTATAAAGAAATGAAACACGCTGAACATAATAAAAGTCCTAAACGCCCTGTGTATCCTGAATTCGATATTACGAATGAGGCTGCACACTTAGTTGAATCGGAATCAATTTCTAACTCCGATATAGCTATCATTATTACTGACCATAACGGCAAAATTATTTCCACCTCAGAACCCGTAACAAAAGATATGCAAAAACAACTTACTTGTAAAACAGAAACTGTCCCAGACGGCGGATTGGTCGTTGAAAGGAACTGGAAAAAATCAAAGTTCATCACAACAGTAAGCCCACTTAACACAACAAAGTTTCAAGGAAAGCTATATATGCTATTAAAAACATCTTTCCTAGAAAATATGTTACTTAAACTCATGAACCAATTTCTTATCATTAGCGTTTTAACAATTATTTTAACAACAATTTCTGTCTTTGTTTTTTCACGCGTTATTACAGAACCACTTGTAAAAATGAAGAGAGCGACAGAAAAAATGTCAAAATTAAATAAGCCAATTCAATTAGGTATTAAACGGAATGATGAACTCGGAAGTTTAGCAAAAACAATTGAAGATTTATCGAGTGAACTTACGTATATGAAAAAAGAGCGCAATGAATTTCTCGCTAGTGTCGCTCATGAACTATTAACTCCATTGACCTATATGAAAGGTTATGCAAAGGTAGCAAAGAGAGACTCTTTAACAAAAGAGGAGCGAGAAGAATACTTACAAATCATTGAGGATGAAACGGATAGTGTAACCGATCTCGTCCAAGATTTATTTATGCTTGTACAATTAGAACAACACCAATTTGTTATAAAAAAACAAAAAGTGCTTCTTCAGCCATTTTTAGAACGAATGGTTGAAAAAACAAAAACAACATTAACGAATAAGCAAATGCAACTTCATGTATATTGCAAAGATGATTTAGAAGTTTGTATAGACGAAAGACGTATGGAACAAGTTATGTTAAATTTATTACACAACGCTTATCAACATTCGCCAGAAAACACATCCATTACGATACGTGTACTCATGGAAACAGATTCTTTTACAATAAGTGTACAAGATGAAGGTGAAGGTATTCCTGAAGAAGATATCCCGCATATTTTTGACCGTTTTTATCGTGTTGATAAATCTAGAACACGAGCTACAGGCGGAAAAGGCATCGGGCTAGCTGTTGCAAAGGAAATTGTAGAATTGCATAACGGTTCTATTCTAGTAACAAGCCAATTAGGAGCGGGAACAAACTTTATAATCGAGCTACCTTTTGAATAATATGCGTGTGAAAACACCAGTAGTAGTAAACACTACTGGTGTTATTTTGTTCATAAAAACAGCTCATATAAGCTAAGCTTTTGAAATTATTCTTATTTCAATATAAAATAAAGGTACATTTGCAAAGATTTGGAGGGTGATATAATTGGATATCCATGTATTAACAAAAGACGAAGCAGAAATTTACTTAGAACTTCGCGTAGAAGGATTAAAGCAAAACCCTGAAGCATTCAGCTCTTCTTATGAAGATATTATTAATAAAGAGTGTGCGATTGAATATAAAGCACAAAAATTAGCACAAGATGAAAACTATACGCTAGGTGCATTTAAAGATGGAAAATTAATCGGGGTTGCAACACTGGAAACGAAACCATATGTAAAACAAGAACATAAAGCTAAAATCGGTTCTGTATATGTATCTCCAAAAGCACGCGGACTTGGAGCAGGAAAAGCACTTATTAAAGAATGTCTTGAGCTTGCTAAATCTTTAGAAGTAGAACAAGTTATGCTTGATGTTGTTGTTGGCAACGATGGAGCGAAAAAACTTTATGAATCATTAGGTTTTAAAACATTCGGTGTACAAGAACGTTCATTAAAATATAACGGACAATATTGGGACGAAGAGCATATGGTCTTATTCTTAGATGAAAATAAATAATAAAAAACATCCTCATGTTTGGAGGATGTTTTTTACTTTCTTGTAAACCATGCCGTGTGTAATAATTGAATCGCTTTCGCAATCTCTTCCTCTGATAATATCGCAAACCCAAGTAAAACTACACTCTCAGGCGCCGTACCGTCTTTATAGTACGTAGACACAGGATATATTTTAATACTATATTTCGCAGCTTCTTGAATTAATTCTTCTTCCCGCATTCCATTATGCACTTTTAATAAAATGTGTAATCCGGAATCTTCTCCTATCACTTCAACACGATTAGAGAAATACTTCTCTATTTCAAAAACAAGTCTATCTCTCTTCTTTCGGTAGACAACACGCATTTTATGAATATGTTTTTCCCAATATCCTTCATTTAAAAATCTTCTAATCACTTCTTGATCTATTCTTGAAACACTTTGTGTATAAAATAAATATTGCTGTTGATACTTTTTAATTAATTTCTTCGGCAACACCATATAGCTCATCCGTAGCGATGGCAATAATGCTTTAGATAGCGTCCCCATATAAATAACTTTCCCCTCTGTATCTAACCCTTGCAGCGCCGGTATAGGCTTTCCAGAATAACGAAATTCACTATCGTAATCATCTTCAATAATATACCTGTTCTCTTCTTTCTTTGCCCATTGTAAAAGCTGCATCCTTCTCGTAATAGGCATAATCATTCCAGATGGAAACTGATGGGAAGGTGTAACAAATACAACATTCGCATTGCTATTTTCTAAATCTGCAATACAAATTCCATCTCTATCTAAAGATAACATTTTGACTCTTGCTTCTCCCTGTTCAAAAACAACCATCTTCCTATGATACCCTGGGTTTTCAACTGCATAATTGCTTTCCTTTAACAATTGAAACAATAGTTTCACTAATATTTGTGTTCCCGCTCCTAATACAATTTGACTAGCTGAACAACGCACACCTCTAGATTCATACAAATAATTTGTAATCTCTTCTCTTAAGCTTGCTTCCCCTTGAGGGTGTCCTAGAAAGAGAAGTTCGTTATTATGCGGTTGCCATACTTCATTTACAATTTTCCGATACATATTAAATGGAAAAGCATTTGCATCAATTCCTGTTTGTGTAAAGTCAAATTTATAACGCTTCTCCTGAAACGGGACTTCTTCTATCCTCTCTTCGCTATCCTCTACATGAACCATTTGCTCAATCTTGCATACAAAATAACCTTTTCTCGATATCGATTCAATATAACCTTCTGCAAGTAATTGTTCGTAGGCTGCCTCTACTGTATTTTTACTTACTTGTAAATGTATCGCTAACTTTCGCTTAGCCGGTAATTTCGTAAAAGGGACAATCGATCCATCTTTAATCTCTTTTTTTATATACTCATACAATTGCACATACAATGCCTTTTTACTATTCACATTTAAATTAGGCGTTAATTCTAACATAATATCTGACCCCTTAATAAAACTAAAATCTGATACTTTTTACAGTACCAGATTTTATATATAATTCCTTTTATCATGTCACACATCAAAAATCAAATACCGGAGAGGAGAAACATGATAATGAACAATGGTAGACGTATCGGACTCATTATGATTATTACAGGGGCTACATTATGGGGATTATCTGGTCCAATGATTCAGTGGCTATTTCAGCATACTAATGTATCCTCAATTGATTTTTTAACAATTCGATTGTTACTTGCAGGAATATTTATTTTGTCTTTCTTACTTATAAAGAAACAAAACATATTTCAAATTTGGAAACACCCTAGATATTCTATACAACTTATTATTTTCTCTATTCTCGGCATGCTTGGTGCGCAATACGCCTTTATCGAAACGGTTCATATTAGTAACGCGGTCACAGCAACGCTATTTCAATTTCTAGGTCCTGTTCTTATTACCATGTATGTTGCATTTGAACAAAGAAAATTCCCTGCTTCCATGCAACTATTCGCAATTATAGCCGCGCTAATAGGAACATACTTTATTATTACAAATGGCTCAATTGAAAATATTGTTTTATCTAAAGAAGCTATTATTTTTGGACTATTAACAGCAATTGGATTTGCATTTTATACCCTTCATCCAGCTTCGCTTATTAAAGCATGCGGAACAACTATAGTAATTGGTTGGGGGATGTTAATCGGAGGAATTGCACTACTTATTTATAATCATTCATTCGGGTGGAATCAATTTTCACAAACCTTTACACTAAAAACTTTTTCTATGCTTATTCTTATCATTATTAGTGGTACCCTTTCTTTCCTTCTGTATATCGGTAGTCTTAAATATTTAGCAGCAACAGAAACAAGCATTTTATCTAGCATTGAACCCCTTGTAGCTGCCATCGTTTCAATCACTTGGCTAAGTGAATCTTTTGGAGCATATCAATTATTAGGCGGCATATGTATCGTTCTATCCGTTATTTTTTTGACGATGCCCCAAAAAGAAACCGAACCAACCTATACAACGGAACAAATATAAAATGAAACTTTAATTAGTGGGGCTATCTCCCACTGATTATTAACCTACACCAATCGGGCTTTTACGGGATACAAAATGTCAAAAGAGGTCGTACAAAACTTACGACCTCTTTTGACATTTTAAAGGAATTGTCCCGCCTTCTAGCAAATACAATTACACTAACAATAAAAACTAGGAGTGTGGCACCATGAAAAAAATCGGAACTATGCTACTTCTCTCCTTCCTCATCACTGGATGCACACAAGCACAACCTGATTCAAAAGCATCTAAAACTGAAGCTGTCGCAACGTCCAATCAAGTGAACGCACCTTCCTTCTTTCATCTTAGTGTTTTAAAAGATGTAAATTGGGAAGAAGCACCCTCATTCATAGACGGAAAAATACCTTTAAAAGGCATCGAAGGAAAAATCGCAATGGCTGATAGTCCTATTATCGCAAATGAACAAAATGAAATAATGTGGTACTTTCTAGATTCTGAAATACCAACTGGAAAATTGTCTATTATTGCGCTAAAACAAGGATCTGTAACTCCAACACCAGTACTCTTTCAAAAAGAAATTTCCAAACAAACTTGGACTACTTCAAATACAATCAATTCTACTACAAGCGAACTCCCTCTCGCTATGTCACTACCTTCATCTGGATTATGGTTATTAAATATATATGTGAATGAAAAATATTATGATCAGTTTGTAATCACCGCTGAGTAAAGTGACAAAAATAAACAACTTTCTTACAACAATGTAATTTCTACGTCATGTACTTCGATAGTTGAATTATCTCTCTTCTCTTATACTTAAAGTAAGAAATAAACGAGGAGAGATGAGAGATGAAAAAAATGATAGAAGTAATCGTAGCAGTAACTGAGGTTTTAGTGAATGGTAAACAAGTTGCAATGGAATTAAATAAATAGTGAAGAAACATAAATAATTCTACACTTCTTCATTATTTTGATTTCTTATCTCAAAAAAGCAGTGCCTTTTAGGCACTGCTTTTAGCTATTAATAACGTGGTATTTTCGTAATTTGTGCCACGCCTGAATCAATAGCTGCTTTCGCTACTGCTTCCGCAACACTTGGAACAACTCTTTTATCTAATGGATTCGGGATTACATAATTCGCATTACGTTCTTCATCAGTAATGATGTTAGCGATCCCATATGCTGCCGCTAATTTCATCTCTTCTGTAATATCAGTTGCGCGCACATCTAACGCACCGCGGAATATTCCGGGAAACGCCAATACATTATTTACTTGATTCGCATAATCCGAGCGCCCAGTTCCTACTACGGCTGCCCCAGCCTCTAATGCATCCTCAGGGAAGATTTCTGGAATTGGATTCGCCATTGCAAACACAATTGCTTTCTCATTCATCGTCTGTACAAGTTCTTTCGTTAATACGTTAGGAGCAGATACGCCAATAAAAATATCAGCTTGGTTAATCGCTTCTTTTAACGTTCCACGCACATGTTCACGATTTGTCTTTTTTGAAACTTCAATTTGTGCTTCGTTCATCCATGTTTCACCTTCACAAACAATACCTTCTAGGCTAACTAGCGTAATGTGCTTTGCACCAGCCTTTAATAATAATTTTCCAATTGCAATTCCTGCCGAACCCGCACCGTTAATAACAATTTTCACATTATCCATTTGTTTGCTAACAACTTTTAATGCATTAATAACAGCTGCTAAAACGACAATAGCTGTTCCATGTTGATCATCATGGAATACAGGAATATTCGTTTCTTCTTTTAATCGTTTTTCAATTTCAAAACAACGCGGTGCTGCAATATCTTCTAAATTAATCCCTGCAAATGTAGGCTCTAAATTTTTTACAAGGGTAACGATTTCATCTACATCCGTTGTGCCTAAACATAATGGGAAAGCATCTACATTCGCAAACTTCTTAAACAAAATACTTTTTCCTTCCATAACAGGCATAGCCGCTTTCGGTCCAATGTTTCCTAAGCCGAGTACTGCTGTTCCATCTGAAACAACTGCCACCATATTGCCACGTGCTGTATAGTCATACACCGTTTCTTCATCTGCTGCAATTGCCTTACAAGACTCCGCTACACCTGGTGTATACGTCAGGCTTAAATCATCCGCTGAATTTACCTCAACTTTACTTGTAATTTCAATTTTCCCTACTAATTCTTTATGCAATAACAATGATCTTTCATTAATTTGATTTGCTAACATACTTATAATCTCCCCTTAATTTGACAAGCTAGCTATATGAATATAGCTAGCTTGTTTGATCATGAAAACATCTTTAATAATATTGTCGCCGTTACAACCATTGCTGCCCCGCCTAAACGAGTCGAAATTTGCGCGAACGGCATTAATTCCATACGATTTGAAGCCGATAAAATAGCAACATCTCCAGTTCCACCTAAACCGCTATGACATCCAGTTACAATCGCCGATTCAACTGGATACATCTTCATCACTTTCCCTACAAGAAAACCTGATGCTACCATTGTAAGAACAACCGATGCGCACACAACCACATATCCTACTGAAAGAACTGCTGCTACGTCTTTTAACGGAATATATAGCAATCCTAATCCAACCATTAAAGGCCAAGTTAAATTCTTCGAAATAAATTTATATAAATGGAATGCTCCTTGCTCCATTTTTGCTGGCATTAATTTAAAGTATTTCACAAGCGCTGCTGAGAAAATCATAATGATTGCCCCAGGAATACCGATGAACTTAGAAGCAAATCCTCCGAAGATGAAGAACGTACACGCAATTAATAAACCTGCTCCCATTAATGAGAAGTCAATTGGCTTCTCTGTATTTTGTTCTTTTAATAATTCTGCTTGATTGTCTGTTTTCACTAATACACCGTTACCACTAAGCTCCGGTTTCTTCTCACCTAAACGCTTCATATACCCTGCACTTACAATTGCGAACATATTTCCAATAATAGCTGCTGGAATAAGCTGTGATACAAACGTTGCTGATGATTCATTTAAAATATCACTATAAGCTAGCGACAATGGTAAAATCCCTTCCCCGATACCACCACTCACAATTGGTACGATGATAAAGAAGAATGTCTGCTTCATTTCAAATCCAAATAATGAACCGACCAATAATCCTACTGCTACAGAAGCTAACGTCCCTACTACTAAAGGAATAAACATGCGAACGAAACCTTGTACTAACACTTTACGGTTCATTCCTAAAATACTTCCGACTACTAAACAAGAAATATATAAATATAAAAAATTCGATTTTTTCATTAACATTGTCGCAGCTTCCATTGAAGCTGGATTCATCCAGTTAAAAAATACAAGTAATGATGGAATAAATAACGAAAGTATTGCTGGACCGCCGATATTTTTTAAAATTGGAATTCTCATCCCAATATCGCCTAAGAAAATCCCCATGATCATAATAACTGCAAATCCACCAATCATATCTGCTGGCAATTTATTATATACAGATGCCCCATAAATAATAGCAGCCAATACTACATATAACGGTAAAGGTATAACACCGATTTTTACATTCATAATTTTAGAAGCGAAAGATTCTCTTTGTACTTCATTTCCTTCAGAAAATGATACCGCTTCCACATTCTTTTGAATTCCCATATGGCACCCCCTCGTTTTCTTAATAACAATATTAAAACGCTTTCAATAGTAAAAATAGTTTTTGTAAGTTTTGTAATTGATTTTGTAATTAAAAAAAGTATAAGCGACTTATATTAAGTCGCTTATACGTAAAACTCTATTTTCTTTTGATCAACACATCTTAATTTACTTACAGGTCTTCCCACATGTTGGTACATCATTTCGTTTTCTAACACCCCAATGTCAGTCAGAAACATTACATATTTTCGAATAGAAACTCTTGAAATTCCAACTAATTGTGCCATTTCATCTGTTGTAAATACTCTTCCATTCAGAGACTCGATTTTCTGCCAAATTAATTGCAACGTTTGCTTCGTTAACCCTTTCGGAAGCTCTTTCGTGACAGTAGGCTCCCTTTTTTCTTTTTGTAAAATTAACGAATCTAATTCCGATTGACTAATTTTTTGTTGTTCTTTCATGAAAGTAAGTTTTTCTCGATATATAGTTAATGCCTCTTTAAATCGTTCAAATGTGAATGGTTTAATTAAATAATCTACAACTCCATATTGTAATGCTTTTTTAATACTTCCCATATCATGTACAGCTGAAATCATTATAATATCGCTTTCTTTTTCTTGGTTCCGGATATACATTAAAAGCTCAAACCCAGTCTCTTCAGGCATAAAAATATCAAGTAATACTAAATCTACTCGTAATTTCTCTAATATTTCTATCGCTGACTTTACTGAGTTAACTGCTTGAACAAGTTCAAATCCTCCTACTTGCTCTAAATAATGCGTATTTAACATTGCTACCATCGGGTCATCTTCTACAATTAAAACTTTAATCATATTTGCCTCTCATCCCTACCTTTAGGTATTTCAATCGTTATCGTTGTTCCCTTTCCTACTAATGAATGCATATGAATTTCCCCATTTATTCGCTGTATACTTTCTTTTACAAGATACAAACCATAACCGCGGTTATCTCCCTTTGTGGAATAACCTTTCGTAAATAATTCCTCTATTTCTTTTTCTTGTATACCTTTTCCCGTATCTTGCACTGTAATAGTTAGTATATCCCCATGTTGTATCTCAACTTCAACTTGCTTCTTTTCACAATTCGTAACTGCCTCTAATGCATTATCAATTAAATTTCCGACAATCGTAATAAGTTCATGAGTAATACTTTCATCATCTATTTCCGGCATGTAAGAGTCTTCACTTATGATTAATTTTATATTTTTCTCTCTAGCATAGCTGAGCTTACCTAGTAAAAAACCAGCAAATACTGGACTTTTTATTCTTTTCATAACTCCACCAATTTCATATTGATGCTCTGATACCATGCCGCTTATATACTTCTGTAATTCTTCATACTGTTTCATATGTGTAAGCCCTAATACGACATGCATCTTATTCATAAACTCATGAGATTGTGCCCGTAATGCTTCTGCATATAGTCTAATACCAGTTAGTTCCTCTGCTAGTTTTCTAATCTCTGTTTTATCACGAAATGTTGCAATTGCACCAACTATTTCTCCTTTTACATATAAAGGAACTCGATTCGTCACAATCGTAATTCCATAAATATTTTGTTCTTCGTTTAATTGTACTTCTCCCGTTTGCAATACTTCTTTTATACGTGAATTTGGCATATACAACTCAACATCTTTACCGATAAAATCTTCTTCAAGTCCGCTTTTTTTAAATAGACGTTTCGCTTCATTATTAATTAACGTTACTCTAGCCTCTTTATCTACAGCAATAATACCTTCCTTTACAGATTGTAGCATCGTATTTCTTTCTTCAAGAATTTTTGCTATCCTGTGCGGCTCAAGACCGAATAAACTTTTCTTTATATGTCTAGCTAGCAATATTGCTCCTATAATTCCGACTAATACACCCACTCCGACACCAATATAAATGATATGTCTACTTTCCTTAACTCTCTCTTTTACATTATCTGCTGAAATACCAACAGCCACTGCTCCAAGTTGTTCACCTGTTTCAGAAAATATTGGTACAAACACTCGCATGGAAATACCTAAAGTTCCTTCTGCTAACGATACATGTTCTTTTCCTTTCAATGCAGGCCCTTCATCTCCCCCAATAAAATGATGCCCTATTTTTTGAGGATTTGGATGTGACTTTCTTATTCCATTCATGTCCATAACTACAATAAATTGAACACCTGTGTTTTGTAATATTCTATTTGTATACGTTTGGATTGCAGAGGTATCTGCTTTCCCAACCAAACCATCGATTACAATCGAATCATTCGCCACAATGTGTGCAATTGTTTTTGCTTTCTCTGCTTGGCTATCCTCCGTCGTCCGTTCTACATTATGACTAATTAATATATCTGTCACAAGTAAAGAAAAAATTACAACTGTACAAACTAACAATGTAATCGTTTTCCATAAATTCCATAGTCTTTTTCTTTTTTTCATCCTGTTAATGACTCCCCTAATTGCTGAATAGAAAAATAAGTAAGGTGATATTATTTTCACCTTACTTATCTGCTGTTATTATACTTTAAATTTACTAGTCATCGCTTGTAGTTCTTCTGCCATCTCAGCTAAGTTTTGCGAAGCTGAACTAATTTCCTCCATGGAATTAACCTGTTCTTCTGTTGAAGCTGCAACACTTTGCATACTAGCTGTATTTTCTTCTGCAGCAGCTGCAATTTCATCAATAGCATTTGTCACTTCATTTGCATCTCCAGCAATTCTCTTCGTTGTTTCTACCATTTGATTAACTTGAGAAACAATATGTGTAGTAGAACTTAAAATTTCCGTAAAACTTACTTTCGTTTTTGTTACAACATCAAGGCCTTGTTGAACTTCTCCATTCACATTATCCATCGCCTTAACAGTATGTTCAATATCCGCCTTAATTTCTGCAATTAAATTTGCAATCTCTCCAGATGACTCTCCTGATTGCTCTGCTAATTTTCTAACCTCATCTGCTACAATAGCAAATCCTCGTCCCTGTTCACCTGCTCTTGCTGCTTCAATAGCCGCATTTAAAGCTAATAAGTTTGTTTGAGTTGCAATGTTTTGAATTGCTTCAGAAATAGCTCCTACTTGCTTTGATTTCTCATCAAGAAGTTTAATAATAGCATCTGACTCGGATACCGACCTAGAAATAGACTGCATTTGTTTTGCGGTTTGTTCAACTAAATCTTCTCCCTCTTCAGCTCTTTCACGGGCATGTAATGAGGAAATAGAAATTGACTCTGCGCTTCCAGTTACATCTTGAATTGCTGTATTTACTTGTTGTAATGTAGCAGCACCTTCTTCAACACCTTGACTTTGTGACTCAGCCCCACCTGATACTTGTTCCATCGCAATTGTAATTTGATCTGTCGCATCATTTGCTTGCTGTACGCTCGCTGTTAACTCTTCAGCCGATGCTGCAACATGTTCTGCTGAAAAGCTAATTTGGGTAATAACATCTTGTAAAGACGTAGACATTTCATTAAATGAATTCCCTAATTTCCCTATGTCATCCTTGGAATGGATTGTAATTTTCTCTGTTAAATCTCCCTTACTAATTTTATATGCCGATTCAGCTATTTTTCGTAATGGCCCTGTAATAGACTTTGTAATGAAATAAATTAATATACTACCAAATGCAATAGCAATAGCAATGACAATCAAAGTCTTATAAAACACTGGACTGGCAGCTTGGTTAATTTCTTCATCGAACATAACACCAACTACTTTCCAACCTGTTTTCTCATTTGTTGCAAAGATTAAATTCTTTTTATCATCTTGTTCTGTATAAGAGACATTTCCTTGTTTTTCTTCATAAATTGGTTTAATCCAAGGATCAGTAACTTTTGCACCTGGTTTTCTAGATGGATGACTAACAATTTGCTTATTTTGATCTAAAATAACTGCATAACCTTTTTCACCAATGTTAATCATTTTGGAAATTTTCAAGATGTTATCTAGATTTAAGTTAATTCCTATAACACCTTTACCATCTTTTACTTCTTTTGCAATTGTCACTACCATATTTTTTGTAGATGCTGATTGATATGGTGCAGTAACAATTACTTTCCCTTTATTTTCATGTGCTTCTTTATACCAAGATCTATCTGTTGGATTATACCCACCATCCATTTGGATAAATGGTTCTCTTATAAACTTTCCTGTCTCTGTTCCAATATAAATACCTTCTACTTCTGGATGAAGTTTTATATATTGCGCTAGCTTCGTTCTTACTATTTCTTCCTGTCCATTTGGATAGGTATCCTCTGTTAAGATGTCTGCAAAGTACGTCGCATCAACAAATTTCTCTTCTATATTTTGAGAAATAACAGTATTTAAAATCGAAATATTCTCCTTTGCTTTAGCTGTCATTTGATGTTCAAAATTTGTTTTGGCAGTTTGATATGAAACACCACCGATAATAATTCCTGGTATAGTTAAAATAATAAAAAATGAAATGATTAATTTTTTATTGATACTCATACATTTAACCCAGTTAAATATTTTTTGCATAATAAGCCTCCTTTATGTAATGTGGATACTTGTGTCATTTTATACAATTAACATGTATAAAACAATATATAATGATAACATGTAAATTTTTCGTCAATTATGCATTTTTACATATTCACTCCTTCTAAAGATGTAATCATAAAAAAATAAGAGAACTTCAGCTTATATAATAAGTTCAAGTTCTCTTATTTCGTAACAAAAAACCCCCACAAAAACTCCTCTTACAATTCCTTACATCTCTTTCCTTACTCATTCATTTAGAGCTTTTCACATAACTAATCGCCTGACTCCCCATTTGCATCCATGCCTTTTCAAAACTTTCTCTCGGTATTTTTACATCTAAACTTTCATTAAGAGGATCTCGAATATATACAAATTCCTTATCATATCCAATAAGCACTACACAATGTTCATTATACGTAATTGAAACATCTCCACTATTTGTTTCCCATGTAGTAAATTCATCTGCATCTAATGGTGCAAATGTTGCATTTGTGATCATGACTACCGGTTGTCCTGCTTTTACACTCTTATAAATTTCTTCTATATTCTTCCCTGTTAAGTCTACAGCTTTATTAGGTAAATATTTTTCCGCTAACTGAAAAAGTGGCCCATGATATACACCGTATCCTGATTCAGAAAATGTATAAATATTACCTACAAATCCTTCATTTGGATTCCCGCGCACACCATCATCTATAAAATCAACTTTTTTTATTTCATTTGCTAATGTCATCTTATCCACTGAAACACCAGCGTATTGTAACATCATCGCTAAGCTTGTCACTTCACAGCCTCGATCTAGCTCTGGTAGTTGCTGAATTAATGGTACACTTGATAAAATGACCTTTTCATCATTATTACTAAATTCCGGTTCTTTTCCGTTTTGTATATTGAAGAATGTCAACTTCTCCACATACTTTGTAACTCCATTTGTATATACACTCCATACCGCTATAGCTAGTAATGCTATACATATATACCACTTAAACCTCCGTATCACTCTCACGCCCTTTTTAGTTCGTTAAATAAGAATAAAATGCGTCAGCATCCGTTCGAATCACTGGTACAAAATTTAGTTCTTTTTCTCTCTCAGGTTGATCTTTTTTTATTTTTTCTGTTAGCTCTTGAATATTCATGTTCGCTTTGTCCATATTAAGCTCATCTGCCAATTGTAGCACCTTTTGTTCATTAATTTCTCTTAATACTTGATATATATCTTTCCCATACAAATCAATATGATATTTTTTTGCTTCTTCCTGCACTTTTTGTTCGTACACCTCTTGTGCTAATTCTTCAATTTCTTTTCCCTTTTGAGAAATGTCTAACTTCCCTGCTTCTTCTCTTACTTTCTTTCCATAGATTTCTTCTGCAATGTCCTCTATTTCTTTTCCATTTGTCGAAATACCTAATTTATCTGCTTCATCATTAATTTTAATCATATTAATTTGATTAATTAAATTTACAATTGATGTATTTTCTATAGATATGCCTAGTTTTAACGCTTCTTGCTTCACTTTTGTTTCATAGATTTCTTCTGACAACGCCCCAACATCTTTTCCTTCAATCGATATGCCTAACTGCTCTGCTTCCCTTCCTACTTCTGTTTCATGAATTTCTTTTTCTAGTGTAATTTGTTCTTTTCCTTCCGTTTCAATACCTAGTTTCTCTGCTTTTTCTTCTGTATGCACTGCATGTATCTTACCATTATTTAATTGTTCTTTACTGCGCTGCGTGTAATCAGTCTTTCCTTTTTGTGTTTCAGAAGGAGAGGCACCCCCTAATATACTTAAGCTCATTACTCCAATAGTGAATACCGTCATCATTTTCTTTTTCAAAATTAATTCCTCCCTCTTATACTTTCTTTCCCATCATTCCCCTAGTTTTTTTAATACTATACATACATCTCATCGCTGCTTGAGATAACATTATGATTGATAAACCCCACTCACATACACCTAGTCTCTTCTTCATGTAACGAACTTTCTTTATGCCATACATAATATAAATAGTTTCTTAACTTTACCTTAAAAAAAGACGACCTTGTGTAAAAACAAGGTCGTCTTTTTACTTATATTTTTTGGTTTTTAGGGAAAATCACTTCAAAACAAGTGCCATCTCCCCATTTGCTCTCTACTGATATTTTTCCGTAATGCTTTTCTACAATCCAATTTGCGATTGAAAGACCTAATCCAGCTCCTTCTGACGTACTTCTTGCTTTATCCCCTTGATAAAAACGATCAAATAATTTTGGAATATCTTCTTCTTTCACTCCTATCCCGTCATCTTTCACCTGTATACGAATTGAACTACTCGTTTGCGTGCAATCAATTTGAATATGCCCACCTTCATTTGTATACTTCATCGCATTATCTAACAGTATGACCATCATTTGATGAATCCGCTCTCTATCCCCCATAAAAGATACGTCACGTTCTACTTTTAGTATCATTTCTTTTTCTTGATAAGAAGCAATCTCCTTATATGGAGCTACTATTTCTTCTAACAATTTATCGAGTTCAAATATTTTCTTATCCATCTCAATTTGATTAGAATCAGAACGGGCTAGCAATAATAAATTACTAACTAGTTTTGATAAACGCCTACATTCTTTTGAAATTGTAGAAATATCCATCGCTTTTTCTTCTATCGTAGCGGATGGTGACTGAAATAACACATCCGTTTTTGATTGAATAACTGCAAGTGGTGTCCTTAGTTCATGTGATGCATCAGAAACGAATTGCTGCTGTTTCTCCCATGAATTTTGAATAGGTACGAGTGCCCTGCCAGCTAAGAAAAAGCCGATACCTATCGCACAGAGGCTTCCTATGCTACAACCTATAATAAGAATTAAAAATAAAGTATTTAACATTCCTTCTTCCGCTGTTATATCTCGCACGATTTGAACTATTTCTCCATCTTTTTGAAGCGAAAATGCTCTAAAATATCGTCCTTGTACTTTGATATCTTGTAACTCCCCTATTTTTTCCGGAGAAAACTTTTCCAAATTCTCTTCAAAAATAGAACGGAATTTACGGTTATCGCCCTCTATTTTCACTATTTTCCCATTCCAAGTTATTCTAGTTACTCGCGGATCTCCAATTTGGATATTCTCCATACGTTTTCTTGGTGGTATTTTAACATCTAATTTTTCTCTATACTGAGCCATCATTTTTATAGATTGATCCACTTCATTATAAATACGCTTATATGTGTATGAATAAATAATACTACCTAATATACCTATTAATAGGATAAATACTAATGAATTCACTATAGTCAAACGAATGCGTGTCTTCTGAAACATACTTCCCTTTTTCATTGTTCTTTTAATATATATCCAATACCTCGAACGGTTTGAATATCTTTCTGATAACCGAATGGTTCTAATTTTTTACGCAAATGATGCACATACACTTCCACAATGGCTACTGTCGTATCTGAATCAAATCCCCAAACACGATCAAAAATTTGTTCACGCATTAAAATCTTCCCGCTATTTTGAATGAGATACTCTAGCAGCTCATATTGTTTCAATGTCAACTTAATACTTTGTCCATCTACTTGAACGTCTTTATCTTTTCCGAACAATTCAATCCCTTTATAACGAATCGTTTGCTGCGTTGTTAAACTACCACTTCTGCGTAGTAAAGCGCGAATTCTCGCTTTTAATTCAGGGGCCTGGAATGGCTTAACGATATAGTCATCTCCACCAAAATCCAATCCCTTCACCCGATCTTCTAAAGAATCTCTCGCTGTCAAAAACAGGACTGGTGTTTCAATCTTTTCATCACGTATTTTTTGAATTACTTCAAATCCGTCCATCCCTGGCATCATCACATCCAGTAAAATTGCATCATATATATTTTGAAGAGCTAAAAACAATCCATCTTCTCCATTTATTGCCGTATCTACTTCAAATTCATCACGCAAAATTTGTACGATAGACTCTAATAACGAGGCATTATCTTCTACTACAAGTAAGCGCATGCTCTCACCTTCCATCAAATAGTTCAATTCTATTTATTATTACATTTCTTCTCTTCATAACAAAAGAATGTAGTTACATTACGTTTCATTTTTAACTATTTCCTTCTAAAATTTTGAAGTTTTATTATAAAAACTTTGTCTTAAATTTAGCTTAATAAAAAATTGAAAGAAATAAGATTCCTCTTATCTCTTTCAATTTTTTATTACATATACCTTTTTACTCGGCAATTCCAAACAATTTAGCTGACCACCGTACACAGCCCCGCCATCAATTCCAATAATACGATTACTACCAAAATACACTCCGCAATCCTCACTACCATGAAGCGTTTTTGTTTCCGTATGCCCAAATACAACAACCTTTTCACCGCTATATCCATTATGAAATTCATTACGGATCCACATTAACGTATATGGTTCAGATTCAGAAACTCGTTTCATCGGTTCAACCCCAGCATGTACAAATATATACTCTTCTGTTTCAATGTAATGATCTAATTCTTGAATAAACTTTATATGTTCCTCTAATACACGAGAGTGTAAAATCGGTTTTTGGAAGTCTTTGTCATTAACCGCAATATCCTCTTCTACAAATCCATAGCTATATAATGTCTTATCTCCACCATTTCTTTTTACCCAATGGTTCCATGAACGTTCCTCATTTGTCGTTAACGCCTTAATCATCATATCTTCATGATTTCCCTTTAAAATGAGTGCTCCCTCTTCTTTCAATTCTCTTACCTTTTCAATTACAGCACGCGCATTTGGACCACGATCTACATAATCTCCCAGTAAGATTAATTGATCCTGTTTCGCATCATATTGTGCTTCTTCCAATAACTGTTCGAACTTTTCTATCTCTCCATGAATATCACTAATAACAAGAATTCTTTTCATATTATCCCCCCCCTCTTTCTAATTATAGTTCAAAACAACAGAAACTTCCGAATCTTAATCTTAAATCAAATTTATCCCGCATTAACGGGCAGTAAGCCCCCCACTGATTACAGTTTCACTTTATTACAAACTAAACTATTATCCTTACAACAATGTAAGTCTCTTGTCATCCAATTCGATAGTTGTAATTACTGTATTTCCTTATACTGAGAGTAAGAAATGAAACAAAAAATAAGGAGAGATGAGCGATGAAAAAAGTAATGGAAGTTGTAGTAGCGGTAGTAGAGGTTTTCGTAAATGGTAAACAAGTGGCAATGGAGTTAAATAAATAATGAAAAGGACAACATTCACTCTAGACCCTTTACTCATATAAAAGAGATAAGACTTCATCATTTCTTTGATCCCTTATCTCCCTATAAAGAAAGCCGTATCCCTTTTAAGGATACGGCTTTCTCTTATTTTTGACTCGTACGAGCTGAAATGCTAATTGCTCTATCTGTTGCTTTGGCAGCTTCATCTAACGCTTCTTTACTATTCTTCCCGTCATACATCGCTTCTAATGCTTTTACAACTGCATCTCTTGATTCTGGAAATACACTAATTAAAGCACCTTGTGTTGCTGGAGATTGCTTCGTTGCTTGCAGTTGATCTACTGTTACTTTCAACTGTGGGTATTTTTCATATTGCTCTTTTACTAATGGCTCATTATATGCATCTGGATTAATTGAGAAATAGCCTGTTGCAGTATGCCATTTTGCTTGTACGTCTGGCTTCGTTAAATATTTCATAAAGTCCCAAGCACCTTGTTGCGTTTCTTCTGAAACCATATTCGTCATCCATAACGATGCTCCACCAATAACAACACCATTTTGTTTCGAATCCTCTGGATACGGAATATATGAAACACCTACATTAAACTTAGATGCATCAATTAAATCACGAACACCTGCTGAAGAATCTAAATACATAGCAACTTGTCCAGACTGGAACGCGGCACGAATATCATCCCAACTTGCTCCATACTTTCCAAGTGCGCCAGCTTTATTTAAATCATCTAACATTCCAAATACTTTCTGTCCTTCTTTACCGTTAAATACCGCCTTCTTTGCAGCATCCTTACGGCCGTTTTCGTTATCTACATATAAAGCACCTTGTGTCGCTAACAATTCTTCAAAGAACCAACCATAGTTAAGCATGGAGAATCCATATTGTTTTACATTTCCGCCTTCTTTAATGGTTAACTTTTTCGCTGCTTCTTGTAATTCCGCATATGTTTTCGGAGCTTTCTCTGGATCTAAGCCCGCCTTTGCGAAAGCATCTTTATTATAAATTAATACTGGTGTAGATGAATTAAATGGCATAGAATACATTTTTCCATCAACTGAATAATAATTTGTAATTGCTTTTTCTAATTTTGACGTATCGTACTTATCTTTTTTTATCCAGCTATCAATTGGTGTGATTTTTTTACTATCAATCATATATTTCGTTGTAATTTCACTTGATTGAACAAGAGCTGGCGCTTCTTTCGTTGCAGACATCGTTCTAAATTTCGTTAAAGACTCTTCATATGTTCCTTGGAACTCTGCCTTTATCTCATATTTATTTTGCGACTTATTATAGTCTGCAACAAGACCATCTAGTACTCCTTGTGTTTTTCCACCCATCGCATGCCAGAAGCGAATTACAGTTTTATCACCATTTTTTTCAACTGGTGCTACTTTTGCCTGTGCTTCAGGTTTTCCTTCTGTTTTACTATTTGAACAAGCGGCACTAGATAATGCCATTGTTGCTACCATTAATAGAGCAGCACCTTTTTTAACTAGACTCATTTAAATCTCACCTTCTCTTAGTTATTTAATTGCACCTTTTGTTAATCCTTGTTGTAATTGCTTTTGCCCTAAAAATAGTAAAATCAATGTTGGAATAACGATAACCGTAACACCGGCCATTACGCTTCCCCAATCAGTTGCAACTTCTTGAGACTGAAGCTGCTTCACACCGATTTGCACTGTTCTTACTTTTTCATCAGTGGTCACTAAAAGTGGCCATAAATACATATTCCATGTTGTTAAAAAGCTATATACTCCAAGCGTAATAAAACTCGTTTTACAATACGGAATTACAACGCTGAATAAAAATCTTATATTTCCAATCCCTTCAATAAACGCAGCTTCTTTCAGTTCATTCGGAAGTGTCATAAAATGTTGACGTAACAAGAAAATACCGAAAGCTGTTGCAAAAAACGGCACTGTCATCCCGGCGAAACTATTGATCCAACCAAAGTTTTGAATCGTTAAAAAGTTAGGCACCATCGTTGCTTCCCACGGAATCAGCATCGTTGAAATAAACAGGAAGAAAATTAAGTTTCTCCCTTTAAACTGAAGAAAAACAAAAGCATAAGCTGCTAAACTTGATACGATAAGTTGTCCAATCATAACGACTGTCGATACAATTAAACTGTTATATAAGTATGTAAAAAGCGGTACCTTTTGAAAAATATTAATAAAATTATCAAAAGTAAATTGAGTCGGAAATAACCTTCTCATTTGAATATCGTCTGGTGTCATAAAGCTTATTAAAAATGCATACAGTACAGGAAAAAATACCATTACTGCACTAATAATGAGCAGCATGTATAATAGGAAATTTTGTTTCCACTGTTTAACAATCATTTATAATGCACCTTTCTCTCAGCAAACTTAAATTGAAGTAATGTAGCAATGAAAATGAAAACAAATAATACCATTGCTTGTGCACTTGCTGTTCCAAATTGATGATTCACAAACGCCTCTTTGTAAATCGAGTACACAATCAAATTCGTTGCATCATTTGGTCCACCGTGCGTTAAAATATCAATTTGCCCAAAGCTTTGGAACGCACTAATTAATGTTACTGTTACAATAAAGAATAAAGTTGGTGATAGCATCGGTAATGTAACACGGCGAAGTTTATATAAATAACTAGCACCATCTATAGATGCACTCTCATATAACGACGTATCGATATTTTGTAAACCACCTAATATAACTAAAAATGCAAAACCTGTATTCACCCAAACTGTTGTAACTGATACAGAGAATAGTGCCCAGTCCGGACTCGTTAACCATGCGATTGCAGGAAGGTTCATAGAGGCTAATATATTATTAAATAATCCTACACTTGGATGAAATAAAAATAGCCAAATCACTGCACTAGCGGCTACTGATATTCCCATCGTCGAAGAAAACAGAACTCGGAATAACCCAATACCTCTTACTTTTCCATTTGCAATCAATGCAAGAAACAAAGCAAATATAATACTCGTAGGCACTGTATATAAAACAAATAATAAAGTTGATTTTATACTTTTGTAAAAGGCTGGATCAGAGAATAAGTATTGATAATTTTCTAAGCCAACGAAAAGATTAGCTTCCCCATGTATATCGGTTAAATAAAAGCTATAGTAAATCGTCCTAAACAATGGATAGAACAAAAAAATCGAAAATAACAAAATAGATGGCGCCAAAAACAATAATCCTATTCTTAAATCTTTCGTTCTCCCCCATAATTTTTTCTTTTTTGACACCTTTGTTTGAACTGGTAACTTACTTACTCCGATCATTATTTCGCCACCACTTTCAACTCTTCTTCAGCTACCACTTTTAAGCGTTCATTCGTGTTTTCATTAAAGAAGCATAACTTTTCTTGCGAGAATAATAATTTTACTTTGTCACCTTTGTTCAAGAGTAACTGTCCGATGACTTTCGCACTCCAAGTTGTTCCATTTACCGCAAAGTTCAATATAGATTCATTCCCTAATACTTCTACAGATTGCAACGTCACTTCTTGTCCCTCCTCAGACAGTGCAATATGCTCAGGGCGCATGCCTATGCGAATTGTTCCTTCTGGTAATTGCTTTAACTGTCTAATAGATAATGGAATTTGCAATTGCCCTATATGTAATACACCTTTTTCTTTATTTACTTCCCCATCATTTATATTCATAGAAGGAGAACCTATAAAGCTTGCAACAAATTCGTTTGCAGGTTCGTTATATATGTCAAGTGGTGTTCCAACTTGCTGTATACTTCCTTTATTTAAAACCATGATACGATCTCCCATAGTCATCGCTTCTATTTGATCGTGGGTAACGTAAATCATCGTAATTCCTAATCGCTGCTGAATTTCTCTAATTTCAATTCTCATTTGCGCACGTAATTTCGCATCCAAATTCGAAAGTGGTTCATCCATTAAACAGATTGGTGCTTGACTCACAATTGCCCTGGCAAGTGCAACACGCTGTCTTTGTCCGCCTGATAATTGGCCTGGTTTCATTTTCACATACTCTTTCAGTCCTACCATTTCAATAGCTTCCATTAATCGCTTTTGTCGCTCTTCTTTTTGTACTTTTCTTACCTTAAGTCCAAATAAAATATTTTCTTCTACAGATAAGTGTGGATATAATGCATAATTTTGAAATACCATTGATAGATTACGGTCTTTCGGCTCTAGATCATTTGCAACACGTTCATTAATAATTAAATCTCCTGAAGAAATCTCTTCTAAGCCAGCGATCATTCGTAATAATGTGCTTTTCCCGCATCCCGAAGGTCCAACTAAAACAAAAAATTCACCCTTCTTAATATGAACCGATACGCCTTTAACCGCTGTCTCTTCTGCATTTTTATATACCTTTGAAACATTTTTCAATTCAATCACAAGGTTGCACTCCTTTTTTCTTCTTGTATCCATACTTCATAATGACTTGTTGAAATCGCACTTGCTCCTGCACGAATTGCAATTTCCGCATCTTCTCGCGTTTGAATCAACCCTCCTGCAATAATAGGAAACTCTATTTCCTCTACTAGCTGTTTAATAATAGAAGGCATAATCCCCGGCATAATCTCTACTGCATTTGGTTTAGTCGTTTTACAATTTTCAATTGATTTAGTAAGAGATAAAGTATCTACAATAAAAATACGTTGAATTGTTTTCAATCCAATTTTATTAGCATTTCGAATTGTTGAACCCTTTGTTGAAATAATACCTTGTGCCCCGATAACATCTTGAATATACAAAAGCGCTTCCTCTGTATTCGTATTTAAGCCTTGTATAAAATCACAATGAAGAAATACATCATGTCCATGTTTCTGCAATTCATATACACGCTCTGGTAATTCCAGCATTGAACCAGTCATAAGAAAAACTGTTTTCGGCAATTTTTTGTATGCTTTGTATCCTTTCCAATCCTTTATCATCGCAATATAAGGTTCTTTAAACATTTATTCCACCTAACTGTTCTATTTTTAACCAAACTAAAAACACCTACTTACATAGAACGCCTTTCTCCTTATTTGAACTCTAGGGAATAGAGCACACCTAAGAAAGTGGCACATTATATGTAAGTGGGTGTTCTCAAATGTTCTCTACCCTAGTTATTTTGTTACCTTTACTATATTACGTATTTATTAAGTCAGTTTTGATAGATTGTTAATTAGGTGTTAATCGAATGTTAATATTCACCATATTTTCTTAATATTAATCTAGATATACAAATAAATCCCAACGGCAAATAACTATCTTTAAAATTTAAGTGATATGCAAATTCATTCCATAGTTAATTAGTTTTAGTTTTCTCGCAACAGCTTGTGAAGCATAATTATTCCAAGAAGTACTATAAAGTGGAATGCTTTTTTCTTCTTGTATTGATATCGCCCAGGCTGTAACACCATCAGTACCATATCCGTTCCCTTGAAACTCCGCTAAAGTTTCCACACTTACCTCAGCAGCTACGGGCGTCCTTCTGGCACTGCAACAAACAGAAACTCCCTTTTCATTTTTTACAATTGCAAAATAAGGTTTCCTCCTTATTTACTCCATTTACCATCCATTCATAATCTATTTTTCATATTCAAAATAAAAATCCCATTCAAATACACATTACTGAATCCATCATACTAACTGATTTCTTCATTCTGTCTATCTAAATGGGATTATTTTTCGTTTTTTACTCTACTGGTTGTTGTGGCTGTACTACTTCATTCGCTCCAGCTACCCTCAACATATTTACAATATCTTTAAAACCTCTTTTTTCAGCGTATTGCAGTGGCGTCAGGTGTTCCTTGTTAGCCATATTTACATCTGCACCGTGATCAATAAGCAATTGAATTACTTTCTTATGGTTTTCACTACCATTTCCTAATACAATTGCTTCTAATAGCGCTGTTCCACCACGTTCATTTTTATAATTCACATCAATATCTGTATGCTCTAATAATTCTTTAACAACCTCTACATGGCCACGCTCAGATGCAGAAATAAGTGCTGTCCCACCTGACCTAGTCGTTTCTTTCGTATTAACTCCTGCATTAATTAATACTTTTACAATATCCGTATATCCTTCTCTACTTGCATAAAGAAGTGGATTACTTTTTTTCTCATCTTTAATTTCAATATTAGCACCTGCACCAATTAATGCTTTAACTGTCTCTACATGATTTTGGTACGTTGCTGCAAGGACAGGCGTTTCTCCGTTGTCACCTTCTACGTTTATATTCGCTCCATCCTGAATCAACTTCATAGCTGTCTCTGTGTCTCCAAGAGTAGCTGAAAGTAACAACTGTTTGTCCATTAAATTTATACTTTTCTCTTCTTTAGATTCTTCCTGTTCTTTATGCTTCTCTTTTTTCTTTTCATTTTTCACATGAACCGGTTTCGATTCTGGTTCTTCTTGCTTATCGCAAGCCACTACCGTCATTAAAAGTCCTAATAAAATACATAATAAAATTTTTTGTTTTCTCACAACTACAGCTCCTATGAAAGATAATGTTTTCTTAACCATTCCTCCATCACATACAATAACTCTTCTTGAGTACATTTATCCATAAGCCCTTTAGATTCCTTCTTTAATCGGATTATCTTAAGCTTATACTATGTTTCTCAACCTATTGAAATGATACGCCTGATGGCCCCATCATTAACATTATGAAGCAATTAGTTTAGCACGTTTTTACCGCATTTGTATACATTTCTAAAAAGTACATAAAGTGAAACTTTAATTAGTGGGGGTTTTGTTCATCCACCACTAATTATTAGCCCACACCAATCGGGCTTTTACGGGCAGCCCGACTCCACCTAACTTCTTTGCTTTCACTAGATTTTGAGGTGGGGATCTTACTGCCCGTTAATGTGGGATAAATGATTGCTTTAGGTTACTATATTCCATTGTAACCGTTCTTCTAAAAATTTTACACCTTTTCTATATTTGCACCTGAGTAATAATAGAAAAAGACAACTATATAGTTGTCTTTTTCTATCATTAATGATGTCCACCATGATTTCCTGCTTTCGGTTTCCCCATCATCTCTTTATTCATTTCCCATTTATGCTCTGCTAGCTCTTTATATGAAAGAACTTTCCCCTTATAGTTAGATACAAAGCTCTCTGCATCTTTTTTATTTTTAAATGAAATGACATTATAAGCCATCGGTGTCGTTATTGTTTTATCATATACGTAAGTAGCGTCTTCTAATGAAATCCAATCTTTCGAATCATAATCTCGAACAAATTTCTCTTTCGTCTTTTCACCTGAGTTGATCTCCATCCATTTATACATACAACCGATATCATCAAACTTTAACGCTTTTCCATTTTCTAAAATAATTTCTGTTGCAAATTGATTATCTGTTACCCCAATTTGACAAATATCACATTTATCATGTTTCTCATCAATGGCAACAGCTGCTGTTTCCTTTTTCCCACACCCGACTACCGTAAATACGAAACATAAACATATAGCAAGTACGACATATTTTACTTTCATCAATATTCCTCCCTAGAAACCATATACTCCACGAAAAGAATACCAAAAGGTTGTGTGAGATTTGTGAAAAAACAATGTGCTTTTTGTAATATAGGAAACAAACAAAGATGTGTAGTTATTTCTACACATCTCTCATCACTCGCAACCTGTAATTAACAAATCATCTTCTAACTTAACTAATAATGTATCCGCACTAATTTCCTGTCCAACTTCTACATTTACCAATCTTATATTTCCACTAATCCCGACTGCGATTTTTTTAAGCTCACCGTCATTTTTTCGGATCACCAGTAATTTTTCCCATTCATATACGTAAGAAGATTCATTAATAAAAATCTCCTCTACTTTTCCTTCATAAGAGCTATAAATCTCTTCAATTCTCGTTTTCATATAACATCTACTCCCTATTTCACACTTCACTATTTTCATCTTATTCTACCATTCTTACGAGGAGCAGCTTACTTTTTAAAAATTCAAATTAACTACCGTGAACAAAATGAACAAAATAAAAATTATGCTTCTAATGATGTTATTTTTCAAATTATTTACCATTTGAATAGATGCTTTTATTATAAATAAAAAACCTTTTTCTGAATTTTTATTCTATTTTGAAAGCGCAATCATTCTTTTGAGGGGGAAATTACATGTTAGCACTACTTGGATTTGCGATGGTATTTGTCTTTATGTTTTTAATTATGACGAAACGTATGTCAGCGCTAGTAGCATTAATATTAATTCCGAGTGTTTTTGCATTAATTGGCGGATTCTATGCCAATATGGGACCTATGATGTTAGAGGGGATTCAAAAATTAGCACCTACTGGTATTATGCTTATGTTCGCTATTTTATATTTTGGGATTATGATTGATAGCGGTTTATTCGATCCTGTCATTAGTAAGATTTTAAAATTTGTAAAAGGAGATCCTTTAAAAATCGTTGTCGGAACGGCTATATTGACTATTATCGTCTCTCTAGATGGTGACGGTACAACAACATACATGATTACAGTTTCCGCAATGTATCCATTATATAAGCGCCTTGGAATGAACCCCCTCATATTAGCTGGAGTTGTTATGTTAGGGGCGGGGGTAACAAATCTTACACCTTGGGGTGGACCCACAGCTCGTGTTATGAGCGCACTTGGACTTGAGGCTTCTGAATTATTTACACCTCTTATTCCAGGAATGATTGCTGGTGCAATTTGGGTTGTTTTCGTTGCTTACTATCTTGGAAAAAAAGAAAGAAAACGTTTAGGAATTATGGATGTACAGTATTTAAAACAAATGCAAACAATGGATGAGCAAGCTGCAACTGTCGAAGCCGCAGTGCATAAACGTCCTAAACTTCTATGGATTAACTTTTTATTAACCGCTACATTACTTGTCTGTCTCATACTAGAAGTTATGCCGTTACCTGTTTTATTTACAGTCGCTTTCGCTATTGCTGTTATGATTAACTACCCAAACTTAGAACAACAAAAAGAGCGTATTGCTTCTCACGCAGGAAACGTATTAGCGGTTGTTTCTCTCGTATTTGCCGCTGGGATTTTCACTGGAATTTTATCAGGAACAAAAATGGTAGATGCAATGGCTAAAAGTGTAGTAACTCTTATACCAGACGCTCTTGGACCACAACTACCAATTATTACAGCACTTCTTAGTATGCCATTCACATTTTTCATGTCCAATGATGCATTTTACTTTGGAGTATTACCTATTTTAACTAAGGCTGCTGCTACTTACGGAATTAGTG
This sequence comes from Bacillus sp. FSL L8-0199, assembly GCF_038005705.1. Classification (NCBI taxonomy): domain Bacteria; kingdom Bacillati; phylum Bacillota; class Bacilli; order Caryophanales; family Bacillaceae; genus Bacillus; species Bacillus sp. FSL L8-0199. Next base: position 545,751 of record NZ_JBBOTS010000001.1, on the reverse strand, counting down.
CAGCTGAAATGGGACGTGCTTCCTTACTTGGGCAACCCGTTCACTTATTAAGTCCTCTTGTTGCATCCACTTATTTATTAGTTGGGATGGCAAAAGTTGATTTTGGTGAACATCAACGTTTTACTTTATTGTGGGCAGTTGGAACGACAATGGTGATGTTGATTACTGGAATTGTAATTGGGATTATTCCAATATAAGACGCAAAAAACAGTAGAAGAAATAAATCCTCTACTGTTTTTTATTATGAAGAAACAAGAAAATACCGTCTCTCCGGTCTCCCAACACTTCCATATATTAGCTCTGCGTGGACTTTCTTCCCAGATATCAAATACTCTAAATAGCGCCTTGCAGTTGATCGACTTACGCCTACCATTGAACTTAGTACCTCTGCTGTAATCCCTTCTTCATTAACTGTTAACATATGTTTTTTTATTTTTGCTAAAGTTAAGGGGTCTATCCCTTTCGGGGCATATTCCATTTCATTTCCCTTTACGCCTCTTTGAGACCATAAATGTTCTATTTGTTCTGTAGATAATTGATTATTTTTCTTCAGCTGCACAATCTTTTTTTGATAACTTTCCAAACTCGCCTTAAATCGATCAAACATTAGTGGCTTTACAATATAATCTGTTACTCCGCCCCGCAGGGCGTGCCTCACTACATCTGTTTCCGATGCCGCTGTAATCATAATAATATCTGTATCGTGCAAATGATTCCTAATATATGTGACAAGTTCCGTTCCGTGCATATCAGGTAAGTACACATCTAATAACACGAGCTGTGGCTTCACAAGCTCTAGCCATTCTTTCGCTTGTTCTCCAGTCGTTGCCGTTCCAATTACTTTAAATCCCTCAATTTTTTCAGTAAAACGACGATGAATATCAGCAATCCGAATATCATCTTCTACAATTAATACTTCAATCTCCTCACCCATTACTATTCGCCTCTCTCTTTCGGTAGTGCAATAATAAATAACGCACCACCTAAATCCCCTTTTTCAATTGCAATACTTCCATTTAAATCTTCTACTAACTCTTTCACTTTTGCTAATCCATATCCTCGCTCTCCTCCTTCTTTCGTCGAAAAGCCTTTATAGAATATGCTAGTAATTATTTCATCATGAATCCCTTGCCCTGAATCTTCCACTTCAATTACTATTTCTTCTCCAATATCAGTTACAAACATCCTTACTGTCTTATCATTCTCTTCATTTTTTTCAATTGCTTCAAATGCATTCGTAATTAAATTTCCTAAAATAGAAACGACATAATTACTCTCAATATGTGGACTTAATTTGTCTAAACCACTTTCTCTATCTAGCATAAAATCAATCTTCAACTCTCGTGCTCTATTATAAAATCCAATTAAAATTCCACCTAGCCATGGATTTTGAATCCGCTTCATAATAAATTGAACAAAATCTTGATATACCGCTGTTTCCTTATGAATAAGCTCTAAAGCATCTTCGTATGATTCTAATTGAATAAGACCTGAAAGTGTATACAATAAATTGTTATATTCGTGCGCTTGCGCTCGTAATGCCTCTGTATATTGCTTCGTCTGAGATAATTCTGCTGTTAACTGATCCATTTCAGATTTCAAACGTAAGCTCGATACAACGCCAGTTACTTTATTCTTTACTTTAATAGGTAGACGGTTCGCAATAACAGCCTGTCCTTTTATATTTAATTGGCGATCAAACTGTTTTTCACCAGTTTGGAGTACATCTAGTATCGTTGAATTAGGAATTACATTTAAAATAAATTCCCCAATAATATTTTGTTGTTTATCTAGCGAAAGAATATCATAAGCTGCTTGATTGACTAAACTAATCATGCCATTTTTATCGATTACAATAATCCCTTCACGTACAGATTGAATCACTGTACTATGCTCTTCATATAAAGATGAAATTTCTTCTGGTTCCATCCCGAACATCATTCTTTTTATACTTGCCGCTAAATATATAGAGCCAATTACTCCAATTAATAGCCCTATTATTGTAATCCAAAATACACGCTTTCCATACACTTCTATCGCTCCATGAATATCGTCCATTGAAAATCCAACAGACACCACACCAATGATTTCATTTTCCTGATTACGGATTGGAACTTTTCCACGTAATGAAGGGCCTAATGATCCAGTTGCTTTCGAAACATATGATTTTCCTTCTAATAAAACACCTTTGTTATCTCCACCAATCATCGCTTCTCCTATTTTATCTCGCTCAGGATGTGCATATCGAATCCCCTCTTTATTTCCAACTACAATGAAGTCAGCCTCTGTATCCATTCGAATTCTTTCTGCAATCGGCTGAATGATAGAAGCTGGGTTTTCTTTTTGAAAAGCTTCCTTTATTTCAGGTATAGCAGCAACTGTTTTCGCAACATGCAAAGCTCGTTTCCCAATTTGCTCTTCTACCGTTTCAGATAATATGTAATAAAATAAATAACTCGTTAGCATAAGTACAACTAAAATAAGTGTACTTATAGTTAATGTAATTCTCGGTTGGAGTTTTAATTTTTTAAATTTCAAAACCATTCCCCTAACATGATTAAAGATAGAATTTAAAGAATATACAGTCTCTTTAATTATACTTAATCATAACACGGTTACTCTATATTTCTTTCTTTTTCTCTTCATAAAAAAAGAAACGAAGTAAAATTATTACCTCGTTTCTTAATATTTGTTATTACACTTTAAACTTACCAATCATCTCTTGTAATTCTTCTGCCATTTGTGATAAATGAACTGCTGCTGCATTTATTTCATCTACTGAAGCTAATTGTTCCTCAGAGGAACCAGCAATATTTTGAACACTTGCTGCATTTTCTTCAATCGTAGCTGCAATTTCATTAATAGATGCACTTACTTGTTTTGCATCTACCGTCATTTGTTTTGCTACATCTACCATGCTATCAATTTGTACAACTGTATCATTTGTAGACTTCAATATTTCGGCAAAGCTTTGCTTCGTTTCATTTGCAACTACAAGTCCTGATTGTACTTCTACTCCAACTTGATTCATAGAGCTTACTGTTTCTTTTATATCAAATTGAATCTCTTTCACTAGTTTCCCAATTTCCGTAGAAGACTGTCCTGATTGTTCTGCTAGCTTTCGCACTTCATCTGCTACAATTGCAAATCCTCTTCCTTGCTCTCCAGCTCTCGCAGCCTCAATTGCCGCATTTAACGCTAATAAATTTGTCTGTTCAGCAATATGTTGAATCACTTCAAGGATTGCTCCAATTTGTTTCGACTTATCGTCTAACAAACCAATGATTTTGTCTGACTGCGAAACAGACTCATGAATTAATTGCATTTGATTCACAGTTTGTTCAACTAACTTCCCACCATTTTCAGCTTTTTTCTTCGTATACATAGAGGCTGTAGATACTAATGAAGAACTATCTGCAACACGCTGAATTCCTTCTGTAACTTCTTCTAACAATGTTGCTCCTTCTTCAACTTCTTTCGTTTGTATTTCTGCACCACTTGATACTTGCTCTATGGCCTGTGTAATTTGTTCCGTTGCTTCGCTTGTCTGCTTCATACTAGCTGTTAATTCTTCTGAAGATGCCGCTACATGACTTGCTGAAGTGTTTATATTGGAAATGACACTTTGTAACGATGCAGCCATCTCGTTAAAACTTTCTCCTAGCTGTCCAATTTCATCTTTAGAATGAACTGTAATTGACTCTGTTAAATCGCCTTCACTAATCTTTTTCGATGATATAACAAGTTGTTTTAACGGACTAATAATAGAAGCAATTATGAAGTAAATTAAAATCCCACCAATTACTAATGAAATACCAATAACAGTTATTGTTTTATAGAAAATAGGGTTAGCTGCTTCGATAATTTCTTTTGAAGGCATAATTCCTGCTATTTTCCATCCAGTCTGCTTATTTGTTATAAAGGTAATATTGCGATCATCACCATCAAGTTTGAATTTAAAATCACCTGTTTCTTGTTTATACAATTCCTTCTCCACTTTTTCTTCTACCTTGTCACCTGGCTTCATCGTCGGATGCGCTATTACATTTTTAGATTGGTCAAAGATTGCTACATATCCTTTTTTGCCGATATTGACCATTTTTGAAGTATTTACAATATCATTAATAATTAAATCAATACCGAGAACACCACTTTTATCCTCATTTTGTTTTGCTATTGTAATAACAATATTCCCTGTTGTACTTGACTTATATGGGGCTGTGATAACCACTTCTCCGCTTTTTTTCGCTGCTTCTTTATACCAATCTCTTTCGGTAGGATTATACCCATCTGGCATTTGAATAGACGGTGATTGAATAAATTGTCCCGTACTAGATCCCGTATAAACTGCTTCTATTTCTGGATGTAATTTATTATATTCTTCTAATTTATTTTGCACATTTTGGAGCTGATCAGTTCCGTAACTTACTCCATTAAATAACTTTGTAAAATATACTGCGTCTACCTTTTTACTGTCTATCTCTTTGTTAATAACATTATTTAAAATCTTTACGTTATCTTCCGCTGATTGTAAAATTGTTTCGTTAAAATTTGTCTTCGCTTGTTGATAAGACGTCCAACCAATTACAATACTTGGGAAAATTAAAACAATAACAAATGATACAAGTAACTTTGCTTTTAAACTACTTCCCCTTAATTTCCCTTGAAGCATATTCCTACCCCTCCATACCGTTTTAAATGTAATTATTTCACATTTAATTTACTTATATAAATTACACGATTAATTGCATTAACTCTTTTTCTATTAAAGAGTTAATACATACCTTTTTTATTCTATATAAATTAAATAATTAAAACAATATATAAAAATGTATATTATTCGAAATATTATAATCCACAGAAGAACCTCTAGCATCGTACTTACTAGAGGTCTCTCCCGCCTTACTATTCTTTCTCTTTTTCTACTTCCTTTTTCTCATCTTCTACTACAGATACAACAGGTTTATCGCTTGATAATTGCTGTACTGCTCCTTTTCCAGCAAATCCTTCTAATAACTCTTTTAAATCAATGCCAGAAGATGCTTTTAACGTTTCTTGCATCGTTGCCATTAAATCAGTCGCATAACCTGCAACTTTTCCGGCGCCGCTATTTTTACCACCGCCACCTGTATCGACAACTGTAATTTTATCAATATTGCTAAGTGGGCTTGCAATTTCTTTCGCATAACTTGGAAGCATTTTAAGAACCATATCCATAATTGCCGCTTGGCCATATAACTCGAATGCCTCTGCAATTTTTTGTTTCGCTTCTGCCTCTGCTAAACCTTTTAATCTAATAACATCCGCTTCCGCTGTACCTTGTGCTTTTTGTACTTCTGCTTTTGCTTGACCTTGCGCTTTTTCAATTTCCGCCTTCGCTAAACCTTCTACACGTACTTCTTCTGCACGAGCTCTCGCTTCAGCTTCAATCTTATATTGATCCGCATCTGCCTTTTTAATTTGTTTCACTTTTTCTGCTTCCGCTGATTGCTCAACAGCATAGCGATCTGCATCTGCTTTTTTCTTAACTTCTGCATCATATTGCTTCTCACGACGCGCAATCTCTTTTTCTTCTAATTCAATTTGTTTCTCACGCTCAATGATTTTAACGCGCATTTGCTCTTCTGTAACACCTTGTTGTGCTTTCGCTTGTTGTAATTCGTAAGAAAGATCCGCGTCTGCTCGAGCTTGTTCTTGCTCTCTCTTATAAGATTGTACTTTTAATTCTTTATGTTTTTCAGCTTCAGCGATTTGAGCATCACGTTGATATTCAGCTTCTTTTGCTTCTTTCTCAGCACGAGCTTTTTCAATACGAGCTTCTTTTTCACGCTCTGCATTCGCAATTGTTGCATCACGCTTCACTGTCGCAATTTGCGGCTGACCAAGTGCATCTAAGTAACCATTCTTATCCATAATTTCTTTAATTGTAAAGGAAACGATGCGAAGACCCATTTTCTTTAAATCAGTAGAAGCTACTTCATGTACTTTTTGAGCAAATTGCTCTCTATTACTATACGCATCTTCTACTGTCATAGAAGATAAAATCGCACGTAAATGACCTTCTAAAACTTCTTTTGCTTCTACTTTTAACTCTTCTGTTTCTTTTCCTAAATATTGCTCAGCTGCTGTAGATACTTCTTCAATCGTAGAACCTACTTTAATAATAGAAACACCATTTACTGTAACTGGAACACCTTGCTTCGTATACGTATCACGTGTACCCACTTCTAACTTATAGTTTAATAGGCTTAAAGGCTCTGCTCGTTGCATAATTGGAACTACGAATGTACCGCCACCGCGAATAATCTTAATCTTCTTTCCATCATCAGTGGTAACTACATTTTTTCCGCCACCAAGCCAGTTCCCTGTAACAATTAACGCTTCATCTGGTCCAACTGTTCGATACTTCGTAATAAATACTAAAATGAGTAGAATTAAAATTGCGAGTAACACTCCACCAATAATTAATGGAATCGTCATGTGAATTCCCCCTTATAATTTTGGTTTTTTTAAAGAATAAGCGATGTTTTGTACAAGTAAAACACCATCTTGGACTCCCTCAATAATAACCTCAGTTCCTTGTGAAATATCTTTTTTCCCAATTGTTTTAGCTGGAATTGCATTACTTCCAAATTGAGAGGAGATTAGTACTTCTCCAAATCCTTCTGTAGGAATTGTTGTAATGACTTCCCCCTTGCAACCTATGAACTCATCCATACGTTGCACAGTATTTTGTTCTGCTTCTGCAATCGGCTTTAAAATTAGTATTTTCATTATGAATACACCAATAAAGGATATAGCACATGCAGCCCCGAAAATAAGAATGCTATTAAAGGAAAATAAATATTCTCCTATATAACTAAGTCCACATAACATGGCGAAAAAACTAAGTAATAAAGTAACAACGGATACCGATCCGCCTCCAAAACTAAATATGGATTCAAATATATCTCCAAAAAAGATATAAATCACAGTGAGTATAGTAGCAATAATAAATCCGTATAAATAAATTGTTTCAAGTGGATAACCAAACAAAACCATTTCTTATCCCCCTCTCTTAAACAATCCCTTTTTTGTTATGTGTATGCCCCACCTCTTTCAAAGATTATTGTTCTTAATTTTCAGTTATTTACTTTTTAAAGAAAAGCCTGTAAGACAGGCCCCCTAAAAAAGAACAGGAGAAGCCTATTGTGACAGGCTCCTCCTAGTAAATAACCGATATATTATATATCTATATAATATACTATTTTCCACAAAAAGTAAAGTTAAACATACATTGGAAAAGCACTTATTTTATTGATAATTTGTACGTTCCATCGCCATTATCATATTTATATACATACAAATAATACTTACCTGGTTTTGCATTCATTTTTGCCTCTATATGATTTCCATTAGCTTGACCGTAAGCTGCATAATTTTGCATATCTGATTCATGGTGAAGCACCCATGTCATCCCGATTCCATACTCATTTAAAACGGAAATATCGATATCTTTCGCTGATGCTACATTAAATGTATAAACATCAGTATGATCTCCGCCGATAAGGCTACCTTTTATAGTAGTGTTTAGCCCAATATAATTCGCTTCTTCTGGAAGATTATTTGGTTCTGATTCTGTTAAACTTCCATCTTTAATCGTAACCGTTGTTTCGCTTCTGCTCTCTCCCCCTTTATCATCTTTTACTAGTAACGCAACTTTGTAAGTTCCTTCTCTTTCATATGCATGTACTGGATTAGCCTCTGCACTTGTGCTTCCATCTCCAAAGTCCCATAAATAAGAAACGATTTTTCCATCTTCATCTTTTGAGCCATCACTTTTAAATTGAATACCTTCTTTTACACGTCCATTATAAGAACCATTTATATGAACCGTTGGAGCTTTATTTTCTCCGTCATCTTTTGCGATACCGTGGAAAACTACATCATATTCAAATTCATTTGAGCTATTCACACGATAATTGACGAAGTATGCTGTAACAGTTTTGTAGCCACTCCATTCTTTTTGCGCCAATTGTTCTAAAGATTCATTTACTCTTTTACTCATTGCTTTCCAATCTTCTGATTCACCTTTTGTGACACTACCTGTATACGTACCTTCTAATGTAAATGTATTAAAGAATTGAGAATTATGTTTTGTCATTTTTGTATCTTTCATAGGCAACGTATCACTAATTTCTTTCTTCACCGCTGCTAACGACTTCGTTGCATGTTCAGCTAAATAATCATCAGCTACTTCTGGTACAGTGTATGTATCTTGATTATCAATTAACTGCTGCATATACTCTTGATACTCTTTATTTAACTTATGATCTTTACTTAGATTTTCACGATATGCATCATAATTTTTCACGTCATTCGCACGAATCAAATCTTGAATTTTATCAAATGTTTCAAACTGATGCGTATATAAGTAAGACTGCAATGCGAACGAGTAATTATAGAAATCCCAAGAACCGTATTTAGCAAATAGTGTACGCTCTGCTGTATAACGGCTTGCAGGATCAGATGATAATCCGCTAATTATACTCTTTCTTGGTACAACGTTATTCGTACGAGTAGATCCTGCGAAAAACTCTGCATTTCCTTCTTGGAACCAAGTTAGCCTTTCATTTTGATACATATCTCCTCTTCCAAATAAACCAGGAACTTCATATCTCCCTTGCAGATAATGAGTAAATTCATGACGGAATAACTCTTCTAAACTATAAATACTTTGCTCTGGTGTACGCTCATATGTAAAGAATGTACCTGTCTCTTCAATATAAATTCCACCGTTGTTTGTTTCATATCCATACAATTGTCTATTTAACTGATATTCATCTGGACTATTATAAATTACGATCGTTAATACATCATCCGCATTTCCTGGCTCTAACGCTTTGTCATTTCCAATTACACGGTGATACTGTGCCTTTACTTCCTTCGCAGCCCAATATAGTCTCTTAATTTTTTCTTCTGATACTTTATCTCCTGTTTTGAACACAATTGATCCATCGTCGAATGTATACGTTTTTGGTAAGTATTGCTCTTTTCCTTCTTTACGTATTTTCTCTAAATCTACTGTATTCCCGCTATAATCTTTACCATTATAATTTGTTGTAATTTGTTCTACCGCAACAAAATACGGTTCACTTAAGCGCGGGTACATATGCATTGCTTGTGTAACAACCTCTAATCCTTTATTTGGATTACTATGAAACGTCCCTAAACGGCTAGCAAAATAAATACCATTATTAACGAGCCATTTATTTTCTGGCGTTACTTCATTTAGAAGAGCAATACGATTTATTTCATTAATAAACCCATCTACTTTTCCATACCACATCGTTTCATTCGCTTCTTTACGAGCCACAGTTAAGTACGACTGTATATCATAGTCAATACCTTGCATAATATCGTATATTGCTTGTCCCTTCATTCGATCATTTACATAAGTAGTATAATTATCATTGTATTGCTTTAAAATATTCGATGCGTATTGAACCGTTTCAACATCACTTGAAGCATTACTAATTAATTTACCGTATGCAGATACGACTGTATCTTGTTCAACTGTACCAAGCTTAAAATTCGGATTTTTTGCGATTGCTTTTAAAGCAGGTAAACATTTGTCCTGGAAGCTTCTTTCATTTAAGTCGCTTAATTCACTATTATAAAATGCAAGATAAAAAGCTGAACGCAGCACTTCAGTAAACGTTTGAATTCCTTTTGAATCATCTTTCGTAAATGTACTACCTCTATGAGCTAATTCATCTATAATGACTTGCATTTTTCCTTTATCTTTATAAAAAGCCTTTGCATCTTCATTAAACTGGAATAAGTCTGTAATTTGGTGCCACTTAATACTGCCTAACGTTTCAACTAATTCTTGATCATTCATTTTGTTTAAATCAGCCATTGAATAGCTTTCTTTAACTTGCTTTACTGCAGTTTTCTTCGTAATAGATGCTGGTCGCTGTGAAAAATCTCCTACTTTTAAACGTTCTTGAAATGATAAAGTTTCATCAACTTTTGAAATATGTCCAACTTCATCTACCGACTTTTCAATTCCAACCGGTTTCGTTTTCAACACGTTATACGGTACTTTTTCTTCCGCTGCTGCATGAGTTTGAAGTGCGCCTAACGATAAAGCCATTGTACTAATGCTAAGCATCACTTTATTGATCTTTGATTTCTTGTTCATATCCTTGCCCCCTATTTTAATATTCCATTCAAGAATTTAACATAAAATCTGGATGTAACAATATAAAATGCAATATTTCATATTATTTCTTCCTATAATTTGTACATATCGTGAACACATTGCTCTTTACCTCCCTAAAACAAATTGCATCCTTTCACATTATAAAAAGGTAATTTTTTGACAATTAAAAACTTAATTGTTATGATTATTATAATTGTTAACTTTATTAAATAAGGGTGGGATTCTATGATAAAAAAAGAAAACAGTGTATTTTATATCTCCTTCTTGCTAACAACATTATTCATTATATGGGGAATTACCCCAGCAAGTTGGATACAAGGCTACGATTTACAAAGTGTTACATCTTCTTTAAACTCATTTATCCTCAATAAATTTGGGTGGTTTTACTCTCTACTTATGACTACAATGATTATTTTGGCTGCTTATTTAGCATTTTCTAAGTACGGTTCTATTCGTCTTGGTAAAGATGGAGAAAAGCCAAAATATAATTATCCATCTTGGCTATCCATGTTGTTTGGAGCAGGAATGGGGATTGGACTCCTCTTTTATGGAATCGCTGAACCGATTTCACATTTTACAGATCCATTAACAGGAAAAGCGGGGACAGAGGAAAGTGCCAAACTCGCTATGCAATATTCATTTTTCCACTGGGGTCTCTTTCCATGGTCACTATACGCAATGGTTGCTTTAACAATTGCATATTTCACATTCCGCAAACAAAAAGGTAGCACTATCGGGGCTACAGTTACTCCATTATTTAATCGATCGAAAAATTCTCGTATCGGAAAAACAGTCGATATTTTAGCTGTTTTAGCCACAGTGTTTGGCATTGTACCATCTGTTGGGATTGGTGCTCAACAAATTGCTGGAGGATTAAGCTATTTATTCCCTTCTATTCATAACACTTTACTTACACAGCTCGTACTTATCGCCATCTTCGCCGTTTTATATTTAACGAGTGCACAAACTGGCTTAGATCGTGGGATTAAATATTTGAGTAACTTAAATTTCTCTCTTGCAGGTATTTTACTCGTCTCCTTTTTATTTTTAGGGCCAACCGTATTTATTATGAAATATTTCACATCTACACTCGGTTCTTATATTGGAGCTTTGCCTAGTATGGGATTAAATTTAGGAGCATTTAATGAAAAATCTTCTTCTTGGATTGAAAACTGGACTATTTTCTATTGGGGATGGTGGATTTCTTGGTCTCCATTCGTCGGTACATTCATCGCTCGTATTTCTAAAGGGCGCACAATAAAAGAATTTATTTTTGGAGTTGTATTAGTCCCGACTCTTATCTGTACATTTTGGTTTGCAGTGTTTGGTGGTACCGCAATCCATATGGAAATGTTCCAATCGCTTGGAATAGCTGATGAAATTGCAAAAAATGGTACAGAGATTGGATTATTTGCTGTTATTTCACACCTACCATTCTCTACATTTTTAACGATTATCGGGTTAATTTTAGTAGCCACATTTTTCGTTACTTCTGCCGATTCAGCAACATTTGTTGTTTCAATGCAAACGAGTAACGGAAGTTTATCACCGAAAAATAGTTTAAAACTTATATGGGGATTAACAATCGCGATAATTGCCGCTATTTTATTACAAGCTGGAGGATTAAATGCACTACAAATCGCAGCTATAATTGCTGCGCTACCATTTTCTATTGTAGTCGTTCTTATGGTTACTTCACTCTTTAAAGAGCTACGAAAAGAAGATGTTAATTTGCAAACGAAAGAAGTGCCGAAAAAAATAAAAAAGGTTATGTAACGATTGGCGCCTCAAATCACTTCTAAATCCGTAATAAAACCCATTCGTATGAAATATCATTTTCATATGAATGGGTTTTTCACTCTATTATATAGTGTTGTAAACATGCTTTTTCCTCAAAATCTACTTTCTTGCACAATTTCATCACACGAGCATTATTCGTATTCAAACATAGTACTATCTCTCTCATCCCTTGGAAGGAGAAAATATACTGAATTGCAACTTGTAATAACCGCTCTCCGACACCTTTTCCATTTATATCCTCCTTAAAAAAGACATTATCATAAGCCTATTTCAAAATGAAACTGCCATGATAATGTCTTCTCAAAAACTCATACAATTATTTTACAATATAATAAGATAACACGTTATTTACTTCTTAAATAATCTCTTTCTAAATACAAACATACTCAGTGCTGAAAGAACTAATGCTACGCCTGAAAGTAACTTTGATGTATTCGCTTGTCCCCCTGTTGCTCCTAATGATTTCTTACTTTCTTCCTGTTTATTAGCAACTGGTTTATTTTCTTTCACAACTTGATGATTCATGTTTTGTTCTTGGACTACTTCGGATGGATTTACTGCTTCTTTTGAACCTTCAATTTCTTTTCCTGTTTCTTTCCCCTCCGCTTTCGACTCTTCAACTCCTGTTGTTAGCTCGTCCACTTCTTCTTTTGGCTCTTCAACTTCTTTTGCCGGTTCTTTCACTTCTTCTTTTGTTTCTTCAACTTCTTTTACCGGTTCTTTCACTTCTTCTTTCGATCCTTCAACTTCTTTTGTTGGTTCTTTCACTTCTTCTTTTGTTTCTTCAACTTCTTTTGTTGGTTCTTTTACTTCTTCTTTCGATCCTTCAACTTCTTTTGTTGGTTCTTTCACTTCTTCTTTTGTTTCTTCACCTTCTTTTGTTGGTTCTTTCACTTCTTCTTTTTCCACTATATTCTGTATAACTGTTCCGTTAAACCTTATGCTAATTTCATCAGAATCTAAATCAAATTTATACACCTTTTCACCTGGGGTATTCCATTTTATTACTCCGTTATTAAACGTCCCTCCCTCACTTGTCAATTGAATATTTTCAATACTTTCTCCTTCTAAATCATATACAGGAACTTGAATTTCTTCGTTTATTTTTGCATCATTTAAAATGATATTTTGTCTTCCAACATCAATTGTAAACCACTGCCCTAATTGTATTAACGGCCTGACATCACGAATCTCATTCCCAGCTAGATTTAAGCTAAATAAGTTTAGCATGGAACCAATAACCGTTACATCTTTAATATGATTGTCCGCAAGATTTAACCACTGTAAATTTTCCAATGAAGATAGTGGTGTTATATCTTCAATTTGATTATGAGATACATTCACATTATTCAATTGTTTCAAGTTTGAGATGAACTCAATATTTTTCAGGCCTACTCCTTCTAAAGTGAGGTTTTCTAAGTTCGTCATGTACTCTAAACCTGTTATATTTTCTATCTCATTTCCTTTTTCTTTAGGTATCTCTAATTTTTTGATCTGTAATAAATCTTCTTTTGTAATAGGAGCGTTTAAATTCTCTCTACCTAAATTCTTTTTATTAATATGTTGTTGTAAAGTTTTATCGAGAATTACATTTTCCTTTTGTTCATTATCCTCTTTTATTGTTTCCTTGATTTCGTCTAATCTTTCAACAACATTTTGAATTACTGTTCCATTAAACTTAATACGGTTCTCTTCTGGCTTTATATCCAACGTAAATTCGTATGTTTTTTCACCAGTAGTCCCCCATTTAACAGAACCATTATTAACGATCCCATCTTCACTCTTCAATTGAATAGTATCAAGTGGCTCTCCTTGTAAATTATAGATAGGTATTTTAACTTCCTTATCCTTTTCTACATCATCTAAAAAAATTTTTTGTCTTTGAATATCGATATACATTCTTTTTCCTAGTTCTTGAACTGGTCTAACATCACGAATTTCATTTGAACCTAGTTTTAAATCATATAAACCTGTTAATTGACTAAGTGGCGTTATATCTGAAATATAGTTTTCTTCTAGATTTAATTTCTGTAACCCTGACAATTTTGATAATGGCGTAAGATCTACTAATTCATTTTTGGAAAGCCCTAATTCAATTAATTTATTCATTCCATTAATATGTTCAACATTGCTCAATCCATTATTGCTTATTTCAAATGTCTTTAAATTCTTTAATTGGTGAACTCCTTCAAGACCTGTATTACTAATTTGATTATTTGCTACAGTCAAAGTCCTTAAAGATTTCACTGTAAATAATGGTTTAATATCTTTTATATAATTACTATTTAAATCTAGCATTTTAATCTTCTTCATTTGGCTTAATGGGCTTAAATCTGAGATTTTATTGTTTCTCAAAGTTAAAAACTCAATATGCTCTAACTTAGCCAAAGGTCCAATATCTTCAAGTTCACCATAGGTTATACTTAATGATTTCAATTGTCTCAAGTCCGAGATAAATTTTATATTTTTTAACTTAACTTCTTCCAACGTTAAGTTTTCTAAGTTCGTCATATATTCTAGACCACTTACGTCTTTTATTCCTTTACTTTTAGCTTCAACGACTATTAAGGATTTAACTTTTAATAAATCTTCCTTAGTTATTGGGGTATCTAGATTTTCTCTATTTAAATTATATTTATTAATATGCCTTTGTAGTTGCTTATCTACTATTACATTTCCAATTTCATCTTGTTGATCCACTTTATCCTCTTTATTTTCCTTTTGTTTTTCTGGAACATTGTTCTCTAAATTCAATGTATTTACTTCAAACTGTACTTGATACTTATTGTCATAGGCCATCGTTGGAATATAAATATGCATTTGCATATTGTATCTTTTTCCTAATTCTCCAACTTCAAATTGAATAACCTTCGTCCCATTTTTCTTTTTGTCTTCTGATATGACCTTTACATCATGAAACACACCTGGAGTGTGAATATCCTCTGTCTTCAAGTATTGAAAGAAATCACTATCACTTAACGTTGCTGTTACAATTTTCTTTCCATTCTCACTTGTTAATTTCGGATCCTTTATATAAACAGCTGCCATAGACTCTTCATTTGTTTTATCTTTATACGCTTTAATAACAGCGTCATATGTACCATCTTCTAAACCTTGTCCCGTTTTATTCGCCTCACTTGCTACTGCCGCTAAAGCAGGTGTTGAATAAACAGCAAACGGAAGTGATAACGCCGCCGCTATAATCATTGCATTTATACGTTTTCTTTTATTTTGTTTCAATTTTACATCTCCTTCAAAATATATAATTCGAAATGTAATCATTTCTCGAATAAATGATAATGATTTTCATTATCATTGTCAACTAGAAAAATAAAAAGTTTACAAAAAAAGAACCTCTTTAAAAGAGGTTATGCCATTTTCTCACCTGATTCTTCTCTAAAAAAGCTTTTCATCGCATGAAATACGTCTGCTTTCTGCTTTAAAATATAGTATCTAAAGTTTTCATCTTTAATATTTTTATAGGCTGACATGAGTGTACTATGGCGGTTATACTGATTCACTTCCCCATACCCAAACATATTACACTTCTTCATTAGCTCTTCAACAAGTTTTACACATCTAGCATTATCTGATGTTAAATTATCACCATCTGAAAAATGGAATGGATAAATATTATAGCGGTCTGGTGAATATTTATTATCGATAAGTTCGAGTGCTTTTTTGTATACAGAAGAACAAATCGTTCCGCCACTTTCTCCTTTTGAGAAAAACTCTTCCTCTGGAACTACTTTTGCCTCCGTATGATGGGCAATAAATTCAATATCTACTGTTTCATACTTTGTGCGTAAAAATCTTGTCATCCAGAAAAAGAAGCTACGTGCCATATATTTCTCCCATATTCCCATCGATCCACTCGTATCCATCATCGCTAATACAACAGCTTTTGAATCTGGCTTTAATACTTCATTCCAAGTGCGGAACTTTAAGTCTTCTTGGTGAATTGGATGAAAAGATGCTTTACCACTCATTGCATTTCGTTTATATGCGGATATCATTGTTCGTTTCTTATCGATATTTCCCCATAATCCTGTTTTTCTAATGTCATTAAATTCAACATGTTCAATCCGGTTTTCATCCATTTCTTTTCTCTTTAAATTAGGCAGTTCTAACTCTCTGAAAAACGCTTGCTCTAATTCTAAAATAGAGACTTCAGCTTCATAGTAATCTTCCCCAGCTGCATCTCCTGCTCCTTGCCCTTTTCCTGGCCCTTTTTGTTTTTGACCACCTGATCCATCTCTCGCAACGACATCACCAACTTTGCTGTCACCGTTTCCTTGCCCAACATGTTTATTTTTATCATAATTGTATCTAATCTTATATTCATCTAGAGAACGAATTGGTATTTTTACAACATCCTTGCCATTAGACATAACTATACTTTCTTCTGTTACAAGATCGGGTAAATTATTCTTAATTGCCTCTTGTACTTTTTCTTGATGGCGCTGTTGGTCGTCATATCCTTTGCGATGGAGGGACCAGTTTTCCTGTGAAATCGTATAATTTGGTTGATTTTCTTCGCCCATTCCTTTCCCTCCTTACTGTAATTGTCTTCCTGTATGAACAGCAATCTATAAATTTTGTTCTGTAATGTGCAAGCTAGAATGTTTGAAAGGTAACTGCCCACAGAAAATCATCCCATAAACATTTATAACGTTTTTCATACAATACCCCGAGCATCCCAAACAAAATTTTGCCACTCACATAATAGAAAGAAATATTCAGCCACTGATAAGAAAGAAACACAATGCATTGTTGCACATATTTTTACTTTGCAACATATTGTATTGTGTTGGCTTTTTTCGTATGAATGGTTGGTTACTCTATCATATGCATATTGTAAAAATAATTGACAATAAATTCATAAAATTGCATCTTAATTTATTACATTTGGACAAGGTATGACACTTTATACACATATGAACGGATAATAAAACGCTGTCCCGCAAAATACAAGAGACAGCGTTTTGTTATCAAACTATCTGTTTAACAAGCTACCTACATAGCGTAGTAATTCATTTGCTGAAGAAGAATTATAGCCATGCTCATCAATTAAACGCGCAACAACATCATTGATTTTCTTAAGCTGATTTTCGTCCGGCGTTTTCGTTGATGTTGTAATTTTCACTATATCTTTTAAATCAGCAAATAGTTTTTTCTGAATCGCTTCACGAAGACGTTCATGTGAATTATAATCAAAGCGTTTTCCTTTACGGGCATAAGCAGAAATGCGAATTAAAATCTCTTCACGGAACGCTTTCTTAGCATTTTCTGAAATTCCAATTTGCTCTTCAATTGAGCGCATTAATTTTTCATCTGGACTCATTTCTTCTCCTGTTAACGGATCACGTAATTTCGATTTATTGCAGTACGCCTCGACGTTATCTAAGTAATTATCCATAAGCGTCTTAGCTGATTCTTCATATGAATAAACAAACGCTTTTTGTACTTCTTTCTTCGCGATTTCATCGTATTCTTTTCTCGCTAATGAGATGAAATTCATGTAACGTTCACGGTCTTCATTACTAATGGATGGATGCTGATCTAGCCCATCTTTTAAAGATCTAAGTACATCTAACGCGTTAATAGATGGTACCTCTTTTCGAATGATTGTAGACGAAATTCGGTTAATGACATAACGAGGATCAATACCCTTCATACCTTCATCTTGATATTCGCGTTGTAATTCTTCTACATCAATCGCATTATAACCTTCTACCGTTTCTCCATCATACAAACGCATCTTTTTAATTAAATCAATATCCGGACGCTTCGGATCTTTTAAACGAGTTAAAATAGTGAACATTGCTGCAACGCGAAGTGTGTGTGGTGCAATGTGAACATTCGATACATCACTTTCACGAATCATTTTTTCATAAATATGTTCTTCTTCACTTACTCGTAAATTATAAGGAACTGGCATTACAATAATTCTTGAGTGCAATGCTTCATTTTTCTTATTTGCTATAAATGAGCGATACTCTGTTTCATTCGTATGCGCTACAATTAATTCATCTGCTGAAATAAGCGCAAATCTTCCCGCTTTGAAATTCCCTTCTTGCGTAAGTGATAATAAGTGCCATAAAAACTTCTCATCGCATTTTAACATCTCTTGGAACTCCATCATTCCTCGGTTTGCCTTATTTAATTCTCCATCAAATCGATACGCACGCGGATCTGATTCTGAACCATATTCTGCAATCGTAGAAAAGTCCAGACTACCTGTTAAATCTGCAATATCCTGTGATTTTGGATCAGACGGGCTAAATGTACCAATCCCTGTACGGCGATCTTCAGAGAAGAAAATACGCTCTACAACTACATCCTCAATTCTTGATCCGTATTCTTGCTCTAAACGCATGACATTTAGTGGTGATAAATTCCCTTCAATTCTAACCCCATACTCATCAAAGAAATCATCTCGTAAATGATGTGGAATTAAATGCAGTGGATCCTCGTGCATTGGGCATCCTTTAATTGCAAAAATTGCTCCGCGATCGGTTCTTGAATATGTTTCTAATCCTCGTTTCAACATTGTAACTAACGTTGATTTCCCTCCACTAACAGGACCCATTAATAATAAAATTCTTTTTCTAACATCTAATCGTTTTGCAGATGGATGAAAATATTCCTCTACAAGACGTTCTAGAGCATCCTCTAATCCAAAGAGCTGATTACTAAAGAAGTTATACTTTCTTCTACCATCAACTTCTTCAATTCCAGCATCTTTTATCATATTGTAAATGCGAGAGTGTGCTGTTTGAGCCACCCATGGTCTTTCTTTCACAAGCTCCAAATACTCCGCAAACGTACCTTCCCATTGTAAACGTTCTTCTGCTGCTCGATGCTGTTCAATCTTTTTTAGAATATCCATTATAGCTCCTCCCCCATCTCCTTGTTCAATCGGATTATTATAAAAGGTATGCTAGGATGTCCTTAAACATTCTTTAAATCAAAACGAAATATATAATAGCACACTAAAATTCTCTCCAAAATTCAAAGAAAATTCTGTATAATATAGGTATTAACGTTTTTACACTGCTATTCATTATAAATAAATTCTTTTCTTCTAAGAACCTTACATACATTTTGGGTAATAAATAAAACTCATGAACCGAAAAAAGTAAGGAGGATATTAGTATGAAATTATTATTAATTTTAGGTGTATCACTCACATTTCTTACAGCTATTTTTACATCCGGTTACAATGACAAACCAGGTACACATAAAAAATGATGTGCTTTTAGCACATCATTTTTTTATTTATAATACATATTTTCCATATCATATTTGGATAGTGGTC
Organism: Bacillus sp. FSL L8-0199; assembly: GCF_038005705.1. Classification (NCBI taxonomy): domain Bacteria; kingdom Bacillati; phylum Bacillota; class Bacilli; order Caryophanales; family Bacillaceae; genus Bacillus; species Bacillus sp. FSL L8-0199. The sequence continues at coordinate 526,423 of NZ_JBBOTS010000001.1, read as the reverse complement.
GGCTATAATAATAACCTTGTACAAGCTTCACATTCTTTTCTTTCAAAAACTGTATTTGCTCCTTTTTTTCTACTCCTTCTGCAATTACATTCAATTCTAAAGTATGAGCTAAATGAATAATTGCAGCTGTAATATTCGTATCACGTTCATCTATATGTATACCTTCCATAAAAGAACGATCAATTTTTAAAGTATCAATTGGATATGTTTTTAAATAACTTAAAGATGAATAGCCTGTTCCAAAATCATCTAAATGAATCTTTAAATTTTGCTCTTTTAATTGTAGTAACACTCTCTTCGATATATCTTTATGTATAAGAGCTCCTTCTGTAACCTCTATCGCTAATAAATGAGTTGGTACATTGTACTTATTTAAAGCCCGTGTAATCATCTCTATTAATGTAATAGAACGAAAGTGTCTAGCTGAAATATTAACTGCAATTGGGACTACATCATACCCTTTATTTAACCATTCGTGCAATTGCTGACACACTTGATTTACTACCCATTCATCCAGCTTAATAATAAATCCTGTTCTTTCTGCCAACGGAATAAATTGGTTTGGAGAAACAAATCCTAATTCCTTATTCTCCCACCTTATTAAAGCTTCCATACTAGCTATTTTTTTCGTTTCAATATTAATTTGTGGCTGATAATATAAGAAAAATTCATTTTTTTCTATAGCACGATGTAACTGGTTTTCTATTATAAACCTTTGTTCACGCTCACAGTCTAATCCACTACAATAAAAATGATAATGTCCTTTTCCTTTTTCTTTTGCTTTTTCTAAAGCAGCATCGACTCTCTGAAATAGTATTTTTTCATCTTCTCCATCTGCTGGAGCCATTACAATTCCAATTGACGCACTTAAATATACATCTTCTTCTTCGATTACAAAATATTCACTAATATTTTTCAGTATGCTTTTTGCAACTTCCTCTACATATTCTTTCGTTATATTTTCTATCAACATAACAAATTGATCATCGTGTTCTCTAAATAAGTGCATATCTTCTATTTTTAGATTGCTTAAACATTCTGTAACTTTTTGTAATACTTTATCTCCCTCTTTATGACCAAATGTATCATTAATACGATGAAACTCATCTAAATCTATAAATACAAGTGCAAAATTTACACTCTCATTTAAAAAAGTATTTAACTTATTTGTACATGAAATTCTATTCATTAATCCCGTTAACTGGTCATAGTAAGCTAAATATTCTGTTCGCATTTCGTTTAATACTTGCCTTGTAACATCTCTCGTAACAATATAAATCCCAACAATTTCACCGTTCACAATAATCGGGATAGTTCTCAAAGAAATATATAGCTCGTACCCTTCTTTATGAACATATTTCTTTGAAACAATTTGTTTTGCTTTTCCTTGCATCGATCCCTTAAATATAATTTGAAAATCTTTTTCATATTCTTTATTAATGAATTCAAAAATAAATTTATTATTTAATTCCTCATACCGGTATCCAAATATTTCATACGTTGCCGGATTTGCATATGTAACTCTCCCTATAGAATCTATAGATATAATTGAGTCATTATTATATTCCAGTAACGACTTAAATAACATTTGTTTTTCCTCTATCTCTGTCTTCTCCTCAATTTGAGCTGTAATATCTCTTGTAATACAAATAACAAATTGACATATTCCTTCTTCGTCGCAGACAGGATTAAGTGAAGATTCATAATGTATCTCACCTTTTGGTAAATTGACTACATCACAAAAGGTATGTGCTTTCGCTTCTCTCACTACTTTTGCATATTGCCTTTGCAATATCCCCGCTATATCTTTTGGTAATACTTCTGCAAAAGTTTTTCCATAGCACTCTTCGCTTAACCTAGCATAATCCATTCCTATTTTATTCACATACATATATTGAAACGTTTCATTATCAATAACTTTCAATATGAATACTAAATCTTGAATAGCATGTAATAATCCTTGTCTAATTAAATCCATATCTATCATACTTAAAAAGGTATTTTGATTACTATATTCTTCCTTCATATTTATCTCAACCCGTCTTATCTATTTTTAATCATATATCCCATTCTATATGATTATGTCCTCTCTTTTAAATGTATGATTATATATTATTTTTATTTTATAAAAAAAAGTCGCCATATGGCGACTTTTAATAAACGATTTCTAAATCTAATCCAGGGTAATTTTGTTGACGGAACGCTTCATAAATTAAAATTGCTGCTGTATTAGATAAATTTAATGAACGTACTTTATCTGTCATTGGAATACGTAAACAATGATCAAAGTTTTCTTCGATTACATTAGCTGGTAAGCCGTTTGTTTCTCTTCCAAATACAAAATAGTAATCCTTCTCGCGCTTGCTATAGTCAAACGCTGTATGAGCTTTCTCGCCATACTTTGTTAAATAGAAGAATTCACCGTCTTTATTTTTTTCATAAAATTCTTCAATTGAATCATAATACGTAATTTTTACGTGCTGCCAATAATCTAATCCTGCACGCTTTAACATTTTATCATCCGTTGAAAATCCAAGCGGTCTAATCAAATGTAATTCTGTTCCAGTTGCTGCACAAGTACGAGCAATATTCCCTGTATTTGCTGGAATTTCTGGCTGATATAAAACAACATGTACTCCCACGCGATATTCACCTCTGTTTTTTGTCTACTACGTATTATACCACTTGAGCGAAAAATCTCTACCCATTAATAATATGAAAGAATTTATATTTCATTTGTGGTGTATATTTACTAGAGTCTTCATAGTTCCAATAACGTCGACGGCTATTCGCTGAATGTGCATTTACAAGCGGCATACCATCTGCATCTTTTGCTACTACAATCGTCGTATGATTCCATCTTCCGTCATCCTCGAAATCATAAGCAATGACATCTCCAAGAATAAGTTCTTCTGGCCTCTCTACCGCCTCTGCTCGAAGTCCTGTTGTAGCACCTGACAAATACCAATAAAAAGAATGTGCAACAGCCCAGCTCCAGCTCCACTGATTCTCCCTTTGCCACCATCCTTTACGAATATTAGGATACCCGCTCATAGGTACTTCTCCAGTATGAAGACATTGAGAAATGAAATTCGTACAATTATCAGGGAAATTACGATACATAGGATTTCGGTCATCCCACCAACGCTCTGCATATTTCACTGCCTCTAAACGATTATACTGATAAGAACCGTACTTCTCTTTCGTAATTTCCCTTTCTAATGTCTCACCCATTCTAATTTCTTCTGACACTTCAATAGCATAATCGCCTATAATCCGACTATTATTTAAACAAACTCTTCGTTTTAATTGTTCCTCTTCAATATAAAATAATTCTTTATGCTTAATTAAATATTTAAAATGTATTTGATAATCAATTTCTTGATGGTCATTACTATTTAATTGTCTAATGAAAGAAACATCCGCAGTTGCTTTCACTATATGTGCACTACGTCTTTGAAACAATTGTTTCTTTCTCAGTGCCATTTGTAGTAAATCCTCAGCAATACCATCCACATTCGTTCTTTTCTCCGTTATATATGCTAAAAATTGTTGTACTTGGTTTTCAATCTTCGTTTTTACAACCATTCTGTCTCCCTCCCATATTACAATATGAAAAAGGGAAATATTATCTACTCTTTTTTCTGTGCTAACAATTCAAGCCCGCGATTCATTTCATGAAGCACTTCTTCATCTTTCTCACGTTCCATCGCTTTCTCAATCGCTTCGCCTACTCCATCTCCGCCAATTTTCCCAAGTGCCCATGCTGCCGTTCCGCGTAGTACTGGTCTTGGGTCATCTTTCATAACACCAATTAAATCAGGAATTGCCGATGCTTCTTTAAAATGTGCTAATGCTAAAATCGCATTTCTTTGCAGTGGCTTTTTCCCTCTCCATGACCCTGACATAATCCCATATTTCTCTTTAAAATCACGATTACTAATTGTTAAAAGTGGCGTTAATAATGGTTTAACTAGCTCAGGATCCGGCTCCATCTCAGGATGATTATGAAAATCCATTCCTTTGTTTTTCGGGCAAACAGTCTGACACGTATCACATCCATATATACGATTTCCTATTTTATCGCGATATTCTTCAGGTAGGAATCCTTTCGTCTGTGTTAAAAACGCAATGCACTTCTTCGAATCTAACTGTCCCCCCTGTATTAAAGCACCGGTAGGACAAATATCGATACATTTCGTACAGCCCCCGCATTGATCTTCTATCGGCTTATCTGGCGGGAATGGAACATTTGTAATCATTTCCCCTAAGTATACGTACGAACCAAATTCAGGTGTAATAATAGAGCAGTTTTTACCGCTCCATCCAATGCCTGCACGCTCTGATACAGCTCGATCACTTAATTCACCTGTATCAACCATGGACTTCACTTCTATATCCGGAAGTTTTTCAATTAAATATGCTTCTAATTTTTGCAAACGATCTCGTAAAACAAGATGATAATCTTGTCCCCAAGAAGCACGACAAAAAATCCCACGGCGTTCTCCACGCTTACTTAATGGTGCATTTTTTAATTTTGAAGGATATGCTAAAGCAATCGCAATAATTGATTTAGCACCCGGTAATAACAGTTGCGGATTCGTTCTCTTCTCTATATCAGGCTCTTCAAATCCAGATTGATAATTTAATTGTTGTTGCTGGATTAAGCGCTGCTTTAATTCCTCAAAAGGAGAAGCACTCGCAAAGCCTATTTTATCTATGCCAATTGTTTTACTATACGCAATTACATCTTGCTTTAATTGTTCAAAATCCACTCTTAATCGCCTCCTCAGATGAATCCATCCCTTATGTAACGACTCTATTGGTTAGTAATTCACTTTTGGAATACTATTATTTACTTCTATTTTCGCATGTAATTAGGTTTTTCAAACATTAAAAAACGCAATGCCTCGTTTATCTCGGAAACGAAACACTGCGTTGATCACAATTTATAGAAAAACATTTAATAAAATTTGGAGCGGGTGAAGAGAATCGAACTCTCGACCAGAGCTTGGAAGGCTCTTGTTTTACCACTAAACTACACCCGCAAATATGAATTACATATAAGATATTAGAATAACTTATGTAAAGTAGTATAGCATGTAAAAAAAGTAGAGGCAAGAATTTTATCGAAAAAAGTCGAAAAAGTGATGAGAAACCTCATCACTTTTTCAATTCTTTATCAATTGCCTTCTTCATACTATCAAAATCAGGATTTGCAAGATTTCCGTTTACATATACTGAAGGAGCACCTTGAACTTTTAATTTTTGAGCACGATCTGAGTCTTTACGTACTTTTTCTTTAATGTCTTTACTGTGTAAATCTTTCTTAAATTGCTCTACATCAACTTTCGGCAGTTTCTCTTTCACAATGCTAAGAAGCAAATCTTCTGTAATCCATTCTTCCGTATCTTTCTTTTGATTTTGATAAATCTCATCATAGAAAATCCAGAATGAATCTTTATCTTGTTTATAAATTGCTTCACCAGCTGCTGCACCTAAATCCGAGTCTTTTCCGATAAATGGGAAGTTAATAAAATATAACTGCACTTTGCCTTTATCAATATACTCTTCTTTTAATCGAGGTAATACTGTTACATCCCAAGTACGACAAGCAGGACATTTAAAGTCTCCAAATTCAACTACCTTAACTGGAGCATCATCTTTCCCTAAAGATTGTTGCGTAGAATAAGCAAACATCTCATTCCCTTTATCTTTTTTGTCATTTATGATGCTATACGCAATTGTTCCAATTACAATCAATACTGCGATAGAAAAAACTATACCAAGAGCCATGAGTTTATTTGATTTCATATACATTCCTCTTTAAATTCATATTCTGTATACAGCATTGTACACAATACACATAATATCAACACTTATATACGTCACGCAATGAACACGCTCACATAAATTACAAAAACACAATAATTGTGACGATATTGTGTCACAATTTGTCACAATTTATTCAAAAAAAGAAGCTCCTCTGTAGGAACTTCTCTTAACTTACTGCTTTTTTACGCGCGCTATTTAACATCGACTGCTCTATCTTTATATCATGACGAATTACCAATTTCTCACTAACTGCTTGAACATACTCATCATGGCTTATATAGCCTTCTTTCTCCATTAGTCTCAAAACGACATTTCGTCTCTCTACTGCTTTATCATAATTTTGTGCAGGTGAGTAATAAGCAGGTGCTTTTACTACAGCAGCCATCATTGCACTTTCAGCCAACGTTAATTGGTTCACCTTTTTACCGAAGTAAAGGTTTGCTGCTTTTTCAATTCCCCACGCTCCTTCTCCATAATAAATATTACTTACATATAATTTTAAAATTTCATCCTTCGTAAATGTGCGTTCAATTTTTTTCGTATAAAAAATCTCTTTCCACTTACGAGAAAATGTACGTTCATTTGTTAAAAAGGCATTTTTAGATAGCTGTTGTGTAATCGTGCTTCCTCCTTGCACGACACCACCAGCCTTTATATTCTCAACTGAGGCCCTAATAATTGCTATATAATCTAAACCGTTATGATGATAAAATCTTTTATCTTCTGTCGCAATAAATGCATGTGTTAATGATTCTGGCACCTCTAACTTAGCCGGTACATGTAATTTACTAATATCACTTTTCTCAATCATTACATTTCCAATGAATAATAACGTACAACTTAACAATAATAATAATATAATGGCTTTATAAAAAAGTTTAGTCATTGGATTTAATGCAACTTTTTGATGATAGTTCACCCTAGATAATACTCGTTCTTTCATCTTGAACACCTCTTTTCCACACAGCATATAACTCTTACTTTAAGAATACATTGTTGTAAAAAAATATCCCATCGATTTCTCTTACACGTACCTTACATCATTGTAAGGTATAAAGTGAAACTTTAATGAGCCCTCATCAATCAGGCTTACTGCCCAGCAAATAGTGGGATAAAAAAGTATTGTATCACAGTATTTTTTTATCTACTATTCATCTGAAATATTGAATATAGGTTATGTTAAAGCACGAATAACCAATAAAAGAGAAACCCTTAAGACTATTATATTTTCACTTTACACTTTAATTATATCATCTACAAATATATATACTTTTGACTATCTAGTAATCTAAATGTATATAACATATAGATTTATTATACAGAACAAACGTTCTGCAAATCAATACTAGTGCTATTATTATTTTGACCTTTTTCTTAAACAGTATACAAAAAAGAGTAGTGATTCGAATGTATCTCAAATCGGCTACTCTTTTCTTTACAATCTTCCTATTAAATTATATGGCTGTACTTCCCACGTTTCATACGGAATAAAATGTGTTGCACTCATTGCATCAAGCGTTCTGGATTTCATATGAGGACGCGTTATATACTCATCTATGTTCTCTTCATTTAAATCAACAAATTTAGCCTCTTGTATCTCTTCAGGTTGAGTTTTTATTTCACCACTTATATATGCTACTTTAAAAACAACAGCTAGAATATGCATAGAGGTATTATAATAAACCCCTGTAATTCCGATAGGCTTCACCGTTAACCCTGTTTCCTCTTTTATTTCCCTACAGACAGCTTGATCGAGCGCTTCGCCTTCTTCTACCTGTCCTCCTGGCAACTCCCACGTATCAGCTCGCCAGTGCACTTTTGTTAATAACACTTCATTTTTTTCATTTGTTAAATAACCTGCTACAGCAACTATATGCTTTGGTGTCTTATGTTCCATATTAAGCCTCCTAGAAATAATGAATATTTTATATATCCCTATAATCATATTCACTACCTACAACAAAATACCTTTAATACTTCATCACCTTAATTAACTTCATAAAAAAAGACCCTATCCGCTAAGCGAAAAAGGTCTTCTATCGTATTACTCTCCTAAGTCTACGTTGTGATAAACTTGTTGAACATCTTCTAAATCTTCTAATGCATCAACCATTTTCTCAAATTGTGCTTGAGCATCTTCAGGAAGTGTTACATCACTTTGTGCAAGCATTGTTAATTCTGCAACTGTAAACTCCTCAACGCCAGCACCTTTAAGTGCAGATTGTACTGCATGGAATTGATCTGGTTCAGCATACACGATAACAGAATCTTCTTCTTCTAGAATGTCACGTGCATCTACATCTGCTTCCATTAAAATTTCAAGAACTTCATCTGATGTTTTACCTTCAAGGCCGATAACAGCTGTCGCATCAAACATGTAAGCTACAGAACCGTTCACACCCATATTACCACTATTTTTGCTAAATGCAGCTCGTACATCTGCTGCAGTACGGTTTACGTTATTTGTAAGTGTATCTACAATAACCATAGCTCCATTTGGTCCGAATCCTTCATAACGAAGCTCGTCATAATTTTCTTCTGAACCGCCTTTTGCTTTTTCAACTGCACGATCAATAATTGTTCTTGGAACATTGTATGTTTTCGCACGCTCTAATACAACTCTTAGCGCTTGGTTTGATTCTGGATCTGGCTCGCCTTGTTTTGCTGCCACATAAATTTCACGCCCAAATTTCGCGTATATACGGCTTGTATTTGCATCTTTTGATGCTTTTTTGTCTTTAATATTGTTCCATTTACGGCCCATACTTTCCACTCTCTTTCCCGTTTTAAATCTACATAAAAATATTAATATGAAATATAATGTGTGTTCAACACATTTTTAAAAGAAATATAAAAAGTTCATTTTTGATTCATATTACAGACATAATATAAATCACTATCATTTTGTTCTTTCGACAAGTTATATTATACATGAATTCCTACGTTTATTACGAATTTTAGAAGCACATAGTATAATTTAACAAAAAGACTCTAACATTTCTGTTAGAGTCTTTTTATATTGCTGACACCTATTTCCATAATATTCCCATAATTACTTTCTATTGCTGTATAATAAAAATAGGGAAAAATTTGAAGAAAAGAGAGAGGGAGAATTATGACACATTCAAATGAGAAAAAAGCACATAGTCTTAAAGGGATAGAAGAAAAGTTAAACCCAACTATCTATCAAGTGAGATTCATGAAATTAGATGAACCAATTCAATTTGAGTCGTTCCCTGAATTAAAAGATTTAGGGGACTGGTTAAGTACTTCAACGCATATGTGGGCGTGCCACTCAACTATGTATAAGTACAACAGAGAAGGGTTTGAAAAGAAGTTTTTAGAGGTTACAAACTTAACCGTTGATAGTGTACTAATATCTACTGGTGGTATCGGATTTAACTTCATGTCACCGGGGTGGAGAAATTCTCTCTAGAGTACTCGAAAGAAATATTGTATATACAATACTTTTTCTACTTATTTTGTCATGTCATGAAAAGAAAACAAAAAAGCTCTATACTAATTGTATAGAGCTTTTTTACGCCGTTCATGATACCGATGGTCGGGGTCGAACCGACACTCCCGAAGGAACACGATTTTGAGTCGTGCGCGTCTGCCAATTCCGCCACATCGGCACAAAAGAAAAGGCGGCAACCGGATTTGAACCGGTGATAAAGGTTTTGCAGACCTCTGCCTTACCACTTGGCTATGCCGCCATATAAAATTTTATTGGAGCGGAAGACGGGATTCGAACCCGCGACCCCAACCTTGGCAAGGTTGTATTCTACCACTGAACTACTTCCGCAAAAATGGCTGGGCTAGCTGGATTCGAACCAGCGCATGACGGAGTCAAAGTCCGTTGCCTTACCGCTTGGCTATAGCCCATCGAATTCTTACTTAATTATATGTAAGTATCCATTAGATTATTTGTAATTTTTAAAATAAAAATGGGGCGACTGATGGGAATCGAACCCACGAATGCCGGAGCCACAATCCGGTGCGTTAACCACTTCGCCACAACCGCCATGTTGTGTAAATATATTTTGGCAGGGGCAGTAGGAATCGAACCCACACTGGAGGTTTTGGAGACCTCAGTTCTACCTTTAAACTATGCCCCTATGTAAATGGTGGAGGGGGGCAGATTCGAACTGCCGAACCCGAAGGAGCGGATTTACAGTCCGCCGCGTTTAGCCACTTCGCTACCCCTCCGAAACTTACATGGTGCCGGCTAGAGGACTTGAACCCCCAACCTACTGATTACAAGTCAGTTGCTCTACCAATTGAGCTAAGCCGGCGTATTTTATTAAAATAAATGGTGGCTCGGGACGGAATCGAACCGCCGACACGAGGATTTTCAGTCCTCTGCTCTACCGACTGAGCTACCGAGCCTTATTAAAATGGCGGTCCCGACCGGGGTCGAACCGGCGATCTCCTGCGTGACAGGCAGGCATGTTAACCACTACACCACGGGACCATTTGGTTGCGGGGACAGGATTTGAACCTGCGACCTTCGGGTTATGAGCCCGACGAGCTACCGTGCTGCTCCACCCCGCGATAATACTATTCATATAAAATTTATATGGTGGAGGATGACGGGATCGAACCGCCGACCCCCTGCTTGTAAGGCAGGTGCTCTCCCAGCTGAGCTAATCCTCCAAAGTGGTGACCCGTACGGGATTCGAACCCGTGTTACCGCCGTGAAAGGGCGGTGTCTTAACCACTTGACCAACGGGCCAAATATTATAAATCCTATGGCGGAGAGCAAGGGATTCGAACCCTTGATACGCTTGTGACGTATACACGATTTCCAATCGTGCTCCTTCGGCCAACTCGGACAGCTCTCCAATGGCTCCGCAGGTAGGAATCGAACCTACGACCGATCGGTTAACAGCCGATAGCTCTACCGCTGAGCTACTGCGGAATAATATTGCCTGGCAACGTCCTACTCTCACAGGGACAAGGTCCCAACTACCATCGGCGCTAGAGAGCTTAACTTCCGTGTTCGGTATGGGAACGGGTGTGACCTCTCTGCCATCATTACCAGACATTATTCTTTTGAAACAATCATTATTATAACTTATTTACTTTAAAAGTCAACAAGTTTTTTATGTTCTCTCAAAACTAGATAACATTGCTACATATTATATGGTTAAGTCCTCGATCTATTAGTATTCGTCAGCTCCACATGTCACCATGCTTCCACCTCGAACCTATCAACCTGATCATCTTTCAGGGATCTTACTAGCTTACGCTATGGGAAATCTCATCTTGAGGGGGGCTTCATGCTTAGATGCTTTCAGCACTTATCCCTTCCGCACATAGCTACCCAGCTATGCCCTTGGCAGAACAACTGGTACACCAGCGGTGCGTCCATCCCGGTCCTCTCGTACTAAGGACAGCTCCTCTCAAATTTCCTACGCCCACGACGGATAGGGACCGAACTGTCTCACGACGTTCTGAACCCAGCTCGCGTACCGCTTTAATGGGCGAACAGCCCAACCCTTGGGACCGACTACAGCCCCAGGATGCGATGAGCCGACATCGAGGTGCCAAACCTCCCCGTCGATGTGGACTCTTGGGGGAGATAA
>NZ_JBBOTS010000001.1:300000-510000 GCF_038005705.1 Bacillus sp. FSL L8-0199 | reverse complement strand
TTAAAAAATCAACTTTTTAATTGTTTTATTAAATTTATTACACCTATTTTTTCGAAATAACAGTAAACATCCCTGTCATATTAGGCGAATAATCTTTAAAATCATATTTTTCGTAGAATGATGTTTTACCTTGCGACGCAAACAAACCAATGAATGCTTTATCTGGAACATTCTGATTTAAGTATTCTACTAAAGTATTCATTATTTTCTTTCCAATACCATTCTTTTGATACTCTGGATGAACCACTATATCTTGAATATAGAAATAGATAGCCCCATCACCAACAATTCTCCCCATGCCGATGATTTGATTATTATCCTTGACTGTTATACAGTAAATCGAATTTTGAAGTGATATTTCCGCCACCTCAAAGTTCATATAGTTAGTCCATCCCACAGAATCACATAAATATTTATATTCTTCCAATGTTGGAATGTTATTTTTAATCTCATATTTCTTCAAAATGTCCCCTCCCAGAATTCATTTCCACCAATACAAAGTAAATTCGACAAACTTTTATCTAACCCTTCTTACTAACTTAGCACTGTAAATCCCGATTAGCCTCACTCTAATCCTTATATAATAAAGAAAGAGGCTGACGTATAGCCGTCAGCCTCTTTCTTTATTATATATTACGCCTTATGACACTCTGGACAAACGCCATAAATTTCTAAGCGATGACTATTGATAACGAAGCCTGTCGTTTTCGCAGCTTCCTCTTCCAGCTTTTCCAAGCCTCCATAAGGAAAATCAACAATCTTACCACATTTTTCGCAAATCACATGATAATGTTGACTTGTAACATAATCAAATCTACTTGAAGCGTCTCCATAAGTTAATTCCTTTACAAGTCCAACCTCTTTAAACACACGTAAGTTATTATAGACAGTTGCAACACTCATATTTGGAAACTTACCTTCTAATGCTTTATAAATATCATCCGCTGTTGGGTGCGTCATTGATTCCACAAGGTACTCTAAAATAGCATGACGCTGTGGAGTAATGCGTACACCCGTATTTTTCAGCATTTCTAGCGCTTCTTTTAATTCTTCTTTGACCACCGTCATGCACCCCGATTCTATACGGATTATTATTTTATAATTCTTATAAAGAGTGTACTCCTTTTCTTATAAATCGTCAATATTTCTACTATAAGTATGTAGTTTATTTTTATATTCAGGACTTGTTTTTATGTATCTTTCCCTTTTTTCTTCATATATTCCATAGAAAAAAGTGCGACATAATCGCACTTGGAATACTATCATCTGAGGAGGTATGCCCTACACTTCCACTTTATGTAAGGGAGTAAAATATGTATAGACACTTGCCTTGTTTCTGCATATTTTATCTCCAATGTAGATTTATTTTATATAAGAAAGAACATCCTCAATATGTCCTTTCACTTTCACTTTACGCCACTCTTTTACAAGTTCACCGTCTTTATTAATAAGGAATGTAGAACGCTCGATTCCCATATACTCTTTCCCAAAGTTCTTTTTTAACTTCCAAACATCGTATAACTCCGCTACTTTATGATCTTCATCTACTAAAAGTGTAAATGGCAATTCATGTTTCTCAATGAATTTCAAATGTCTATTCGCTGAATCAGGACTTACTCCAAGAATAACCGTATCCTTCTCTTGAAATACTCCATACGCATCACGAAAATCACATGCTTCAGTTGTACATCCTGGCGTCATATCTTTCGGATAAAAATAGAGAACTACATTTTTACCGCGGAAATCAGCTAGGCGAACTTCTTCTCCGTTACTTCCCTCTAATGTGAATTCTGGTGCCATTTCTCCTACTGTAATCATAGTTATCACTCCTACTCTTTTCCTTTACTATAACAAATGCTTCCTTATTTTTCATTGTCTATTACAGACCTCATCACAAAAGCAAAAGGGAGTGTATATCCAATTAGCGCTTCTGCGATTGCAATCCATCGCCCAATTCCAATCGGAGATATGTCACCATATCCAACAGACAATAAAGTAACTGCGCTAAAATATAAACAAACTTCGACGAGTTGAAAAGAATGAGCGTTCAAACTTTCTCCGTCCTCTTTCAAAACTGCGAAACCCATTTCCTCTAATACAACGTAACTTAATCCAAATGCGATTAGTACTGTTGTATAGATTAAAAATAATGTGGCCAAATTATAGAGCGAAAAAAAACGCGTTGAATCCGAATAGGAACTCCATAATAATTGGACACTTTTCAAAATAGCGATTGCTGCAATTAATAGAATAAATCCCCATAACATGTCCTCCACCTCATTTTATATGTATGAGGTGGAGAACTGATTTATCCCTTAGAAACGAACAAGCTTCTATAATTAATTACCCGCGCCACGATACCTTTTTACCCCTTGGTTCCAGAGGGTGATTGCAATCGTAAAACAGATAACACCAACAATTGGCGTCGCAAATGCATAACTATTCCATTCTGTTTTTCTTAAAAAGTATGCCGCTGGATATACTCCAACAAATGCAAACGGTAAAACAAACGTTAAAATGAAACGAATTACACGATTATAAATATTAACAGGATAGCGCCCGTAATTACCTATGTTATACATAAGAGGCATAATTGAACTTTTCGCATCCGACCAAAAACCAAGGCTCGCCAACGTAACAAATATCCCTCCATATACAAGTGCTCCTCCTCCTACCATCAATATAAATAAGAAGAAATCATACCAGTAAAAAGATAATTGTAACTCCACAGCTGCATATCCCATTACAACAATCCCTGTAATAGCTCCAATTAAAGATTCAAGTTCCATTCTTTCTAATATAATTTGAAATAGGCTATGGATCGGTCGCGTTAATACACGATCCATCTCCCCTTTAATAATGTATCGATCATTAAAATCCCATATATTAAAGAAAGCTGAAAAGATGGCAAATGGCACTAAAAAGAAACCATAAATAAAGATTACCTCTTCTCGACTCCATCCCTTCAATGCTTGTGTATGCCCAAATACAACGAGAATAAATATTAAATTAACTGCTTGAAGCGATAAATCAGAAAGTAAACCAACGATAAAATCGCCTCGATACTCCAATTTCGTTTTTATATATTGACTTGCATATTGTAAAAATAAGTTTATATATAGCATCTCATCATCCCCCTTGTACAATTAGACGTTTTCTCGCCGTTCTCCACATGAGTACAATTGGAATAATAAGTACAATCGCCCAAATCACTTGAAATACTAAAGCCTCATACAACTTACTCCCCTGTATACCTTCAGAAAAAATCATACTTGGAATATAACTAATAGCCTGAAATGGTAAAAACATCATTGCTTTTTGGGCCCATAACGGATAAAAACTAATTGGTAATAATAGACCTGAAAATAAATCAATAACAACGCGTTTTGCATACATAATCCCACTATTATTAAATAGGAAAAACGTAAGCATTCCCGTCATTAAATTAATTTGTGTATTAATAATAAAGCTAAATATTAAAGATAAGAAGAAATATAACCAAGTTTGAAAATTCGTTGTAATTTGCAACGAAAATAATAACGTAACGATAACCATGCCTGGAATGGAAAAGAAGGCAAAACGGAATATTCCCTCGCCAAGACCTTGCATAACTTTCATTCCCAAATAGTTATACGGACGAATTAATTCTACAGCCACACGTCCTTCTTGAATCTCCATCGCAATTTCCCTATCTATATTATTAAAATAGAAGGCACGTGCCATCCACGCGATTGCGATATACGTGGTCATTTGCGAAATAGATAAACTTTCAATATTCTCTTTTCCGCTATAAATTGCTTGCCATAAAAAATAGTAAGCACCGATATTAATCGTATAAATTAAAATCCCGCTATAGTAATTTGTACGATACGCAAGCATCATTAAAAAGCGAATTCGAATCATTTCAATATACTTACCCATGCGTAATACCTTCTTCATAAATGTTACGAATAATTTCCTCTGTAGACACTTCGTTAATTTTTAAATCTTTAATTTGAAATGCTTGTACTACTTTAGAAATAAGCATTGAAATAATAACTTCTTCATTCGGAATTTTTGCAACCCATGCATTTTCCTCTTTCGCTTTCGACCAAACGACATGATTATCTGGCATAACCATTGATAAATCCTGATAGGAAACTGGTGCAACAAACTGAAAGTGAATTTCCTTCTCTGCTCCCCACTGCGTACGAAGATTACTTAAAGAACCGTCATACATAATATTCCCTTCATCCAGCATGATAACGCGCTCACATAAAGCTTCAATATCAGTAATATCGTGTGTTGTTAATAAAATTGTTGTTTTATAACGTTCATTCATTTCTTTTAAAAATTCACGTATTTTCAATTTCACAAGTACATCTAACCCAATTGTTGGCTCATCTAAAAATAATAACGGTGGATTATGAATTAAGGCTGCCGCTAATTCACAACGCATCCTTTGACCAAGAGATAATTTTCGAACTGGTTTATCTAATAAAGGCCCTATATCTAACGTTTCAATTACGTGCTCCATATGCTCCTTATACTGAGCGTCTGATACACCGTACACTTTCTTTAATAAACGAAACGATTCTTGTACTGCAATATCCCACCAAAGTTGCGAACGCTGTCCAAAAACAACACCAATTGTTCTTACAAATTCTTCTCTTTGTTTATGTGGGTTCATTCCATTTACTGTGATTTGCCCTGATGTCGGAGTTAAAATCCCCGTAAGCATTTTAATTGTTGTTGATTTACCAGCACCGTTCTCACCGATATAACCAACCATTTCACCTTGCTTTACAGTAAAAGATACATCATTTACTGCTGGTACTATTTTATAATTACGATTTAATAAATCGCGAAATGCACCCTTTAAGCCCGGACGACTTGAATAGGCTGTAAACTCTTTACGTAACCCTTGTACCTCAATTACCGATTTCATAATCGGACCCCCCTCCTAAATGTCACAACGAATAGTTTACCCAACTGCCTGCGCTATCACAAACAATACGTCTTTTCGAAAAACATGTTAGAATAATACATAGATTTTTGTAAGGAGATGAATTGTAGTGAAATTCACAAAGTCAGAAGCATTACATAAAGAAGCTTTAGAGCATATCGTTGGCGGTGTTAATAGTCCTTCTCGTTCTTTTAAAGCAGTTGGCGGCGGCGCTCCTGTTGCTATGGAACGTGGGAAAGGCGCTTATTTCTGGGATGTAGACGGAAATAAATATATCGATTATTTAGCAGCATACGGTCCTATTATTACTGGACATGCTCATCCGCATATAACAAAAGCAATTACAACAGCTGCTGAAAATGGGGTACTTTATGGAACACCAACAGCGCTAGAGGTAAAATTCGCAAAAATGTTAAAAGAAGCAATGCCTGCATTAGATAAAGTCCGTTTCGTAAACTCTGGTACAGAAGCAGTGATGACAACGATTCGTGTTGCTCGTGCTTATACAGGTCGCACAAAAATCATGAAATTCGCTGGTTGTTACCACGGTCATTCTGATTTAGTACTTGTGGCAGCTGGATCTGGTCCTTCTACTTTAGGAACTCCTGACTCAGCTGGCGTACCACAAAGTATTGCACAAGAAGTTATTACCGTTCCATTTAATAATGTAGAAACTTTAAAAGAGGCTTTAGATAAATGGGGTCATGAAGTAGCAGCTATCCTTGTAGAACCAATCGTTGGAAACTTCGGTATTGTAGAGCCTAAACCAGGATTCCTTGAAAAAGTGAATGAACTTGTTCACGAAGCTGGCGCACTAGTAATTTATGATGAAGTTATTACTGCTTTCCGCTTTATGTACGGTGGTGCTCAAGACTTACTTGGTGTGACACCTGACTTAACAGCGCTTGGTAAAGTTATTGGCGGCGGCTTACCAATCGGTGCTTACGGTGGTAAGAAAGAAATTATGGAACAAGTTGCTCCGCTTGGACCTGCATACCAAGCTGGTACAATGGCAGGAAACCCTGCTTCTATGGCATCAGGTATCGCTTGTCTAGAAGTACTTCAACAAGCAGGGCTTTATGAGAAATTAGATGAACTTGGTGCAATGCTTGAAAAAGGAATTTTAGAGCAAGCAGCGAAACATAATATCGACATTACATTAAACCGTCTAAAAGGGGCTTTAACTGTATACTTCACAACAAACACAATTGAAGATTACGATGCCGCACAAGATACAGACGGTGAAATGTTCGGTAAATTCTTCAAGCTTATGCTTCAAGAAGGAGTTAACTTAGCACCTTCTAAATACGAGGCATGGTTCTTAACTACAGAACATACAAAAGAAGATATTGAATATACAATCGAAGCTGTCGGCAGAGCATTTGCTGCCCTAGCAGACAATAAATAATCCCGTCATTAAAAGGAAAAAAGAAAGCTCACCTTTCTTTTTTCCTTTTTTCTATTTCATAAATTCCGTATTAATAGTATAATTATTCATAATTATCTGTTTTTATATTCTTTTACAGCATTACTATCTCTGTGTACAAGGTGATTCGCACCTTAAATAGTAAGATTATTCTAACTTTTACAAGAGGGGGGATTGACGGATGCTCAATAAAAAAAATACATGGACACCGTCTTTATTTCGAGATTATAGAAATGCAGAACATGATGCGTGTGGAATCGTTTCCGTTATGGAGAAACGAAAAATTGCTACAAAAGAAAACATTGACCTTTGCATACAATCACTCGTCAAAATGAATCATAGAGCTGGTTTCATTAATGGCGAGGGCGATGGCATCGGCATTCACATTGATGTACCAAAAACGCTTTGGAATGAAAAACTAAAAAGTAGCGGATATAATCCAACGATTGTGGATCATCCCCACTTTATCGTTGGACATTTTTTTCTAAATAAAAAAGAAGACATTACTGCCTTAAAAGATTATATTCGTACAAAGTTAAACAACAAAAACTTTACTATCATTTTCGAAAGTGATGATGTAACAAACTCAGATGCGCTCGGTCCACTTGGTAAACAAGAAGAACCTTTATTTTGGCAAGTTGCCCTTATCGCAGAAAACGAAATTACAAATATTGAGCAAACATTATTTTCTGTCACAATAAAAATAGAGGAAAACGAAGCAATTCATGTTGCTTCATTAAGTCGTGATCATGTTGTATATAAAGTTCTAGGTGCTGGTGATACGCTTGTTGCCTACTATAATGATTTACAACATCCGCTTATCGCTTCAACTATGACATTAGGACATAACCGCTACTCTACTAATACATTATCTAATTTTTTTCGTGTACAACCATTTAGCATTCTCGGACATAATGGTGAAATTAACACAATTGCGAAATTACGCGATCAAGCCGAAATGATTGATGTACCACTTACTGCAGGAGGCAGTGACTCTCAAGATTTAAACCGCACCTTAGAAACCCTACTTGTTCAATACAACTACAGCTTATTTGAAGCAATGGAAATTCTATTCCCACCAATTATTAATGAAATTAAACTTTATGAAACACCTTTACAAGATTT
Source organism: Bacillus sp. FSL L8-0199 (assembly GCF_038005705.1). Classification (NCBI taxonomy): domain Bacteria; kingdom Bacillati; phylum Bacillota; class Bacilli; order Caryophanales; family Bacillaceae; genus Bacillus; species Bacillus sp. FSL L8-0199. The sequence goes on along the minus strand of NZ_JBBOTS010000001.1, from coordinate 502,504 downwards.
ATATACGTATATACGTGAAGCATGGGGACATTTTGCCCAAGGACCAGCTGGCATCATTTCCCGTTTTAAAGATGAAGCTGTTTTCAGCGTTGATTCCCTTGGATTACGCCCAGTATGGAAAGTAGAGACAGAGAGCTCTTATATTTTCTCTTCTGAACCTGGAGTTGTATCACCAACTAAATATGTAGCAGAACCAAAACCACTCGCTCCTGGAGAAAAAGTCGGATTAAAATGGAATGAACAAGATGAACTTGTTCTTTATGAATATGACAAATATCAAATCCAAGTATATAACCGTTTTAAAAAGCGAATTGATACTACCAATTACCATTTAAATTTATCTATCCCTGAAACGAAAAAAATCCAAGGGCTATGTGATTCTGTTCAAGTTGAAACGAAACAATACGTCGCTTTCGGATGGGACCGAGAACATATTCAACTTCTTGAACAGATGGCAACAAAAGGCGTTGAGCCAATACGCTCACTTGGGCATGACTCACCACTTGCCGCACTTGATACTGATAGACGAAATATCGCTGACTTTATTAAAGAAAGTGTAGCTGTTGTTACAAACCCTGCAATTGACCGTGACCGTGAAATTGAACACTTCTCTACACGTACTGTACTTGGAGAGCGTCCAAGTTTATTAAGCGGCGCAAAACGGCCATTTGTAGTTGAAATGCTTTCACCAATTATTTTAGAAGGAAGCGTGGCACAACCTATTGCAGAGGAATTACACACAATTACGTACGAACAACTCATAGAGCTATTTAAAACTCATAACTCTATCGCCACAATCTCTGCTACATTCAGCTCGTCAGAAACTCTACAATGTGCATTAAGCCGCATTAGTTCTGAAGCGATAGCTGCTGTTAACAATGGTGCTTCCCTACTAGTATTAGATGACGCAAAAGCCCATCTAAATGAGCGATTGTGGATTGATCCACATTTAGTTACTGCTAAAGTACATCAAGCATTAAGTGAAAATAAATTACGCCGCAATTGTTCTCTCGTTATACGTTCTGGTGCCCTTCGCTCCTTACATGACATTGTCACGCTATATGGATTAGGAGCAGATGGTATTAATCCATATTTATTATTCGCGACTGTAAATGACGGAACAAAAACACCAATTACGAATCTGTATAATGCACTTAATAAAGGATTAGAAAAAGTCATTTCAACAATTGGAATTCATGAGTTACGTGGTTACGGACGTCTCTATTCATCTATTGGGTTACATGAAGAAATTGCAAATATATTACAGATTACAAATTTCTTCGGTTCAAATGATTTAGCTTTTTCACTTGAATCACTTACTGAAGATGCAAAAATGCGAGCGGATGATTATAACAATCCTAAAATTAGAATGCGAAAATCATTTCATATATTCCCGCGAATTTGGAAAGCAATCGGCGATGTTGCAAAAGGAAATTCTTATGATGATTACCGTGACAAGTTAAGTGAACTAGAAGAGAATAATCCCATCGCAATCAGACACCTTGTTCAAACGAAACAAACAAAACATGTCGTTCCAACTGAAGAAGTATCTATCGGCATTAAAAACCATGATTTTCCATTTATTATTAGTTCTATGTCATTTGGTTCTCAAAACGAAATTGCCTTTCGCGCATATGCAGAAGCGGCCGATCAGCTAAATATGATTAGCTTGAACGGTGAAGGCGGCGAAATTAAAGATATGATTGGAAAATATCCACATACACGTGGACAACAAGTGGCATCTGGGCGATTTGGAGTAAATGCCGAACTACTAAACTCATCGAACTTAATTGAAATCAAAATCGGTCAAGGCGCAAAGCCTGGGGAAGGTGGGCATTTACCTGGTTCAAAAGTAACAGCCAAAATCGCTGAAGCACGTAATGCGACAATTGGCTCAGATTTAATTTCACCTTCTAATAACCATGATATTTATTCAATTGAAGATTTAGCTCAAATGATTACGGAAATTAAAACAGCTAATCAACTTGCCAAAGTAGCCGTGAAAGTCCCTGTCGTTCCTAATATCGGAACAATTGCTGTCGGTATCGCCAAAGCTGGTGCTGATTTTATTAACATTAGCGGATTCGATGGCGGAACAGGTGCTGCACGTATTCACGCCTTGCAACATGTAGGTCTTCCTGTAGAAATTGGTGTTAAAGCCGCTCACAACGCTTTATTAGAAGCGAGCATGAGACATAAAGTAGAGATTTGGGCAGATGGTGGTATTCGAAGTGTAAATGATGCCTTGAAAATCATGCTTCTCGGAGCAAACCGTATTGGATTTGGCACACTATCAATGATTGCAATCGGCTGCACTACTTGCCGTGGGTGTCATCTAGATACTTGCCATGTCGGAATTGCGACACAAATCGAGTCTGAAGCTCAAGCAAAGGAACATGGGTTACGCCGCTTCGTCCCACGCGAATTAGAAAGCGCAGTTACTGGCCTGCTAAATTTATTCACCTCTTTCGGTATAGAACTAAAACGATTAACAGGACAGCTTGGGTGTACAAATTTACAAGCAATTGTTGGGCGTTCTGATTTATTAGAGCAAGTTCGAGGCGAAAATTTATTAAACTTACGTAATTTATTACAAATAATAGAACATCCATCTGTTACAACAACAGATGGTGTACCAGAAAAACAATTTAAGACAGTTCATTCCGCTGACTCAAAAGAATTAGTAGGCGTTGGTGTAGAGCAACGAGTTATGGGTGGTCTAGAATCATGTTATCGCGTTCGCAGTAAACTATATGAAGCTACTCAACTTGAACCACTTACATTAAAGTATACGAATGGTTCTATTCCCGGAAATGGGTTAGGCGCTTACAATAGTGAAAATTTATTTATACACGTAAATGGCGGCGCACAAGATGGCATTGGTAAAACTTCCTTTGGTGGTGGGATTTATATAACGAAATCAAAAGGAAAAGACGGAGTATATTATAACGGTTCTGTCGGAAAAGGATTTGGATATGGTGCACAAAAAGGGGCACTATACGTGCAAGGGAACGCTGATGCTCGCGCTGGCATTCGCCTTTCTGGGGCAGACATGATAATTGGAGGTAGAATAACAAAACCACTCCGTGAAAAAGAGCAAGGAAATATAGGGGCATACTCCAATATTAAAGGTTTTGCTTTTGAATATATGACAAATGGGCGAGCGCTTGTTTTAGGTGACCCTGGTCCATGGATTTGCGCTGGCATGACTGGCGGTGTTGTTTATTTGCGTCATGATTCAAACTTAGGCCTAACAGAACAGGCCTTAAAAAGAAGAATTGCAAAAGGGGCAAATGTTACATTACAACCAATTAGTAAAAATGGTTTGAAAGATGTAACTGAATTATTGCTAGACTATATTCGTGTACTAAACGAACATGAGCAATATGAGGAAGTTGCTTTATTAACAGCATTATTAGATGATATACAGAACCAGTTTTTTGAGATTATCCCGAAAAAAGAACAGGCAGACCCATCTATCTCAACAGAGTAAAATGAGTAATTTTCATTATTAAGAAAAAATTGACGAAGTACGCTTCTCATAGTAATCTATAATAACAATTTGAGACCTGCTGAAATTCAGCAGGTTTTTTTACTAAAAACTGATGTTTAAAAGGAATTAGGAAAAATTATAAAGTGAAACTTTAATTAGCCTACACCAATCGAGCGTTTACCGGCATCTAGCTTCTGATTTTTGAGGCAGTAATCTTACTACTCACAATTAGCGGGATAAAATGAAGACTAATTTCTTTTAACGTCACTAAAATATCACTTGCTAACATATTGTAATGAATGTATAGTATCATGTTGTACATTCATTATGACAAGAGAAAGGATCTTATTAAGGGTATGAAACTTGGTGCTCGCATTTTAAAAACGGGTATTGCCATCACGTTAGCTTTATTTGCTTGTATTTTACTTCAATTACCGAGTCCGGTATTTGCGGGAATTTCAGCTATCTTTGCTGTTCAACCGTCTGTATACCGTTCTTATTTAACAGCACTTGAACAAATTCAAGCAAATGTAATTGGTGCGATATTTGCTATCGCATTTGCTACTGCTTTTGGACATAATCCTTTTATTATTGGATTAACATGTATATTAGTAATTGCTCTTACATTACAATTACGATTAGAAAACACAATATCAATTGCTTTAGTAACAGTTATCGCCATTATGGAGTATCAAGGCGAAGATTTCTTTAGTTTTGCCTTACTTCGATTTGCGACGATTATGATTGGTATTATTGCGGCTTCACTTGTAAATTTAGTATTTATGCCGCCAAAATATGAAACAAAACTTTATCATCGTATCGTTGATAATACAGAAGAAATTGTAAAATGGATTCGAATGAATAGCAGGCAGGCTTCTGATTTTACAACGCTAAAAACTGATATTGATCGTATGAAAGAAAAAATGATCAAACTAAATCATTACTATTTGCTGTATAAAGAAGAAAGAAGCTATACGAAAAAAGTAAAGTTCGCAAAAATTCGTAAGCTCGTTTTATTCAGACAAATGTTAGCGACAACAAGCCGTGCTTTAAGTACGTTAAAATCATTACACCGTACTGAAAATGAACTGCGCTATATGCCAGAAGAATTTCAGGAATCTATCCAAAACGAACTTGACTCATTAACGCATTATCATGAACAAGTTTTATTAAAATTTATTGGTAAAGCAAAAAAACAACAATCAGTTGAAATGCTTGATGAAGTTGAAACAGGTAAACAAGAATTAATTGATATCTTTATGGAATATCAAAATAAAGACGATGAAGAAGCATATAAAACATGGTTACATCTCTTTCCTCTTATTTCTTCCATCATTAACTATAGTGAAGAAGTAGAGCATTTAGATTTGCTTGTAGATAGCTTCTACACATATCATAAACCAGAAAAAGAACTCCAAATCGATGATAAAAAAGAAGACGAATAAAAAAACAGCTCCTTTTATGCTAAAGGAGCTGTTTCTGTTATATGTTGAAGTTGATATAAATTGTAATAAAATCCTCTTTTTCGCATTAACTCTTCATGAGAACCAGTCTCTTTAATCTCACCGTCTTCAATGTAAATAATCGTATCAACATGCGTAATCGTCGCTAATCGATGTGCGATTATAATCGTTGTCCGGTCAGCAGCTAACGTCTGAAGCGCCTCTTGAATATACCTTTCATTTTCTAAATCTAATGCTGAAGTTGCTTCATCTAATATAAGTACCGACGGATTCTTTAGAAACACTCGTGCAATTGCCACGCGTTGTCTTTGCCCGCCTGATAGCTTCACACCACGTTCTCCAACGACAGTATTATAACCATCTGGTAAGTCTATAATAAAATCATGAATTTGCGCAGCTTTGGCAGCTGCAATCACTTCTTTCTCTGTAGCTTTCGGATTTCCATATAAAATATTAGCTCCAATTGTATCGCTAAACAATAAATTATCCTGCAGTACAATTCCAATATGACTACGCAAATTTCTCATATTGTACTTTCTTACATCTATGCCATCTACATAAACCGCGCCTTCAGAAACATCATAGAAACGCGGGATCAAACTAGCAAGAGATGACTTTCCTCCCCCACTCGCTCCTACAAGCGCTACTTTCTCTCCAGGCTGCATAGTTAATGACAAGTTGTGTAATATCTCTTTTTCATCTGCATTATAACGAAAAGAAACATTGTCAAATACAATTTCTCCATTTAATTTTTTCGTTTGTACCGCATTTGGTACATTAACAATATCGTATTTTTCATCTAACAGTTCAAACACACGGTCCATCGATGCAAAAGATTGTGTTAATGTTGTAGATGAATTAACAAGGCGGCGAAGCGGACTATATAAACTATCCATATATCCAACAAAAGCTACCATCGTTCCTAGCGTTAACTGCCCTTGAATTACTTCATATGCTGCAAAACCAATCACAAGTAACGGACCTAAATCGGTTAACGTATTTACTGCCGAAAATGTTCTTGCCGTCCAACTTGTATGGGTTAATGCTTTCGTTAAAAATTCATTATTTCTTTTTTCAAACTGCTTCCCCTCATACTCTTCTAACGCAAAGCTACGTGTCACTTGCATTCCTTGAATACGTTCATGCAAATACCCTTGCATCGTCGCTAATGCTTGTGAACGCTCTTTCGTCAATTTCCGAAGACGTCCGAAAAAATATTTCACTGCAATTACATAAATAGGTAAAATCAATAACGCAACAAATGTTAATTTTATATTCATAGAAAACATAACAATGATAGCAATAGCAATTGTTGCAGTATCTAACCAGACGTTCATCAAACCAGTAATTACAAAATCCTTCGTTTGTTCTACATCATGGATGACACGCGAAATAATCTCCCCTGTTTTTGTATTGGAGTAATAACGTAAACTTAACTTTTGTAAGTGACCGAAAATATGCTTCCGCAAATCATACAGTATTGTATTTGCGATACGTTGGGCGAAATATTGACGATAATATTCAATCGGTGGTCTTAATACCGCAAAAATAAAAAAAGCAATTCCAATCGCTGTTATTAATTGAGATGTTTTATCTTGAAGTGAGCCCGTGCCTTGAATTACATCATCGATAATATACTTTAATAACCACGGCATAATAAGTGGGATACCGAACTTAACTAGTCCAATAATAATTGTAATAGCAATAAGCCATCGATATGGTTTAACAAATTGTAAATATCTTTTTATGCCTTGCACATAATCCCCCCTCTAATAGGACAAACCTGCCGGGAAGCCCCCTGCAGGTTTGTTTTAATTTCTGTACATTAAATATCGTTCATACCACATATCTACGAAATCTGGTGCAAATGGACCTTTTCTTTGATGAATCCACTGTGTTAAATGTGCTACATTTCGTTTTAAAATTGTATCAATAACAGGTGGATACTGCATAATTTGACTATGTTTTTCATACTCATCTTCATCTAGAAGCGTATATGTCATATCTGGATATACTTTAATATCTAAATCATAATCAATATACTTTAATGCTTCAGGATCATACGCAAAAGGTGAGCTTAAATTACAATAATAATATACGCCATCTTCCCTAAGCATCCCAATCACATTAAACCAATAGTTGGCATGAAAATAACAAATTGCTGGTTCACGAGTAATCCATGTTCGGCCATCCGATTCTGTAACTACTGTACGATCATTCGCTCCGATTACAAGACTCTGTGTCCCTTTTAAAATTGTTGTTTCTTCCCACATTCTATGAATGGAGCCATTATGTTTATAACTATGTATTTGTACTTTTTCTCCTTCTTTGGGAAATCCCATATATGCTCCCTTCTTTCAACTGCAAATGCCCTTTGAACGGCATTCACTTTTTTTCTATTATAACTTTTTTGTCGAAATTTTAAAACTAAAGGGATAAGACTCTATTTTTCAAACTGAATATGCAGGAGGTTTATCGTTGAATACTATGCCCCAACTCTTCTTAAGAGATAGGGATTGTACTGCATTATTTATAAGCGAGGACATGTAATAGAAAAAGCCCTTCTCTATTTCCATACAAAGAAGGACTTTTCACCTGAAGATAACAATATATCTTATCCTAAATTTGAAATCATTTTTTCAGTTGTAAAAGATTGAATTACACTATTCGTTTGTTCTTCAAATTTCTCATGTAACATCTTCAAAGCTACTTCTGTTCTATATATTTCCTGGCGGATAAAATGCAGTTCTTTTTTATCGCACGTATCTTTTTCATTCATTTCGATTTGTTGATACTTCTCTAGATGTGCTTGTAACTTTAACAACTCATCCATCGTCTCTAATTGCTCCCCTACCAACTTATCAAAATCGTTCATTACTTACCCCCTTTTGGACTTATTCATCAGTTATTATTCCTAATTACATAATTCTAATTGTTAACTTCCTTCTCCTTTGACTACATTTGTTGACTTATTAGAAGTTATGTCGTTCGCTTTCTTTTCATTACAACGATCCACGCAAAAAGAAAACACTTCTCCCGAATTAGAGAAGTGTTTTTCTTTCATTACTGATTTGAGCTAGAAGATTGTGATTGTTTTGCAGCTGACTTAGCATTTTGTTTTTTCACAGCATGCACGTCTGTTTCAGTTGCAAATTCTGTACCATAACTAGCGTTTGCACTTTGTGCACCAGAAGCTTGTGCTTTCTTTGCTTCTGATTGTGCGTTTGCTTGTTTTACTGCTTGTACATTTGTTTCAGTCGCAAACTCTGTACCATAACTAGCATTTGTACTTTGAATGCTAGCACCAGAAGTTGCCTTGTTATAACCTTGTTGTTTTTTACTCATCTTTCTCACCTCCACAATCAATAATGTAACCAATTCACTTAGAAGCTATCCGTAATTTTCTTTTGAATAATTTCCGCATATATCTTTTGTTACTTATTCAAACTATAAGAAATGGAGGTGGAAATATGTATATAGGACGCGATATGACTGAACTAACGATGATTTCAAAAAATGAATGGAAAGAAGATGAATTAGCTTATTTTCATCACTCACTACAACAAGTTCTGCCTTATTTAAATGTAGAAGGGCAAAGTATTTACAAAGAAATTGTAGTAGAAATCGAATCAAGAGGCGGCTTACAAGAAGGTGAAGCTAGTTGGACTCATGGGACAAAAATTTCTTACGATTAAAAAAGTGTTCCCTAGATTGGGAACACTTTTTTATTTATTGCATTGTAATTTTCTCCACACAATTTTCATAAATAGTACGGTGTGATTTTGAGAAAGGTAATTGCTCAAATACCTCTTTTGATACAAATTTTAATGTATCTGTATCAATAATATTACCGGTTACTTTTCCGTAAAATACAAATATATCCCAAGTACGATGTGTAAACGTATGTTGTACATTCATTGCGTATTCATCAATAAAAACCTCGAGCTCAAATTTTTCTTTCATATAATCTATAAGCTGTTCCTTCTGATTTCGAATACTTTCTCCAAGTTCCACATTCGGAAACTCCCACATGTTAGCTAACAAACCTGTACTTGGACGTTTATTAATAACGTAACGACCGTCTTCAGTTTGAAGTACACCTGCAACAATAGGTACCATTTTAGGAGCTTTCGCTTTACTTTTTACTGGTAATTCTTTTTGAACACCTTCAGCATATCCTCTGCAATGTTCACGTACAGGACAAAGTAAGCATGCTGGATTTTTCGGAATACAAATTAGTGCACCTAATTCCATCAAACCTTGATTAAAATAAGATGGATTTTCAATCGAAATAATTTCACGCACAATCTCTTCAAAAACTTTTCGAGTCTTTGGTTTTGCAATATCATCCCATACTGATAAAATACGAGATAATACACGCATAACATTTCCATCAACTGCCGGCTCTGGTATACCATATGCGATACTTAAAATAGCACCTTTTGTATATGGTCCGACTCCTTTTAACTTTTCAATTTTCTTTACATCACTTGGTACAACTCCGTCGTATACTTCTTTTACCTCTTTTACTGCCGCATGTAAATTACGTGCTCTAGAATAATATCCTAAACCTTCCCATGCTTTTAATACTTCTTCATCATCTGCGTTCGCTAACGCTTCAAGTGTAGGAAACTTCCCCATAAAATTTGCGTAATATGGTTTTACAGCTTCTACTCTTGTTTGCTGTAACATAATTTCAGAAACCCAAACGCGGTATGGATCTTTATTCTTTCTCCATGGTAAGTCGCGCTGTTCTTCTTCAAACCAACCAATTAAATCATTTTGAAACTGCTCTATATTAAAATTGTTTAGTATTTCAAGTGTCAAACTTGATCCCCCTCATTTTTTTGCATATAAGTACTATTATAAAGATTTTAGGAAAAAATTTAAGTAAGATGATACAGGAAATAGAAGGCAAAGGACTTGAGGTATCGAATAAAAAGAGTTACATTAATAAAAAACGGAGGTGGATTTCTATGGACACAGCCACTCACCTTGTTATGGGTATCACTTTAGGTAGCTTAGCAACATTAGATCCAGCCATAGCACAAAGTGATATTGGCCCCCAAGCTGTTATGCTTGCTACAATTGCTGGTTCCAACATTCCTGACATTGACACAGTTTTAAAATTGCGTAATAACGCTAAATATATAAGAAATCATCGTGGGATTACTCATTCTATTCCTGCGGTAATTCTTTGGTCATTCCTTATAAGTGGCATCTCTTTCGCCTTCTTTTCAGACGCTCCATATCTTCATCTACTGCTTTGGTCATTTATTGCTGTCTTCCTTCACGTCTTTGTAGATATTTTCAATGCCTATGGTACACAAGCATTACGGCCTTTCACAAAAAAATGGGTCGCACTCGGCGTGATTAATACATTCGATACCGTAATTTTCTTTATCCATATACTTGCAATTGCTTGCATGCTCGTCGGTTCTCATAAGGGATATACAGCTTTAGCGGCATATATATTAATGATTGTTTACTATATCGGACGGATTATGATGCACAGAAATATAAGAAGCGTTGTACACAAACGTTTCAAAAATGTCGAAAAGATTATCATTTCTCCTTCTTACCGATTTTACCATTACCATTTAGCAATCGTTACGGCTGATTATTACTACGTTGCGAGATGGCACCGTGGTAACATCATGATATATGATAAGTTCGATCGGGTACCGTTCCCAGACAATAATATTATGCGAGCAGCTAAACAAGATGAAAACATCTCGGCCTTTCTATCTTTCTCTCCTGTATATCGCTGGGATATTTTTGATCATGACCATTATTATGAAGTACGATTCATTGATTTACGATATCGAAGTAAAGATTATTATCCATTTGTTGCAATCGTTCAGCTCGACCACAATTTAAATATTATTAGTTCCTATACAGGATGGATCTTTAGTGAAGAAAAGCTTCGAAAAAAACTGGAATTACTTCCACATTAAAAAAAGCGACTTAAGTCGCTTTTTTTAATGTTTCAAATGATCTTCTTGATTAATTAAATGACTATACTTCGGATTATTTGTACGCATTTCATGAAGGCGTACACCATGATTATTAATCCATGATCGTACCACTTGTTCCGTCATTTCATCGCCTTGATAACGACCTGATTTTGCATAAGTTGTTTGAAAATCTTCCCATAGTAACTCAACCCACGCACGAGCTTGTGCGTAAGAAAGCTTGTCATTCTTGTCTAATAATTCTTTCGTTAATGTTTCATAAATATCATTCATATTATAATCTCCTTTTACCTATTTATCCCTTCATTTCTAAAGGATAGTTTCTTCAATTTTGCACATTCTATAATTGATACTTCTTAAAGAGGTATCAACCGATAATGAGGAGGGCGTTCGTAATGGGTAAACAAGCCGAATTTTGGTCTGAGTCAAAAAACAACAGCAAAATCGACGGTCAACCGAAAGCGAAATCACGCTTCGCTTCGAAACGACCTAACGGCACAATTAACACGCACCCACAAGAACGTATGCGTGCTGCAAATCAGCAGGAAGAGTAGTACAAATTAAATTAACTTCCTACACGAGGTGATAAAGATGAGCTACCGTGATCGCTTAGATAGTCGTTCTGAATTATTTAACCATACGTGGACTCGTCCAAAACATGCGAAAGCGCAAGTTAACGGACAGACGCAACAAACCCAGTCTCTCATTATATTGGCAAATGAATGTAAAAAACGCCAATTTTAGAATCTCCTATCTCCTTTAACGCCTACCAAAGATGAAAACCAGAGAGATATATGCTCTCTGGTTTTTATTTTTCTTGCAATAAGGAAATTGGTATGCCAATCTCTTCATTATCATTTTGCTTATATCCCCAAGCAAATACCCCATTGAAATACGTAATTTTAAATAATACACCAGGTTCTTCTACTAATTCATATGTTTCACCAATACGGAATTTGTTTATATCCGTCATATAAGCACGAGCCATTGCCATTTTTCTCATTAATACATCAAATTCATTGACAATCCCAAGCTGCTCCGCTTTTACTGCTTGCTCCTTCAAAGCGCCAATTTCTTCTCTTAGCTCATGCGGTGTCATTTCACTGTAGCGTTTTGGCATATTCATCTTATTCTCCTCATTCCTCTTCGCGTTTCATTTGCAAAAATATCTCGATTTCATCAATAGAGAATCCTTTTCGATATAACGCTTGTTTCATCTTGTTTTCAAATATCCATCCATCATGCTTCTTATATTTCTCATAATATTTATTCCCATGATAGTGTAACGCTTCTTGTTGCTTTTCGTCATCTTTTTCGTCTTTCAATTCTTCCAAACAAATTTGAATTACTTCTCTAGAATATCCTTTTCGAACAAGCATCTCATCTAACTTTAGTTTCATTTGTAAAAAAGAATGTTTTTGATAAGATTTTTTCTTCTTCTCTATGAGAAACAAGGCATTCTCAATTTGCTTTTCCTTCGGATATTCTTGTAAACTATGTGTAATAATTAAATCCTGAACACCTTTATTTAATAACTCTCTTTTAATAACAGTTGGACCTTTTCGATTCACATTACTTTGCGTTCGCGTATATAAAACAGCATACTCTTTATCATTAATATATCGGTCATGTAATAATTTCGAAACGACTTCAGAGATGATGGCCTGTCCCGCTTCTTTTTTTCGTAAAAAATCTTCTATTTCTTGTTTTGTTCTCATTTGATAGGATAAATAGGAGATTGCTTGTAAATATGCTTTTTGCACTTCTTCATTGTACAAAATATTTCCTAACTCGATTTCATCAATTTCTAAGCCTTTTTGTAATCCATGTTTTATTAAGATTACTTGATCCACACTAAATCCGTACTCTTCGCCTTGACCTTTATCAATATAAATATTAAATCGTTCTTTCGATCGTTTTTGTACTTCTATTTTTGTAATGACAGCCATACTCTCACCTCTCTATTATTTTAACATAGTCGAGGAACATTTTTTCTTTTCAAGAATATATATAATGAGGAGGAAATACTTGTGAAAATCGCAATTTCTGGTGGTACAGGCTTTATCGGTAAATCCCTTTCTACTTTTTTTATTCAAAAAGGATATACTGTTTACATTCTCACACGAAAAAAAACTACTGAAACTTCCGATCCTAACCTTCAGTATGTTCAATGGACACCAGATTTACAAACCTTCCCCCTCTCTTCTATTGATGTAGTTATTAATCTAGCGGGAGAGTCTATTAATAGTAGATGGACAAAGCAACAAAAGAAAGTCATTTTAAACAGTAGAATTCAAACAACAAAAGGACTCATTAAACAATTGCAGGGACTCCATACAAAGCCACACACATTTATTAACGCAAGTGCTATTGGATACTATGGAACGTCTGAAATAGAGTCTTTTACAGAACAGCATGAGACTCCTGGAAATGACTTTTTAGCAAATACAGTATATTCATGGGAACAAGAAGCATCTAAAGCACGTTCTCTCGGAATACGAACAATCTACGCAAGATTTGGAGTTGTATTAGGTACAAATGAAGGAGCTCTTCCAAAAATGCTACTTCCCTATCAATTCTATATCGGCGGCACCATTGGTTCTGGGAAGCAATGGTTATCATGGATTCATATAGACGATGTCGTTCGTATGATGGATTTCATCATACACAAAAAAGAAATTGATGGTCCTCTTAATATGACAGCACCAACACCTATAAGAATGAAGGAATTTGGAGAAACCATTGCAACTATAATGAAAAAGCCCCATTGGTTGCCTGTACCTTCTTTTATCATTCAAACTTTATTAGGTGAAATGAGCATACTTGTACTAGAAGGGCAACGTGTATTACCCATTAAAGCAATTGAACATGGATACCAATACACATTTCCAGAAATAGACCATGCATTACAAAATATACTTTCGCATACAATGTAGTACTTCTAAAACACAATTTTACATGGGCTCTTTCAAAACTTTCATTTTCTAGGATCCGAAGCATTACCACACAAATAACCTTTCAGTTACTTTCCCTTAACTTCCATTAGCATTATAAAGTAACAGAAATGAGGTACCTATGAAAATATTGCTCAAACAAGCCATTGTATACCCTATTACATCTCAAAAGTTTCAAGGAGATGTACTCGTTACAGGAGAGCGAATTACCGAGGTCAAACCTTTTATTCCACCTACTCAAGATATGACCGTTATAGATGCACGAGCACTCCATCTCTTACCTGGCTTTATTGATGTCCATACTCACCTTGGTCTCTATGATGAAGGTACTGGTTGGGCTGGAAATGATGCCAATGAAACATCTGAAGTTTCAACACCACATATTCGTTCTTTAGATGGAATCCATCCTTTCGATATTGCCTTTCAAGACGCTGTACAAAACGGAATTACAACCGTTCACGTTATGCCTGGCAGTCAAAATATTATCGGGGGTACTACTTGTGTAATAAAAACAGCTGGAACTTGTATTGATCATATGATTATTCAAGAACCTGCTGGTTTAAAGATTGCCTTTGGAGAAAATCCTAAAAAAGTCCATAGTAATGGAACAAAAGAATCCATTACACGTATGGGGATTATGGGGTTACTTCGGGAATCATTCTATGAAGCACAACATTACGGGCACGAAGCTGATTTTCGAATGCTTCCTATTCTAAAAGCATTACGTCGTGAAATACCCGTACGTATCCACGCTCACCGAGCAGATGATATTAGTTCTGCTCTACGCTTTGCAACAGAATTCAATCTCGATTTACGCATTGAACATTGCACAGAAGGACACTTTATTGTTGAAGAACTTTCAAAACACAATTTGAAGGTTTCAGTTGGTCCCACTCTGACACGCCGTTCTAAAATCGAACTAAAAAATAAAACATGGGATACTTACCATATATTATCAAAAAATGGTGTGGAAGTTTCTATCACAACAGATCATCCTTATACACCCATTCAATATTTAAATGTTTGCGCTGCTGTTGCAGTAAGAGAAGGATTAGACGAGAAAACAGCACTAGAAGGAATCACCATATTCCCAGCACGAAATTTGCGTTTAGAGGATAGAATTGGAAGCATCGAGGTTGGAAAAGACGCCGATCTCGTGCTATGGACTCATCATCCTTTCCATTATTTAGCCAAGCCTGTACTAACTATGATTGATGGAAAAATAATTTACAAAAAAAATAAAAAAAACTAGTTTATTTTTTTGACTAGATAAAGTATTATACGATTATAAACTGAATGAAACCATAATCAATTTGTGTCGTGATTATCATTTTCAAATTGATGAATGGGGAAGGCAAATGGTGCGCCACCAGCGTTAGAAACTGGTTCTAGTGGGTTCGATTCCCACCCCGAAATTTTTTAAAGATTGATATAAAAATTTCGAGGGTGGGGTGTTTTTTCGTCATGCTACCCTCGTGTGAGGAGGAGTTAGTATGTTGAAAAAACGCGACTTACACGACAGCCACGTTCTATACGAGTTAATGGTGGATCCAGCTGTCTTCCCTTTTGTGCGTCAAAAGGCTTATTCTTATGAAGAATATTTATTCTTAACGAAACAAACGATTGAAGCTGAAGAGCGTGGTGAATTAATTTCACGCACAATTTTAGATGAATGGGGTAACCCTATCGGAACAATCACTTTATTTGATGTGCAAGAAAAAGCTGGATTTCTCGGGACATGGCTTGGCAAACCATATCATGGAAAAGGCTATAACAAATTGGCAAAAGATTCATTTTTTAGTGAACTTTTCTATGAATTAGATATTGAAACAATTTTCATGCGTATTCGTAAAATAAATATTCGTTCTATTAAAGCTGCAGAAAAACTGCAATATGTGAATCTAGCAAACGAAACAAGAAAAGCCGTATATGATGAAATTAACGCAAACGAAGAAGTGTATAACTTATATGAAATTCCAAAAGATCAATACACACTTGCTACAATGCGAGATACAACCTTCCAAGATGCTCATCAATTAAAAGAAGCGTAATCTAAATTTTCTGAAATGATAATCAATCGTTAACATTTTCCATATGCGTATATCCCCTCATGTCTTTGGAAACGATAAATAGTAACTTTAAGACACGAGGTGATTTGTAATGGATAAAAAGAAACGTGATAAAGCAAAAAACACATTATCTAGTACACAAGAAGTTCTCTATCAACGCGAATTTCAAAAAGCAGATCGTGCAGCAGGATATCGCTCGAAAAGCATTTAAAGTGAAAATGAATAATTAGAAGTTTCCCCCCTAATTATTCATTTTCATTACATAATTTTCTCGACTGATAGAAGTAAGCAAAAAAGCCCCTTATACATAAGGGACTTTTTTGCTGTGGACAACTTTATCCACAAAACCGATGAAATTGTTAGTAATTTTCAAAAACATTTAATATTTTTCTATATTAAAGCATATATCAGCTGTTTTAATTGTGGATATTTTTCTAAAAATTGTGGACAATGTGGATATAGTTGTTAATATTCCGACTTTACTGTTTAATGAAAGCGCAATCCTTTTGTGGATAACTCACTAAATTTTCTTTAAAAATAATAAAGAACCCTCTTTACATATACAAAGAGGGTTTCATATTAAGTAAAAGATTGTGCAAGAGCAGGTGATTTAATAGGTATATGACGCGGTTCTGCATGATTTTCCGCCAAAATTGCATCTACAATATGGCCAGCTGGCTCTGGAAGATAGATGCTTTTCATTGCTTCTTTCATTTGAAGAAGCTTCACATCATCTTGTAATAATGCCTCTGTTTTTGCAAAAACCTCACTATCATCGCGAATGACAACTGCTGCTCCCTTTCTTTCAAAGTACATCGCATTTTCATTTTCTTGTCCTGGAACAGGCTTATATAAAATGACAGGTACTTGCAACGCTGCTGCTTCACTTAATGTTATTCCGCCTGGCTTCGTAATCATACAAGAAGTAACACGGAATAATTCATCAATATTTTCAACATACCCAAACACTTTTAATGCATCGGAATTTTGCTTCTGTAAACTTAATAAATCCTGTTTTAAAGCTTCATTTTTCCCACAAACGACAACTACTTGTAAATTAGGCACTGACATAAATGATTGGCATAGTTCTTTTACATTTCCTAATACCCCATGAGCACCTGCTACAATTAGTAAAATCTTTTTATTCTTACATAACTGATATTTATTATATATGATTTCTGGATTTACCTTTAACTCAAAACTACTCCGAATTGGAATTCCTGTTTCAACAATTTGTTCCGCAGGTACACCGATATCAACCATCAATTCTTTCACATGATCCGTTGCAACAAAATAACGATCTACTTCTCGATGAATCCATATTTTGTGCACGCAAAAATCCGTTAATACATTATAGACAGGAATTGAAATACCTGTTTGTTTCTTTAATTCTGGTACAGCGATAATTGGAAATGTATTAATTACAATATCTGGTTTCTCCACCTGTAAAAGTGTTTTCAAACGTTTCCTTCCAAAGTTCGCATACCAAGATGCTATTTTCTTATCATAAATTTTTTCTACCCCGTAATAAAACAAACGATATAATTCTTTTCCTATTGTATAACTTTTTAAATATAGATATTTTGTAATGTCAGTTATAAATGGATGTGATTCTCCAAACAAGTCGCATACAATAACATCTTCAATTCCTTTTTGGCGAAATGTTTGTTCTAATGTTTTTGCTACTTGCACATGACCATTACCGTAATGTGCAGTTAATATTAAAACCTTGGGGTTTTTTATCAAACAAATCCACTCCTAGCTTTTTGTTTCTCCATATTGCATATACGACAATAGGAAAAACATTTTCCTTAAAAATTACATAAACAGATTCTAATAATTCCCTTTCAGCTATGTACCTGTCGTGGATATGCAAAGCATATAAGATTGACCCCTTAATCCTATCTGTGCTCATATCTTTACATTATACTTTCCTATAAGAGCTTTCGCAATAACTTACAAATGTTCTCTATTCCATGATACTCACTCTTTTACTTCTTAATTCTTTTTACTATTTTGATTTCCCTTTACAATTATGTAAATTTCTCCATTTATTCCGTACAAAATTATGGATATTCTACTTTCAGTATACTCTTTTATCAATATATACTCTAGATTTTATTGTAAAGAAAGCAAAAAGCCTAATCCAATATTTGGATTAGACCGCTTGTAAAATATATTTAGCATGTTCTACATTTTTCTCAGTAGGTGGTTCTACATTTGCGAGTGGATACTTGTGTCCAAGCGCCTCCCATTTATATACACCAAGCTTATGATATGGTAACACTTCAACTTTTTGAACATTAGACAGACTTTGAATAAAGCTAGATAGTTTTTGTAGATCCTCTTCATTATCCGTAACACCAGGAACTAATACGTGTCGTACCCAAATCGGTTTATTCTTATCCGATAAATAACGAGCAAATTGTAAAATATGTTCATTTGGTTTCCCTGTTAATTTACGATG
This sequence comes from Bacillus sp. FSL L8-0199, assembly GCF_038005705.1. Classification (NCBI taxonomy): domain Bacteria; kingdom Bacillati; phylum Bacillota; class Bacilli; order Caryophanales; family Bacillaceae; genus Bacillus; species Bacillus sp. FSL L8-0199. The sequence continues at coordinate 484,083 of NZ_JBBOTS010000001.1, read as the reverse complement.
CTTTTTGGAATCGATATGTTTCAGATCCAATAAAACTAAATCTGTATAATCCATTAAAATATCTAGCTTATTTTGGAATTCTGGTTCCTCAGAATAACAACCACCAGAAGAGTCGATTGTTGTATGGATACCAGCCTCTTTACACTTTTTAAACAACTCAATTAAAAAGTCTAGCTGTAATAATGGCTCTCCACCGCTAACTGTTATACCGCCTCCGGAAGCTTCAATAAATGGAAGGTAACATGTCACATCCTGCATCACTTCTTCAACTGTTATTTCTTTACCTTTACCGATTTCCCACGTATCAGCATTATGACAATATTGACAACGTAATAAACACCCTTGTGTAAATATGACATAACGAATCCCTGGGCCATCAACAGTACCACAAGACTCTACAGAATGTATTCTTCCTTTTACCATGTTACTTCCTCCTTTATTGAAACAGCCTCCCTTCGCTATATATTAAGAGCGAAGGGACACTTTTTTCATTTACATGCTTTCATGCATTGTACGGTTAATTACATCAATTTGTTGTTCACGAGTTAATTTAATAAAGTTTACAGCGTAACCAGATACGCGAATTGTTAATTGTGGATATTTCTCAGGATGTTCCATTGCATCCATTAATGTTTCACGGTTAAATACGTTAATATTTAAGTGGTGGCCTTCTTTTACTGCATAGCCATCAAGCATTGATACTAAGTTACGTACTTGTACATCATCTTCTTTACCAAGTGCTTTCGGAATAATAGAGAATGTATTAGAAATACCATCTTGTGCATCTTCATATGGTAATTTAGCCACAGATAATAATGAAGCTAATGCACCTTTTGTATCACGTCCATGCATTGGGTTCGCACCTGGTGCAAATGGTTCTCCAGTACGGCGGCCATCTGGAGTATTACCAGTTTTCTTACCGTATACAACGTTAGATGTGATTGTTAAGATTGACATTGTATGAACAGAATTTCTGTATGTTTTATGTTTACGAAGTTTATTCATAAATGTTTTTACAAGATTTACAGCAATCTCATCTACACGATCATCATTGTTACCGTATTTAGGGAAATCTCCTTCAATCTTGAAGTCAACTGCAATACCATTTTCATCACGAATTGGTTTTACTTTTGCGTATTTAATTGCACTTAATGAATCTGCTACTACAGATAGACCAGCAATACCTGTTGCCATTGTACGAAGAACGTTTGTATCATGAAGTGCCATTTCAATACGTTCATAGCTATATTTATCATGCATGTAATGGATAACATTTAATGTGTTTAAATATAGACCCGCCAACCATTCCATTGTCATATCAAACTTATGCATAACTTCTTCATAATTTAATACTTCAGAAGTAATTGGTGCGTACTCAGGACCAACTTGTGCTTTAGATTTTTCATCTTTACCACCGTTAATCGCATATAGTAATGCTTTTGCTAAGTTTGCACGTGCGCCGAAGAATTGCATTTGTTTACCAATTCTCATTGCAGATACGCAACATGCAATACCGTAGTCATCGCCGTAGTCAGCACGCATAATGTCATCATTTTCATATTGAATTGCTGATGTTTTAATAGACATTTTCGCACAGTAGTTTTTAAAGTTCTCTGGTAATTGTTTAGACCAAAGAACTGTTAAGTTTGGTTCTGGAGCTGGTCCTAAATTATCTAATGTATGCAAGAAACGGAATGAGTTCTTTGTTACTAATGGACGACCATCTAATGCCATACCACCGATAGACTCAGTTACCCAAGTTGGGTCACCAGAGAATAATTCATTATAATCAGGTGTTCTTGCAAATTTCACAAGACGTAATTTCATAATGAAGTGATCTACAATTTCTTGTACTTCTTCTTCTGTTAAAGTACCATTTGCTAAATCTCTTTCAATGTAAATATCTAAGAATGTAGAAGTACGTCCAAGACTCATTGCAGCTCCGTTTTGCTCTTTAATTGCTGCAAGATATGCGAAGTATAACCATTGGAATGCTTCTTGCGTGTTTGTTGCTGGCTTAGAAATATCGAAGCCATGAGAAGCAGCCATTTGTTTTAACTCTTGAAGTGCACGCATTTGCTCAGATAATTCTTCGCGTAAACGCATTGTCTCTTCGCTCATTACACCGCCAGTTAAATTTAAATCAGCTTTTTTCGCTTCAATTAAATGATCTACCCCATATAACGCTACGCGGCGATAGTCACCGATAATACGTCCACGTCCGTATGCATCTGGAAGACCAGTAATAACACCTGACTTACGAGCAGCTCTCATTTCTGGTGTATAAGCATCAAATACACCTTGGTTATGAGTTTTTCTCCAATCTCTAAAAATACGACTAAGTTCTTTATCCATTTCGTATCCATAAGATTCACAAGCTTGTTCTGCCATACGAATACCACCATATGGTTGTAAAGAACGCTTAAACGGTTTATCAGTTTGGAAACCGACTACTTTTTCAATATCTTTATTTAAGTATCCTGGGTCATGTGATGTAATAGAAGAAACAATTTTTGTATCCATATCAAGAACGCCACCGTTTTCACGTTCTTTTGTTGTTAAATCCATTACTTGATCCCAAAGTTGTTTCGTTGCTTCAGTTGCTTCTGCTAAGAAAGATTCGTCCCCTTCGAAAACGTTTACATTATTTAAAATGAAATCGCGAACATCAATCTCTGCTTTCCATTTTTCACCTTTAAAGTTTTCCCATGCGTTTTTAACATTTTCTAATACTTGAGTCATCCTAATCTCCTCCATTTTTGATTAGTACAGGACTAAGATTTTTTATATAACAGCTTACACACTTAGAATACTACTTTTTTACGAAAGTGAACGAAATAGTTGTGACATGTTTGTGAAATGTTGAGCAAACTACTATATATATAGTGTTAACTTCATTTAAAAGTCTTTAAAATTAACTCTTTCCTTAATTGTATTTTTTTGGTACCCTTATATACGAGTCCTATTTTGTAATATAAGAACAATACCCATTGTAGAGCTGTAATACTCTTATCTCCTAATCTGTTATAGTTTTTATAACAGAACAAAAAAGTGTACACATGTTGTACACTTTTTTTGTTACTTCTATAAAACATCTCTTTTTCTATTGCCATCATAGAATCCGCCACGATTGTCTGTTAATGCAATTATTTGCTCTAGTCCCTCTATATGATCACCTATAATTCGAAGTACAGCTGGAGGGTGACCTATTTTTGCGAAATGTTCACTGGGACGAATACGATTCATCTTATCAACCTCAACACGATATACACATGCAATTTCAAATCCAGAAAGAAGAGCCTTCACTTGTGCTACACAAGGTGACAATAAAGATTTATACCCAATTGCTTTCAAACACTTTTGGCTAAATGCATTAGGTACCGCAATAAGTGAGCCTACCCCTAAATCCTTTCTATCACAAGCTAAATTTAGTGCATATTTAAATGCAGTTACAAGATGAAGCGGTACTCTTAAATCTAAATAATGATTTAAATCATTTAATGCGACGTCCTTTCCATCTGCTATAGCTTTTGCAAAAGGATATAGCTCACTCGCTGGAATAACAAAATCGCCGTCTATAAATAACACAATTTCTCCTTTTGCAAAATACGTTCCAAGTGAGCGCCCTACATCATTTCCGAGTGCTTCTTTATATACAATTGTCGTTGCCCCTTTGTCTTTTGCAATTTTTTTCGTTTTATCTGACGAACCATTTACGACAACGATAATTTCGAAGGGTTCAATTTTGCGAAGCTCTTCTATAACGTTTCCAATTGTTTTCTCTTCATCTTGTACGGGAATAACAACAGATAGTTGCTTTCCTTTATACAAATTAGATGTGACACCCCATCCTTGATAAAACTCTTCAAAACTTAAAGTATGATAGACACTATCCCTTTTCCTATTTCCATCATAATATCCTCCGCGCTCATCACTGCTTAATATCCGTGCCGCTACTGCTTCTATATGATCACCTATCATTCTTTTTTCAGATTGGGAAAGATTTGTTCCATATGCAGCATGCTGGAATGGACGAAATTTATTTGGCGTAATAACGTCAATGGCGCAATGACGACTAATTCTCCATTTACTTTGAAGTAGGCGTAAATGAGCCACAATAGGATTAACAAAACATTCATATCCGATGCTTTGAACGACTTCTTTCGTCAGCGCATGAGGTACATCTAATAAAGAATTAATTTTTAATTCTTCACGCTCTAACATTGCATTTAATATTTGGCGCCATACTGTAATAGAAGTAGGTTTTTGCCTTTTTAAAAATAATGCATCCAAATTATTTAAAACTACATCTGCCTGATCGTATAAAATCGGATTAAGGAATAATTTTAATTTTGAAGTTTGAATAGCAAAATCACCATCTATAAATAGTAATACATCACCTATCGCATGTTTTGCGCCGACTGCACGTCCAACATCGTTCCCTAGTAGCTCTGTATGTTTGATTACTTTACACCCTAAACGATCTGCAACATCTTCTGTTCCATCATTACAACCGTTTGCTACTACAATAATTTCTACTGGATTTAATGGTCTTACCGATTGAATAACGTCTGAAATCGTATCGACCTCATTACATGCAGGAATAATAACAGATAATGACTTAGCCATTGTTTTGTTCACGAAACCACTTAATTGTTTCCTTCAATCCGTTTTCCCACGTTACTTTCGCTTGAAATTGAACAAGCTCTTTTAATTTTGTTACGTCTGGTCTTCTATTTGGAATTTCTTCAAAACCATAAGGATATACTTTTTCAAAAGGCACTTGTACAATCTTTGAAGAAGAATTCGTTAATTTTTTAATTACTTCTGCTACTTCTTTTATGCTCTTTTCATTCTCAGAACCTATATTAATAATCTCACCATTTACCTTCTCATCCATTGCCCGAATCGTTGCCTCTACCGCATCACTTACATACGTAAAGCAACGTGTCTGCTTTCCATCTCCATATACGAGAATGTCTTCTCCTTGCAAAGCCGCACTAATAAATCGCGGGATTACCCCTGCATACGGACCATCTTTCGCTCTTGGACCATAAATATTAAAATATCGAACAATCGTTACCGGTAAACCTTCTAATGCGTATCCTAAACATAATGTCTCTTCCAACGTTTTACAAACTGCATAACTCCAACGAATTTTAGAAGTTGCCCCGTATAATCGATCTCCCTCTTCAGAGAAAGGCGGCTTGGCCTTACCATATACTTCTGAAGTAGAAGCAAAAACTACTTTCTTCTTTCCTTTTAACGCTGCTTGTAAAATATTTCTCGTCCCATCAAAATTCGTTTCTATGAGCTCTATACTTTTTTCCATTGTTGTTTTCACACCTAAAATTGCTGCTAAATGAAACACGACATCATGCTGATCTACTAATTCATAAATAGAATTTTTATCTAAAACACTTATTGGAATAACACGGATTTTTTTCATTAACTCTTCATGGTACTTATTTTTACCTTTATAAAAGTTATCCACAACAGTGACCTCATAACCTCTTCTCATCAACTCTTCAGCTAAATGCGACCCGATAAATCCGGCCCCACCTGTAATTAAACATTTCTTACTCATTTACTCACCTTCTTTACAATCCCGCGTGTATCTATTACTCGGTCCATTCCTTTAAAAAGCTTCCAATCAATATTAGAATGATCCGTTAAAATTAAAATACAATCCGCTTTTTTAACTTTTTCTTCATCTAAAGAAACAGATTGATACACCTTATCTCCAATTTCCGCGAAAGAAATATAAGGATCATGATATTCTATCTCGTATCCTTGATTTCTTAATAATTGAATAATCGGTAACGCTGGTGATTCTCTCAAATCATTTACATCTTTCTTATAAGCAATTCCTACAATTAAAACTGATGCAGGTGATTGCACCATGCCTTTTACTTTTCGGACTATTTTCTCTGGCATTTCTTCATTAATTATATGTGCTGCCTCAATTAATTGACTAATTGCCCCATTCTTTTTTATTCTCCATTGAAAATATAAAGGGTCTACTGGAATGCAATGTCCTCCTATTCCTGGTCCTGGCCAATATGGGGTAAATCCAAACGGTTTTGTAGATGCGGCTTCAAGCGCCTCATAAAAATCAATTCCTAAACTTTCACATAGTGTGTTTAGTTCATTTACTAAAGAAATGTTAACTAAGCGCTGAATATTTTCAAATAGCTTGCACATCTCTGCTACTTTCGGAGAGCTAACAGGTACAACTTCGTCAAAAATGGTACTATATAAATCCTGTACCTTTTGTCTACACTTTTCTGTTTGTCCACTAATAACTTTTGGAATAGCTTGAACTGAATATTGACTATTTGCTGGATCAATTCTCTCAGGGGAATATCCGATATAGAAATCTTCCCCTACCTTGTTACTATTTTGAGAAATAATAGGTAGGATGACTTCTTCAAGTGTGCCTGGATATGTGGAGCTTTCAAAAATGAAGGTTTGTCCTTTTTGAAGGTTTTGTTGTATATAATGCGAAGCTGAAATGAGGGCACTTAAGTCTGGTTCTCTTTGTTCATTAATTGGAGTCGGGACGGTGACAATAACATAATCACTATTTTGAAAATCAGCAATGCCTTGATCCGGTGTGTTTACTGTTAATTTTTTTTTCGTCAATAAACTTTGTATCTCTTTAGAAGAAACATCTGGAATATAACTTTCTCCTTTTATAATTGAGTCTATTTTTCTAATATCTTTATCTAATCCAAGTACTGTATGCCCTCTTTCTGCAAAATGTACCGCTAAAGGAAGGCCAACATACCCTAACCCAATAATAGCTACTTTACTACTATTCATTTGTATTCTCTTCTTCCCTTCTCAATTGTTGAATGATATCTCTATCTCTATCTCCATCAGTAAAGCCACCACGTTCGTCCGTACGTTGTAATAAATACGTAACCGCCTCAAGTTGATCACCGAAAATACGATCAAACGCTGAAATACGCCCATTTACAAATTCGTGTTGCTCTGGACGTACTCGATTTGTTTTTATAACATCTACTAACTCTACTGTTGTAATAGAGAATCCTTCTAAAATAGCTTTCACTTGTGCTAATGGCGGAATGATAAGGGAGTCATATCCTATTCTCTCTATTACCTTCTTATGCATGGCATGTGGTACAGCAGTTAGTGAGTTATTCCATAAATCTGGTCTTTTCGCTACCAAATTCAAAAAGTATTTTCCCATACTAATTGGATCTGCTGGATGAAACATATCTAATAAGCATTGTAAATCATTTAACACCACGTCATTTCCATCTTCAACAGCATGTAAAAATGGAGTGAGTTTTTTTGCTGGAATAACAAAATCACCATCAACGAATAAACAAATATCTGCCGTAGCATGCATGGCCCCTATTGCTCTTGCTACATTATGTCCAAGCGCCTTCGTAAATTCAACTACAATAACATTCTCTAGCTTTGCCTGTTTAACAGTCTCAACATCTGCTCCATTCGCGACAACTATAATTTCATCTACACCTGCTTCTTTCACTTCTTGTATAACAGACCTTATAGTTATTTTTTCTTCTGATACCGGGATAATGGCACTATATTTCGCTTTTTTCTTTTGTAATAAAACTGGTTTATACTTTCCTACAAACGCTCTATCTCTATTGTCCTCTGAAAAACCACCGCGATTACCGTATGTTTCGATTACGTATTGTAAAGCACGCAAATGATCACCCATAATACGACTAGTCGCTTTCGGATAAGGAGAGCCAGGTGATGTGCCCGTATGGACAGGACGAACTTTATTTGTGTAAATGACATCAACTGAAGCCATATCAGAAATATCTACTCCTCTAGACATCGCCATTGCTTGAAATAATGCTGGATCTGCTAAATTCCACCACCCCAGTTTTTCAATCACTTTACGACTTATCGCATGTGGTATTGCAATTAAAGATCCTACAACAAACTCCTTCTTGTTCAAATAACGATTTAACATATATTTTCCAACCGTCGTATAATGCGGTCTCATCTTCAAATAAACGGACCATGTTAAATTATTTAAAACAATCTCATGTCCTTGCTGTATTCCTTTAATAAAATTGTATAATTCTTCACTTTTCATGACGATATCACCATCTAAAAATAAAACAATTTCACCTTTTGCTTCTCTAGCACCAATTGCCCGTCCCACATCATTACCAAGGGAATATCTATAATAAATCACACGGCAATTATGCTGTAGCGCTATTTCTTTCGTACCATCTGTCGATCCATTATCTACTATGATAATTTCATATGGTTCGAGCTTTCTTACTTCTCCTAAAACTTTTGATAAAGTACTTGCTTCATTATGCACTGGAATAACAACTGACACTCTCATACTTGTATCACTCTTACCCTTCCAAGCGAACATAAGCAATAATAGGAATACGCACAATTACATCTTCTGGTGGTCCATAAGAAGGAGAAGTACGAACAATTACTGCCCCATCCGTCACAGATAAAAGAACGCCTGCAATGATTTCTACAGCTGTCACAACTTGTACTAGTTCCCCAACATGGTTACGTAATTCATCAGTAAATAACATATATAACGCTCCTTTCTTACGCTTCTTTAATTGATATAATACTTGTAAATGGTAATAAAACTTCTGTTCCTATTCCTTCTTGCAATGTTAAGAAGTCATCACCAACTGCTACAATAACGCCTGTTAACTGTCCCACTGTCACAGTAATTTCTACGTTTTTACCTAAATACTGCTCTGCAATTTCTTTAAAAGGTGATGTAGTACATTCTTTTAAAATGTTACAAATAATAGATTGAAATCTACTTGATTCAATAACTTCTTCAGTAGCTTGCTTAGAGTTTCTTTGAATAAATCTCGCGAAGTTTTGTGAAAATAAAAGTCTTTCCACAGCAGGTAATAACTTATTATCTAAAAAATAATCTAATTGCCTATTAAACAATCTCGATAATTTATGCCAATATTTTCTGAACAGACACATACACTTCTCCTCCTATTATTTTTAGATTATAAAATTTCACATCCATACATCTTAATGTATACAAAATAGATATTTTTGTGATAGGTAAGACATACATTTTCTAAAAGAAATATTTAGTTCAAGGCATAAAAAAAACTATCCAAAAGGATAGTTTCTTACACTTCAATATTCCGCAATATCGAATAAATATCGTTATTCACTTTACCAAATGATTTAATGTTATTTTGAATGTTAGATAATAAAACAACATATACACTACCATTTTTACTAAATCCGTTTAAGCAATTCCATCCTGGCATTACACCGTGATTCGAATAGCTTCCTGGGTCTACGTACCATCCAAACCCGTAATCCTTTTTTCCACCCGTAAACATTTGATCGTAACTCTCTTTTGAAATTAATTTACCAGAGAATAGTGCTTCGTTAAATAAATATAAATCATGCGCACTTGTGTATATATCACCACAACCATATAGTTGTGACATGCTCGGAATATTAGGTGTTGTCATATTATTATTTACTATTTTATAACCCGTTGATGGGAATCTTGTTTGTTCTAACGCTGTACCAAAACCAGAATGTTTCATACCCGCAATAGCAAAAATATGTTGTTTAATATATTCTTCGAGCGACTGTCCACTTACCTTCTCGGCAATGTATGCAAGTATAGAGTAGTTCGAATCAGAATACTTCCACTTCTCTCCTGGACCACCAATACGCTTTTGATTTCCTATCCGCTTTATCAGTTCTTCATGAGAAATATCTTCTTTTCCCTGCTCATATTCGGGAATCCCTGATGTATGTGTTAATAGATGTTTTAGCTGAATACTATTACCTTGAGGAAAATTTGGAATATACTTTGCAACAGTATCTTCTACTTGTAATTTATTTTGATCTTTCAACTGCATAATAGCAGTTGCTACAAATGCCTTTGAAATAGAACCAATATAAAAAGTCGTCTCTGAATTATTCGGTACTTTCTGTTCTTTATTTGCCATACCGTACCCTTTATTCAAAAGAACTTTTCCGTTCTTCACAATAACAGCTGTCCCGCTAAATCCTGCGTTTTGTAAATACTGGTCCAATTGAGCGTTTTCATTAATTTCTTGAGGTGGTCCCTCGGGAAGCTTCTCCACAGCTTGCGCTTGCTTCACTTGTTCTTCCTGCTCTTTTTGTTTTTGCTTCTGTACTTCTTGTTTCTTTTTTTCTTCTTTCTTTTTTAGCTCTTCTTGTTTCTTCATTTCTGCTGCCGCTTTTAAAGTTTCTTCTTTCTTATTATGCGCAACAATTTTTGTATACATGAAATATACAAGTGATAATAGTAAGACGAGAATGATTGTTCTGTTTATGTATACAATCGGCCGACGTACTTTCCCATTCGCATTATTTTTTTCCTGATCCATAATTGCTTTTTTCCCCTTACTCACCAATAATTTAATTCCTTTACTAAAGATTCGTTTTAGTAGATTATGGATAATCCACTCTATATCATCCCTACTTTATCACGCACTGCACATATTACCAACCTATATGTACAAAAAAGAAAAAGAAAATTTACAAAAGTAAGATTCCCGTTAAATTATTAACAAAAAAAGAGGATATCCTCTAAAAAATTGATGTTATCAATCTTTTTGGACATCCTCTTATCTCATTATTTATACGTGTTTTTTCATATCATCGGCAACAGATTCAACATTTGTACCTACGATAACTTGGACACTTGTATTACTTAATTTCATAACACCTTTTGCACCAGCACGTTTTAATGCTGCTTCATTTACTTGACCAGCATCTTTTACTTGTAAGCGTAGACGTGTTGCACAGTTATCAATAACTGTTAAGTTTTCTTTTCCGCCTAAAGCTGCTACATAAGTTTCACCAATTGAACCTGCAACTGGTGCCTCACCATCTTCAACTAACTCATCGTCATCTTCACGACCAGGAGTTTTTAAATCGAACTTCTTAATTAAGAAGTAGAATACTATGAAATAAATTGCTGCGTAAATTAAACCGATACCTGCTAGTAAGACTGGTTTTGTTGCAATACCGAAGTTTAAAGCGTAATCGATTGCACCGGCACTAAATGAGAAACCATCATGAATGCCAAGCGATGTTGTAATGAATAAAGAAAGACCTGTTAGTACAGCATGAATACCATATAATACTGGTGATAAGAACATGAATGAGAATTCAATAGGCTCTGTAATACCAGTTAAGAATGAAGTTAATGCTAGACCAGCTAACATACCAGTAACTGCTTTACGCTTTTCTGGTTTAGCAGCTGCAATCATTGCGAAACATGCTGCTGGTAAACCGAACATCATAACTGGGAAGAAACCAGTCATAAACATACCTGCTGTTTTGTCACCTGCAAGGAAACGAGCAATATCACCATTAACAACATTACCTGCTGCATTTGTAAAGTCCCCAAATACAAACCAGAAGTATGTGTTCATTACGTGGTGTAAACCAATTGGGATTAATAAACGGTTTAATAAACCAAATAATCCTGAACCAATTGCACCTAAATTAACAATTCCATGAGCTAATGCATCAATACCATTTTGAATTGTTGGCCAAATTTGTGCAAATAGAATTCCTAATATCAGCATCACGACTGATGTAACAATTGGAACGAAACGTTTTCCAGCAAAGAAACCTAACCATTCTGGAAGTTTAATCTTATGGAATTTATTATAAAGAAGTCCTGCTATAACACCAACAATAATACCACCTAAGACTTTCATATCTACTTTAGTCGATAATTCAGCAGCCTTAGATACTTGTGTCATTGTATCCGCAAGCTTAGATGGATCTACATTTGCGCTATTACCTATTAAATCTTGGACTTTACCTAATTTATCTTGTAATTCAGCAGTTGAATACCCTTTGCTAAGTGCATCAATACTATTTTTCATAACAAGATAACCAATTGCACCTGCAAGACCTGCTGCACCACTACCATCCACTGAAAGACCGATTGCAATACCAATTGCAAAAATAAGTGCTAAGTTATCAAAAACTGCTGCGCCGGCCTGTGCCATAACAGGAATATCAAATACATCTGGTTGCCCTAAACGAAGCAATAATCCTGCTGCTGGTAGTACTGCGATCGGAAGCATTAAAGCTTTACCAATACGTTGTAAAAACTGCAACATTTTAATTCCCCCTAATCAAATTTATGAAATCGTTATCATTATAAGTACGCTTTAGAAAACGCTTTCTATTACATAACCATAATAACATATAGTTGTATAGATGTGTAGTTTTTATTTCTGAACTTTTTATGGATAAATCTCCTATTTCCAAACTGTTATATAAAAGGAAAATTCTCCTTTTTAAAATACAGAATACTCGAAACGAAAGACCTATTATAGCACATTGAACTTTCGTTTTATCATTCCACTTTTTCATGTTATTATTTATTTCCGAGCATATCGGGAAAAGTAAACTTAGTTAATTCAAAATAGGAGCGTTGGTACTATGCAGTGCATTGAAACAAACAACTTACAACAGTTGTTAGAACAAGTAAAACCATATACGAAAAAAGGAAAACTTGCTACTTATATCCCCGAACTAGGAAATGCAAATCCAGACGATTTAGGGATTGCCATTTTCCATAAAGAAACAGAATATATCCATGCAGGCAACTCACAAACACTATTTACTCTTCAAAGTATTTCCAAAGTAATTACACTTGCCCTTGCCCTTTTAGACCGTGGTGAAGAATATGTATTTTCTAAAGTTGGAATGGAACCAACGGGTGACCCATTTAATTCTATTATTAAGTTAGAAACGACAAGTCCATCCAAACCCCTTAATCCAATGATAAATGCAGGGGCTTTAGCTATTACAAGCATGCTAGCAGGAAAAGATAACGAGGAAAAAATGGAACGTATTCTTCATTTTGTACGTGAAATAACAGATAATCCTACTATTAATTATTCCTCTAAAGTTGCCGATTCAGAACTAGAGACAGCTTACCTAAACCGTTCACTTTGTTATTATATGAAACAAAACGGAATTATCGATTGTGATATTGAAGAACTTATGGATTTATATACTCGTCAATGCGCAGTTGAAGTAAACTGCATCGATTTAGCACGTATCGGCTTAATTTTTGCAATGGATGGATATGATCCATATAAGAAAAAACAAATTATCCCTAAGCATATTACAAAAATTTGCAAAACATTTATGGTCACATGTGGTATGTATAACGAATCTGGTGAATTTGCAATTCGTGTTGGTATTCCTGCAAAAAGTGGTGTAGCCGGTGGTATTTTTGGCTGCGTAAAAGGAGACATGGGAATCGGTATTTTCGGACCAGCTTTAGATGCAAACGGAAATAGTATTGCCGGTTTTAAAATTCTTGAACTTCTTTCTGCTCAAGAAGGTTGGAGCATTTTTTAATCGTGAGTTATCCTGCTATACTAGCAGGATTTTTTATTTCGCCAAAACCTCACTTTTGTCAGTTATCAATCCTCTTACAAAAACAGTGCTGAAAGTTTCTCTATATCATGCATATTTGTTCCCCCCTCCTGAATAATATAGTACAACCTAGCGCTATATGTGGAGGTGTGAAAGATGAAACTAATATTTCAAATGGGAAAACAACCTGTTCTTGAAAAAACAATCCTTCTTTTTATATTGAGTATTGTAGAAAGCTTGAAGTTAAAAGTTGTTTCACTCGACGAAGCTCACCGATACATATTCAATTTAGAAGTACTTGAATTATTAATGGATCGGAACATCGATGATCAAGTACTTGAACTTATTCATTTCGGGATGGGACTTGAAGACATTTATCATGTGCTTCCTGAAGAACTTGAGCATACGATTGAGGAATTAAAGTGGCTTTGCATTCAAGTATTAAGTGAGTACAGTATGCATGAAGAATCCGAACAATTAATTGAAGATATACGGTAAAAAAGCACCTATGTAGGTGCTTTTAATGTTTTTTCAAACTATTTTTATACGCCTCAATATTTACTGGTAGCTCTTCCTCTTCCAAAGTATGTTCATTTACATCTTTATGAATGAACGCACCTTTAGGTGGTTGATGATCATGCCCTTTTTTCTTATGATCAAATGCTTTCCCGCGTCCCATACAAATCCCCCTTTCTTAAAAGAAATCCGTATTAGTATGGAGAAAAGTACGTCGATATATGCAATCTCTTGCTGTATTTCCAAGGAAATACTCGAACCTTGTTTTCTACTCTCCTTACAACAACTGATCGATCCCAATAAGAATTAATAATAGTCCTGCGATAACTGTCGCCCATTTCCCTAAGTATTCTGCTAAAAATCGTTTTCCTACATACGCAAAACCACTAATACAAATAAAACTAAACACCCCAGAAATAGTCGCTGTAAGCCAAAGATTTAAATTTGTTACCCCTGCATCAAATCCACCTGCAATATTATTAATAGACAACGCAACTCCTAAAACAATTGCTTCTGAGAAACTAATTGTTTTAGAACCATCAAAATCTGCTTTTTCCGGATTACGTAAAATGCCCATAAGTACATTATCATCTTTAGAACCTGCAGTATTTTTTTGACCCAAGAAAGGCTGGCACAAAATAAACACACCGATTATCCCTAAAACGATTGCTCCAATCAGATTTGCTGTAAACTCTGAAATAAATAACGCAATCCAGTTTCCAAAAAATCCAGCTAGTAAAGTAAATAAAAATCCAAAGAATGCGATGATAAAATTGTTAAACCACGAAATACGAATTTTACGAATGCCATATGCAATTCCAACACCTGCATTATCTAAATTAGAAGCGATCCCGATTAAAAAAATTGAAAATAAGCCTACTGTACTCATAAATAGTCACCCCTTTTTCTCACTTTTCAATGCATATTATGAAAATGTTGAGCAACTGTGCCTGTCTGTTTCATATACTTGTAATAAATGCTCAATATTTTTTCAATACTAAAAAAGGAGTGCCTACACTATGGCTAATGAAAACCCGAATGATCGGCTTGGCAAATTAATAAAAAAACTTTTAAAAGAACGCGCCTTATCTATGCGCCAACTAGGAATACTTACAAATATTGATCCTGCAACAGTCTCAAGAATTATTAATGGAAAACAACCGCCAAAACAAAAACATCTACAAAAATTTGCAGAATGTCTTCAAGTTCCACCCCAATTGTTATTTGATGAAATGTACCCTGATTCTCCTCACATAAATAAAGAAAAAACAGATATGTACACATCTCTTGATACCATTCAGCAAACGCTGCACTCCTCTAACTTATTCGATTTCGATTACACTACAACTCGCGTAAAACAAGAACTCGAAAATTACGAACGCTATGCCCAGACAACAGAAGGCGAAAAACGTATTCATGACAGTTTCGCAAGCAAATTAGAGCAAATTGATAGTGCTGGTCCTTTTATTGAACAATTAACAGATATGTATCAACAATTTTGCAATGAAACCATTTCAAAAGAAGAACGTGCAGTTCTTGGGAGCGCATTACTGTATTTCATTTTATCGACAGATATTATTCCCGACTATCTCTTTCCAATTGGCTATTTAGATGATGCGATCGCCGTTGAATTAGCAAAAGAGAAATTACTTGAAATAAAACGAAAGACATAGCAAAATAAAGAACTATTTCAGTTGTTTATTTTCACCTCTGAAATAGTTCACTAAAAAATCGTACAAGTATACATACTCGTACGATTTTACTATACAAATCTATTTTTTCGTGTGGCACCATTCATATATAAATGCTGTTATTACTTTTGTAAATTCAATTAACTGTTCAATTTCAACTTTCTCATTTACAGAATGTGCTTCTTCTAATGTACCTGGTCCATATATAATCGCTGGAATATGAAACTCACTAAACCAACCGCCATCAGTTACCGTTGCAGACATATCTAAAATTGCATTTTTTGATAAAATAGACTCGTGTACTAAGCTAAGTTTTTTTACAGCTGCATGTTCCCTATCTACTTCTAATGAAGGGAAAATTTCACCACGATCTACAATCATTGATTCTCCGCCCCACTTAAATTGTGGCGGATTTTCACTTAACCATGGATCGGCAGCTGCTACCTTTCCAATATATTCTTCAATTTCTTTTATTATTTGTTCATGTGTTTCGTTCGGATAGAAGTGCACTGTTATCCATAACTGGCACTCATCCGCAATAAACGCCGCATGCCTTCCCCCCTCAATAACAGCTGGATTAATTGTTGTTGTTCCAGATGGATAGCCTTCATATGTTTTCATGACTGCCCAGTGACGCTCTAATTCTTGTAAGCTCTGCACAATTTTCATCATTTTTTCAATCGCACTCGCTCCAAATAAACGTCCTCCAGCATGGATCATTTGTCTGCGCGTTGCATCATGAAACGTTTGCGGACTTTTCACTGTAATCCATCCAGTAATGACACCACCTTGCCCTTGCATATGTAAATCACTCGTATCCACTACGACTGCAAAATCAGCATCGTAACCTCGCCTGCAGCATTGAAGTGTTCCTGCCTCTCCAACTTCTTCCCCTATTACTGATTGAAAGATTAAATCTCCAGGTAATTCAATACCAGCTTCTTGTAAAAGTTGAATGGCAAATAGCGCTCCAGCCAGCCCACCTTTCATATCTGCTGCGCCACGTCCAACTAACCAGCCATCTTTTATAAATGGATCAAATGGATCAGTTTCCCACGCCTCATCTGCTGACACTTCAGCTACATCCATATGACCATTAATAATAAGACTTTTATATGAGTCACTTTTTATTCCTTTTTTTACCCCAACAACGTTCGAATCATTCGGATATACATCCCATTTATTAATACTAAAATTTCGTTTTCTTAAAAACTCTGCAACAAACTCTTGCGCTTCATTTGTATTTCTCGCTGGCGGTGCTGGTGTTTCAAAACGAATTAATGTTTTTGTAAGTTCTAACAATTCCTCTTTCCTTGAATCTATTTGTTTTAACAACTGCGAAATTTCTCGATTCATCGCTAATTCCCCTTTGCATACATAGTATGTTTCCAGCTTTATTTTCACAAAAAAAGAGACTGTTTACAATTTTACAGTCTCCTAATTGATCACTATTATAAACTCTCTACTTCCGTTGTATTTGTCTTTTCAATATGCTCTACATTACTTCCCTTATTTCTTGTAGCACGATAAAACAGTAAACAAACAATCATAAATGGAATACCACAATACAATGCCATTCTTTGTTCTGGAATAAAGGCCATGCCAACGATTACTGTTACATTTAATAATAGCGCAAGCAGTGGTACGAATGGATACAGCGGTGTTTTAAATTTCAGGTCTTTGACATCCCCGCCCTGCTTTATGTATGACCTTCTAGCTAATAAGTTAGATAGAGCAATAGATGCCCAAACTAGTATCGCTCCAAATCCAGCGATAGAAAGCAGCCATAAATAAACTGTATCTTCCGCATAAATACCTGATAATAATGAGAGACAACCTACAATTGTGCTTACAATCAATGCATAAATAGGAACACCGTTTTTAGATAACTTACCAAAAATCGGACTAATCATTCCTTGATTAGACATAGACCATAGCATACGCGAAGTTGCATATAATCCTGAATTCGCAACGGATAGTACTGCTGTAATAATAACGAAATTTATAATATCTGCTGCATAAGGAATACCAATTTTATCAAATACAACTACGAATGGACTTTCTATTACTCCTGCTTGCTGCCAAGGGAATAGTCCAGCAAGAATAAAAATAGATAGTACAAAGAAAACAAGTATACGCCAAACTGTATTGTTAATTGCCTTCGGGATCGTTTTCTCTGGATTTTCACTCTCACCTGCTGCAATACCAACTAGTTCTGTTCCTTGGAAAGAAAAATTAACTGCAATCATCGTAATTAAAATGGCTGATAATCCATTCGGAAACAGTCCCCCGTAATCAGTAAAGCTAGAGAACATCGGTGCTGGTTCATTTCCTTTCATATCTAGAAAACCAAACATTGCCGCCCCGCCTAAAATAATAAATGCAATAATTGTAATTACTTTAATACTTGCAAACCAAAATTCCACTTCCGCAAAACTTCTTGAAGATAACGCATTAATAGCAAAGAGCAGTACCGCGAACACTACACACCAAATCCATGACGGTACATCAGGAAACCAACGTTTCATCAAAATACTAACTGCAATTAATTCAATACCTATCGTAGCAGACCAGTTTAACCATGACATCCATCCCACTACATAACCTGCTGCAGGGGAAATATGCTTTGTCGCATACGTTTGATAAGACCCTGCGTCAGGCATCGCAACAGCTAATTCTCCAAGACAGAGCATCGTTAAATACATTACAAATCCACCGACAAGATACGCTACAATTGCTCCTCCAGGTCCAGCCTCATGAATCGTATAACCTGACCCTAAAAAAAGTCCTGTACCAATAACTCCACCGAGTGCAATCATAAATATGTGCCTACTTTTCAATTCTCTTTTTAATCCTTGGTTTTGATCCATCATATAAATCCCCCCTTTTCACTTTGCCAACCCATTTAATGTAAGCGTTTTTAAAAGTATTCATTGTAAAAATAATGATTGAAAAGAGCAAAAATACACGTCACTTACATTAATCACTGCCTGTTACTAAAAGGTCATCCCTTACTGTTATTAATAATTTTTGATCAGCAATAGCTTGTCCTTCTACTACTTCTAATGATTCAATATAACCACTGATCCCTATCTTAATTTCTACTTTCTGTTTATCTATTGTTTCAATTAACGCTAATTTCTCCCACTCGTATACGTAAGAACTTTCCGTAACAAATAACTTCTCTACTTTTCCATAACAAGGACTATACACACCTTCTATAACTGTCTTCACTTTATAAATTCCTCCCTCTTATTAATTGACACCAAAACGTTGTATATCCTGTAAAAATTCATATTCTCCCCTCTAGAGATTTCGAATATTATTTATGCAAAATACGTACCAAGTCTCTAATTCATATATTAAATGAGAGTTTCATACAAAAAAATGTGCACAACCGCAAAATTTTTCGA
This sequence comes from Bacillus sp. FSL L8-0199, assembly GCF_038005705.1. NCBI lineage: Bacteria > Bacillati > Bacillota > Bacilli > Caryophanales > Bacillaceae > Bacillus > Bacillus sp. FSL L8-0199. The sequence goes on along the minus strand of NZ_JBBOTS010000001.1, from coordinate 465,044 downwards.
TCATTTAAAAAGTTTTAAACGAAAAATAGCAAAATTTTTTTGCGATTTTATAAGAATTTTAATAAGATTATAAAAAGTCAGTCTTCATAGGGTGAAATGAGGAGAAGATGTTACATGCATACAGAAGAAATTAATTTCAAACAAATTATTGAAATGAATATGCTATATGAAACTTTAATCAATGAACTCGATATCGGGATTCATATTATTAATGAGGAAAGTAAAACGATTGTCTATAACCGCAAAATGATGGAAATTGAATCAATGGATCGCTTAGATGTGCTATATAAAAGTCCTTTAGAGGTATTTGCATTTGAAGAAAATAAAAATAGTACTCTTATAGAGGCATTAAAATTTGGAAAAACAAAGAAAAATATAAAACAAACGTATTTTAACAATAAAGGACAAGAAATTACAACGATTAACGATACTTTCCCTATAATAGAAAATGGAAAAATTAAAGGCGCTATTGAAATATCAAAAGAAATTAGTAACTTAAAACAAACGATAAAAATAAGTCCTTCTCGAAAACAAAGCACTAAATTTACCTTTGATCACATAATTGGTGATTCTGAAGCCATTCAATCAATCATTACAGAAGGAAAAAGAGTAATTCGTACATCTTCCTCCATACTTCTCGTAGGGGAAACAGGCACTGGTAAAGAACTATTTGCACAAAGCATCCATAATGAAAGTCAGCGTTCAACCAAACCCTTTATTTCACAAAACTGTGCCGCTATACCTGATACCTTAATGGAAAGCCTACTATTTGGCACAAATCGAGGTGCCTTTACAGGAGCAATAGATAAATCAGGCTTATTCGAAGAAGCGAACGGAGGAACTTTGTTATTAGATGAAATCAACTCATTAAGTCCAGCACTTCAAGCGAAGTTACTACGAGCTATACAAGAAAAAACAATACGAAGAATCGGAGGCACACACGAAAAAGAAATTGATGTTCGTATTATAGCAACTATCAATGAAGATCCTTTCGAAGCCATCGCACATAATCGATTAAGAGAAGACTTATATTACCGATTAAGCGTCGTTACTTTATGTCTTCCGCCTTTACGTGAAAGAAAAGAAGATATTCCAGATCTTGTTCAGCACTTTATTGAAAAATATAATACTCAATTTGGGCTCAATGTAACCGATGTAGATGTAAATGTAAGAGAATTTTTCTATGCATACGATTGGCCTGGAAACGTACGGGAGTTGGAACATATAATTGAAGGTTCCATGAACTTGATAGAAGATGAAACCATCATTACAGCGTTTCATATGCCTACTCGCTTTCGTGAACGAATAAAAACAGAATTCGATATGCAACATGCACTAACTAATCAAAATACTGATGCACCTAAAACTTTAAAACACACAATAGAAAAAATGGAAAAGAACTACATTAACCAAATTCTTAAAGAAAATCATGGCAACATCTCACAAGCTGCAAAATTTTTAGGATTAAGTAGGCAAAACTTACAATATCGAATTAAAAAACTGCATTTACACATATGAAATAAACATGTCTCCAAGTGCAAAAATAACTTGGTAAAATATGTTATAATAAACATATAACATGCTAGAAAGGGGCTATATATATGAGTAATGATAAAAAATTAAAGTTATTACACTACTTATACCTTCTCCCTGCTGTTCTATGTATAATGTTATTCATTAATGGTGATATGAGTAGCTTTCCTTATGCAAAGCTATTAGGAACAATTAGTGGCTCCTTTGCAGCTATTATGCTTGCTGCTTTTTGGAATTTGAAGCTACGTATAAAAAACGAGAAATCTTCGTAATACTAAAAAAATCGAGCTACTTAGCCCGATTTTTTTATTTGCCATTAAAACTCAACATTCTCTAAATACAACCCACTTGCCTCAGCAAGACAATTAATTTGATTGCGCTGCTTTTCCTCTAAAATGTTTGGAATTGCTTCAGCGTCTAATTGTCCTAATCCAACTTCAATTAATGCCCCGACAATTTTTCTTACCATATTATGAAGGAAGCCGTTACCACTTACTCTAATTTGTACAAACCCTGCCTCTTCCATCACATCAAGTGTATATACTTCTCGAACCATAGATTTTTTCTTTGATTTCGCATTTGAAAAAGCAGTAAAGTCATGTGAACCAACTAAATGTTTCGCAGCTGCTTTCATGCTGTTCACATTTAATTTTTTATTCACATGCATGCTGTATTTACGCATAAATGGATTTGTATGCTCTTCATTCCAAATTTTATACAGATATGTTTTTGCTTTAGAATTGTAACGAGCATGGAAACGATCATGTACTTCTTCCACATTCATAATGCTAATATCATTAGGTAAATATTGATTTAAATATTTTTTCACTTTATGTTCCACTAACTTCTCATCACTTTGAAAGTTAGCAACTTGATTCAAAGCATGTACACCAGCGTCTGTTCTACTACAACCAATAATTTCAATTTCTTTTCCGACCATTTCAGATATGACACTTTCAATTTTTCCTTGAATTGTATTATCGTTATTACCGAGACGTTGCCATCCTTTAAAACGTGCGCCATCGTACTGAATTGTTAATTTATAATTATGCATAATATTCTCCTTCATAGAAAATATTCCCTCATACCATGAGGGAATATTAATAAACTTTACTTTCTAACAAGCTTCACTACATTTTCTACGTGAGCTGTATGCGGGAACATATCAACTGGTTGCACATACTCCACTTCATAGCTCTTCATTAATGCTTGTACATCACGTGCTAATGAAGAAGGATTACAAGACACGTACACAACTTGTTTCGGCTTCACTTTTAAAATTGTTTCCAGTAATTTATCATCGCAACCTGTACGTGGTGGGTCGACAACAATTACATCTGGACGCCATCCTTCTTTTACCCATTTCGGTAACCATTGTTCAGCTTTACCTGCTTCATATTTCGTATTTGTAAATCCGTGACGCTTTGCATTTTTTCTTGCATCTGCAATCGCTTCTGGAATTACATCCATACCACGTACTTCCGCTGCATCATTTGCAAGCCAAAGACCGATTGTACCAACACCACAATACGCATCTACAATTTTCTCATCGCCTGTTAACGCAGCGGCTTTTTTTGCTTCATTATATAAAACAACGGTTTGCTCTGGATTCAACTGGAAGAACGCACGTGCTGATAATTCAAATGATAAATCACCAAGTGTTTCTTGAATTACTTCTTTTCCAGCTAATTTAAATGTTTTGTCGCCAAAAATAACAGATGTTTTACGCCAGTTTACATTTTGCATAATTGATTTAACCGCTGGCATCTGTTTTTGTACTTCTGCAATAAATTGTTCTTTATTTGGTAATTCTTCTTTTGTTGTAATAAGTGTAACTTGCACTTCACCTGTTTGAACTGCAGTACGTGTTACAATTGTGCGTACTAAACCTTTTTGTTTTTTCTCATTGTAAATAGAAACATTTAATTTTTCTAAAATACGTCTTACAACTTTTGTCGCTTCATTCGTTGCTTTATGTTGAATCATACAGTGAGCGATATCAATTAACTGATGTGAGTTTTGTTTATATAGCCCTGTAATAACCTTTTCGTCTTTACGCCCCACTTGTAATTGACTCTTATTACGATAATGCCATGGATTTTCCATGCCAAGCGTTGGACGAATTTTCTCTTCCATACTATTTTTCATGTACTTCTCAAATGCTTGTACAACGATATCACGCTTTTGATTCAATTGTTCTTTATAATCTAAATGTTGCAGCTGACAACCGCCACACTCCTCATATACTGGACACGGTGCTTTCACACGATGCGGTGAAGCTTTACGAACTTTTTTCACTTTCGCTTCAGCGAAGCCACGCTGAATTTTCGTTGTTTCTGCAACAACTTCTTCTCCTGGTAATGCCCCTGGAATGAAAACAACTTGTCTCTTAAAATAACCAACGCCTTCTCCGTTAATCCCAAGACGTTTAATTGTCACAGGAAACGTTTGACCAACTTCCAACTTACTCTCATGTTGCTTTTGTATCATTATTACACCTCTACTCTATACTTTTCCATAAATATAACGCTGCATAACTGCAGTATGGTTCACACTCTTGTTTCAATTTTTCTAAAAATGCATCATCAGGTTTATCATCTAATTGAAATATACCTTGCACTGCACGCTGAATCCCAATGTCCGCTTTCGGGAACATATTTTTCCGTCCAAGCCCAAACATTAAAAAGTTTTGCACTGTCCATGCACCAATTCCCCTAATTGGCAACAATTGTGCTGAAATGTCTTCTTCCGTCCCATTTTCTATACTCGCTAAATTTAATGTACCACTGACAATACTTCGACCTAATCCTACTATATATTCAGCCTTTCGCTGACTAAACTTCTGCTCTCTCAATTCTTCTATTGAAATATTTGCTACTATTTCCGGAGTGGGGAAAAAGAATACACCGTTCTTCTCTGTTCCATACCGTTTCACAAATTGTTCTGTTAACACAGTAGCAAATTTCAAATTTATTTGTTGGTGAATGATACAGCGAAGCAGACAAGCAAAATAATCAAATTCTAAAATAATTGGAGTATAAGCATATGTTTCAAATAGTGGACGTAATGATGTGTTTAAAAAATGATTTTGTATATCTTGAAACGGTTCATTCCAATGAAAAATGGCTCTCATTCGTTTCATGACTTTCTCTGGATCTCCTGTCTGACTAGAAATCCAAAACTGTGGATTTTGAACAGTACCAATCCCTTGTAAGCGAACAACAACCTGTTCCTCGTCGATACAAAGCGGGATATAAATAACTTTCTCATCTAATTGAATGACGTTAAGAGGATCAAAAGATAAACGTTTTAATACTTCTTCAAAATGATACGGATACTCTAACGTAACATGCTCGCTCCACATACGTTTCCCCATCCTTTTTACACATCATTATAGCATGAGAAAACCGTAAGCATACATGCTTACGGTTGATTGCCTTTTACTAAGTCATCTAGACTTTTAAAATGATACCCTTTCTCGCGCAAATCATCAATGATTTTTGCAAGTGCTTCTGCATTATCTTTTGATATTGCATGAAGTAATAAAATAGATCCTGGATGAATCATCGTCATAACATTATTATGCGCATATTGCCATCCTCTTTGCTGATCCACTTTCCAATCCAAAAATGCAAGTGACCAAAATACATTATAATAGCCCATTTCTTTCGTAAGAGCTAACGTTCTTTCACTAAATACACCGCGCGGAGGACGTACATATTTCACTTCTTTTTGCCCAGTTACTTTTTTAATTTCTTCTGTTACACTCGTTAATTCTTCACGAAGTTTCTCATCATTTACCGCTGTAAAATCAGGATGACTCCAAGAATGGTTTCCAATAATGTGTCCTTCATCCTTCATTCTTAACAATAAATCTTTTTGTGTTTTAATGTAATGTCCCGTTACAAAGAAAGTTGCTGGTACTTTTTTCTCTTTTAGTACATCTAATATTTTCCCTGTGTATCCATTCTCATATCCATTATCAAATGTTAAATAAATATCTTTTTTCTTCGTATCTCCTAAATAAAACCCGCCATTTTTTTGTAGTAAATCTGTATATAACTTTCCTGCATCTGGTACTGTTTCATTTTTAGGACGCGGGATTCCCCAGTTATGTGGAGTATTTGTATAAGCCAGTGCTGAAACTGGAACAAGTGCCATCATAATTGAAAAAATGAGACCGATATATAACCATTTATATTTCATAAATAGTCTCCTTTCCATATATAATCGTACTTGTAGTTTCTGTTGCAACGCATTCTTTCATGCTGAACATGTTTTTCTATATATACCAAAAAAATGCATCTCGAATCATTCGAGATGCATTTTTTATTTACTTAAATACTGGCTCTTTAAAGCTAGCTAATTTTTCAAGTGATGTTTTATCAACATCTGCATGTAAGCTATTACCATGAGAGTCCATCGTTACAACTGCTTTAAACCCGTCGATACGTAAATGCCACATTGCTTCTGGAATACCAAATTGTAAGAAATCAACATCTTTCACTTCTTTAATACATTCAGCATAATATTGCGCTGCACCACCGATTGCGTTTAAATATACACCGCCATGTTCTTCTAAAGCCGCTAATGTTTTCGCACCCATACCGCCTTTTCCAATGACAGCGCGAATACCGAATTTCTTCATAATATCGCCTTGGTACGGTTCTTCACGAATACTTGTCGTTGGACCTGCCGCTTTAATTTGCCAATTGTCATTTTCATCTTTCACAACAACTGGACCACAGTGGTAAATAATTTGTCCATTTAAATCTACTGGACAATCATTATCCATTAAATGCTTATGGATTGCGTCACGACCTGTATACATCATGCCATTAATTGTTACAACATCACCAACGCGAAGTTCACGAATTTGCTCTTCTGTAATTGGTGCTTGTAATACAATCTCACGTTGCTCTGTTTTTTCTTGTACTTCATGCTGAAGTGTATCTTCCCCTTCTTGATATAGCCAATCCATAATGTCTCCTGTTTCAGGATGGATTTTCACACCAAGGCGACGATATGCCCAGCAATTATACGCAACAGATACATAGAAACTAGCTGGCAAACGATTATAGACGCCAATTTTACAACCAAGTAAAGTTGTTTCTCCGCCAAATCCCATCGTACCAATGCCAAGCTTGTTCGCATTTTCTAATACGTACTCTTCAAGATGTTGTAACTCTGGTACTGGATTGACATCATCTAATGTACGGAATAATTGATTTTTTGCTAATTCATAACCTGATGTGCGGTCTCCCCCGATACCAACACCAATTACACCAGCGCTACATCCTTGCCCTTGTGCTTGATATACTGCATGAAGAAGGCATTTACGAATCCCTTCTAAATCACGGCCAGCTCGTCCAAGTCCTTCTAGTTCACACGGTAAGCTATATTGAATATTTTTATTCTCACAGCCACCACCTTTTAGGATTAAACGTGCATCAATATAATCTTTTTCCCATTGTTCAAACTTAATCACCGGTGTACCTGGTCCTAAATTATTTCCACTATTATCTCCAAAAAGAGAATCAACAGAATTGGGACGAAGTTTACCATCTTTTGTCGCCCGCTCAAGCGCATTATAGATAGCTTCCTTCAACTTTAATTGATTCACACCAACTGGTGTATAAATTTTAAACGTTGGCATCCCTGTATCTTGGCAAATCGGCGAGATGTTATCATCGGCCATTTTAATATTATTTGTAATTGTGCCAAGTGCCATCGCAGAACGAGTCCCTGCATTTTCTCGCTCTTTCGCTTGTTGAATCGCACGACGAACATCTTTCGGTAAGTTCGTTGACGTTTCAACAATTAGTTGATACATGCTTTCTTGAAGCTTTTCCATTGTTACTTCCCCCTCAATTGTGAACGCTACCAAAACGTTATGAGCTGAAAATTCAATTGTTATGCTCTTTAGCTATTTATTTCACGCTATTAGAGCATAAATGAAATTTTTCACAACTTGATTATACCTCTTTTTCTATCGTCCTTCTATTACCCGAACAGAAAAAGGCTACCAAATTGGAATTGGTAGCCTTTTTAATATATTATTCGTCTTTTTTAAATTGCTCACATTTTAATTCTAATTCATCTAACATTGCAAGAAGACGATCTACATCTTCTAATTCTACTTCTTCGGGTTCAATTGTATCAATTACTTCAATGAACATATTTAAACGTTCTTTTAAATATACTAATTGTGTATCTTTATCTTGAATTGCTTTTCCCATGAAGGCACTCTCCTTTTAATTCGAGTTGCTTTTATTATACCGCAAAAACGATTGCTATGGGCATGAAATTTCATCAATTTTGTCATAGTCATCCACTATAATGTAAGCCCTCTCTCTTTTCATGATAAAAAGTTTCACTTTATAAAAAGCACATATTCTTCTATTATAGAGAATGGACAAATTGTTATTTCAATAGTCAAAGGAGTATTTCATATGACGATATCACAAAAAATGAAGCCGATTACTCCTTCTTACGATCCATGGGAAGCGTATATGGACCTTGAAGAGTACGGCAAACTACTATTAACAAATGTTGAATTTACAACGACGACGTTATGCAATATGCGCTGTGAGCATTGCGCTGTTGGTTACACGTTACAGCCGAAAGACCCAAATCCGCTTCCGATGGATCTTTTATTAAAACGATTAGATGAGATTCCTCATTTACGTTCTTTAAGTATTACTGGCGGAGAACCTATGCTTTCAAAAAAATCCGTCGACAACTATGTAACACCACTCTTAAAATACGCCCATGAACGAGGCGTTCGCACTCAAATCAACTCTAATTTAACTATAGATTTAGCACGTTACGAACAAATTATTCCTTATTTAGACGTATTGCATATCTCTCATAACTGGGGAACAATCGATGACTTCGTTGAAGGCGGATTTGCAATGATGGAGCGTAAACCTACTTACGAACAACGTGCAAAATTATTCGAAAAAATGATTACAAATAGTAAGGCTCTATCAGATGCAGGTGTACTTGTATCTGCCGAAACAATGTTAAACAAAAGAACTCTACCACATATTGAACATATTCACCGCCAAATCGTCGAAGAGATGGGCTGTAAACGTCATGAAGTTCATCCAATGTATCCAAGTGACTTCGCGAGTAATCTAGAGATTTTAACAAAAGCTGAAATTCGTGATGCGATTGAACATTTACTAGAAATTCGCGATGAAAATGTATGGATGTTATTTGGAACTTTACCTTTCTATGCTTGTAGCGATGACGAGCGAGACATTGCCACATTTAAAAAGTTACAAGAGAGCAAAAATGTAACTGTTCGTAACGATCCAGATGGTCGTTCACGCTTAAATGTAAATATTTTTGATGGCAATATTATCGTTACTGATTTTGGTGATGTTCCACTTCTAGGAAACATACAAACAAACACATTACAAGAAGCGTATGAAAAATGGAGCGCTTCAAAAACTGCAAAATCATTAAGCTGTCACTGTCCTGCAGTAAAATGTCTTGGACCAAATGTTCTTGTAAAAAACAGCTACTATCCGACAGAAGATTTCTTATCAAAAACAGCAAACATTACATTATAAAAAAACGTCAGCTTATAAGCTGACGTTTTTTCATGTTATTGCGAGTGGGAAGAAGAAATGAATTTAAAATACAAATGATCATGAATTGGAATAGCAGCTCCAATTCCTTGAGAAGTAATATTTTTCACAACAAGTCTTTTTTGATTTCCCTTTAATACAAGATACACTTCTCCAAATGTTACTTTTCCTTTTTCATTTACTGCTGGTGTATAAGCGTATAAATATCCGAGTTGACTCGGACTAATATTATACACACGCTCATGTCCAGTACCATAACCAATGGTCGTTTTAAACGAAAGGGGTAATTGTACTTTTTCAAGTGCTTTGAGAAGCATCATTTTTTTCACATCTGCAGCATCTTTCATATCTGCTGTTAAATCGCCTTCAACCGTCTTTTGTGTTTCTTGCTTATAGCGAAGTGGATATAAACGGTCTCCTCCGCGATTATCATACACATTTCGATTCACTTGTTTATATTCCCAATTAATCGATGTGTCTACTGATTCATAATGTAAAGCCCATTGACCTAAATAAATTTTTGCCCGATACCCTACTGCAAGCGGCGCATTTGAAATTGTCGTTTCATTAAACATCCGAATTAAGTCTGGATTTTCAATTTTAATATTAGCCGTTTTCAATAGCTCTTGAGCAAATTTACTTGGTTGCAAACGTGGCAAATCTTGCGCATCATTTGGAAATGTATTGTCTTTTGAAATATTTAAAACAGATGAAGGCATTTTTGTTCCTACTGTTGTCTTTGCAAAACTCATGTTAGGAAATAATAAAATAAACGAGACCATAGTTGAAAGACATATGCTGTATACTCGTTTCACCTGTCTGGCTCCTTCCTATGTAGGTATATATACTACTTCGTTTATTGTTTTCTCTGAGCGCAATTGTTATGCCTATTTTTCATAATAAATAAAAACCAATTCCCATAATGACATACGCCGCTAGTAAAGTGCCACCTTCAAACCAGTTTGTATCTCCATCATTGGAAATCGCAATCGTTAAGAAAACGGCTGTAATCATAGACACAAGTTCTGGTATGGTAAATACTAAAGGCATCCTTTGCGTGAAGAACATAGATAGCAATACTAATACAGGAGCAACAAACATGGCGATTTGTAATGTAGAGCCTATTGCAATTTCGACTGCAATATTTACTTTATTTTTATAAGCCATAATAATTGCAGACGCATGTTCCGCTGCATTCCCAACAATTGCAACGATAATAACCCCTATAAATAACTCTGACCAGCCAAATGACTTTGCGACAGTTTCAAAAGTATGTACGAGTGCCTCTGACACATAAGCTACTGCCAGTGTTGCTATCGCTAAAATAAGGAGCGCCTTCCCTTTCGACCACTCTGGCTCTTCTTCATGCGCTACTTCGTCACTTTTATGTTGATATACACCACGGTGCGTAACTAACTTAAATAGTAATGCAGCAAGGTACATGATAATCATAATAATAGAAACACCTATACTTAATTGATACGTCTTGCCAGCGTCCATCTTCATTGAAAAGATCTCTGGAATAACAAAGGCCACAACAACAGCAAATATTAATAAAGCTGAATTATGCCTTGCATCATATACATTAAAACTTTGTCTTTTGTATTTAAGACCTCCAACAAAGAAAGATAACCCCCCTACCAATAATAAATTTCCAAGTACAGAACCGGTTAAAGAAGCTAACACCACTTCAATTAACCCTGCTTGAAGTGCAAAAATTGAAATGATAAGTTCAACAGCATTACCGAAAGTAGCATTTAATAACCCGCCTATTCTAGGACCAGAAACAATTGCTAAACTCTCTGTTGCTCTCCCCATAAAACCAGCTAATGCGATAATCGTAATACAATACACAGCGAACATAAGTGTTTCTGGCCAATGAAGTGTTTTTCCAAGTACAGATAGTGGTACACCTATAAGTGCTACTATAAGAAATATTTTATTAAACATGCTTTTCATCCTTCCATCGTATGTATTTCTCCTCAATATTATTATTATTCTTCTCCTAACTTGTCCGATTTCATCACAATTACGTTTAAAAAATGGACTTGAAGAAAACAGTATGAAAGATATTTAAATTATCTTGTTTAAACAGAGAAAATATAAATTAGGAAAAGAGGTAAAGAATATGCACTTAAAAGAGAAAATTGCAACTATTATCCAAGGACAACGTACCGGTGTATTATCTACAGTACGTAACGAAAAACCCCATAGTGCCTTTATGATGTTTTTCCATGAAGATTTTGTACTATATGTTGCAACAGATCGACAATCAAAAAAGATAACAGATATTGAACAAAATCCTAATGTCCATGTACTACTCGGACGAGAAGGAAAAAAATTAGATGAAGATTATATTGAAGTTGAAGGGTTAGCTTCAATCGAGGAAGACTCAACATTAAAAAACAAGTTTTGGAATAATAGCTTAAAACGTTGGTTACTCGGTCCTGAAGACCCTAATTACGTATTGATAAAAATCAATCCCGACACAATTTATTACATTGATGGTGCCGGTACGACGGAGCCTGAGTTTTTACGACTATAAAATAAAACAAGCCCCCCCTTAGGTGGGCTTGTTTTGTCGAAAAGTTCTTTTAAAAAAATAATAAAATAGGTGGAACTTTCTAAAGATTCTGTTATATAATAGCAGTAACTTAAATAAACTGTATTAAAACAGATTGAGAGGAGAAATAAAATTGATGAAGAGAGAAGAACGCAAAAACATGATTGAGTTTATTGAAAAGAAAAAAGGGATTGAGCGTGACGAATTACTGTTTATGACAGACGATGAAGTAGAACATATTTATAATGTAACGTACTTTTTATATGAGGAAATTGCAGAGTAGTATAATAATCCCCACCTTATTAAAAATATAAGGTGGGGATTATTTCGTTATTTAGCCCACTATTTGCAGGCAGTAAAACTCCCACCTTAAAATTCAGGTGGAGCAAGAAGTTAAGTTGAAGTCGCGCTTTCTATAAAGCTCAATTGCTTCAACTTTATACATGAGAATGATTTTCATGTATAATACTGTAAGATTGGAGGAATTTTACTATGAGTTCGTGGCTCTTATTTGCACTATTATCAGCAATTGCTGCTGCCCTTGTATCGATTTTTGGAAAGTTTGGTTTAGACGGCATCGATGCAAACGTTGCAACAACAATTCGATCTATTATTATGGCATTATTTATGATAGGCGTTATTATCATACAAGGTAAATTTCAAAATATCGGCGACGTACTGCTAAATAAAAAAGCACTGCTATTTATCACATTAAGTGGGGTTGCAGGTGCTTCGTCATGGCTATTTTATTTTCTTGCCCTCAAAACAGGAAAGGTTTCACAAGTAGCTCCTGTCGATAAATTAAGCGTCGTATTTTCTATCATTCTCGCTATGATTATCCTCGGTGAAAAGTTAAACTTTATGACCGGTGTTGGTGTAGTCTTTATTACAGCTGGTGTATTATTTATTGCTTTCAGCTAAAAAAACCGCTATTAGCGGTTTTTCTTTTTCTTTATGTACAACCATACAACACATGTAACAACTGCTGAAATTAATAAAATCCATATTCCATAATGATGTAAACTATACTCAACGAAGCGCCACTTCTCGCCTAACTTCCAGCCAAGCCCAATAAAAACACTTATCCAAATGAACGCACCACCGTAAGCGTACAAACAAAAACGCCAAAGTGTCAAATTTGATACCCCAGCAAAATATGCCGTTAAATGACGTACTCCCGGTATAAAATAACCAATCATTAAAAGAAATGGCCCATATTTTTCAAATAAAATATGTGTTTTTTCAATGTGATGTTCTTTAATTCTAATTTTCGGCCCATATTTCTTTAAAACAGGGAGCCCAAGTTTTAAACCTAATATGTAGCTTAACGTGATCCCTAACATCGCACCAGCCATCCCACTTAAAAAAGCAGCAGTTCCTGACATAACTCCTTTTGAAACATTATAACCAACAAAGGTCAATAAAAACTCGTCTGGTATCGGTAATCCGACAATCCCACCAGCCAAAGCTATAACAATTCCAAAATAGCCATAATGCGCGATTAACTCGCCAATATGTTGTTCCATTCGGAAGACACATCCTATGCACGATCGTTATTCCACATTGTACCCTTTCTATCTTTAAGGCAAACATGGTATACATATTCACTATACATTGTTTTTATAATGAACTCTACTTCTATTCTTTCCTTTAACAGAGATAAAGTGAAACTTTAATCAGTGGGAGTTTTCTTCATCCTCTACCAATTATTAACCTAAGCCAATCTTGCTTCTACAGACATCCCGACTCCCACATAACTTACTTATATTCACCAATTTTGAGATTAGATTCTTACTGCCCGCAAATAACCCGATAAAAAATAAAAATTCATATGCGTGTTTTTTTGTTACAATAAAGGAAAGTTACTTTTCGCAACGGTTTAACTCTCAAGAAAAATGATATATCTAGCAAAAACATAGTTTGGTCTATATAATGCAACTTCTACCTATTAAAAGAACATACACCCTTTTACATACGACATCATTTTTCTAAATTATACAGGGGGGAACGAACATGACCATTGAAAATCAATTTATTCAAAAAGTTTACTATAAAACATTTTTAACAGAAGAAACTTCTACTCCTGCATCGGAAGTACTCGGTGAAGCATATATAAATGAATCTAAAAATGAATTCTCCAACATTTCTAATATTCGATTTGCTCAAGGTGAATTTTATTATCAAAATAAAGATTTTGAAGCAGCTATATTTAAATGGGAAAAAGTAAATAATGCTCTTGCACTTTGGGCGACAAAAAATATTGCAGATGCTTATTTTGAACTAGGATTCTTACCAAAGGCAGAAGAACTTTATCAATCTATTCAAACGGAAGATACAACTCTTACGATGGAGGTTTCCTTACAACTTCTTTCTCTTTATATCGAACAAGATCGTTTAGGACTCGCTTTTAAGACGATTAGTGAAGCTGTTGCATTCCAACCGGATTATCCAAATATTACTGCAATTGCACGTTCTTTCTATGAAAAACAAGAAGATTGGAACAACGCTATCGAACTAGCTGTTCAAGAAGGTATTCGAACACAATCTTTACACTGGTTTGATACGTTAATAAATTACATAAACAAAGGATTTACAAAAAATATTAAGCCTGAATATTTCTATGAGTCTTTAAAAGCTCTATATGCTGTTGATCAAGCTCAATTTAAAGAACTTGTTATTGCTCTTTGGAATAGCTATCAACATGAATCCTTATACCTTCCTTGGATTCAAAGTATCAATCATTTATTCTTGCATATTGAAACAGACAATAATGACGATTGGAATGAAATTTCTACTCGCTATCAAGAAACATACTTTGCATTAATTACCGGAAATCACTTTATGCATGAATTAAACGGACTTGTACCAAATTTATTAACAAATTGGTTCAGTTTAACGAAAGCAAAAGATTCTCTAGTTGTCTCTGCAGCAGTGTTAGCATGGAATGAAGTCTCACCTACAACTTTAGAATCATTACTCGTAAAAAGTGCTGGATCCTTACTTTCTAATACATCAGCTGAAGCAGATGTAAATATGGAAACAGTTTCTCATTTATTCGAAACAATCGCTGTATGGGCTGAGAAAAATGATGTAGATTTAAGTCATCAATTTACGCTACTAGTCCATGAACTATGTGATTTAAATATCACACCACTACTAATAGCTGGAACTAGTGACCATGATAAAACATCATTTGTTAATTCAATATTAGGAGAGAACATCTTAACTGAAACTTTAACAACTCCTATTCTATTTAAAGACGCTAGTCAAACTGAAATAACAGAATTTACCGAGTTAGATATACGAAATATCCCTAACCTTGAT
Source organism: Bacillus sp. FSL L8-0199 (assembly GCF_038005705.1). NCBI lineage: Bacteria > Bacillati > Bacillota > Bacilli > Caryophanales > Bacillaceae > Bacillus > Bacillus sp. FSL L8-0199. The sequence goes on along the minus strand of NZ_JBBOTS010000001.1, from coordinate 450,026 downwards.
GAATTCCATCAAATAACGGCTACATCTGCTCAGTCAGAACTTGAGAAAAAATGTATAGAAATTAAGCTACCAAGTAGGTTTTTAAGAAAAAATAAGTTTACATTTCTTCTTACACCATCCATTCAAGAGCAATTGGATAAAAGCAATGCATACGTTGAATACTTACAAGCAGCAGATAGTCTTGTTTACGTATTAAATTCTTCTTCACCATTGCATAGTAAAGAAATTGATACATTAATTTATTTACGTGAACAAGTACCAAACTTACAAATTCACTTCGTATTACACACAAATAATACGACTACTAATGAAAAACTAATTAGTAAACTTAAAATACATTTTCCAGATGCACAATTCTTCCCATACTCTCCTTCGCAAGAGAGTAGCCAGCAACTTGGAGATGTAACAGAATCTATTCTCTCTAATCTTGCAAAGCGCGATATAGAAAAAGAACGTATAGAAAAGCTAATATGGTTTACGCAAAAGACAATTGCTTATCTCATAAATGAACGTGTGGAATTAGAAAATACATTAGTAAAATCCGTACGCTGGAATAAACACATCTCAGTGAAACTTACTGGATTTATTAATAACCTTACTGCTCTTGAAAAAGATAAAATTCGCTCTATTACCGAATCTTATCTTTTAACGAAAGAAGAAATTACACGAGATATACATTCTCAAATTCCTGAATTATTACAGAGTTGCTCTGATCTTGTTCAAGAAGATAGTGATTTCAAACTAGTTCATGAAGAATTAAATGCTGCAATGAATGAACGTGTTCAAAAGCATGTACAACAGGTACTTCTTCCTAAATTTACTGGGTCTATTCAAGAATGGATTGAAACCGCACATAATGAATTTATTCAAGCTCAAGCTTATTTAGATGAAATGAGTGAAACGTTTAATAAATTATATAAAGAAGAACGTATGAAACTTCCTTGCGATTTCAAATTATTAGATGACTGGAATCGAGATGTTGCACGAATGACAAATCGAATTACAGTAACGAACATCAATATTTTATTACGCTTTACACCGACACAGTTTTTCTTAAAAAGTGCCGGAAAATTATTTGGTAATATGCAAAAAAACCAATCTATGCTCGCCAACAAATATAAACAATATATTGAAACAGAAGACTATACAGAAATTGCTCACACAATTTCCAAACAATTCTTCCTTCAATTTGAAGTATTTGAAGGTGCATTAGAACGTGATATCATGATGTTCTTCAAAGATCCACTTAATATATTGAAACAAAATGTAGATGCAGCTCAACTTGAGATACAGGAAGACGAGCAAACATTAGCGACGCTAAGAAGTAATCCAGAAACATATCATGATCCTTTGGCGTTATTTAAGCTACAATTACTACAACATAAATTTGTTTTAAGTACTACAAAGAAACATGAAGATATCTTTGTATCAAACGAATCTCCTACTGTTTAACAAAAAAACCAAGCAAACTAAAATTTGCTTGGTTTTTTTTACTTTATTATTTTCATATGTTCAAACGGATAATAAATGCCTGCTAACTTTCCTAACACATCTTCTCTATCAATAAAACCTAAACCATTTCTACTATCTTTACTTATTAAGCGATTATCTCCCATAACAAAAATCTTATTTTTAGGAACTGTAATCGGTCCAAAGTCCTCTGTTAAATTCATAAGTTTTTTTTCTGCTTGTTTTTTATTACTATCCAAATACTCTTCATCTTTCACTTCAGAATTTACATATAATTGATCATTTCTCATCTCAATTATATCTCCAGGCAATCCAATCACTCTTTTGACATAAAAATTATCTGTTTTCACAACAATAATATCTTCTCTCCCATAGCTTTCAAATTGTTTTGCTAACTTATTAACAATCACCTTATCTCCATCTTGCAACGTTGGCCTCATAGATGCTCCTTTTACAGTCGTCGGAAAAAACACAAAAATTTTCGCCAAAAACACCAATAAACATGCAATTGCAATAGTTCCAAAGAATTCACGCCAACGTTTTTTCTTTTGCATCATTTCACCAACTCATCGTCTTTTTACTTTTATTATAAATAATACGACCGATGATTTTCTACAAAATTCTGAATTATAAAATTATAATATTAGAAATTTTAAAATGAAAATACTGATCAAATTAACAAGCAAAAAAGATACTCTCAAAATAGTCTATCCACTATTTTTGAGAGTATCTTTTTATAATCCCACATATATAATACACATTTGAGCAGCTACATATGTAAACCAAATCCAAAGTGGCTCATACTTCAATTTACGCCCTCCGATATCTGTCACGCCAATAATGAAATCAGAAATTACAAACAGTAAGCCACCAAACGCTGGTATCCACCATATCCCTGTATTTTCATAATATAAGGCGAATGCAAAGCAAGCCATTCCTCCAACCCACAATCCGTAAATTAGAGCTCCTATCGTAAACAACTTATCCTGTTTATCATTTCGGATAAAGAAGAACCATCCTACAATTAGAAAGAGCCCATATACGAGTAAGCCAATCCAAAAACCATTCCATGAAATTCCTGTTTGCAAAAATGCTTTTACATAAAAGCAATGAGCAAGAGCGAAAGTAACCATCCCTCCAATTAATCGATGACCAATTGGAATCAGCCCAGCCATAAACAAATCTCCCACAGTCGATAAAGTCATACCAAGTGCAACCCACGTACTATACTCTACAGATGGATCTTGTAACCATATGCAAATTGCACTACCTGTTAAAGAAAAACTAAGAATAAGACGAATTGCTAAAGGTAACGGCATATTATCTTTCGTTTTTTTTGTCTGCCCCATTGCATAAATTGCACCAATAAAAAAAAGAAATATTTGCCCAATTAACACCACGTAAAGTAGATTCATAATATTTTCTCCTCAATAAATGCTTTTTGTATCTTTTTTCGTTACACTTAGTCTATTATCCTTTTTCTATGAAAAAAGAAGAACAGTACTGTTCTTCCATTGTAATCGCTTTTCTGCTCTCTATGCTACTTGTTTTTCTTGCTCCATTTTTTGCTTAGCTGGTGTCCTATTTACCACAATGATTCCCGCGGCTACACATGCTAAACCGAGTAGCACAAATGAATGAATTGCTTCACCTAAAATCATGCTCGATAATAACACACCAAATACGGGTATAAAGAACATGTACATAGATACTTTTCCAACCTTGTTGTACTTCATAATTGTATTCCAAATGCAAAAACCAGCTGCAGATAAGAAAGATAAATAAATTAGCATAAGTATTACATGTAGACTAAATGTAAATGGCATGACTCCAACTTGTAAAGCCCCTATACATAATAATCCTATAGAACCAAAAACCATTTGGTATGCTGTCATATAGCCAACATCTAATGTTTTACTACCTTCTTTTGCTAATATGTTTCCATATGAATACAGCATTGCTGCACTAAGAAGTAATAAGCTTCCGATCCCAAAATGAAATGATAAGCTACCATCACTCGGCACATTTACTAAAATGACGCCACAAAAACCAATCGATACCCCAATTATTTTTCTCATATTGAGAGCATCATCTTTATATAAAAAATGGGCGAGTAAAATTTGAAAGAATGATGATGTCCCTGAAATGATAGCTCCTTCAATTCCTGAACTATAACTCATTCCAATGTAAAAACAGATATATTGAAGAAACGTTTGGAATAAACCAATTTGTATTAACTGTTTCCCTGTTCCTTTTTTGAAGCTCATATCTTTTCCTAACACTTTAAAGAATAATAAGAGCATGACTCCAGATAAAAAGAAACGATAACCGGCAAATAATATTTGCTCTCCAACTTCTTGTGGTTGAATTCCAAGTTCAACATAACTTAACTTAATAAAAGGAAATGCGCTTCCCCATAAAAAAGTTGCTACTATTGCAGCAATAAATACGCCAATCGGATGGGTAAAAAATTTCTCTGTCTTCACTTGTTGTGTTCCTTTCCGACCTTTTTATGAACAATATTCATATATACCAGAGGAGTTGCGAAAACACAAGTTTTCCGTTTATACTTGAAACAAAACCGTACCATCTCATAAAAATATATGATATAATATAGAATAATTACAACATAATAACTATTAAAAACAGATTCAACAGAAATGCTGCTATCCATTATGGATGGCAGCTTTCGTCGTTTTATAGGGGTTTCGATTTTGATTATTTTTCTCAATAAGAATTCGGAAGGAGCGGGTAGTAATGAACTCAGAAGTAAAAACGTTACAGGCAAAAGAAACAATTTCCCATCCCTCTTTATGGGACACATTAAAAAAACATTATGAACTTGTATTTGCAGTAGCATCTGGTATTTTTATTTTAGTTGGCTGGTTATTCACAAAGAACGATGCAATGAATGTAGGTATTACTTGCTATATCCTTGCTTATATAGTTGGTGGATATGCAAAAGCGAAAGAAGGCATTGAAGATACGATTGAAGAAAAAGAGCTAAATGTTGAAATGCTAATGCTCTTTGCAGCTATTGGTGCTGCAATTATTGGCTACTGGGCAGAAGGAGCTATCTTAATCTTTATCTTTGCGCTCAGCGGTGCTATGGAATCTTATACGCTAAGTAAAAGCCAAAAAGAAATTTCCGCTCTTCTTGACTTACAACCCGAAGAAGCATTACGTATTTCTAACGGAACTGAGGAACGTGTTCCTGTTGGAGGGTTACAAATTAACGACATTATTTTAATTAAACCAGGTGAACGTGTTCCTGCTGACGGTACGATTCATAACGGTGAAACAAATATCGATGAAGCAGCAATCACGGGAGAACCTATTCCAAATGAGAAAAGACATGGCGATGAAGTATTTGCAGGTACTGTAAATTTACGTGGTGCTATCGAAGTTAAAATTACGAAGCCAAGCGATCAAACATTATTCCAAAAGATTATCCGTCTCGTCCAAAGTGCACAAAGTGAAAAATCACCATCACAACTATTCATCGAAAAGTTTGAAGGAACATACGTAAAAGGTGTACTACTCGTTGTTGCGCTTATGATGTTCGTTCCTCATTTCTTACTTGACTGGAGCTGGAATGAAACGTTTTATCGCGCTATGATCTTACTTGTAGTCGCATCTCCTTGTGCACTCGTTGCTGCCATTACACCAGCAACGTTATCTGCAATTTCTAACGGAGCAAGAAATGGAATTCTCTTTAAAGGTGGCATACATTTAGAACGCCTCGCTTCAGTAAAAGCAATCGCCTTTGATAAAACAGGAACATTAACAGAAGGAAAACCTACCGTAACAGATGTATATGTTCGAGAAAATATGACAGAAAAAGAAGTACTTTCTATTACAGCATCCATTGAAAGTCACTCTACACATCCTTTGGCTGAATCTATTGTTAAATATGCACAACATGCGTACGACATTACATTAAAAAAACCTGAAAAGGTTGAAGATGTAACTGGTTTTGGGCTAAAAGGAATATTGGAAAACACTGCTTATAAAATAGGTAAAGCTGATTTTATCGGTGAAGAAACAAAAACATTTCATAATGGTATTTCTGCCTCACTTGAAAAGGAAGGTAAAACTGTCGTTTATATTAGTGATGAGGGAGGCATTCTTGGACTTATCGCTTTAAAAGATACGCTTCGCCAAGAAACAATAGCTGCTATTCGTGAATTACAAAGCATTGGTGTCGAAGCAATTATGATTACTGGAGATAATGAAGAAACGGCAAAAGCAATTGCCTCTGAAAGTAATATAAAGGAATATTACGCATCATGTTTACCAGAAACAAAAGTTGAAACGATTAAAAAGTTAAAAGAAAAATATGGTACAGTAGCAATGGTCGGAGACGGTATAAATGATGCACCTGCACTAGCTACTGCTAGCATTGGTGTCGCAATGGGAGAAGGAACAGATGTAGCTTTAGAAACTGCGGATGTTGTACTGATGAAGAACGAACTATCTCGTCTTTCCCAAGCAATTCGTTTATCAAAACGAATGAACCGTATTGTGAAGCAAAACGTAATCTTTTCGCTAGCCGTTATTGCCATGCTAATTTGTTCAAACTTCTTGCAATTTTTAGCTCTTCCATTCGGTGTTATTGGCCATGAAGGAAGTACGATTCTTGTCATTTTGAATGGCTTACGATTATTAAAAGGCAGCAAATAAAACGGGTCCCTCATAGAGGACCCGTTTTTTTTAATGATAGCTATTATGACCGTTCGCACTGCTACTCGTTTTATGCTTTGGATGCGAACTGCTCTTTTGTTTATTATTACTTTTATTGTTATGGTTCTTTTTATTATTACTCATGAAATATCCCCCCTGTTCCTTTTTATTATGGAACAAGAGCTCATTATTCATTACGGGAATTATTGTCACCGGTTCTATAATGGTGGAGTAAACCATTAATTTCACCGCCAAGTAAAATTACCCATCCAGTTAAGTAAAACCATAACATTAAAATAATGATACCACCGAGACCACCATATGTATTGGCGTAATTCGCAAACTTATCTACATAATAAGCAAATGAGTACGATACCACAATCCATCCTACAGTAGCAAATAACGCCCCTGAAATAACTTCTCTTCTTTTTAACTTTCGATCTGGGGCAAATGTATATAAGAAACTAAACAAAGCAAATAGCACGAAGAAACTCGCTACTAATCGTGTAATGCTCCACACGAAAGAAAAACTATCTGATAAACCGAGTGCTTTAAACACTGCTGCTCCAATAACTTGTCCGAATACCGGAACAATTAACGCAAAGACAATCATAAAAATAATAGCTAATGTAAACACAATTGATAACGCTCTTGTTGTAATAAAAGAACGTGTTTCCTTCACGTCATAAGCGCGGTTAAAAGCATTCATAACCGCATTAACACCATTTGAGGCAAACCATAACATGGATAATAAACCAAATGATAATAAACCACCATTTTGCTGGTTTACAACTTTATCTACATTTACCTCAATTAAGTTCATTGCATCATCTGGTACATAAACCTCTAATAAACTAAGCACATCCTCTGTTTGAATGGGAATAAATCCAAGAAGCGTAATTAAGAAAACGAGCCCAGGAAAAATTGCAAGCAAGAAGAAATAAGCGAGCTGTGCTGCCAAGCCCGCTACATCATCGCGCATCGTCCGGTCATATAAATCTTTACCAAACGAATAAGTACGATTTCTTCTCACCTTTTCTAAAATTTTTCTCATATATGTTTAAACGCTTTTCTTCTCTTCTTTATCTTGCTTTAACTCAATGTACGCTTCAGTTTTTTTTTCCACTGCATTTGAGTCTTTCATAAATAATTCACGCGCTTCTTTCATACCACCATCTTCAGCAACTACTGGCTCTTCTTCTGCTTTCAGCTCATCTACCTTTGGAGATACAGCTTGAATTTCAATCGTTTCTGGCTTTTCTTCTGGCTCAACTTTTTTCTTACTAAAAATTTCTTTCGTTTCTTTTAACGTCTCTACAACAGATGGCGTTAATTTTTTAATTTCTGCTACTTTCGCTTTTACCACATTGAAATCAGCAAGTTCGCGTCCTTTATCTGTAACAGTTTGCACTTTTTCTTTGATCTTTGCATTTTCACCAATTTCAATCATCTTTGTTTTTGCTTTTTCTGCTGTATTTTTTACTTTTTCACGGTTTTCTTTCTTTAACATGGATACAGCTACACCTGCCGCTACACCAATCGCAATGTTTCGAGCAATATTATTTTTCTTTGCCATATTCCTTCACCCTTTCATTTCTTATGTTAGAAAGTATTTCTTTCTAAGCTTCCTCATATTCCTTGTTCATTTCGAATGAAAGCTAATAGCTTTGCACACCCTTCTGTTACAAGGTCATATACTTCTTGGAAATTCCCTGTATAGTAAGGGTCAGGAACGTCTGTCCAGCCACCGTCTGGAACAAAGTCGGACAGCCTACCAATATAGCCTCCAGTTTTACCTAAACTTTTTAAATCTGCTATATTCTTGTTGTCCATGGCAATAATATAATCAAACTTTGTTAAGTCTTCTTTTTCTACTTGCCTTGCTTTAATTCCTTCAAAAGTGACTGCATTTTCTTTTAAAATTTTTTGTGTTCCTTTATGTGGCGGATGGCCAACATGCCAATCTCCAGTTCCTGCAGAATCAATGACAATTTTCTCTTCAAGTCCCTCTTTTACGACAAGATTTCGAAAAATCGCTTCTGCCATCGGAGAACGGCAAATGTTCCCAAGACAAACAAACAATACTTGAACCATACTTTTGTTTCTTCCCTTCTTGGTGCATTTCTTAATATATACTTATATTATAAACAACCAATTATTAAATATAAAGGAAATCCCTACTAATTTAATGGGATTGAAAAGATTCATTAACGAAAATGATAAAAAATGTTAAGATAGCCTTATGTTATTTTAAAGGGGGACACTTCGGTGGATTTATCCGTAAAGTCAGAAGAAAACGTTGAATATATGGTCGAAGCTATTAAAGAAAAATTACGTATGGTTAATGCTGGAGCGATGAGAGCTGCTAGTTTTAACGAAGAAATGTACGAAGATTTACGTGACATTTATGATCATGTTATGAAACGTGAAACATTCAGCATTAGTGAAATGCAAGCTATTACAGAAGAATTAGGTACATTAATTAAAAAGTAAAAAAGCCTCTCTTATATGAGGCTCTTTTTTATTTCCAACAAATTCATGACAACTCATCTCTTTCCCTCAACCAACTGTAAAATATTGTACAATAGAAGTAGAACCTCATCTTAGATTTTTTCTCCATACATACTACTCACAAATAATAGCAACACTACCATTGCTAACTGTTTTTACTGGAGGTGCTTACTTATGAGCAATTGGTACAGTAAGACGAAAGATCAAACATTAATTGACCTAGAAACAAACGAACAACACGGTTTAACAGATGAAATTGTAAGTGAACGTTTAAAGCAATACGGTTCTAATGAATTAGCTACAAAACAAAAACGCACTTTATGGCAGCGTATTTTCGCCCAAATTAATGACGTCCTCGTATATGTCCTTATTATTGCTGCCCTTATTTCTGCCTTTGTAGGTGAATGGGCGGATGCCAGTATTATCGCGCTTGTTGTAGTTTTAAATGCTGTTATCGGTGTTGTCCAAGAATCTAAAGCAGAACAAGCTTTAGAGGCACTAAAAAAGATGGCAACACCTAAAGCTATCGTCAAGAGACATGGTGAACTAAAAGAAATTCCATCTGAACACGTCGTTCCAGGGGATATCGTTATGCTCGATGCCGGACGATATATCCCATGCGATTTACGCCTTATTGAAACCGCAAATTTAAAAGTTGAAGAATCTGCTCTAACTGGTGAATCTGTCCCTGTTGATAAAGATGCAATCTACCACCCTTCCATGCAAAGTGATGAACAAGTACCACTCGGCGATCAAAAAAACATGGCCTTTATGTCTACTCTTGTAACATACGGAAGAGGCGTCGGTGTTGCTGTTGAAACTGGAATGAACTCACAAATTGGTAAGATTGCTACCCTTTTACATGAAGCAGACGATGATATGACACCACTTCAAAAAAGCTTAGCACAAGTCGGAAAATATTTAGGCTTTGTCGCTGTAGCTATTTGTATCATTATGTTCCTCATCGGTTTTTTACAAGGCCGGGATACGTTAGAAATGTTTATGACTGCTATTAGTTTAGCCGTTGCAGCTATTCCAGAAGGCTTGCCAGCTATCGTTTCCATCGTTCTTGCAATTGGTGTGCAACGTATGATTAAACAAAACGTTATCATTCGCAAACTACCAGCTGTTGAAGCCCTCGGTTCTGTCACAATTATTTGTTCAGATAAAACAGGTACGTTAACGCAAAATAAAATGACCGTTACTCACTTTTATAGTGATAACACATACGATCGCTTAGAAAGTTTAAATGTAAATAATGATGCGCAACGTCTATTGTTAGAAAATATGGTGCTATGTAATGATGCGTCTTATAATAACGAATCACAAACGGGAGACCCGACTGAAATTGCACTTCTCGTTGCTGGAACCACTTTTAACATGCAAAAAGATTATTTAGAAAAAATACATGAACGTGTTAACGAAGTACCTTTCGATTCAGATCGTAAAATGATGTCAACCGTACATACATACGATGAAAGCTACTATAGCATGACGAAAGGCGCTATCGATAAGCTCTTACCTCGATGTACCCATATTTTTAAAAACGGCAAAATCGAGATTTTAACTGATTCTGATAAAAATCAAATATTAGAAGCTGCCGGAGCAATGTCTCAAGAAGCTTTAAGAGTACTTTCATTCGCATTTAAACAATACAATTCAAACGATATGGATATAAATCATCTTGAAGAAAATCTTATCTTTATTGGTCTTGTCGGTATGATTGATCCACCACGAACTGAAGTGAAAGATTCAATTAAAGAATGTAAAAAAGCCGGTATTCGCACAGTTATGATTACTGGTGACCATAAAGATACCGCCTTTGCAATTGCCAAAGAACTTGGCATTGCTGAAGAAATATCGGAAATTATGATTGGAACTGAATTAGATAACATTTCTGATACAGAACTAGCTAGCAAAATTAATCATTTAAATGTATTCGCTAGAGTCTCTCCAGAGCATAAAGTGAAAATTGTAAAGGCATTACGCGCGAAAGGAAATATCGTTTCTATGACTGGTGATGGTGTCAATGATGCACCATCTTTAAAGCAAGCTGATGTTGGCGTAGCGATGGGCATTACAGGAACAGACGTTGCAAAAGGGGCAGCAGATGTCGTGTTAACAGATGATAATTTCTCATCTATTGTGAAAGCCGTTGAAGAAGGTAGAAATATTTATCGTAACATAAAAAAATCAATTCTCTTCCTACTCTCTTGTAACTTCGGAGAAATTATCGCTTTATTTTTAGCGATTTTACTCGGCTGGGCAACACCACTACGACCTATTCATATTTTGTGGGTGAATTTAATTACAGATACACTGCCTGCATTATCACTTGGGGTTGATCCTGAAGATCCAGATGTGATGAAGGAAAAACCACGACATGCGAAAGAAAGCTTATTTAGTGGCAGCGTTCCTTTCCTGATTTTCAATGGAGTTATCATTGGACTTTTAACGCTAATAGCTTTTATCGCCGGAGCAAAATTCTATACTGGAGATACAAATTTATTCCCTCTTTTCCCAGAGCGAATTGATGACGATGCTCTATTACACGCTCAAACGATGGCATTTGTCGTTCTTAGTTTTTCTCAGCTCGTTCATTCATTTAACTTGCGTTCAAGAACGAAATCAATTTTTTCAACTGGGATCTTTACAAATAAATATTTAGTCTTCTCCCTTCTTATCGGTGTTCTTATGCAAGTTTGTATCATCTCCATCCCGCCCCTTGCAAGTATATTCGGTGTACATGCATTAACGATGCGAGATTGGGGATTTGTTCTCTTATTAAGTATCATTCCACTTGTTGTGAATGAGATTATTAAATTAGTGAAGAGAAACTAAAAGGCAATGAGGACTCTTCCTCATTGCCTTTTCATTTACCCTTGTAATTCTTTTTTAATGTTCTCAGTTAATGTAGCCATACGTTTGCGGCTTTCTTCACGCTCACGTTTGTTTTGCTCTTCAATTTGTTGTGTTTCTTGCATACCTCTTGAAATAATGTTCCAAGTTTCCTCAAGTGTTTCCATCTTAATACTAGAAGAACCTGATAATCTCGCTACTTCTACACTTTGCGTTGCGATATTTTGTGCATTTTTCTTAAGTAATTCATTTGTACGGCGATCCAGTTCAGCCATAGAATCTGCAACAAGCTTTTGACGCTTCGCATTTACCGCTTGAATGATACCATTTTTAAAGATAGGAATCGTTGTAATAAATGCTGTATTGATTTTACCAATTAATTTATTATTACCACGTTGAATCATACGAATTTGTGGTGCTGTAAGTAGCGCAACCATACGCGCTTTTTCTAAATCATCAATACGTTGCTCTAAAATTTCAACAGAGTTTTTAAGCGACTCTAATTCAATACCTGCTAATTGATCATTATTACGCACACGCTCTTCATACATCGGAACTAATTCTGTATTTAAACGCTCTAATAGCATTTCTCCTGCTACTACGTACTTCTCTAAGTCTAAATAATATTTTAAGTTTTGCTCATACAAGCCATCTAACGTACCAATTGATTTTTTCATCTCATCTTGGTACTTCGTAATTTCCACATATACTTTATCAATTTCACGGCCCATCGTTTGATACTTGCTAAAAATTTGTTCTATCATTTTATCCGCTTTTTTGAACATACGTGAGAAGAAACCACTTTTCTCTTCCGCAAAGTCTTTGCTATCAAATCTGTCCATAATTTTACCAAGCTGTTTTAATAATTCACCAGAATCTTCTATCTTTGATAATGACATTGTATGTAAAATTTGATCAGCAAAACGTGAAATTTCCATAGAAGGTTCTTTTCCAAGTTCAATTAATTCTAATTGATCTTTAATATCTACCGCATTATAAATACGTTGTACATCCGCATCTTGTCTAAGTTGTAAGCGAACATCTTGTGCTGTTTGCTCATTTAATTCTGTTTTCGGATCTAGTACGACTGGGTTATTCATATAGTATTCTCCCTTTCCTTATAAAAATGGACGAAATAGTCCTTTTATTGTTTGTGATAAATTTTTATAAGCTGATGAACCATGAAACTCAAGATCGAAATTAACCTCTTCAAGCCAATGGGAATCAAATGCCCCCGCTTCAATATACGGTTCAATATCGTTTCTTCCCGTTGGATTGAAATGGAATACATCTACTCCAATTTGATTTAAAAATAGTAATAAAACAGCATCAGAACGAGTTAACTCTCCACTCTTCTCATTATTAAATATAACAATTTTCGGTACATCTTGTGAATAATCAAATTTCTCAAGCTGTTCTAAAATATTCGGTGGTATTTGAGAAAGTTGCGCGAAAACATATAGCGCTACATCTTGTTTCGTCTCTTTCGCAATTGGTTTGCACATTTCACTTTCACACGTATGGATAATCGCTTCTGCAATACCATGTTGTAAACCTTCCGGTAAACGCTTATGCGGCCACCAATGGCTATTCATAATTAGATCCGGATGTAATTTCCCAGCTCGGTCCAATGCATCTCGATAATGATATTGGAAGTTTGCTTTTTGCTCTTTCGTAAATGGGAATGTATTAATTAGTAAACTGTTATCAAATGATGTAACAGCCTTTAATCGTTGAAAATACTCTTTATCATTCTTTGAAACACCTGATATTTTCGCAAATAAAGAAGGGATATAAATGTGTTTATTTTCAACAAAGAATGTCGGGCGTACAAACGCCTTTTCTTTCGTAATTAAAAAGAGTTCATCATATGTTGTTTTTAGTGTACGAGCTACAGGCGTATAGGAACGGAATTGCCACGGCTTGTACAGCAGTGAATTATCGTGGTGAAGTACTTGCTCAATTTCTTTTGAAGCTTGATACGCTACTGTTGCCACACGCTCGCGGCGGCGATCTGGAAATGGTTCAAGAGAAATACGGCCTGGATGAGACACAATAAAGGTCCTTCCCTCTTCATCGACATTCTCAAATCCATCTTTTCCTTCTGGATGATAATAAAGCACATCACAACCGAGCATAATAAGAAAGTATAAGAAATATATACGGCTTTCCTGTGCATCACCATACCAAACGATACGCGGCATTTGTTTCTTATAATTAATCGTAGAGAACCACTTCGCTACATAATTTTCGCTTAGTTTAATTATGTCGATTAAGAAACGACGGAAGCCTTCTGTCTTTAACGACTGATTATGTTGTTTCTCATATAATTTCAATAGTGAAATAAACGTCGTATGTATGTAATGCTGTAAATCAGGATTGTCTACTTTCGGTAAAAGTTGTTTCCCAGATAAGTGTGCAACTAACCTATTTACTGTCAGACCATTTGGTGCTTCTTGATGTAATCCGAACACTTCTTGAATATGACGAAGCTTTTCCGAATCAATCACTTTGTTTAAATTTTGTTCGTGTAAAACTTCGATTCCTTTCGCTTCACTATAATCAAACAGTTCATTAAAATATTCATCTACATCATTAGGAACGCCAAGGATTCGACATGCTATATAACTAAATTTCATCTCATTCTCTGTCAGTTCATATTGTGGACGTTTTTCTAAAAGCGTTTCAAATTGCTTTAAATCTGATTCATCTTTTAATGCATATGGTTGAAGTGTAAAACGTGAAAACACAACAGTTCACCTCCAAAAACATTTACGTTTTTTCTAAGTCCTTCTTCTATTATAAACTATTTTTGGTTATAAAAAATGGGCGCTCACAAAACGAGCAAACCCATTTCAATTATTTATTGTCTTCTTTAGTAGCTGCAACTTCTTCTTTAGCTTGTCCAGAATTCTTCATGTAGTGAATTATAAATGTTGCTCCAAATGCTACAACTAAAATAATAAAGAATAGTGTATGACTAATCTCAATCTCGATTAAAGACAGTAACATTTTCGATGCAATAATTAAGATTAAAATGTATGCTGTCGTTTCAAGCTCTGGAATACGCTCTAACAATTTCAAGAATACACCGGCAATACCACGCATCATTAAAATACCTAGCATTCCGCCTAATAATAAAATCCAAACTTCATTAGATACACCAAATGCAGCAAGTACACTATCTACAGAGAATGCGATATCCATTAATTCGACCATTGCAACTGTTCCCCAGAAGACACCGAACATTCTGAAGAAAATACTGTTTTGGTTCATACCATGAGCTTCCTCTTCTTCACCTGCACCTTTACGCTTATCAATAAAGTATTTTACTGATAACCAAGCAAGGTAAAGTGCACCAAGAAGTTTTACCCACCATAATTTAATTAAGAACATTCCAATTCCAATTGCAATAAAGCGGAATATATAAGCTCCAATAAGTCCATAGAATAATGCTTTTTTACGTTTATCTTCAGGAAGGTGTTTTACCATTACTGCTAACACAAGTGCGTTATCAGCAGATAACAACCCTTCAAGTACAACAAGTGTACCAATTAATCCCCAAGATACTGGATCTTGCAACACTTTAATCCACATGTCCAAGTCGAAAAACTGAGCATACGTATCAAGGATTCCTTGCAAAATACTCATCTTACCTTTATCCCCTATTCTTTGCTAGATTTATAGAAAGGTCAAAAAAAGGAAACGAATATCGTTTCCTTTCTATGCATCCAAGCCATACGCTCTTACAAGCGCACCTAAACCACCTTGGAATCCACTTCCTACTGCATTAAACTTCCACTGTCCATTATGACGGTATAATTCACAAAAGACAACTGCTGTTTCGATGGAGAAATCTTCCCCTAAGTCAAAACGAAGAACTTCTTCACTCGTTTCTTCATTCGCTAAACGAACAAACGCATTTCCTACTTGCCCAAAGTTTTGACTACGGCCTTCTGCATCATAAATCGTAACTGTAATAGCAATTCTGTGCACATCTGCTGGAACTTTCTTCAAGTCCACAACAAGTTGCTCATCGTCACCTTCACCTTCACCTGTACGGTTATCTCCTGTATGTAAAACAGATCCACAAGGAGACTGTAAATTATTATAGAAGATAAAATCAGTTTCCTTCGTACATTTTCCGTTTGCATCTAATAAAAAGGCAGATGCATCTAAATCGAAATCAGCTCCACCGTCATAAGATTTAATATCCCATCCAAGACCAATTACTGCTTTTGTTAAACCAGGGCTTGTCTTACCTAAATCGATTTTCTGGCCTTTTTGTAATTGAATAACCATCTATATTCACCTCTATATGTTTATCTTTAAAAATATATCCATCAGTAAACATACATTTCACCAATGGATATATAAATCAAATCTATTACTCTACATCTAAACCAAAGTTATTACATAGAGACGCTAATCCACCTTGGAATCCACTTCCGATTGCATTGAATTTCCAGTCACCTGCATGACGATATAATTCACCTACTACTACGGCTGTTTCAATAGAGAAATCTTCTCCTAAATCGTAACGAATTAATTCTGCATTCTTTTCTTCATCTAAAATACGTACGAAAGAATTAGAAACTTGTCCGAAGTTTTGGCTACGGCCTTCTCCATCATAAATTGTAATTGTGAAACAAATACGTTCGATGTGAGCAGGAACATTTTTCAAATCTACTTTAATCGCTTCGTCATCGCCTTCACCTTCACCAGTGCGGTTATCTCCTAAATGCTCTACAGCACCATTCGCACCTTTTGGATTATTATAGAAGACGAAATCCTCTGCACCTGAAACTTTACCGTTAGCACCTACTAAGAAAATACTAACATCTAAATCGAAATCGTTTTGTCCATCATAACGATTCGTGTCCCAACCAAGTCCTACAAGAACTTTCGAAAGACCTGGATTCGTTTTTGTTAAGTCTACCTTTTGTCCCTTTTTCAATGAAATTGATGCCATATACAATTCCTCCTCGGTTATTTTATTGATAACGTGATACAATCTCACTTAAGTTTTTATCTTGCGTGCCTTCTCCAACTGCTGAAAACTTCCATTCACTTCCGTGACGATACATTTCACCTGCAATTAGAGTTGTTTTGCCAGCATAATTATCCGATAAATTATAGCGTGCTAATTCTTCACCAGTTTGCGGGTTTTGAATACGAATATATGCATTACGAATCATCCCGAAATCTTGACGACGATTTACACAGTCATAAATATTTACAACGAATACTAAACGATTAATACGGCTCGGAACTTTATGTAATTCTACGAAAATTGTTTCGTCATCACCAGCGCCTTCACCTGTTAAATTATCTCCTGAATGAATAATACTACCACAAGTAGAAAGTTTATTTCCGAAGTAAACTAAATCATTTTTGTTTAAAAAACGATCTCCTTCTAACATAACAACAGATGCATCACAATCTACATTTGGTTTACTTCCAAATAATGAAGACAGAAATCCACCTGATTGCCCAATTGGATCCCAGCCTAAGCCAACCTGTAGTTTTGCTACTTTTGGTTGTCCTTTCGTTAAATCGATCTTTTGACCTTTTTCTAAAATAATAGGCATGAAGTTTCTCCCTTTCTACAAAGCATTTTCCAAATCGGAAAATATTGTATTCTTCTCTTATATTGTAGCATTATTTACCTAGCGATAAAAAGGATAAATTCTCAGTTATATGAAAACATTCATATAATTTACTTATGATGATGTAAGAAGTGGTAAATAGCACCAATCATTCCTGCACAATTACCGTTTTGCGCAAGTTCAATCTCACAATTATTATAAATCTCTTGATTTAAGTATTTACTGATCTCTTCTTTTACTTCTTTTAAAAACTCATTTCCTCTATCGGTAATTCCTCCACCAATAATAATCGTTTCTGGATTAAAAATATAAGCAAGATTACTAATTCCGATTGCCAAATGTTTAAAAAAAATCCCAACTGCTTGAGCAACTTCTCTATCTCCTTTATCATACAACTCGAAAATTCTTTTCCCATTCCACTCGCCTTTGCCTTTATATTTTCTTACAAGCCGAATTAATCCTGAAATCGAAGCAACCTCTTCAAACGTTTTTCCTTCTATTAGCATATTCCCCCATTCACCAGCACTAAATGAATGTCCTCGGTACAATTCTTCATCTATAAAAATTGCCCCCCCAATCCCTGTTCCAATGGTGAGCATAATAAAGTTATCTTTCTCTCTTCCACTACCATTCCACTTTTCTCCAAACGCTGCACAATTCACATCATTGTCAATCGATACTGGAACTTTTAATATCTCTTGCAATCTATCAATAATAGGAATCGTACTATATCCCGGAATATGATCCGCACCTCCCGTCACAATTCCTTTATTAATATCAACAATTCCCGTAGTGCTAATACCAATTCCTGCAATAGTATGTTCATTCATTATTTTTTGGGATACATATATAAGTTTTTGAATAATTTGTTCTCCGCCTAAATGAATTTCTGTTGCAACTGTTTTACGCTTTAATACTCTCCCTATTTCTGAAACAATACCATACTTAATTTGCGTACCGCCAATATCAAACGCTATATACTCTTTCATCTGCTGCCACTTCCTCTACCGTTATGAATGTAAATTCTCCCCCTCTACTATTTGTAGAAAATCTACATTAACTCTTTTCTGCTTTGACAAATACACCACCTTTTTCTATATATAGTTTTTTTTGCATAAAACTCTTTTTCCTAAGAAATATTACAAAGGGATGTATTGATGGAATATTAATTTCTTAGGAGGAAAACCATGACGAAAATCTTCATTTTAGCATCAACACTCTCTTTATCTTTTTTTAGCGGTTTAAATATCGGTAATGCTGCAACTGAAAACTTCCAACCATTAACAAACGCTATTGTACAAAATAGCGATCATTTTGCAGAAGGAAACTCAAAGGATAATAATAAACCTCCAGGAAATAACGGTTCTCAGGACGATAGTGGTTCTGGTGACAATGGTTCCGGCGGTAACGGTTCTGGTGGCAGTGGCTCTGGTGGCAATGGTTCCGGCGGTAACGGTTCTGATGGCAGTGGTTCCGGCGGTAATGGTTCTGGTGGCAGTGGTTCTGATGGCAATGGTTCCGGCGGTAATGGTTCTGGTGGTAGCAGCTCTGACGACAATGGTTCCGGCGGTAACGGTTCTGGTGGCAGTGGCTCTGACGGCAATGGTTCCGGCGGTAACGGTTCTGGTGGCAGTGGCTCTGACGGCAATGGTTCCGGCGGTAACGGTTCTGGTGGCAGTGGCTCTCAAGGTGGTAATGGCTCTCAAGGTGGCAATGGCTCTCAAGGTGGTAATGGCTCTCAAGGTGGCAATGGCTCTCAAGGTGGTAATGGCTCTCAAGGTGGCAATGGCTCTCAAGGTGGCAATGGCTCTCAAGGTGGTAATGGCTCTCAAGGTGGCAATGGCTCTCAAGGTGGTAATGGCTCTCAAGGTGGCAATCGTGTTAAAGGCGATAACAATTCTCAGGAGGGCAACGGTTCTCAAGGGGATAATGTAAAAGATAATACAAAAAAACAAGGTGATAAATTACCTAATACTGCAACGCATTACCCTATATCTATTTTAATGGGTCTTTCAACATTCTTAATTGGTATGTTACTGTTTATTCGTCGTAAAAACGTAAAATAAGAGCAACATCCTTCCATCTAAAGAATACATGAAATACTGTATAAAACTAAAAAGGACTTTGGATTATATTTTATTATGCAGCCCAAAGTCCTTTTTATCACCTATCAGAAAAAGTATTAATACGCTTTTCCCCAATACACCATTTGTTTAGCTTCTTTACCACAACAAATACATTCTTCAGCTAAATGTTCTTGCTCAAAAGGCATACAGCGAGAAGATACTCCAACTTCTTCTTTTAGTTTCTCTTCACAAGCTAATTCCCCGCACCACATCGCTTTAATAAATCCTTGCTTTTCGTCAGCTATTTTTTTCATCTCTTCGAAATTTGTCGCAACATACGTATTCTCATCGCGAAATGCTTTTGCTTTATTAAATAAAGCAATATGAATTTCTTCAAGTAATGCTGGAATACGTTCTTCTAATTGATCCATTGGTACAAACTCTTTTTCCTTCGTATCTCTTCTTACAAGTACAACTTGATTCTTTTCAATATCTTTAGGGCCAACTTCTAATCGAATTGGAATCCCCTTCATTTCATACTCATTAAATTTCCAGCCTGGTGTTTTATTACTAGCATCTATTTTTACTCGTGCAACCTTTTGAATATGTGCTTGTAACTCTGTTGCTTTTGCTAAAACTCCTTCTTTATGCTGAGCAATCGGTACAATAACAACTTGCACTGGAGCGACTTTTGGTGGCATTACAAGTCCATTATTATCACTATGAACCATTATTAGCCCGCCTATCATTCTTGTTGATACACCCCAAGATGTTTGGTGCACATATTGCCACTTACCGTTACGATCTAAAAACTTAATATCAAATGCTTCTGAGAAATTCGTCCCAAAGTTATGAGAGGTTCCTGTTTGAAGTGCTTTTCCATCATGCATTAAACTTTCAATTGTATAAGTTGCCTTTGCTCCAGCAAACTTCTCTTTTTCTGTTTTTTGTCCTTTAATAACTGGTATTGCTAAATAATCCTCACAGAAAGAAGCATATAAGTTTAAAATATTTAATGTTTCAGCCTGCGATTCTTCTGCCGTTTCATGGATTGTATGACCCTCTTGCCATAAAAATTCAGTCGTACGAAGGAACGGCCTAGTTGTCTTCTCCCAACGAACTACTGAGCACCACTGATTATATAACTTTGGCAAATCATTATAGGATTGCACAATTTTTGAAAAATGCTCACAGAATAAAGTTTCAGATGTAGGACGTACACAAAGTCTTTCCGCTAACTTTTCATCTCCACCATGCGTAACCCATGCTACTTCAGGAGCAAATCCTTCAACATGATCCTTCTCTTTTTGCAATAAACTCTCTGGGATAAACATTGGCATATATACATTTTCATGGCCAGTTTCTTTTAACTTCTCATCCATCACCTTCTGCATATTCTCCCATAAGGCATAACCATACGGACGTAAAATCATGCACCCTTTTACACTTGAATAATCAACAAGTTCGGCTTTTTTTACAATATCGGTATACCACTGCGCAAAGTTCTCTTCCATCTTCGTAATGGCTTGCACTTGTTCTTTTGCCATAGTCAGTCTTCCTCCTTCTAGAAAATACAAAAAAGCCCGCGTCCCTAAATAGGGACCGAGCTTTGCCGGCGTTACCACCCTGATTCATGCACAAAAATTGCGCATGCTCTCTTTTTGATAACGGGAAATTCCCGCTGCATATGCAGAACTCAAAGGCAGGTTCCATATTGCCTTTTTAAGAATCTTTCAGCCTGGCGGATTCTCTCTCTGCTAAAAAGGTTGAACATGTACTAGTCCTTTTTCATCGTTATAACGAAATAAATTTGTTGATTATCATAATACAAATTCTTTTTTAAAACAATAGCTAATTTTCTTATTATTATATATTCTTTTCATTTTTTGCAGTTTTATACGTAGCTTTTCCGCGTAATTTTCACAAGTTGATGTGCAATCATACCGATAAGTGTACCAAGTAGGACGAAGAAACCAATAAATCCATATCCCATTCCTTCCCACCCACCAATAACCATCATTGTAACGGGAAAGGACGCTAAGCAAAGAAGTATTAAACTAAGTGCAAATATAATATCGAACTGTTTGTCTGGAAACCGTTTCTTTAGTAAATATGAAATAGCAAATACAAGGATAATCGTGATTCCACCAATGATGTAAAAGATACCAAATCCATCTAACCAATCCATAGTGTTTCCTCCTTCCATAGATTCCCTTATACTTAATTATATGTTTAATTTTTCTGAAAATAAATAATAAATTTTCACCTAAAAATATATTTTTATTACTAGGTATTAATAGTAATATATAAGAATAGGTTTTATATAATCAGGAGGGAACTTTATGGATAAAGCATTAACAAACCATGTCATTATTTTATCATTCGACTGTTTATCAGCTTTAGATTTTCCTATACTACAAAAACTACCTCATTTCCAATCTCTAATAAAAAAGGGCACGGTTGTCGAAAAAGTAGAACCAATTTATCCTTCTGTAACATATCCAAGCCACTCAACAATCGTAACCGGTAATTACCCTAACAAGCACGGTGTTGTTAGCAATACGTTACTTCAACCAGGGCGTGAATCACCTGATTGGCATTGGTACCGAAAATCAATAAAAGGAACAACATTGTATGATGAAGCGCGCAAAGCAAATTTAACGACAGCCGCCCTTCTATGGCCTGTTACTGGAAGAGCGAACATCGATTACAATTTACCAGAAATTTTCCCCAATAGACCTTGGCAAAATCAAGTGTTAGTTTCCTTATTTAGCGGTAGCCCACTATACCAATTAGATTTAAATCGTCGTTTCGGCCATATAAGAAATGGTTTATCACAACCAGAGCTGGATGATTTCGTCCTCGCCTCTGCTGTGCATACAATCCAGACGAAAAAGCCTAATGTCATGTTTGTACATTTCACCGATCTAGACACCCAAAGACACTATCACGGCTTTGAATCTAACGAAACAATAGCTGCTATCCAGAGACATGACGAACGTCTAGGGAAAATTATTCAAGCACTAAAAGAAAGTGACCTATACGAAGAAAGTACAATTATTGCCCTTGGTGATCATAGCGCTTTAAGTGAAAACAAATCCATCCAATTAAATGTGCTATTCCATCAAAGAGGACTTATATCTCTTAATAAAAAAGGAAAATTAGTAGACTGGAAAGCCTATTGCCAAAGTTGCGACGGCTCTGCCTATGTATATGTAAAGGACAAAAATGATACGGATACAATTCGGGAGGTACAACTACTCCTTGAAGACCTACTTCAAAATAAACAAAACGGAATTGAATTTATACTTCATGATGAAGCTGCGAAAGACTGCGGTGCAGACGGTAATTGTTTATTCATGTTAGAAGCACGAGAAGGGTATTATTTCACTGAAAACTATACAGGAGATTTCATAAAAGAAATTACCGAAAAAGATGTTACGCCTAGTAAAAAATATACATTTGGTACGCATGGATACTCTCCAACAAAACCTAACTATGAAACAATTTTTATCGCTGCCGGAAAAGGCATAAAAAGTGGTGTGACAATCCCATATATGAGACTTATTGATGAAGGTCCAACTATCGCTAGACTACTAGGTTTACACTTAGGTGAAACAGACGGAGCAATTGTAGAGGATTTACTCCAATTGTAAAGAACTGTGTATATATGTAAAAGTTATGTAAAATTCATCACTGTTTCTCTTTTTATAATTTTTATTTTTGTACACTGTTAGTAAAACAAATTTAAGGGGGAACATTATATGAAAAAAATGTCCAGACAAGAAAAAAGCTGGATATTATACGATTGGGCGAACTCTGTATACTCGCTCGTCATTACAACTGCATTATTTCCAATTTACTTTAAAGCAGCTGCAAAAGAAGCTGGACTATCTGGGGCAACTTCAACAGCATATTGGGGATATGCAAACTCATTCGCAACACTTTTAATTTCTATACTTGCCCCTATTCTCGGCACAGTTGCTGATTATAAAGGATTTAAAAAACGATTTTTCACATTCTTCTTTGGACTTGGTATCGTATTTACAAGTATGTTAGCAATTGTTCCAACCTCTCAGTGGTACTTATTGCTAGGGTGCTATATGCTCGCCTTAATCGGCTTTGCTGGAGCAAACATTTTCTATGATGCATTTTTAGTGGACGTCACTTCTGAAGATAGAATGGACCGAATTTCTACAAGAGGATTTGCATTAGGTTATATCGGGAGTACAATTCCTTTTATCGGTTGTATCGCTCTTATTATTCTTTCTCAAAAAGGAACTATTCCCTTATCGGTCGGCATTGCTAGTCAAATTTCCTTTGCGATAACAGCTCTTTGGTGGGGGTTATTTACAATTCCAATGCTAAAAAACGTAGAGCAAACACACTATATTGAGCGTCATCCAAGACCTATTAGAATGAGCTTCAAACGTCTTGCTGATACTTTTAAAAATATTAAAGAATATAAAACTGTATTTATGTTTCTAATCGCTTACTTTTTCTATATTGACGGAGTCGATACAATTATTACTATGTCTACCGCTTACGGAACCGATCTCGGTATTAGTGCAACGAATCTATTAATCATATTATTTGTAACACAAATTGTCGCTTGTCCATTTGCTTTACTATACGGAAAATTATCTGAAACATTTACTGGCAAAAAAATGTTATATGTCGGTATCATTATTTATATCATTATTTGCACATATGCTTATTTCTTAAAAACGACACTTGATTTTTGGATTTTAGCAATGCTAGTTGCTACATCTCAAGGTGGTATTCAAGCACTAAGTCGTTCATACTTTGCAAAACTAGTACCAAAAGAATCTGCTAATGAATTCTTCGGATTTTATAATATATTTGGTAAGTTCGCCGCAATTATGGGTCCGGTATTAGTCGGTGTTACAACGCAATTAACAGGAAAAACAAACGCTGGTGTTCTTAGTATTATTGTTCTGTTTATTATCGGAGGATTCTTACTAACTAGAGTTCCAGAAAATAATACATCCGTTACACCACCTAGTCCAAAGACTAAAACGCTATAAGAAAAGATCCTCTTCTCATAAGAAGAGGATCTTTTTTATTTTTAAAGGTGCGCCTTATAACGAACGACTCTACTGCTTGTACAAAAATAATTTATCAACAGTTGTCCCTAATACTTCAGCTAAACGGAATGCTAACGCTAAACTTGGATCATATTTATTATTCTCAATTGCATTTATCGTTTGTCTAGAAACCTTACATTTATCAGCTAATGCGCCTTGTGAAATATTATTTTCAGTGCGTAATTCATGGATTTGATTTTTCACACCATTGCTCCTAATCTGTAAAATTATTTTTACAACATCAGTATATAATTGGCTCATATAGTTGTCAAAAGTTCCTCAAAGAAAAAGAGAGCAATTTTGCTCCCTTACAATAGTTATTTCGAAACTAACGAATTTGTTAGTGCCTCTTTATTAGCAACATCTTCTTTTTTTATTTGCATGCGTAGAACTGGCCCTATCGCTAATAAAATAAGTGCCATTGCTATACAAAACACAGTAACTAGTGAAGTTAGTTCCTTTAATCCTCCAGCTAGTGAAGTTCCAATTAGCATTGCCCCCATAAACAGTGGTAAAATCGTCCCATTTACTCTTCCAACCATATTTTCTGGTACAAGTTGAATCATAAGTGTACCGATAACGATATTAACACAAGCTAAACAAATACCTGTTCCAAATCTCATGAAACTAGTAATCCAAAATGATGTAGATAGCCCTTCTACTAAAAATGACATCGCTAATATACCCATACCAAATACAAACATCTTTTTCGGATTCACTTTTGAAGCGAAAACTGCAGCAACAATACCACCGAGTAACATACCTATTCCGTCAGCTGCCGCTAAATATTGAACAGCTTCTTTTTCCATGCCTAAACGTTCAATTACAAGGAATACTTCTAATGGATTCGTTAATCCAACAGCTAAACCCATAATTGTAAAAGTGATCGTAATCATACGTAAATTTTTCGTATGAAGAACATACTTCCAACCTTCTTTTATATCATTTTTTAATGAGTCTCTCGCCACCTGCTCTTTTTCAACCCATTTTGGTAAGAATGAAAGGGCGATAGCTGATAACAAAAATAAAATGATTAAGCTATATAGTGACATAAATAAACCAAGTTGTGTATACACAAGCGATCCTACCACTGGTCCAAAAATCAGAAATAATGACTGTAATGTTTGGTTAAATGCAATCGCATTTGCTACCTCTTCTTCTTTTACATAGCGCTTAAATATACGCGAAGATGAGGGCTGAGAAAACTGACCTACAATCGCGGAAATGAGTGTTGCAAAAAATATAGCCTGCCAATAATCCATTTTTAACAACAAGACAATTCCTATAATAGACAGTACACTTAATACATCTCCAGCGACCATTGTTCTTTTCGGATTCCAGCGATCAGCTAGCGCACCACCGATAAACGAGAAAATAAAAATAGGTGCATATTCCATAACTGATAACAACGAAACAGAAACTGGATCATTATTCGTTCGCTCCATTATAAAATACAAAAGAGCCATATTTCTGATCCAAATTGCAAATTGTTGTAAAATATCAGACGCCATAACGAGCATAAATGCTCGGTTTTTAAATAAAGCGTTCATTTTCATTCCCCTTTCACAAACCGACCGTTCGGTCTAATTTATTTTGTAAGAAAAGCAACTGACCTATTATTCAGCTGCCATTCCTTTTAACAATACATCTATTGCCTTTTTATAAATACGTTTCAGCTCTTTATAATCTAATTCGTAGTAAAGCACTCCAAGTCCTGATAATAATCCGTTTACAATATACATAAGATCACGAGTATTATCTACACGGAACTCTCCAGACTGTATACCTACTTCAATTAATTTCTCAAACATAACATATGATTCTCTAGTTAAAGCTAACAGTTCATCCAGAATCTCTTTACTTACAACTTGGCTCATAGAGAATTCCTCTATTGCATTTGAAATTGGTTGCTGTATGTCCTCTACATGATATTCCGCGAGACCATATAGTTTTTCAGTACTAGTGCTATACAACTTCTCTTTTTCATTCCATTTTTCAATCCAATCATACGTATGCTGTTTCACTACAAATAAAAATAATTCTTCTTTACTTTTAAAGTGATAATAAATACTTCCTTTACTTCGCTCTGTAATTTCACAAATCTCTTCCATAGATGTAGCTGCGTAGCCCTTCTGTGAAAATAGACTTTCTGCTTTATATGCAATTTCTTTCTTTATCTCTTCTGCGCTTCTTCTCATATTCACACCTCTTTAAACCGACCGTTCAGTCTAATAATAACAAATCAAAAACCTCTATCGCAAGAGGCTATATTCCTTATTTAAGAAAACGTACTTTCAAACCAAGTTCGAATCATATGTATGGTTCCAAATTTAAATGCTAATTTAACAAGAAATACGCCTCCCGCAGCTAATAAAAATAACACTACTTTCCCCTTATTTTTCACTTTCGGTTCCCTTTTCATTTCCATTCCCCTTAGTATGTTAAAAATATTAAACAAACGTTTGTTTAACTGTGTTTATGCATATGTAAGCCGACTAATCAAACGTTTGTTTAAAAAGAAATACGCCTAATATAAGGCGCATTTTTATCAATCACCACCGCCACCGCAGCTTCCTCCGCTATCTCCCCCAAAAGATCCTCCACAATCATGTGAGCCGCCATCATGCGAGCTATCATTATCAGATCCAGCAAAGAAAAATAATGGTGATGAGCTGTTAGATGAATTATGAATGTTATTTTGTTTTGTAAGATTTACCTTCTTCTTGTTCGATCGAACTGCTGTTACGATTGTTCCAACTACAACAAATAATAGTATGACAATAATAAATTCCATTTAAAAGCCTCCCTTATTCCTCAAATAATTGAATGGTTCTCTCCAGATTTTCAAGTGAAATGAAGCGTGATTCACGAAGAATTTCTTTGCCATTATGAAATAATAAAATTGTTGGCCCTGTAAATACTCCATATCGCCCCGCAATCTCTTGCATGTCTTGTAGTAATATCTCTATTTTCTCTACGTAATCATAATTCTCTAATACGCAATTTACTTTTCTTAGCATAACATCACAAACACCACAATTTTCCGTTTTAATAAACAGAAGTACCAATTGTTGTTCTTCGATATAGGTCGCTAATTCTTCTATCGTTTTAAATGTATTCATCTTATCCCTCTTAACGTAATTTACGAAATACTTTGTCTTGATACATACGAAAAGCTGAACTATCTTTAATCTTTCTCTTTTCCATTACCTGCTGAAAACGCAGAGTTTTTGCTGTTAACTCTTCTCGTAATTTCTTTCTCTCTTCTTCATCATAACAGCAAGCAATTAGATCTTCTATTTTTAATATATCTTTTTGTAGTTCCATTTCTGGTGGAATCATTCCCGCATTTTTTAAAATTTTATAACTCATTCTAAGTTCTGGAGGTACCATTGAAAGATCTTCTAATTGTAGTGGTTTTCCTTTTCCCGGAATATAATCAAGATCACCATTCCGTATTGCTTGTCGAATTTTTTCTTCAGCAATGTTCAAAAACACATCCACACTATTCCCTCCTTTACATATTTTTACTATTATTTTACATGATATTTCCTTATCTTTCTACGTCTTTAATAATTGGCTCCATACAATTTTTTCTCAAATTTATTTATAATGAGCTTTTTCCTCCCATACCGATTTTTCGTTTTCATATATAGTTTGTATTCAAGCCTTTTTGTATTGAGAAAGTCTTTTTCAACTTAATAAAGCGTTTACACTAAATCTTACATTTGTTACGATTTAATCACCCCAGCTCCCTTGTATAGACTTCGTGATGTCTGATCATTTTATCTAGACGTTTCACACGTCTAGATTCATTTTGATTTATTGGCGTATGCCTTTAAATATATCTTTTATTTTGAAAGGAGAAATGGCTATGAGGTCTCAAAAATTCACACTGCTATTACTATCCCTACTACTTTTCTTACCTCTTTTTCTCACAAATTTTATTACTCCAAATCTCGCATTAGCAGATTCACCAAAGCAAAGTAAAAAAATTGTTGGGTACTTTCCTTCGTGGGGCGTTTACGGACGTAATTATCAAGTTGCTGACATTGATGCATCAAAACTTACTCACCTTAACTATGCTTTCGCGGATATTTGTTGGAATGGAAAACATGGAAACCCTTCTACTCATCCTGATAATCCAAATAAACAAACGTGGAACTGTAAAGAATCTGGTGTACCATTGCAAAATAAAGAGGTTCCTAATGGTACTCTCGTACTCGGGGAACCATGGGCTGATGTTACCAAATCGTATCCTGGCTCAGGGACAACTTGGGAAGATTGCGATAAATATGCCCGTTGCGGAAATTTCGGTGAACTAAAACGATTAAAAGCTAAATATCCTCACTTAAAAACAATTATTTCCGTTGGTGGCTGGACTTGGTCTAACCGCTTTTCTGATATGGCCGCTGATGAAAAAACAAGAAAAGTATTTGCTGACTCTACAGTAGCTTTTCTTCGCGCATATGGGTTTGATGGCGTAGATTTAGACTGGGAATATCCGGGCGTTGAAACGATTCCTGGTGGTAGTTACCGTCCTGAAGATAAGCAAAATTTCACTCTCCTTCTTCAAGACGTCCGAAATGCTTTGAATAAAGCAGGTGCTGAAGATGGCAAACAATATTTACTAACAATCGCTTCAGGCGCAAGCCAACGCTACGCTGATCATACAGAGCTAAAGAAAATTTCTCAAATACTCGATTGGATTAATATTATGACATATGATTTCCACGGCGGATGGGAAGCTACTTCTAATCATAATGCAGCTCTATATAAGGATCCAAATGACCCAGCAGCAAATACGAATTTTTACGTAGATGGTGCTATAAATGTTTATACAAATGAAGGTGTTCCAGTCGATAAACTAGTATTAGGCGTACCCTTTTACGGACGTGGCTGGAAAAGTTGTGGCAAAGAAAATAACGGACAATATCAACCTTGCAAACCAGGTAGTGATGGGAAACTTGCTTCTAAAGGTACTTGGGATGATTATTCTACCGGTGACACGGGTGTGTATGATTACGGTGATTTAGCAGCCAATTACGTTAATAAAAATGGTTTTGTACGCTACTGGAATGACACAGCTAAAGTACCTTATTTATATAATGCAACTACAGGCACATTTATTAGCTACGATGACAATGAATCTATGAAATACAAAACAGACTATATAAAGACGAAAGGTTTAAGTGGAGCAATGTTTTGGGAACTAAGCGGAGATTGCCGCACAAGTCCAAAATATAGTTGTAGTGGTCCAAAATTACTTGATACGCTAGTAAAAGAATTACTTGGTGGACCTATTAGTCAAAAAGATACTGAGCCACCAACGAATGTTAAAAACATTGTAGTTACGAATAAAAATTCAAACTCAGTTCAATTAAACTGGACTGCATCTACTGATAACGTAGGAGTTACGGAATATGAAATTACTGCTGGAGAAGAGAAATGGAGTACAACAACAAATAGCATTACAATTAAAAACTTAAAACCTAATACGGAATACACATTTTCAGTAATTGCCAAAGATGCTGCTGGAAATAAATCACAACCTACCGCTTTTACTGTCAAAACAGATGAAGCTAATACAACACCTCCTGATGGAAATGGTACTGCTACATTTTCAGTCACTTCGAATTGGGGCAGTGGTTATAACTTCTCGATTATAATTAAAAATAATGGAACGACTCCTATTAAAAATTGGAAATTAGAATTTGATTATAGCGGCAATTTAACACAAGTTTGGGATTCTAAAATTAGTAGTAAAACAAATAATCATTATGTAATTACGAACACAGGATGGAATGGTGAAATTCCTCCTGGTGGATCTATTACAATTGGCGGTGCAGGAACAGGTAATCCTGCCGAACTTTTAAATGCCGTCATTAGCGAAAACTAGACGTAATATCCATTAATTACTTCACTAAAGTTTGAATTTAGGTTTGAGTAATACCTCCTAAATTCAAACTTTTAATTTTACGGAAAATCAAATTATAATAATAACTTATTATAATTATATTAAGTTTATTACATTCATTTTATAATATGAAGTTTATATGAAGTTCATTTGAATTTTACATGAATTCCCTTTAATTTCTATTGTCTTCCTATAATATCCATATTATTCTTTACATATAGGAATTATTTTCATTCCACTTTGAACTATCTATATATATAAAGAAAGATAGTCACCTGTTAGGGAAAGGCTTTCGTATTATTATAAATATAACAAAAGAAAAAGCACGCTTATAAGCGCACCATAAGAGTGCTTCTTCATACAATTCTCATGTAAGAGTTCTCGAAAATCATGTTAATCACAAAGAAAAGGCATTAGCTCATAAAAGCTAATGCCTTTTCTTTATTCATATTGTTGAGTATTCCATTCTTCTATATTTCATACTTTTGTTATCCACGATTCATAGAAAGAAGGTTCATGTGAGACAATTAAAACCGTTCCTTTGTATTGTTGTAACGCTTCCTGTAAAGCCATCTTAGTTTCTACATCCAAATGATTAGTCCGTTCGTCTAAAATTAAAACATCAGCTTTTTCTATTTTTTCATATAAGGAGCTAACACACTTAAAATCTCTTCTTTATCCTTTTTTAATTCGAGTGATGTTAACATATCCATCGTTCTCGGTCTAGGTAATTTCACTTGTACCTCACCAACTATTGACGCTGGTCTTTGAGATAAAATAAATACGCGATCTGAAAGCAAGATTGCCTCATCTAAGTCATGTGTAACCATAATGATTGTTTGCTTCTCTTGATGCCAAGAGTTTAAAAGCCAGCTATGTACTTCCATTTTTGTAAATGCATCTAACTTTCCAAAAGGCTCATCAAGCAGCATAATTGGCTTTTCACATAAATATGTGCGCAGAAAACTAATTCTTTGACGCATACCACCAGACAATTCATCTGGATAATGGTCTGCATATTCATCTAGTTCGAACTGCTTTAATGCTTCCATTCCTTCTGTCAGCCTTTGCTTTTTCGGCTTTCCTTCAATTTCTAACGGAAGAACGATATTTTGCAAAGCTGATCGCCACGGTAGTAATAAATCTTGTTGTGGCATATAACTAACAACATCTTGCTCTTGTACTTGCTTATCTTTATACGTTACGTTCCCGCTTGTTGGTTTTTCAACATTTGCAATCATGTTTAATAATGTGCTTTTCCCGCAACCACTCGGTCCTACAAAGGAAACAAACTCTCCCTCTTGTATAGAGGCACTAATATTCTCTAATACATTCTTTCCGTCGAAAGATTTCACTATATTTTTTATTTGTAATCCGCTCATTTTTCACTTGGAAGGAATTCATTTGTAAAAGCATCTTTTACATCGATTTTCTTTTTAATAACTTTGTTGTCATATAAGAAATTCATGTAATTCGTCCAAATTTCTTCCTTCTGTACTCCCCATGCTTTAGCATCATCTTGATACTTCGTACTTAACCATTTTTGGCTTTCTTGAACTAAATCTTTATTCACATCTGGAACAGCTTTAATTAAAATATCAGCAGCCTCTTTCGGTTCCTTAATTGCAAAATTATAACCTTCTGTCGTTGCACTCATAAACTTTTTCACAAAGTCTTTATCTTGCTTCGTATGTTTTTCACTCGTAATAATAACAGGACTATAGAAATCAAGCGCTGGATCTAAGTCCTTCACCATAATCGTATTTAACTCTTTTCCTTGACGCTTCGCTTCAATACCATCCCATCCGTAATAAATCCATTCAAAGTCTGCATCACGGCCAATTGATTTAAAGAAATCGGTTTGTCCTAAGATGATTTT
This sequence comes from Bacillus sp. FSL L8-0199, assembly GCF_038005705.1. NCBI lineage: Bacteria > Bacillati > Bacillota > Bacilli > Caryophanales > Bacillaceae > Bacillus > Bacillus sp. FSL L8-0199. The sequence goes on along the minus strand of NZ_JBBOTS010000001.1, from coordinate 417,924 downwards.
TTCAACTTTATTAAAATCAGCTTGATGTTTATCCATAATCGTCTTTAATGTCGCTTCTTCTGCTGGTCCTCCCCAGCCGCCGTAACGTTTACCTTCAAAATCTTTCGGGGACGTCATATTGTCTTTCTTAAGCGATGCAAACGCTGAAGTGTTATGCTGAATAATCGCTCCTACAGATACAACAGGAATTCCTTCTACACGAGCTAACGTTACATTTTCTTGTGCGCTTATTGCGAAGTCTGCTTTTCCTGATGCTATCATTTGCTCTGCTGTTACATTGTCACCTGGTTGAATAATTTCTACATCTAATCCTTGCTTTTTGTAATAATCTTTCGTTTGCGCTACATACAAGCCAGTATGATTCGTATTTGGAAACCAATCTAATACTACTTTTACTTTTTGATCTTTACTTGCACTTTCTTCTTTCTTCGCCGGATTACATCCAGCCACACCTACCGCTACTAAGGCAGCTAACATAACTTTCAAACCTTTTTTCATTTTCTGCCGTCCTTTCTATATATCCATGGTGCTGTTATTCTTGCCATAAACTCTACGATAAAATACAGGAATAATGTCACTATAACGATGATTGCTGCAACACCAAATACTCGGGCAGTCAAAAAGGATTTTGTAGCCCTCGTAAGCATAACGCCTAATCCTTCACTTGCACCGAGCCATTCTCCGATAATTGCCCCCATTACGCTATATGTAACTGCAATTTTTAAACCTGAGAAAAAGTATGGAAGCACTGCTGGAAATTTTACTTTCTGGTAAACTTGCCATTTTGTCGCCTTCATTGTTTGTAACAGTTTCAGCATGTTTTTATCTACTGTTTGAAAACCTTCTAAAATACTAAGCGCAATTGGGAAGAAACAAACGAGTATTACGACCATTACTTTCGGTAACATCCCATATCCAAACCAAATAATAAATAGCGGTGCAAGTACAACAATTGGAATTGTTTGCGAAATAACGAGCAATGGATTTATTAAAATACGAAATAACGGTATAACGTCCATAATAATTGCGATGCTCGTCCCCAATAAAATTGCAAAGAATAGTCCAATTATAACTTCCTGCAGTGTTTGCATCGTATTTGGTAATAGTAAATCTTTCATCCCAATTAATTCTTGAACAATGGCAGAAGGCTTTGGTAAAATCCACGGTTCGATTTTAAATAATGAAACAGATCCTTCCCATATCGCAATGAGAAGGATAAGCCAAATAGTTGTAATAAGTTTAGATTGCTTCTGGTTTTGCATATTCATCACGGTACTTCCAAACCTTTTCATCTATCGTTACACCAGTGCTTGGACGATAATGGATTTTAATAGAAGTAATCACTTCTTCTGCTCCAGCGTCGACGCAAGCTTGTTGCGCACGTTTAACGACATCAAGAAGTACATCTAATTCTCCTTCCAAAGTTGTTTCCATTGCCCCTACTTCATAACGAACTCCCGATTGTTGCACAACTTCAATTGCTTTATCGACAACAGAATATACATCTTTCGTTTTCGCTTGTGGTACTACTGAAAATGACATTGTAACTTGTTGTGACATAATAAAATCCCCCTTATAAAATTAAATTTCAAAAATAAGAAAAGGCTTTCCTACTGCGTAGGAAAGCCTTGTATGCAAGTTATTACAGAATAACATATGCTACATCACTTTAAGTAACTCCCTACGCTGGCATTATCCAGATCAGGTTGAGGGTCGATGTTTACTTACATCCTCTCAGCCAATTGGCTCCCCGGTCCTTAATTCGTTTTCATTGTAGCATGATTTATTTTATTGAACAAACAAAAGCATGCATAATCATTTCATTATTTTTGGAAAATAACCAACTTTTTCACCATGAGCTAATAACTGCTGAATAAATTCTTTATTAATTGCTGGTACTATCAATTCTTTTTTCTTAATCCATTCATTCGTTCTACGCGTACCCATTACAATTTCAGATTGCTGCGCTCCATCTCCTGCAACTTGAGAAGCAATTAACTCTGCTATTACTTCATTTCCCTTCGCTAATGCAAGTCCGGTATTTACATATTCTGAAAGTGGAACCATTTCAAGATTGTATCCACACTCTCCAATTAGCTGTATAAATTGTTCAAACTCAATTTGATGTGGATGACAAATATGTAACGTCTCTCCTACAATTTGCGCATCTTGTAAATACGATACAATTGATTTACTAGCAAAATCAATTGGTGTGAAATCAACTTTCCACTTCACATTTGGTGCTTTCCCAATTAATAGCATTGTTTTAATAAGACGATAAAATGCGTTTCCTTCAATATTTTGTTGGAACGAACCTGTTTCTGAATGACATGCTAAATTACCTGCACGATAAATATTTCCGCGCAAACCATTTTTCATTGCTTCACGAACAATGTTTTCCGCTTGTAGTTTACTATTTGAATATACATTCTCTAAGTCTACACTGTAATTAAAATCACCAGTTTTCATGTATGTATCCCATTGATCTACCGCTAATTCTAACGGGATACCAATTGTAGAAATAAAATGGAATGTAGCACCTTTCTCCGCTAATGCTAGCATACGGCTAGTTCCTTGGACATTTATATTTTCAAATTGTTTTACATCTCCAAAATGTCTTACATCTGCACCGCAATGAATTATCGTATCCATCTTAGAACTGATGAACATAAATTCTTCTTCGCTCATCCCAAGATACTCTTCTCCCAGATCACCAGCTACGGCCTGTATACGCTGTAACCATTCTTCACATATATCATTAAAGTAGCCTGTTAATGTATCTATAATTCTTTGCTGCACATCTTTCGTTGGTCTTACTAAACAATAAATAGTAGCAGATGTATCTCTCAACAATTCATATAATATGTGTGATCCTAAATAACCAGTAGCTCCTGTTAAAAAGACATTTGAAATCTGGGTTTCTTCCAAAACGTTTGCATACGTGATAGTATCTGGTTCGTGAATCACTTTATATTCACGAAATACTTCTTCTTTCTCTACTTTTACTTCTCGCTCAATTCGAGCTAATCCATATATCGTTCTTTCTTTAAAGAAATCTTGAATTGTTAAATGTGAGAAATCTTCTTTTAACAATGTTAAGACTCGTAATACTTTTAATGAATGTCCACCAATTGTAAAGAAATCATCATGTACTCCAACTTTTGAAATTCCTAATACTTCTGCCCAAGCGTTCGCTATTTGTTTTTCTGCTTTATTAGAAGGTGCAACATATTCTTGTAGACGAACCGGTTCATACTTTTCTTCTAACTGAGCTAACTTCTTAACATCAATCTTTTTATTAGGTGTAAGTGGTAATTCATTAATATAAATTAGTTTAGATGGCACCATATAATCTGGTAATTGCTCTTGTAACTGATAAACTAATTCTGGTATTTCTTTTTTATTTAAAGTTGTATAGAACGCGATTAAATATTGGCTACCTTCCTTACTCTTCTTAGCAAAAACAGCATTTTCTTTTATATTATGATTATGAGAAATTTTACTTTGGATTTCTCCTAGTTCAATACGATGTCCTCTAATTTTTACTTGATCATCTTTCCGATGTAAAAACTCTATATTTCCATCCTCTAGCAACTTAACGATATCACCTGTTTTATATATATTGACTATAGGATTGAAAGGGTTCGGAATAAAAGCTTCAATTGTTTTATTAGGCTTATTAAAATACCCTTTTGCTAATCCCACTGAATCTATATATAATTCACCAGGTACACCAATTGGACAAAGATTCATATTCTCATCCAAAATCATAACTTGATAATTAGCACATGGTTTACCAATGGGAATACTCGCAACATCCTCATTTAACTGACTAGGTATTTTATAGGTTGTCGTCACTACAGTACATTCTGTCGGTCCGTATACATTATAAATTTCAACATTTGTACCTATTCTTTCTCTCCACAATTTAATAACCTCTACAGGCAACATTTCACCGCCAATCGCAATTCTTTTTAGGGAAGCTAGCTTATATATATCTTCTTCTGCTAAATAAGTTGCTACTTGTCGAACAAAAATTGTTGCTAATGCCAAGATTGAAGTTGCTTTCACTTTATAGATTGCATTTGCAAATGCTTCTACAGACAATCGCTCTTCCTCTAGTAATACATACAAGTTTCCTCCGCAGAATAAAGAAGCAAATGACTCCCATACAGAGGCATCGAAACTAAAGGAAGGAAATTGGGCAAATACATCCTCTTCTGTCAATTCATATTGCTTTTTCATCCAAGTATACAGATTAACAACGCCTCTATGTGCTAACATCGTTCCCTTTGGATTCCCTGTTGAACCAGATGTATAAATCATATAAGCTACATCATCACAATGAATAGACAACTTTACATCTGTATCTTCATAAGTTTCACTATCATACATTGAAACTGTTTGAACCCCATCACATGTTATAGGCGTCTCTTTCATCAATATAACTTTCGCTTGGCTATCTTGAATAATGTACTGTATTCTACTTTCGGGATAATCTGGATCAATCGGAACATACGCTGCACCAGCTTTTAATATAGCTACCATACTTACTACTGTGTCTATGCTACGTTTCATAAATATTCCAACATAGTCTCCTAATTGGACGCCGTTTTTAATTAACATATGAGCTATTTGATTACTTTTTTTATTTAGCTCCTCATAAGTTAAAGTACCTTCCCTTGAAGATAAAGCTATACGATTTGGAAATTGAGTAACAGTATTATAGAACATATCGACGATACTTTTCTCAGGATATACTGCTGTCGTATCATTCACTTGACTATAAAGTGCCATCTCGGCCTCTGTAATAATATTAAAACGTTTTATATACTTATTAGTATTTCGTGATATATCAATTAAAACACCTTGTATTTGTTGTGCATAACGAGTAATCGTTGTCTCTTTCCAATTAACACTATTAAATATTATTTCTACACTTTTCATATTTTTACTAAATACAAATTGTAATGTATTCATGTCTTGTAGCTCATAATATGTTTCACCAATAATAATAGGTGACATTTCATATAATGTATTACCGTTTTGAAACTCTTCTATTTCTTCCTCATTCATTTCTTTAATTTGCTCCAGTTGCTCTTCAATTTGTAAATTTAAACTTTCATAGGAGAGAAAATTAGAAACTTCAATAGTAATCGGAAATAAACTTCCTCTTACATGATAAAGCACGACAATATGTTTTTCTTTAGAAATATGATATAACCACGTTGTAGTCGCTCCTATTAAATCCACAATGTGAGTCAAATTTGAAAACAGTTCCGTTTTCCTTTTTATCCTAAGTTCCGTTCCTTGCACATCTTTAGGTATTTTAATACTTCCTTCTACTTTTCCTAAAAATTCTTTTACCATCTCACTATAAGAAATTGCTAATTTCATATTTATGTAAATTCCTCTCTTAAATATAATAAAGGTGTGAAAATTCACACCTTTTTCATCCCTTATTAAAGGGCAGATTAGTTCAATTCATAATCAAGGGAGGATTCCCTTGATTAGAATTGAACTTTCTCCTTATTCGCTTTTAAACTCACCAATAAGCTCTTGTAATTCCTGAGAAAGCCAACTTAAAGAAGTCGCTAATTCTGCAATATCTTGTACTGATATTTCTTGCTCTTTCATGCTTTCTTCAACATTACTACTGCTGTTGGCATAAGTATTTGCAATATGTGATAATTCATTTACGACTTGAACAATATTCTGGCTATTTTGTAAAATGTCACTCGAATTACCAGAAACAGCTTTTACTTGATCTGTAACAGATTGCGCTGATTTTGAGATTTTTTCAAAGAAATCTCCACTACTTTGAACAAGCGAAATTCCAGTTTCTACTTCTCTTGAACCTTTTTGCATGGAAACTACAGCATCTTCTGTCTCAGCTTGTGTTTCACCAATTAATTTCGCTATATCTTTTGCAGACGCTTCCGTTTGTTCTGCTAATTTTCGTACTTCATCAGCAACAACTGCAAACCCTCTTCCAGCTGCTCCAGCACGTGAAGCCTCAATAGAAGCATTTAAAGCTAATAAATTTGTTTGATTTGAAATACCTGTAATTACAGTTACGATATCACTAATTTCTTTTGACCTTGTTTCTAACGAATAAATGATGGAAGATAAATCTTGTACTGCATTTTGGATTAAACTCATTTGATTAATAATTTGTCCAATCACTTCATTACCTTCAATTGAATGTTGTTCCATACCTTCAGAAGCAACCGCAACTTGTTTTGCAGCCCCAGTTATTTCTTCTACCTTATCTTCCATTCCATGTACAATTCCTAAACATTGTTGTACTGAAGTTTTTTGAGACTGTGCCCCTACTCTTAAACCTTCAATAGAACTTGCAATCTCTTGAACTGCCATGCTGTTTTCCTCTGTACTCGCCGACAATTCTTGTGAAGAAGAAGAAACTTGCTCAGCAGTTTGCCTTACTTTATCTATAATCCCTTTAAATTTTTCAATCGTGTTATTGAAATAAACATTAATAATTCCAATATCATCTGGTCTTTCTTTTAATTTAACACTTAAGTCACCTTCACCAATTTTACGTAACCCTTCTCGTAAATCTTTTAATGGAGCTAACGAGTGACGCACGATAAAGAATTGAGTAATAGTCGCAATTGCTAATGAAATAATGATAAAGAGTAAGCCCTGTATCATAAACTTCTCTTTTGTAATAGGAACAATGGAAGCATCTAAGTCAGCCGCAATAATTGCAACAATATTGTTTTCTCCATCTGTAATTGGTTCTAATATTGTCACCCACGAACCTATTTCATCTTCATATACTTCTGTTATTTGGGCCTTTTTCGTATCAATCACTTTATCGTATGCCTTCATCCAATGAGCGGGTTGTTCATAATAATCTCCCGGCTTTATAGGAAACGCATTTGTTAACTCTGTAGTCAAACCAACGAGTTGTAATTCTCGCTTTTCATTCGGCTTTGCTCCTGTAACATACGTTTGTCCAACACTTTTCAATTCTTTTGACACTTCATCTAATTTCTCTGTTAACTTTTCTTTTTTCACTTTTTCGGCTGTAGGATCTTTCGCCACGTCTCTAACTAATTCTACATCCAATTTTTTCAATACTATTTCTCCTGTTTCAATAGACTGCCTTTCAAATAAAGACATCATACTATTTTGAAACATGTTGAAACTTAATGCACCCATACTTCCAACAAGTGTCAAAATAACTAATACGGTTAATAAGACGTTCTTTTGAAGGAACGATAACTTATGCCAATATTTTTTCATTAATATCCACCTTCCTTAATCAACATAAACAAAAAAAACAAAATATATGAATATTTTGTTTGAAAATGTTTCTCAATATGTTCGAGAATAAAAAAAAGCCAATGTAAAAGCATTGGCCAAGACCAACCCTATCCGTCCGGTAACTGGCTAGCGTAGCCTTTCGACCTTAGCTCCTGTAGTTTTGCGTCCTCATGTTTCCATCAGTTTGCCTTTCTCGCTGAACGAGTTGAACGATATGGGAGTTCTATGAGAATTAATTTATTCTCTTTCAAAGATTACAACATATAAATCAAAATGTCTACTTATTTAGAGATATAAATACAAATTTTTAATGCATTGCTTTTTCAAAATAATTTCAAAAAGTACGTGAATGTTACTTTTTTTGTGTTATATAATAAAAAATGTATAAATAACAAGGATTTCTTCGGGTATTTATTTAATTTTCATTCAAATTAAACTATTCGAATATATCTTAACTAATGAATTTCGGAGGTAGTTTATCATGTTTTGGCTACAATTTCTTACCTTGTTACTCTGTATTTTTATTGGTGCACGCCTAGGCGGAGTTGGTTTAGGAGTAATGGGTGGAGTTGGTATGGCAATACTCGTTTTTGTCTTCCACTTACAACCAACGGCGCCTCCTATCGATGTAATGCTTATGATTTTGGCAGTAATTACAGCTGCTGGTGCACTCCAAGCCGCTGGAGGAATGGACTACCTTGTTCATCTAGCTGAAAAGGCATTACGAAAAAATCCAAAACGCATTACATTCTTTGCTCCAATTGTTACTTATTTATTTACACTTTGTGCAGGAACTGGTCACGTTGCTTATTCTGTACTTCCTGTTATCGCTGAAGTCTCTCGCGAATCGGGAATTAGACCAGAACGACCAATGTCAATTGCCGTAATTGCTTCCCAACAAGCAATTACAGCTAGTCCTATATCAGCTGCAACAGTTGCACTTTTAGCAATGTTAGCTGACTATAAAATCACCTTATTAGATATTTTAAAAGTAAGTATCCCTTCTACTTTCATCGCTTGTATGATAGCTGCATTTGTTGCTAGTAAGATGGGAAAAGAATTAAGTGAAGACCCTGAATACTTAAAACGATTAAAAGAAGGATTAATTCCTAAGCTTGAAGAGAAAAAAGAATTTGTAGGTGTAAAGGGCGCAAAATTATCAGTTATCCTTTTCCTTGTAGGAACCTTCCTTGTTGTACTTCTTGGTTCATTTGAAGCACTTCGTCCAGGATGGATAGTTGATGGGAAGTTAGCCCGTCTTTCCATGCCGAACACAATTGAGATGGTTATGTTAACTATCGCGGCTCTTATTATTATTTTCTGTAAACCAAATGTAGAAAGCATTGTGTCTGGTAACGTCTTTAAAGCAGGAGCAACAGCAGTTGTTGCTATTTTCGGTATCGCTTGGATGGGAGATACTTTCTTTAATGGAAACTTAAATATGATTCAAGGATCCATTCAGCATTTAGTAACAAGTGCACCTTGGCTATTTGCCATCGCACTATTCATTCTATCTATTTTACTGTACAGCCAAGCAGCAACAGTTCGTGCCTTAATGCCACTTGGACTATCCCTTGGCATTCCACCAGCGCTACTGATTGCGATGTTCCCTGCAGTAAATGGATACTTCTTCATTCCAAACTATGGGACAATCGTTGCTGCCATTAACTTTGACCGCACTGGTACAACAGGTATCGGTAAATACGTATTAAATCATAGTTTTATGATTCCGGGTCTAATTGCAACATTTACTTCTATCGGAATTGGAATGCTCTTAATTTCAATTATGTTTTAAAGAAAAAGCACAAACCTTTATTTAAAAAGGTTTGTGCTTTTTTAATCAAATGTTTGTTTAAATTTTTGGGCAGTCTATTTCTCCATGTAGCACTTAAAATACTACACTTCCTTCCCTACAAACTTCTCTTTACTTCTTCAGCTAATTTTCTCGTACTTTCATACGCAGATTCAGCTAAACTAATTGCTGAAATAACTGAAACACCGTCCGCACCCGCTTCTATAACTGCCGCTGTATTTTCAATTGTAATCCCACCAATACCAACGATTGGCACTGTAATTCCTTGTTCTCTAAAATAAGCTAATCCTTTCGTTCCTTGAACCGCTTTCGTATCTTTTTTCGTACTCGTTGGGAAAATAGGTCCAACGCCTAAATAATCTGCTCCATTTTCGATTGCAAAGCGTGCTTCTTCAATTGTATGAGCAGATACGCCGATAATTTTATCTCCCATTTTTTCACGAACAGATGTAATTCCTTCATCATCTTGTCCAACATGAACACCATCTGCATCTAATTCAATGGCTAATTCTACATCATCATTTACAATGAAAGGAACACTATATTCCTTACAAAGCGTCTGCAATTCTTTTGCAAAGCGCACTCTATCTTCTCCGATTAAAGAACCTTCCCCCTTCTCGCGAAACTGAAAAAGTGTCACTCCACCATCTAACGCTTCTTTCAATACAGCTAAAGGATCCCTCGTGCAGTTATTACTTCCCATAATAAAATACACTTGCAATAGCGTAGACATTTTATCTATTTCAATGCGTGCCATTTCTTTCACTCCCTCTTACTCTAACTCCACAATCTTCCCATACTTCTCAATATCACCTGAAGTTGTATTAGCTAATTGATTTAAAAATTCAATTTGGAAACTACCAGGCCCTTTTTCTACCGCCTTAGCAGCTGCCAGTTCCGAAGCTACACCATAAAACGTTAATGCGGCTACTGCTGCTTTTACATAATCTTTTTCCACTGCTACAAATGCTCCTATTACAGAAGTTAGTAAACAACCTGTTCCCGTAACTTTCGTTAAAATAGGGTGACCATTTCGAATAACAATAGTTCTCTCTCCATCTGTAACAACATCTTCTTTTCCAGTAATGACCGCAACTGTATTTAGTTCATCTGCTGCCTGCCTTGCAATACTTACAACATTGCCATTTCCAGTACCAGCGTCTACCCCTTTAATTTCCCATTTCTCATTAATAACATTTGCTATTTCAGCCGCATTTCCGCGGATAATTGCTAAATCTATTTCGGCTGGAATATGTCTCGCAACTTCTGTTCGATACGAAGTTGCTCCTGCACCAACTGGGTCAAATAGTACTGGCACATTGTTCGCATTTGCTGATTTACCCGCGAGTAACATCGCTTCTACTTCTTCAGGACGAAGTGTCCCCATATTTAATACTAACGCTCCAGCAATGCTAGCCATTTCTGCTACTTCTTCTTTTGCATACGCCATTACAGGCGATGCTCCAAGTGCCAACAAACCGTTAGCAGTAAAATTTGTTACAACAACATTTGTAATATTATGAACGAGCGGATTAGATTCTCTCACCAAATCCACTACTTTACTAATTTCTTTCATATTCATCCTTTTCATCTCCTAACTATAATGATGGGAGATACACAAAAAGACACTTTGCGCGTACGCAAAGTGCCTGAACATGTGCTTTTACACTCTCCCTACGCTGGCATTATCCAACAGGTTCAAATGGTCAATGACGGACTAGTCATACTCTCAGTTTGTATCCACAAACTCCCATGTGTTTCTTATTCATCTACTTCAAAGTCTACTCTTATTCTAGTAAAATAACAAGTTCTTTACTTTTCTATTTAATATAGGAGCAACTGATAAAGTGAAACTTTAATCAGTGATTTTTTTCATCCCCCATTGATTATCGGCCCTCACCAATCGGGCTTTTACGGGCAGTTGTTCCCCCACCTAACTTATTTGCTTTCGTTGAATTTTGAGGTGGGGATCTTACTGCCCGTTAATGCGGGATAAAGTGAAACTTTAATTAGTTGGGATTTTGTTCACTCCATTAAAAACAGCTCAAATATGGAGCGAAACTGAATCTCAAGAAGATGTATGCTATATTTAACTTATGGAAATTTGAAAGGATGTTTTTAATATGGCAAAAAGCGTTGTAATCGCTGAAAAACCTTCCGTTGCACGAGATATTGCTCGTGTACTTAAGTGTGATAAAAAAGGAAACGGCTACCTTGAAGGTAGTAAATATATTGTAACTTGGGCTTTAGGCCATCTCGTTACATTAGCTGATCCAGAAAGCTATGATGTGAAATATAAAAAGTGGAATTTAGAAGATTTACCGATGCTACCTGAGCGTTTGAAATTAACGGTTATTAAACAAACTGGTAAACAATTTAATGCTGTAAAAAGTCAGCTACTTAGAAAAGATGTAAATGAAATTATTGTAGCAACAGACGCTGGACGTGAAGGGGAATTAGTCGCACGCTGGATTATCGATAAAGTTAAGCTAAATAAACCAATCAAACGTTTATGGATTTCTTCTGTAACCGATAAAGCAATTAAAGATGGTTTTGCAAATTTAAAACCAGGTAAAGCCTATGACAATTTATACGCTTCAGCAGTTGCACGTTCAGAAGCTGACTGGTATATCGGTCTTAACGCAACTCGCGCTTTAACAACTCGCTTTAATGCTCAGTTAAATTGTGGCCGTGTACAAACGCCTACTGTCGCTATGATTGCTAGTCGTGAAGATGAAATAAAAAACTTCAAAGCACAAACTTACTATGGCATCGAAGCTCAAACAATGGAGAAGCTCAAACTTACTTGGCAAGATGCAAATGGCAATAGCCGCAGTTTTAATAAAGAAAAAATTGATGGTATTGTAAAAAGTTTAGATAAACATAATGCTACTGTTGTGGAAATTGATAAGAAACAGAAGAAGTCATTCTCTCCTGGTCTTTACGATTTAACTGAATTGCAACGTGATGCAAATAAAAAGTTCGGTTACTCTGCTAAAGAAACATTAAATATTATGCAAAAATTGTATGAACAGCATAAAGTACTAACGTACCCTCGTACAGATTCACGCTACATTTCATCTGATATCGTTGGAACACTTCCAGAACGTCTAAAAGCATGTGGTGTTGGAGAATACCGTCCCTTCGCACATAAAGTATTACAAAAGCCTATCAAACCTAACAAATCATTTGTTGATGATAGTAAAGTAAGCGATCATCATGCGATTATTCCAACAGAAGGATACGTTAATTTCTCAGCATTCACAGATAAAGAACGCAAAATTTATGATTTAGTTGTAAAACGTTTCTTAGCTGTTTTATTCCCAGCATTCGAATACGAACAACTAACGTTACGCACAAAGGTCGGCAATGAAACATTCATTGCACGCGGAAAAACGATTTTACATGCTGGTTGGAAGGAAGTATACGAAAATCGATTTGAAGACGATGATGTAACTGATGACGTAAAAGAGCAGATTCTACCTCACATTGAAAAGGGCGATACATTAACTGTAAAGTTACTTATGCAAACATCAGGTCAAACGAAAGCACCTGCACGCTTTAATGAAGCAACTTTACTTTCAGCAATGGAGAATCCTACAAAATATATGGATACGCAAAATAAACAACTTGCTGATACGTTAAAATCGACTGGTGGATTAGGTACTGTAGCGACACGTGCAGATATTATCGACAAACTTTTCAATTCTTTCTTAATTGAAAAACGTGGTAAAGATATTCACATTACATCAAAAGGTCGTCAATTACTTGATTTAGTACCAGAAGAATTAAAATCACCTACACTAACTGGTGAGTGGGAACAAAAACTTGAAGCAATTGCAAAAGGAAAATTAAAGAAAGAAGTATTCATTTCGGAAATGAAGAACTATACGAAAGAAATTGTTTCTGAAATTAAATCGAGTGATAAAAAATATAAACATGACAACATTTCAACGAAGTCTTGTCCAGACTGCGGTAAACCAATGCTAGAAGTAAACGGCAAAAAGGGAAAAATGCTCGTATGCCAAGATCGTGAATGTGGTCATCGTAAAAATGTATCTCGTACAACAAACGCTCGCTGTCCGCAATGTAAGAAGAAACTAGAATTACGTGGTGAGGGTGCAGGCCAAATTTTCGCATGTAAATGTGGCTATCGTGAGAAATTATCAACATTCCAAGAACGACGTAAAAAAGAATCTGGAAACAAAGCCGATAAACGCGACGTTCAAAAGTATATGAAACAACAGAAAAAAGAAGAAGAACCATTAAATAACCCATTCGCAGAAGCATTAAAAAAATTAAAATTTGATTAAACAAAAAGGTTCCTACCTCTATCGGTAGGAACCTTTTATTTTAGTGAATGATTTTACTTCCTTTTGCATTCTCAACAAATTTTTCACTTGATTTGTTAATTGGTGTTTTCAGTAATAACGCAGCAACGATCATAACTACTACGAAAGCACTTAACACAAGTAAATCTCGCGTTACGATATCCCAAAGCATTCCGCCAACTGTTTCACGAATTGCGCTAATTGCGTATGTGAACGGTAAGAACGGATAAATCGCTTGGAAGAACGCTGGTGTCATTTGGATTGGGAATGTTCCGCCCGATCCTGCTACTTGTAGTACAAGTAAAATGATTGCCATCGATTTCCCAACGTTTCCGAAAATAGAAACGAGTGAGTATACGATACAAACGAAGACTCCACCAATAAATAAACTAAATAACACAAACCAGAACTTATCGACTACGTACGTACCGAGTAAGAATATATCTCCCATCGATACGATAAACGCTTGTGAAAGACCTATCGTTAAGAATGTTAATAAACGTCCGAAGTAAATTTCATGGCTCTTATAATTCGCGCCCTCTTCGTGTACTTCTACCGTTAATAATGAAACCATTAATAATGCGCCTACCCATAATGCAAGCACTGTATAGAATGGTGACATCGCTGAACCGTAGTTCGGCATCGCAAATAATTTATTTTCTTTTAAATTTACTGGATTCGCAAAGTAATCACTTTGCTTTTCAACATCATTTTTCAATAAGCGTATAATGTCTTTTAAATCCTCTTCAGATTCAAAATCACGAATTTTATCTGCTAATTCTTTAATCTTTTTCTCAGTAGCTGGCATTTCAGCTTTAATGTCTGCTAATTTCTTTTTACCATCTACTAAACCTTTTGATGAATCTTCTAGTAATTTTTTAACATCTGGAAGCTTTTTGTCTGCCTCTTTTAAAATTTGAGATGTGTTTTTAGACATCTCTTTTGTGCGAGCAATTGCTGCATTGAAATTTGGAGTGATTTCTGAGTCATATTTAGCTAAAATGTCACCAATTTGGCCCGAAACACTTTTAGACACTTGATTAATACTTTCAATAACATCAGCTGCTGGTTTTTGACCTTTATTAATAGCGTCAATTCCTTTATCAGTTAAATCCATTCCTTTTTGCAAACCATCTTTTGCTTTATTTAACTTAGAAATTGTACCATTAAGGTTTTTATCACTATTCACATCAGCTAACACTTTATTTGTACTTTCCAAAACTGGAATCATGTCATTAACTAAATTCCAACTTGCTTTGAACTGCCCATTCAAATCATTTAAGGCTACTTTTGTAGAATCTAATCCGTTAACACCTTTGTTACTTAAGTCTTCTCTTGCTTTTTCAAGCTCTGTTTTTAATCTGCTGTAATCATTTACAGCTTTATCATATTTCTCTCTACCATTGTCTAATATCTCATTAGCCTTATTTATATCTTGATTTAAATTGCCTCTAAGCTGCTGTGCATTTTCTTGCGCATTTTCAGCCTTACTTTTCAGTTGCTCAGCTGTACTTACTGCTTTTTCAAAATCAGCTACAAACGTTGCATTATAATCCTTTTCAGCTTGATTTACTAAATTATTTACTGCATCTAATTTTTGATTTACAGCATCTCGCACATCTTGTTTAACTTCTTGTCCGGAACTAATTAAATCTCCTACATGCTTAACCCTATTGTTAGCATCCACCATAGAATTTTTAAGCACCGTTAAACTTTCCACTCTGTTTCCAAAGAACTGTTTACCGAATTCCGTGGAAGCTGATTCCTTGAAAGCTGTAAAGAAATCAATCAAATATGAAACACTATCGATACGCTCTTGGAGGAGCTTTGAAGCATCCTGCACATTTTTCTGTGCTACAGCTGGATCCACGCCTTTATTTTGAAGGCCATCCATAACACTCTTTACATATGCCGTTCCAACACGAGTAGAATTGAAAACAGTGTTTACAGTTTGATCAATATTTTTAGCAATATTTTTATACCCTTCACCATTCACTTGTGGTAATGCTGGAATCTCTGGTATTTGTGGAATAGTTATATTAGGTAAGACTGGTAATTTAGCTGGATCTGGCAATGTCAGATTAAAGTCAAATGCCGGATTTTTTAAGTAATCCGTAATTTTCGCTGCAGCATCCAATCCCTGCTGCATTACTGTTAAATTATTTTTAATAGTTCCCGGAGCGCGATTCAATGTTTCATCATTTCTCGCAAAGAATTTATCTAAATTCCCTAACGCTTCTTGCCCATCATTCATAACACTCTCTACAACCGGCAACTCTTTTTGCGCTACTTTCACAACATCTTCTGCTCGAGTTGCATCATCTAACGCCTTATCCATGAGTGTATTCATTTCTGGGAACTGCGCTTCTAGCTTAAAGACAAGATCTTTTACTTTCTCGATACTTGGTAAGTTTGTTTCTAAATCGATTCCAAGATCATTGAAAATTTTAAAAATCTCACCGTTTGCTGTTTTTACAAAGTTTTTACTAATTTCTTCTGTAATACCTGATGCACCTTTTGCTGTAATCTTCGGTGCAATCGCGTTTACTTTTTCATTCACATAGTAATCCAGTTCTGGTTTTTTCGGATTTTCATCCAGAACAGTTGCGATTTTTTCAGAGAAGTCTTTTGGAATCGTAATACTTGCATAATAATCCCCACGCTCAACTCCGTAAATTGCTTGTTTTTCATCTACAAATTTCCAGCCAAGATTTTTGTTTTTCTTAAGGGAGTCTACAATCTCTTTCCCGATATTAATATCTTTCCCTCTTAAATTAGAACCTGCATCTTGGTTAGAAACTGCAATGGGAACCTCTTTTGTATTTCCATACGGATCCCAAGAAGCTTTAATGTTAAACCATGCATATAACGATGGTAAAATCATTAATCCTAAAACAATAACAATTGCAGCCCAATGTTTGGCTACATTCCGTAAATCTGTCTTATAAATACGCCAAATTTGTTTCATAGAAGTTATCACCTAATTATATATTTTTCCTTCTTTAGAAAATGATACATGCATTTTGCAATTATATCACTTTCTACATCGTGTATTAACCAAAAACGTACTATTTTTTCCCATTAACTTTCACTTACTTCATTATATAACGAAGTGAGTCAAAGTATGAATACAAAATGACCAAATCGGTTTTACATTCAATAATAACAAATATATATGAAATGTCATAAAAAATACAAGTATTTTCTCTTGGAAATACTTGTATTCCTAAAAAAAATCCTCACAGCTTTTATTCTCTGTGAGGATTTCTTCTATTATATATCCAATTGAACCTCTACACCGAAATGATCTGAAATTACATTTCTGTTTGTACCATTAAAAATAACTTTTGAAGAATGAACTTTTTTACTTTGGTTACACAATATTAGATCGATTCGCAAATTATGTTTATTTTCATCCCAACCAGCAATCTCACCTTGGACAGTCGTTCCTTCATCCTTCTCTATTGCTAATTCATATGTGTCATACAACCCTTTTTGCATCATATACTCATAACCTTCGCCTTCCAACCGAGCATTGTTATTAAAATCCCCCATTAAGAAGGCGAGCTTATTGCTATCTACACGCTCCATCAAACGATCGACTTGACCTTCGAATGACTCTTCTTCATCATTCCACCAACCGAGATGGCAAGAGTAAAACGTTATATCCTTACCATTATAAGCAATTGTTGCACTTACAATTTTACGCGTTTTCCAATACGTTGTATCCTCGTTTTCTGAAATGAAGAACGTATCTTCTTTTATAATATTATGCTTCGTTATAATTGCTAATCCTTCTTCATACACGTCATAACCAATATGAGAGAAATCCCAAGTAATATTGTAATCTTTTACATGTAGCGCTTTTAACTCTTCTAATAGTAAAAGTCCAAAATTATCTTCTTTCTTGTTACCGCATACATTTTCAGCTTGTATGGACTGACTTACTTCTTGCAATGCGATGACATCGTACTCTTCTTCTTGAATTACTTTAGCAAGGTATTGTATCTTTTCTATTTGATTCTCTTCTTGCCAAGAATGACAGTTTAAAGTTAGCAATTTCATATTATTACGCACCTAACATATCTTGAATGTCTGACTTTAATACGTCAGCTTTCGGACCATATACCGCTTGTACACCTTTATCTTTTACAATAAGCCCTAAAGCACCATTTTGTTTCCACTGTGCTTCTGGTGCAACAACATCTAAATCTTTTACTGTTACACGTAAGCGTGTCATACAAGCATCTACGTCAGCAATATTTTCTTTTCCACCTAATAAATCGATAACTTTTGTTGCTAATGAACCGTCTTGTACATTTCCTGTTCCTTCTGATGCCTCATCTTCATTATCAATATAGTTACCTGCACGCCCTGGTGTTGGTAAATTGAATTTTTTAATTAAGAAATTGAATAGTGTAAAGTTAAGACCGAAGAACACTAATGAAACAATAACAAAGTTGATTAAGTCTCTTGTTAAACCTGCGTTAACCATCATTGGTGTACGAGTAATTAACTCAATAAATCCAAATGCATGAACACGTAAGTTAATTAAATCAGCTAGCGCGAATGCAAGTCCTGTTGTAATAGCATATACAACATATAATACTGGAGCAATAAACATGAACATGAATTCAATTGGTTCTGTTACACCTGTTAAGAATACTGCTAATGCTGCTGATAAAAACATTGGTTTATATTTTGCACGCTTTTCTTTATCCACGTTACGGAACATCGCAAATGCAATCCCCATTAACGCTGCTGTTGAGCCGATAACTTGTCCAGCTTTGAAACGAGCTGGTACAACGTTATTTAATAAATCGTTATATGCCTTCGTATCTCCATTTGCTAGTAAATTATTTAAATCTGTAATCCATGCAAGCCATAATGGATCTTGTCCTGCTACAACTTGTCCAACTTTTGAACCAGTTAACATCGTATATGTTCCGCCTAGCTCTGTATAGTTCATCGGAATTGTTAACATATGGTGTAAACCAAATGGTAATAATAAACGCTCTAACGTTCCATATACAAACGGTGCAACAACTGGTGCACTATCTTTTGAAGCTGCAATCCAACGACCAAATTCATTTAACCCACTTTGGATGAATGGCCATAGAAGTGATAATACAATCGCAGTAACGGTAGACCAAAGAATTACAACGAATGGCACAAATCGTTTTCCATTAAAGAATGCTAATGCCTGTGGCAATTTATTATAGTTATAATATTTGTTATATAGATTAGCTCCTAAGAAACCTGTGATAATCCCTACGAACACTCCCATGTTTAATGCTGGTGCACCAAGTACAGAAGTAAAGTAATCTTTTACAAGTAAATCTCCTGCTATTACTGAAGAAACTGTCGCTTTTGAATCCGCTAACATTTGAGCGTTTACGCCAAATATAGCTCCTGTAATTCGGTTTGTTAAGACGAATGCTAATAGCGCTGCAAATGCACCACCTGCACGATCCTTCGCCCAAGATCCCCCAATTGCTACTGCAAATAAGATGTGTAGATTTGTAATGATTGCCCAACCAATGTCTTCCATTACGCGAGCGATTGTATGAACTGCGTTAACATCCCCAGCAGACATACCAATTAACTTACCGATGGAAATCATTAAACCAGCTGCTGGCATTACGGCTACAACAACTAATAACGCTTTCCCGAACTTTTGCCAAAAATCAAAAGACGTAATTTTCATCTGTTCTTCCTCCCCTTTATTTATAACAACATAATGATTTAAATTATAATTTCTGTCCCTTTTATGAAAACGATTCCTCATATCATTTTTCTTTTTACGCAACCGTTTTCATAAATCTATTTTAATAAAAGCGTTTTCACTTTGCAATAGAAATTTATTTTTTTTCATAAAAAAAGATGCTCAAAGAGCATCCTTTTTTATTATGAAATGCGATAAACCCTTGTTTCATAAGGTTTTAAAACAATTGTTGTTACTTCTTCATGTTCTGCAACTTCATAGTTATTCAAAAGCAAACGTTTGCGTTCTAGTGCAAATGAACCCTCATTATACACAGCTTCCTCTTTTGAGATATTACTAATTACAATGACTTTTTCATCCTGTAACGTACGTGTATATGCATAAATTTGTGGATCGCCTTCTAAAAGTAAATCGTACGTACCATAGTTCAGTACATCGTGCTCTTTTTTCAGGGCAATCATTTTCTTATAGAAATTGAAAATAGACTTTTCTTCATTTTTTTGCTTCTCAACATTAATTTCTTTGTAATTTGGATTCATGCTAAACCAAGGTGTACTTGTTGTGAAACCAGCATTAATCCCATCATTCCACTGCATAGGTGTACGTGAATTATCGCGGCAAGAAGCCCATATAATCTCCATCATATCTTGATGTGGTACGCCCTCTGCAATTTTCTCGCGATATAAATTTTTAATTGCTACATCATCGTAATCTTCAATATTTGGTAACTGAACATTTGTCATACCAATTTCTTGTCCTTGATAAATAAACGGTGTACCGTGCATAAAGAAATACATCGCTCCTAGAGCTGTTGCACTTTCACGCCAATATTGTTTGTCATCTCCCCATGTTGAAACGATACGTGGTTTATCGTGATTCTCAATATATAAAGCGTTCCATCCTTTATTTTCTAATCCTTTTTGCCATTTCGTTAATACTTTTTTCAATCCTACAACATCAAGGTCTTTCTTCTTCTCTGCATCCCATAAACTTAAATGTTCAAACTGGAATACCATATTGAACTTACCTTGCTCTTCTCCAACCCAAAGCTCAGCATCTTCAATCTTAACGCCATTTGCTTCACCAACAGTCATAATATCGTACTTAGAGAATGTATTTTCTTTTAGCTCTTCTAATAAAGGTTGAATACCTTTCACATTCATATGTTTATCAAAAGATGGCACATATTTTAACTCTTTTGGATTTGGCATATCCTTAAGGCCTTCTTCTTTTTTAATATGACTGATCGCATCAACGCGGAAACCATCAATACCTTTATCAAGCCACCAATTAACTGTATCGTATAATACTTCGCGAACTTCTTTATTCTCCCAGTTCAAATCTGGTTGTTTACGTGAGAATAGATGTAAATAATATTGTTCTGTTTCTTCATCATATTCCCATGCCGAACCATTAAAAATACTTTCCCAGTTGTTTGGCTCCGCACCATCTTTACCATCATGCCAAATATACCAATCACGCTTCGGATTATCTTTAGATGAACGTGATTCAATAAACCATGGATGTTCATCACTCGTATGATTAATAACTAAATCAATAATAAGCTTCATATCACGCTTATGAACTTCATCTAGTAAAGCATCAAAGTCTGCCATTGTACCAAACTCATCCATAATATCTTGATAATCACTAATATCATAACCATTATCATCATTAGGCGATTTATACATTGGACAAATCCAAATTACATCTATACCTAAATCTTTTAAATAATCCAGTTTTGCAATAATACCTTGTAAATCTCCAATACCATCACCATTTGAATCCATAAAGCTTCGTGGATAAATTTGATAAGCAACCGCTTCTTTCCACCATGTCTTATTCATAGTCATTCTCTCCTTTTGCATCCCATCGGAATTTTATGCAAACGTTTTCGTAACACTATCATAACAAAATATGAACAGTTTGCAACTGTTTTCATTGAACTCTATGTAGATTCTTTATTCTTATGCTTTATTTATTTCTCACAAAGGTAAATCTCATTCTTCACCTCTTCTTGAAACTGGTAGCCTCTCTCTTTATAGAAGAAGTTCCTTATATAAAGGCTGTTGAATTTTTTAATGGCGGTAACATCCCTGAAAATTTCAAGCGCTCTAGTTCCTATGTCTATAAACCTATTCCCCTTAAAGGAATTCAAATCATGCAATACTTTCTTTCTCATGCACCAAATAAAGATGCTAGTATTTGGCATCAATCGCCCATAGGTGCTGTTGAAAATATTTCGCCGAATGAAACGGCTTATTTTCATCGTAAAGCAATTATTGCTCAAGAATACATTACCTCTTGGAAATGCGATGATGAAGAAAATCGAAATATACGCTGGGTTAAAGGTTTACGAGAAAACTTAGATCCTTATACATTAGGTGACTATGTGAACTGGCCCGATATCGACATTAAAAATTGGCAAACTAGTTATTATGGCTCTAACTTTCACAGATTACGTAAAGTAAAAATCATGTATGATCCTTGTGATGTTTTTCATTTCCAACAAAGTATTCCTCCTTTTCATATTTGAAAAAAGGGGATAACATAAAAAAATCACCCAATATACCGTTACCTCGCAGTATGTTGGATGATTCAAGTTGATTTTCTATATCGTTTCAAATTCTTGCTCCTACTCATAAACTTTTACTTACAGATTAATTGTATTTCGTATCATTTTCATGCAATGAATGTAATTTAATATTTGGTACTTTATCTTTTTCAATACCTCTATTATAAGAAACAGGAACTTGAAATTCGAATTGCTTTGTCTCATGTTTTTGTAAATAGACTGGTTTCGGTACTGGATAGCTTTTTGAATTCTCGTTTGCATTATCATATAAAACAACTTTTAATGCTTGTGAATGATTACGATAATTTTTTAAAGTAACAATGCACTTCGGTTGGATATTCTCTCCATTTTTCTCCATTCTACACTGGCTATCATCTTTTTTATATTCTATTGCTTCTACCCCTGTTTTTCCTGCGTAGTACCATGTTTTATTCAATGTCTGGAGGATTGTATTTAAAATAAACGGCATCATTACAATCAAAATACTAATGCCTACTACTTTTATCTTATTCGTTTTTCTAAATGTACTAGACTCCTTTTTTCCTAGCCATTTTAAAAATAATATAAATGCAATTACATGTAGTATGAAAGAAACAATCAATATATTTGAGACTTTATAATCCATATAGACATACGTATGTATCGGAACCTTATAGACATTGAATAGTTTTTCCCCAATTAATTCATTATCATTTGGAATTTTTAATAATAACAAAACCCCTATACTGTAACAAATAGCTACTAATCGATCATACTCAATACGAATCATTCTTTCTCCCCTTCACTTTGTATTTTATTATCGATTTTAGCTATTATTACCATACTATACAATCTTTTTATAGAGGATAACGTAAAAAAGTTCCTTATAAATATATAAAGAACCTTATTAATATACACTATGAATTAAAAAATCAATATACAATTTTCACATTGAAATTTCTTCAAAATATGTTGGATCATGTATTGTAATTTTTTTATCTAAAATTGTAACAATGCTATCATTTTTTAATTGTTTTAATACGCTGCTAACTGTCTCTCGAGATGTTCCAGATATTTTGGATATTTCAATTGTTGTAAGTGGACATGAAATTACAATCTTTTCCCCACTCTGTTCTCCTAAATCCTGCATTAAATAATTTAACGTTTGGATAACACGATCTTGTGCATTAGGAATTGTAATATTTTGCACTCGATTTTCGTTCAATTTTAATATAGATGATAATTGCTGAACAACGTACATCAATTGCATTCTGCTGGATTTTACCATATCTTCAAAGATTACCGTTGGAATATAATATACCTCCACATCCGTCATTGCTTCTGCTGTATAGTTATATCCTCTGTCTGTAAACATACCACCATAAGGAAAAATAGAATATCGCTTTACATAGTCATCGTATAATAAGTTCCCATTTTGATTAACCCGCTCTAACTTTACAAAACCATCTAACATGAAGTAGATTCTTTCCCTTGAATCTCCTTCTAAAAATAAAAATTGACCTTTTTTATAAGTTCGCCAATAAACAAACTCTGTTAAGCCTTTCAATTTTTTTTCTGTTAAATGAGCAAATAATTCGAACTGCTTTAAGTCCTTAACTACGTTCCGTCTATTCATAAAATTCCCTCTCTCTTGCTGTATGTTGGAGCGAAAAATCAAGAAAGCGTATTCAATTTGAATTTTATCATAATTAACTTACATATTCAGATTTCATCATGAAAACTTTATGAACAATAAGTACAAAAAATATTAATAAATAAAAAGAATGAAGTTACTAACTTCATTCTTTTTTACTAATAAGTAGCGTACATAATAATTTAAACATATATGCATACATTCTGTTTTGAAATAATAGTACCGGCTTTTTCTTCTAGTGCTTCATATACTTTTTCTAAAGACGTAATAATTGTTTTTCTTTTTGGATTTGTATTAACAAAATTAATAGCAGCTTCAATTTTTGGAAGCATGCTTCCCGCAGCAAATTGTTGTTCTTCAATATATTCTTCTAATTGATTCACTGTGACATGCTCTAATTTTTTTTGATTCGGTTGATTATAATTTACATACACATGATCAACTGCAGTTAAAATAACGAGCGTATCGGCATCTACTAATTCTGCTAATTTCTGCGCAGCGAAATCTTTATCGATAACTGCTTCAGTTCCTTCTAACCCTTCTTCGGAATCAATTACTGGAATTCCACCTCCGCCAACAGCTATCACTATATTTCCATCTTCGACCAAAGAATTAATCACTTTATGTTCATGAATACTTACAGGCTTCGGTGATGGAACAACGCGTCTCCACCCTCTACCAGCATCTTCTTTAAACACTGCTTTTGTTTCATCCATTAATCTTCTGGCCTCTTCTTCTGTATAAAAAGGACCAATTGGTTTAGTTGGATTTTTAAATGCCTCATCTTTTTTATCCACAACAACACGTGTTATAACCGTTGCTACGTCTTTTTTTATATTCCGTTTTTTCAATGCCTTTTCAATCGCATTTTCCATCCAATATCCAATCATCCCTTGACTCATTGCCCCACAAGTATCTAATGGCATTGCAGGTGTCTTTTCCGTTTCTGCAGCTTTTTGCTGTAATAAAATATTCCCCACTTGTGGGCCATTTCCATGCGCAATTACTATATCTACATCATTTTCCATTATTTTCACAAGTTGTTCTGCCGTTTTTTCCAACGCTTCTTGCTGCGCTCCCGCAGTAGCTTCTCCAGACTGTATCGCATTTCCCCCTAGTGCAACTACAATTTTTCTTCGTGCCATATTCCAGCCCTCCAGTTGATTTCGCTTTCACAGCGCTTTATAAAGTAATACTGCCTGTAATTAATCCATAAATCGCAAAGAATGCTAAAGCACCAATTGCTACGGATGATGCTAATTCCACTCGAGTAAATATTTGCTTCGAACTCTTTTGCTTTTGAACATTGTAGAAAATAAAAATACCTGGCGCATATAAAGTCATTGTTAATAATAAATACTCTAAACCAGCTGCATAAACTAACCACACGCCATAAATACTGGCTATCAAACCAATTACTATATTTTTATTTCGATCTACTTCTTCAGAATTTAAGCTATGCTTCAGTTGATAAAATGCTGAAAAAGCATATGGAATTAAAATAGCTGAAGATGCTAAAGAGAATGCAAAGTTATACGCCTGATCAGAAACAACGAATGTTAACAAGAACATTTGTATTAAACCATTTGTTATCCACAATGAATTTACTGGAGCCTTATTTTTATTTTCTTTTGCGAACCATTTTGGAAATACTCCATCTTTAGCCGCTAAATATGGAATTTCAGAAGCGAGCAAAGTCCAACCTAACCAAGCACCTAATACAGAGATGACCAAACCTAAATTAATAAAGATAGCACCCCATTTTCCAACAACACTTTCAAATAAATAAGCCATAGCCGGATTTTTCAAACCCGCAATATCTGCTTGCTGCATAAGTCCAAGAGACAATAATGTGATTAAAATATAAATGATGAGTGTACCAATTAAGCCAATAACGGTTGCTTTCCCTACATCACTTCTATTTTTTGCTCGACTGGATAAAACAACAGCCCCTTCTACCCCAATGAATACCCATAAAGTTACAAGCATTGTACTTTTAACTTGGCTGCCAACTGCTCCCCATGAAAAAGAACCAGTTTGCCCCCAAAATCCATCTAAGAACGTATCAATATGAAACGCGAAGATTCCTATGACAATAAATACAAATACAGGTACTAATTTTGCGATTGTAGTTACTAAATTCACAAGTGCTGCTGATTGAACTCCACGTAAAATTAACATGTGAACACACCATAATAATACGCTTGCACCAATAATGGACGCTACATTTTGCCCGCCTTCAAAGATTGGGAAGAAATATCCTAATGAAGAAAACAATAATGTACCGTAAGCTACATTTCCAAGCCAAGCAGATAGCCAGTA
This sequence comes from Bacillus sp. FSL L8-0199, assembly GCF_038005705.1. Lineage (NCBI taxonomy): Bacteria > Bacillati > Bacillota > Bacilli > Caryophanales > Bacillaceae > Bacillus > Bacillus sp. FSL L8-0199. Next base: position 392,232 of record NZ_JBBOTS010000001.1, on the reverse strand, counting down.
TCCCCACGCACTATTAAACCCCATAAAATTACCAAATCCTGCTTTTGCATAGCTAAAAATACCACCATCTAAATCTGGCCGTTTTACAGTTAGATTTTGAAAAGATAATCCAAGTGCAATCATCCCAATTCCTGTTATAACCCAGCCAATAATAATGGCTCCAGCACCAGCACCTTTTGCCATATCACTCGCTAAATTAAAGGCTCCACCGCCAATCATAGACCCAACTACAAGAGCCGTTAGTGTAAACAACCCTAATTTCTTATCTTCACCCATTCCACTCACCTCTCTTAAATTGCAATAACAATACAAAAGCAATAGTGAATGATAGTGTCTAAAGGAGGAGAAAGAAGAAAGGAAGACTCCCTTTCTTCTTTACTCCATGTTTCCTAAAGTAGCTGCCATAACCGCTTTAATTGTATGCATTCTATTTTCAGCTTGATCAAATACTTTTGAATGTTTACTGCGGAATACTTCGTCAGTTACCTCCATTTCTTTCAACCCATATTTCTCATAAACTTCTTCGCCATACATCGTTTCAACATCATGAAATGCAGGTAAACAATGTAAGAAAATCACGTTTTCATTCCCTGTTGCTTTAATCATTTTCATATTTACTTGATAAGGTTTCAATAACTCGACACGTTCAGCAAATTTTTCTTCTTCCCCCATAGACACCCATACATCTGTATAAATTACATCTGCATTCGCAACAGCTTCTTCCACATTACTTGTTATCATTACCTGTTCATTATATTTTTTTGCTAAATCAATTACTTCTTGTGCAGGCCATAAAGATTCCGGTGTACAAATACATACATCCATTCCAACGATTGCTCCACCAACTAGTAAGCTATTAGCAACATTATTTCGTCCATCGCCAACGTAAACGAGCTTCACATTTTTCAATTTCCCTATATGTTCTCTAATTGTTAATAAATCTGCTAGTGTTTGTGTTGGATGCCACATATCTGTTAATCCATTCCAAACCGGCACACCAGAATTTTGTGCTAAAGATTCTACAGTTTCATGATTAAATCCACGAAACTCAATTCCGTCAAACATACGCCCTAACACTTTTGCTGTATCCTCTACAGATTCTTTTTTCCCAAGTTGAATATCACCTTTCCCTAAATATTCAGGATTTGCCCCTAAATCTGTACATGCTACTGTAAATGCACAACGCGTACGAGTAGAAGTTTTTTCAAATAAGAGCGCTACATTTTTACCTTCTAAATAATGATGCGAAATACCATTTTTCTTTTTCTCTTTTAATTCTGCTGCCAAATCTAGAAAATATAACAATTCTTCTTGTGTAAAATCTTTTTCTGCTAGAAAGCTTCTTCCTTTTAAATTTGGTCTAGTCATTAACATAATTCATCCCTACTTTCTCCGTTATTTATACTAAATATCTTTACGAACAATTGGCATACTCATGCAACGTGGACCCCCACGACCACGAGATAATTCCGAACTTAGAACCTCAATCACTTCTATACCGTGTTCCCGTAATAACGTATTAGATACATAGTTGCGATCATATGTAACAACTACACCTGGCGCGATTGCTAATGTGTTCGAGCCATCATTCCATTGTTCACGAGCAGAAGCAATTACATCTCCTCCTCCACATGGAATTAGAACTAATTCACTTAAGCCTAATACCTCTTTTAATGCTTCCATTAAAGAAGTACGATGTGTAATTTTAAGAGTTTCCTCATCTGATCCTTTTTCTAAAATATAAATATTCATATTCCCTTTTGGCCCTTGAATGGCTGGATGAATTGTAAACTTGTCATAATCAACCATTGTAAATACTGTATCTAAATGCATAAATGCTCGGCATTTTGGAATTTCTATTGCTAACACTTTCTTAATTTTATTTTGTCGGCTAAAGAGATTTTTAGCTAAACGTTCAATTGCTTTAGCTGAAGTACGAGCAGATACTCCAATCGCAATTGTTTCTTCATTTAAAATTAGCTCGTCGCCACCTTCAATTGGAAATTTATAATCACGATCTAACCAGATTGGTACATTATGTTTTGCAAATCTTGGATGATATTTAATGATGTACTCCATGAATAATGATTCACGTCTACGCGCTGGTTCTCTCATCTTATTTATCGTTAAGCCATCGCCCACGCTAGCTGCTGGATCACGAGTAAAATATAAATTAGGCATTGGATCTAAGTAAAACGGATAGTGATCTTCCATTAATTCATATAAATGTGTCTTCTTACTTGTTTCAATTTCGTTTTTCCGTACACCGCCCATAATTTTTTGAATTAATTCTTCATTTGAAAAGGAAAGTAAATATTCTTTTAAAGTTTGATGTGCAACATTTACGTCGGCCTGTCCTTCTTTTAAAATACGATCAACAAATTCTTCTCGAAGTTTTTTATCTACTAACGCCTCAGCGGCTAGTTTTTCTAAATAAAGAACTTCAACACCCCGATTGCGTAACGTTTGTGCAAAATAATCATGCTCTTTTTGAATAATTGGTAAGTATGGAATATCGTCAAATAATAATTGCTGCAAATAATCTGGCGTCAAGTTTTCCACTTCTTTACCCGGTCGTTTTAATAAAACCGTTTGTAATTCTCCAATTTCTGAAGTAACATGTATCGGATGTTTCATTTGTTGTACCTCCTTTTAAATATGTTTGATGTCTTACAAGTACATAATAAATGCTCTGCACTTTCATCTTTGTGAAAGTATCCACATTATCATTGTGAAATATTAAACAAGTTATTTTTTTAAAATCATACGAATATGTATTTTTATAACAAACTATCTCGCTTTCTCAATAAAAAATACATATATTACGCATATATGTTGAATATTTAACTTCCGTATTTAAACAAAAATCCTGTTTTTAATTTTATTAAAAACAGGATTTTTGCATCTAAATAATTAAATTTAATCTTTCTTCTATAATCTCCCTATCTGATTTCGACTGTGAAATTATAAGGCATGTATCATTTCCGCATATACATCCTATTTTTTCTTTCCAATCTAACTCATCAAATAAAACACCAATAACATGTGCATTACCAGGTAATGTTTTAATAACCATTAATTGATCTACACAATCAATTTTTACAACAACTTCTCGTAATTTTTTCTTTAACTTTATATCAGTTTGTACATGCTCTTCTGAGAAAACTTTATATATCATTAATCCTTCTTGAGAAGGTACCTTCGTTAAGTTTAACTCACGAATATCGCGAGAAACCGTAGCTTGTGTTACTAATACATCTTTTTTTGCTAACAATTCTACTAATCTTTCTTGCTTATCTATTTCATACTCCTTTACAAATTGTTTAATTAACCGTTGTCTTTTTTCTTTTTTCATAAAAGACACCCCTTTTAATATTATAGCTCGCTATAATTTTCATCCGAAAGGGACAGAAAAGAATGTTGCGGAAACGTTCATAGTTTAACTGTAAATATTAAATCAAGCTAAATAAAAAAGAGAAGAACAGCATTCTGTTCTTCCTTTTACATTGAAAATCGTTCAATTGTTTGTTTCAAATCAGTTGCTTGCTTCTCTAAATCCTTTAATAATTGATCGATTACTATCATATTTTTAGACTGTTGTAGCGTCACACGCGCCACTTCTTGCGAACCAGCTGACGTTTCTTCAGCAATTGCTGCTACAGCTTTTGTTTGTGCTCCTGTTTGATGAATGTGGCTCACTTGTTCATTCATATAACTACTAATTTGCTGAGTTGCATCGGCTACTTCCATAACACTTGATGACATTTCTTTTAAAATTAATTCCGTAGCTTCCCCACGTTTCGCCTCTTCTTTAGCTATTTTCACTTGTTCTGTCATTTTCATTGCAACTTGTTGTACTTCATCTTGCATATTCCGTAATAACTGCGATATGTTTCTTGCAGAATGATCACTTTCATCAGCAAGTTTACGTACTTCTTCCGCAACAACCGCAAAGCCTCTTCCATGCTCTCCTGCGCGAGCTGCCTCAATAGAAGCATTTAGTGCTAATAAATTCGTTTGGCTAGCAATCGCACTCACAACAGACACAATATGTTCTACTTGTTTCATTCGTTCTTCTAACTTCTGTACATTTTGCATTGAATCTTCATTTTCTTTTGCCAATGTTTGAATACCTTGAATTAAAGACGTAAAGACACGAGTACTATGCCCTAAAGCTTCAACCATTTCTGAAGACAATGTATCAGACTGCTTCGCTTTTTCTTCTACTTCACTTGCAATAGAAGTCGTTGTATCAACAGCAGAAACAATTGCTTGAATTGATGCCGCTGATTGCTCAGCGCCTGAAGAAATTTCTGCAAGTGTCTCTGATACACCTTGCGCTTGTCTCGTTGCTTCGCCTGTTTGTTTTCTAATCTGCTGTACTTGATTATTTGTATACGAAAATGTTGTATCAATATTTTTTACCATGCCCCTTAAGTTTCCTAACATCATATTAAATGCAACACTTAAAGATTTAATTTCATCATCTGTCTTCGGTAATGGAACATCTTCACGAATATCACCCTCAGCTGCTTTTCTTGCCGCTTCCTCTAACTTGCGAAGCGGTTTAATTAAAAATACGGCTGCTCCATATGCTAAAATTCCAGACCATACTACCCCTAATAACATAACGATAATATTATATACAGTTTGACTTACATAACTTTGAAAATAATCGTATATCACGTAAATAAAAAAGATACTTGTTGAATATGTAATAAAAGCTAAAACTGTAGTGAATAGCATAAGTTGTGTACGTAATCCAAAAGAAAATGTTTTCCTTTCTTTTTCCATCTTCCCTTTCCCCCTTTTTATAAGCAATATAAATACTACCTATATATTATTATCCATATTTTCATCATAGAAGGATATAGAGATTTCAAAAAATATTATTTCTTTGAATATCAAATTGCACGAAAAAAATAAAGGATTCTGACAATTTATGACTAATAACAGAAATAAGGGGCAACATTTGTAAAATATATTTTTAACTGGGGGTTTTGTATGATTCAAGTTCGAAATCTAGTAAAATCATTCGGTTCACTTGATGTGTTAAAAGGAATTGATTTAGAAGTAAAAGAAAAAGAAGTTGTTGTTTTAATTGGTGCCAGTGGTTCTGGTAAAAGTACATTACTTCGCTGTCTTAACTTTTTAGAAATGTACGATGAAGGCGAAATTCACTTACAAGGTGAGCGAATTGAGCCAAAGCATTCAAATTTAAATAAAGTCCGTGAAAATGTCGGTATGGTTTTTCAGCACTTTAACCTCTTTCCTCATATGACCTCACTAGAAAACATCATAGAAGCACCTATTCACGTAAAAAAATTAGAGAAAGCAAATGCAAAGGATATTGGAACTCAACTTCTCCAAAAAGTCGGCCTTCAAGATAAAGCAGATGTAACTCCTCATCTTCTTTCAGGTGGTCAAAAACAGCGCATTGCCATTGCACGAGCTCTTGCAATGAGCCCTAAGATTATGCTATTTGATGAGCCTACCTCAGCTTTAGACCCTGAACTTGTTGGAGAAGTATTGCAAGTTATGAAAGAACTTGCTGAAGAAGGGATGACAATGGTTATTGTTACTCATGAAATGAATTTCGCAAGAGATGTAGCTGATCGCGTCATCTTTATGGATGATGGAAAGATTGTAGAAGATGCTCCGCCAGCACAATTCTTTTCAGCTCCATCACATGAACGGGCAAAACAATTTTTACGCAACGTTTTATAATGTAACTTTTGTTTCGAACGAAAAAGAATACATTCATACGGTGCACAACTAATCATCCAAATAAAATATTTCAATAACATACTAAAAAACCATCCGTATGATCAATATATAGGAGGGATTTTATGAAAAGAAAACTATTAACCATTGTTGCTAGCATTACACTATGTACATCTTTCATACTAGGAGCTTGTAGCAAAGAAAGCTCTACTACTTCAACAAATGGTGAAAAAGAATTTCGCTATGCGATGAGTGGATTATACAAACCTTTTAACTATAAAGAAAATGACGGCAAACTTGTCGGTTTTGATGTAGAAATCGGTGAAGCTCTTGCTAAAAAGATGAACATGAAGGCTACGCCAGTTACAAACCCATGGGAAACGCTGATTCAAGGTCTTCAAGCGAAGAAATATGATGTAATACTGGGTAGTATGGCAATTACAGAGGAGCGCTTAAAAGCTGTTAGTTTCTCAAATCCGTACTATCGCTCCGGCGCCCAAATTTTTGTAGCTAAAAAGAATAACGCTATCTCTTCTCCAGAAGATTTAAAAGGTAAGAAAATTGGTGTTGTAAAAGCTAGTACCTTTAAAAATCTTGTTGCAAAATATACAGATCAAATCACAGAATATGACAGCGATATTACTGCTCTTATGGATTTAGAGCCTGGGCGTGTTGACGCAGTAATTACGGATCAAATGGTTGGTCTACGTATGATAAAAGAAGGAAAATCAAATATAAAAGAAGCCGGAAAACCATTAAATCTTGATGAAATGGGAATTGCTATTCGCAAAGATGATAAAGAAATGGTTGAGAAAGTAAATAAAGCGTTAGATGAAATCATTAAAGATGGTACGTATGAAAAGATCAGTAAAAAATGGTTCGGGCGTAATATTCTCGGTGAAGAGGAAAAAACGAAGTAAGTTAGCCATTCAAAAGATTCATAAACAGTGCCCCACTGATTAATTGTTCATTTCATGTGGGGCATTTCATTCTCTACTAAAATCTATACAATATGAGGTGAAACGCATGTTTGAAATTTTTATCTCTACCTATCCCACACTCTTAAAGGCTACTATTGTCACATTACAATTAACATTAACCTCCCTAGTACTCGGTTCATTAATTGGATTATTATTTGCTTTCTTTCGAATCTCGAATAACAAAGTTTTAAATAGCATTGCTCATATCTATATTGCTATTATTCGTGGTACACCTTTAATCGTTCAAATCGCAATTCTCTATTTTGGCATTACATCTGTCATTGTTTTCTCCCCTTTTTGGGCAGGAGCAATCGCTTTAGCAATTCATAACGGTGCATATATTACGGAAATTTTCCGGGGATCCATTCAATCCGTCGACCGGGGACAATTGGAAGCCGCTCGCTCCTTAGGTATGCCTTATCCTTTAGCTATGCGCCGGATTATATTACCACAAGCATTTCGTCTGTCTCTTCCTCCTCTAGGAAACCAATTTATTATCGGATTAAAAGACTCTTCACTTGTCGCTTACGTAGGACTGTCCGAATTATGGGGATCAGGTTTATCAATTGCAGCAGGTAACTTCCAACAATTAGATACTTACATAATCGTTGGTGTATACTATCTCGTACTTGTTCTTCTATTTACTTATTTTGTTAATCTTTTAGAAAAACGACTACAACGAAAAGAAACTAACTCCGTCCAATTCCATAAAAAGAACAAAAAAGAAGTTTCTTTATAAGAAAAAGCAAGCCTGAGATGGCTTGCTTTTTCATTGCAAAAATATATTAATTTTTACTGATTTACTTTTTTAATACTCTTTTCTTCCTCTATATGTTCCTCACGATATGAAATATTATGAGGATCTAGTCCATTTCCTAAAGAACCATAGAAATGCTCTCTATGCGGATCCACTAATTCACTTCCTTGATAATACACACGTGGTGTATTCCATAGCGCTGCCAAAGCTTTTGTCATCGGCATCTCATGATAGCGTTCCGGCCACATTTCTTTAATCTTCTCTTTTACTAACGGATAGTATTTAGAACTCATAGCAGGAAACAGATGATGTTCTGTATGATATGAGAAATTGAAATGTAAAACGTCTACCCAGCGCGGCACTGTTACTGACAAACAGTTTGCTAACGGATCATTTACTGGAACAATTGGATTTAAGCGGTGATTTGTTGCGATATATGCCATTACAATAAAGTTAGCAATTAACAACGGAATGACATATGCAAATAACCATTTTCCAGGTCCCATAATAAACAATAAACTAATCCAAACTGTCCAAGGCAAAAGAAGTTGAAGCCATACAGATTTTTGATTGGATGACTTGAACTCTTTTATAAAATGAAAGAACATTCGAGTCGAATGCAATGTAAATTGAATTGTTAGTGACAGAAAACTAAAGAATGAACGTACATGTAAAGGCATACGATATACCCAACTCAAAAACTTACTCTTCTTAAGTTTCTCAAGTGTCGGCCATGCATCCGGATCATTCTCTTCATGCTGTGTATGAACATGATGCGTTGCATTATGCCACTTTCTCCAAAGCTTTGGCCCTGTTGATAATGGCATAAATGCAATCGCGCCTAAGAAGTCACGAAGCCATGCCTTTCTTACAACAGTTCCATGTAAAATTTCATGTCCTAAAAATCCAAGTGAAGCAAAACATAATCCAAGAACAATCGCAATTCCTAGATTCGCCCACACATTCAATTCAAATACACCAATCGATATTAACCCCGCCAATGCCACAAGCAAATAAGCCAGTCCACCAAATAAACGAGTAGGCACTGGTTTAAATGCTTTTTTCGGCAAATGTGGTGATACACGTGCTGCATACCACCCAAACGTATGAAGCTCCTTCATCCTTTTGCTCCTTTCTTATGCCGCGCCTTGCGCAACTTACATATATCAATTCTTGCTTCCAGATTGATTTTACTAGATGATCCAAAAAGCATCTATTATAAGGAAAATATACTCACTCTATCGTCACTTATTTTTCGCTTTTATTATCAATGAAAAACATTTCTCTTTTTACTCTCTATCAACCTTTCCACATGATGAATCATAACAATAGAATTTCTATATTGTCAACACCTTTTATGACCTAGTAATAAAAGGTGGTTATATTTTTATAATCATACTTTATTTCACTAAAGAAAATGTATATATTCCATAAGGATTTACCCAATCTATATAGACATTTTCTTAAACGTCATAGACTCTATCTCATTCAATAACTCCCTATGTAATCAACAAACAGAATCACTTGAATTTAGTTTTATATAAATCCTACTACTTCATAATGCCCCACCTAATTAATTATATTAAAATAATTTATAACCTCTTTTAATAAAAATAGACTACTTCTAAAACAACACACATAAATTTCATATAATATGGAAATATTAAAAGGAAAATTGTTCTAAAATCAGGAGGTTTCCGCAATGACAAGTGATACATTTCCACAACTGCCGCTATCTTATTGGATTGAATCTACTCAGCTTCCTACTTTCCCTCGTTTATCCGAAAATATAAAGACGAAAGTTGCTATTATCGGTGCTGGTATTACAGGTATTACTACTGCCTATTTACTTGCAAAAGAAGGCATCGATGTTGTTTTAATTGATTCTGGTCGTATTTTAAACGGAACGACTGGGCATACAACAGCGAAAGTAACAGCACAACATGATCTTATTTATGATGAATTAATAAACCATTTCGGTGTAGAAAAGGCCGGGCTTTACTATGAATCAAATAATCAGGCTCTACAATTCATAAATGAAACTGTTCAAACATATAAAATCGACTGTAATTTCTCAAATGAAGATTCATATTTATATACAACTACCGATAACGGATTAAGAAATTTATCGAAAGAATATGAAGCTTATCAAAAATTAAATATACCTTGTGACTATGTTCAATCTCTATCGATTCCTATTCCAGTACAATCTGCGCTTATAATGAAAAATCAAGCACAATTCCATCCCCTTCTTTATTTAAAAACACTTTTAGAAAAGTTTGTGGAGATGGGCGGAAAGCTCTACGAACAAACAACAGCTATGGATGTGGAAAAGGGAGATCATCCACAAATAATTACAAAAGAGGGCCATCATATCACTTGTGAATATGTCGTCTCTTGTTCACATTTTCCTTTTTATGATGCGAATAGCTTTTTCTTTACGCGAATGTACGCAGAACGCTCCTACGCTCTTGCAATAAAAGCAAAAACGGATTATCCAGGTGGCATGTATTTAAGTATTGATGATCCAAAGCGCTCCTTACGCTATATAACAAACAATGGAGAAAAATTAATTTTGATTGGCGGAGAGAGTCATAAAACAGGACAAGGAATAAATACGATGCTTCATTATGAAGCACTTTATTCTTTTGCTGAAGCAACTTTTGGAATAGACGAAGTTCCTTATAGATGGTCAGCACAAGATTTAATCACTCTAGATAAGCTTCCTTATATCGGACATATTAACGAAAGAAATCCAAATATATTTGTTGCAACTGGATATCGCAAATGGGGCATGACAACTGGAACTGCTGCCGCTCACCTACTGAAGGACTCCATCCTAAAAGTCCACAGTCCCTATAAAGAACTGTATGCACCATCACGCTTCCATGCAAATCCAGATATAAAAACGTTCCTCTCCCAAAACATTGATGTTGCGAAACATTTAATTGAAGGAAAGATTGAAACCGCATTACGTAAGCCAGAAGATCTCGAAGTTGGTGAAGGATCTGTCGTACATGTTAACGGTAAACGAGCAGGTGCTTATAAGGACAAAGAAGGAAAATTACATATCGTCGATACAACTTGTACACATCTCGGCTGTGAAGTTGAATGGAATAATGGTGATTGTACTTGGGATTGTCCTTGCCATGGTTCTCGTTTTTCAATTGAGGGAGACGTTCTTGAAGGCCCAGCAGATCAACCGTTAAAACGAGTTGATAATGAGTAAACAAATAAAGAAGTTCAACAGAATTACTGTTGAACTTCTTTATTTGTTATAAAATCTTTTCAGATAAATTTCGACACAGGGAGGGAAATATTAACATTAAATAAAATAATATATTCATCTACGAATTAAAAGGGGTGAATATTATGCAACCTTCAGCTCCACCTCATCTAGAATCTACAGAAACTATCTTTTCAAGCTCTATTACAAAACTTGTTGTTTTTATTTGTTGGCTAGCCATTTTAGCTGATGGATATGATTTAGGTATTTACGGTGCCGTTCTACCAAAGCTCCTAGAAGACAAAAGCTGGGCGCTATCACCAGCGCACGCTGGTACAATTGCAAGCTATGCTTTATTTGGGATGTTTATTGGGGCTATTCTAGTTGGAACGATTACAGATCTAATTGGGCGTAAATGGACGCTTATATGCTGTTTAGCACTTTTTTCTATCACAATGGGTTTAGCTGCTATCGCTTCTTCTCCTGAGTTATTTGGATTATCTCGATTTATAGGAGGAATCGGATTAGGCGGTGTTATCCCAACGGCTTCAGCACTTACTGTTGAATATTCACCAAAAAAAAGGCAATCTTTTATTTATGCTCTTATGTTTACTGGCTATCCTTTAGGTATCGTATTAGGTGCTATTTTGTCTATGTTTATGTTAGAAGATTTCGGATGGAGAATTATGTTTGGTATCGGAATGATTCCACTACTCCTCATTCCTTTCATTATTCGCTATTTACCTGAGTCCATTCAATTTTTATTATCACGTAATCGCCAAGAAGAAGTGAAACAAATTCTTAATCGTTTTCAAATTAAATTTCATGTAAAAAATAAAACTCATCAAGCTCCATCTACTATACGAAAGAAAAATGGATTTTTTACTTTATTCTCAAAAGAATACATAAAAGCAACGCTACTTTTTTGGATCACTTATATAATGGGAATGTTTTTAATATACGGTTTAAATACTTGGTTACCACAGATGATGCGCCAGGCGGGATATCCTCTTGGATCTAGTCTGTCTTTTCTACTTATGCTAAATATTACCGCAGCTGTTGGTGCGTTATTTACTGGAGCAATTGCTGATCGTATAGGCGCAAAAATTGTTATTAGCATCTCTTATCTTATGGCAGCCATATGTATCGGACTATTAACAATCAAGCCATCTGTTACAATCATTTATCTTTTAATTGGCCTTGCTGGTATTGGATCGGTCGGTATTACTCAAATATTAAATGCATATGTAACACAATACTTCCCATCACATATCCGAGCTACCTCCTTAGGCTGGGGACTGGGACTTGGCCGAGTTGGTGCAATTGCTGGCCCTATTCTCATCGGTATTATTATGACAATGCAATATGACTTAGCATGGAATTTTTACTTATTCTCCTTTGCAGGTCTTATCGCAGCTATATCTGTTTTCTTCATTCCTACAAAATAAAAAGAGCACAAACTTACTTGTGCTCTTTTTCATATGCTCCAAACAACATGTCTCGAAATAGTGTATTTAAAATTTCAATATCGATCCCTGATCCCTTTTCAATTCCTTTTACATATTGCCCATAGTAATGAATTTGTTCTTCTAAAAATTGATTTAGCACCTTAATTTTCAATCCAACATCTAATTCAGTACCTGCTTTTTTCTTTATTAACAACTTTTCAATCTCATCTAATACACTACTTTCTAATGGTAATTCTGTAATCAATCGATCAAATTCTACAGGTGGTAAAGTTGCTTTCTCTTCTAGCCACTTACAAGCTAAAATAGGACGTAATACATAAAAGTACTTTTTCAGCTTTACATTCTCACCTTGCAAAAATTCACGATAATTTTTCGACGCCATATGTAAATAATGATATATCGTTGCTTTTGGATCAAAATTCTTCTCACTCATCTGTTGAAGTAGTTCTGGAAAATTAGAGTTTTTCGAATAAAAAATTGGTGATCGAATCCACTCAAGTAAAGCTGGGTTCGACTTCGCGAATAGTTGCAACGCCTTTTTAATATCCCAACCACTTATATCTAAATCATCACTAATTGGATATTCAATTACATCTCGTTTGTCATGAATTGATAAATACCATTCTACCGGATGTATATAAACAAACCTAACATCATAATCGCTATCTTTCGATGGAAACCCCCAAGCACGACTCCCTGATTCCACCGCAAATAAAATTTTCACATCATTCTCTTTTTCAATTCTTTCTAACTCCAACTCGATTTTCTCTCTCATTTCATAACATCTCCATTTTTTGATTATTTCCTTGGAAATTCGACAATACACTATTAATTTTACTACATACTAAAAAAACTGTCAGAAATTACTGACAGCCTAATAAAACTTCTATTGTTGCTTTTCAATTACAGTAGCAGCAATTCGTTCAAACTCTTTTTGAATCTCCTCTTTATATGCATCTACTATTGAAAAATCCATAGCAGCAATATAAATTCGTTCTAATTTATCACGAACCGATTTTGCTTTCGCTAAGAAAGACATTGCCTCATTCATTTTTGCTTTATACTGAATGGAAACATCACGAATTTCCTTCGCATATTTCTCATCAGTCCCTGGCGTAACAATAAGGGCATACATATCAATAATTTCATCACCCTCACGACTTGGAAAATATTCATGCGGTGCGGTGCTATCAAAAATTGCAAAGCCTAATTCTCTTACGATAACCATATCAAGACTATGCGGGTCAAATCCGCAATGATATACTTCAACTTCAAATCCTTTTTCTTCAGCTGCCTTAGCTAACTTTTTGAGCATCGTTGATTTTCCAGAGCCTGGGCGCCCTTTTATAAAATAACGATGTGGTAACCCTTCTGTTAAATTAGGAACAAAGTCAACTGCTCCTTTCGGTGTTGCAGCTCCTAAAAAACGATGTTTTACAAGCGATTGTCTCCCGCTTTTATCTGCAAATAATTTCTGGATTAGCTGATCGGTTAGTTCATTTGCTTTATTAAAATCTATATTATCAATATATATCTTCTCCCACTCATCATGTATAACCAATGCCTCTTTAAAACGTGCGTAAGCAGACTGAAAAGCTTTGCTTGCTTCTGAAACAAATCTTTCAATTTCTAACTTCTGCTTTCTTAGTTTATCTGAGTCCCAAGCAATTCCTAAATTTATATACTCTTCAACAACTCCTGGCATTTTTGGCTCAATAACATGCGGTGATGTCCCATCAACAATTCCTACTTTTAATTGTGGGATAATTACACCATCAACCGATTTATTGTCAGAAGAACAATGTAAAAATTCAATATCATATCCTTTTCCAACCCATTCACGACCTATTGCCTTTATTAAAGAAGATTTTCCCGTTCCCGGGCCACCCTTTAAGATAAATAACCTGTCTAATCCTTTTAAATTCTCTTCGTATAAATTGTGAAATCCCCTAGCTGTATTACCACCAGCATAATAATTCAATACATTTCCTGTCACTGCACTCACTCCTTCGCAGCATTCTATTTACATAAGCTACAATATGCGAGCGGCTTTATTTGGGTGAATACCTATTTTCTATTGCACACAAAAAGGAAATGAATTACAATTTAACTATCAGAAAATTAAGATTTTAAAACTGAATACTTCTTTATCAAGAGAGGCAGAGGGACCGGCCCTTTGAAGCCCAGCAACCTCAGTTTATACGAACTGAATAGGTGCTAATTCCTGCAAAATGCATTGCATTTTGGAAGATAAAACTCAACTAGCATGTAAAGCTCATCTTTCTTGATACTGAAGGATGAGCTTTTTATTATTTGAAAAACATATATTGGAGGTATGTAAAATGAAAGTAATTGATTTATCACAAACATTTGAAAATAATATGTCTCAATTTCCTGGAACACCTAAAATACAACTAGAAGCTGTTACAAGTGTTGAAGAATCAGGCTATCAAGTTACAGATTTTCATTCTGTCGTTCATGTTGGCACGCATTGTGATGCTCCTGCGCATTTTATTTCAGGCGCAACGACCATCGATCAATTACCGCTGGATCAATTTGTAGGTGAAGCTGTTATTATTGATGTAACTCACGTACAAGAACGAAAACTACCTAAAGAAGTACTGCACGATGCTGATATAAAAGAAGGAGATATTGTTATTTTCCATTCCAATCTATCTACTAAATGGAACACAGAGGCGTATGAGAAAGAAGCTTTTTATCTTTCTGAAGAATTAGCCGAGGAACTAGTACAATTAAAAGTAAAATCTGTCGGTTTAGATTTTATTTCTCCTGATGAGGTAACGACAGAAACATCACCAATTCATCACATACTACTTGGGAATAATATTTATTTAATCGAAAACTTAACAAACTTAGATGCCATTCACACGAAACGTTTCTTCTTCTCAGCAGCACCTTTAAAAATTAAAGATAGCGACGGTGCTTTTGCAAGGGCATTTGCTGTAATTTTTTAAACAAACTATACAAAAAAGCAAAGATCATCATTGACCTTTGCTTCTATTTTTTTTATTTAAATTAAGAAAGAATTGCTCAACATGAGGACGTAACCAAGCTAAATAATCCTTCTCTTTCTTCTTTGTACAAGCTATTTCTTCCCCATCTACCATTTCAACAAGTTCTAGTTCTAACAGTTGCTTCGTGAATGCTAACATATTCACTTCTTCGGATGGATACTCTTCTTTTAATTTCTCCTCAATTTCCCCCAATAAAAAACCGTCACGCATCATTGCCAATGCATCAATCCAAAGTGGCGGCATTTCATATTTTTCTCCTGTAATTGTGTCTTTTACAGTATAATTCTTTTGCTCTTTTCGAAATTGAATCGTGTGTAAACATACAGTCGAATTTAATGTTAATTCCATCATACCACCTCTTTCATAATATCTGCATAGAAAAAAGGATGCGCGTGCACCCCTTCTTATCTTTTCATAACACTACTGAACCGTTACATGAGCAATCAATCTCATGTCGATATTTTCCTCCATTATAAACGAAGTATTTTATAAAAAAAACCCTTCTTGAAACATTTTATAAAATGTTTATATTTACACAACAAGAACACTTTTCTGAAAAATCTTTTCTCAAATACATTAAACGGTCGGCAGAAAAATTTCTACTTTCGTTCCTACTCCTAGACTACTTTGGATCGTGATACTCCCTTGATGTTCCTTAATAATTTTATATGTAATCATTAATCCAAGTCCTGTACCATTCTCCTTTGTTGTGTAAAACGCCTTGCCGATTTTTTCTAACTTCTCATTCTCTATACCGCATCCTTGGTCTTCAACAGAAATACACAAATGTCCTTGCGTTTTTTGATATGCACGGATATGAATTTCTCCACCCTCTGGCATTGATTCTATTCCATTTTTAATGATATTTAATAACACTTGTTTTAATTGCTTATCATCACCGTTTATAGCCGGTAAATTTCCATCTACTTGTAAATTACATTTAACTCTATATTGCGTTGCATAACTTTCCATTAGATGCACAACATATAGAAGGGTGTCTCGTATATTACACCTTTCATAATTTGTTGGCTTTGGTTTCCCTAACAACATCAATTCACTAACAAATCCATTAACCCTTTCAATTTCTTGTAGCATAATGTCGTAGCTCATCGTATCAGTTGGATTTCTTTCTTTTTGCATTTGCGTAAACCCTTTTAACGCTGTTAGTGGATTTCGAATTTCATGGGCAATTGTTGTAGACATAGTCCCAATCACAGCTAAATTTTCCGTCTCTTTCATATTGTTCATCATTTCAACCACTGTTCTTACATAAGATTGAAATCGTTTTAATAAAGAATGTGAAATAATGAAATAAAATACACATAAAACAAGTGGAATTATCACTTTTAAATCTTGTAATAGCAATGTGAAAAATACGTACTTTCCAATTACACTAAAGGAAACTAAATAAAAGTATTTTCTATTCACGAAAACTGGGGCAAATAAAATTAACAACATTTCTACCATACTACCATGTTCAAAAGGTCTATCCGTTCGCAAATAAATCATTAAATTATTAACAAGATTGATAAACATGTATCCAAATAAAAATAAATATTTTACAGAATATACATACCCTCTTTTTTGAAGATATATAGAAATAGGAAATAATGCTATTACAAATATAGGCACACCTATCCCAAGACTACCTTCTGGCCACCCTACCGCTGTTCCACTAATATTCATAGCAGGATATACAAAATAATATATAGCGTCATATAAAAAGAATATAATATAAAATAATAATATAAATACCTTTAAGGCTCTTCTTTCTTCATAAATCAAGCTCTTGTATTTGTTCATATAAAAACTCCCCTTGATCGATACAAAAAACTTTCATTGTTATCTCCTTAAAGTATAAGTATGAAATTGCTTTCAGGGCAATATTTAACCTTATAATACTAAAAGGAAGGAGATCTCTCCTTCCTTTTAGTAACAACTTATATCCAACTTACCCTATCATGTAACAATCCATCAGTAAAATTATTATGCCCTATTACAAAATCCTTCATATATAAATTTAAATACTCACCGTACTTACTTTCTGTATTTAATAACAACTCCTCGACGTAATAAGCACCTTGTTCAAATTGATCTAAAAGTAAACTAGACAAGCCCGCATAAATCCCGCACCCTACCTGAAAATACGTTGCATTCGTTTTATATTTACGAAAAACTTGGCTACTATTCATTACATTATACATATATGTCTCACTATTTTCATAAACGAGTAACACACCGACCAAGTCCTCTCCAGCAACCTCTTCTTCCGCTGGATTAAACACTTTACGATTCCAGTTCCATAAATCTTCTACTTGATCTAAGTTCTGTCTAATTATATTTGTTGTATACTCATTAATTCGGTAAAGAAAACCAACTTCCATATTGAAGTTTTTCCCTAAAATTAATACTTCCTCATGTGGCATTAAACAACCATAGAATTCTTTTTCTCCTAACTTCACTTTATACTCTGAAGCATATACATCTTCATAAAAGTAAAGAGGACGATGATGACTCATATACATCGGATAACTCCAGATTGCTTCATCTAAAAATCGCTCTACTGCCCATGAAGCATAAAGTGTATGTGGCTTTATAAGTGCTGTATCATGCAAAAACGACGTGTCATGTTCTACAATATAACATGCTCTTGGCCTTTCATTTGGTCGTTCCTTCATAAGCTCAACAACCATCCATTGAACAACACCTGGATTCATACCTGAACCTATAATCGCTTTTGTATTTGTAAATTTCTCTTTCTCCTTCTCAAACCTTGTATATCTTTCCGTAAGCTGAAAGCCGATTAAGCTGTCGTCCTGATCTACTGCTTCATTTTCCAAGGCTGAATTAATATAACAAATTCCTAATTCATTACAGCAGCTTAATACTCTAATTGTATCTGCCCCTGAAACATCAATCACAACACTCGTACTTTTTTCTTTTAAATGTTGTTTAAATTCCACTACATTTTGAAGGTTTATCTCATATAAATATAATTGACCTTTCAAATTCGAAAACAACTCATCATAATAAGTCCTATCTTTTTGTTTTATATCCACTAAATGAAATTTGGCATTCTTTAATACTTCATAAATTGGATCTTTTTCATTTGCTATCGCTTGATTTAAAATTGCTAAAACTGCTTTTGCTGCTCCACCAGCACTACCAAGCAATGTAATTGATAACGAATTCGGAAACTGCTCCACGAACAAAACCCCTTTAATAAATTAGTTGAGCAACTCCTCCTCAAAAAATAAATTGAATACATAAAAAGATAGCTCGTACACAATTTTTATAAGTTAGTGCAAAGTTACCTTTTAAAAAATCACACTATACTATGTTTATATTCAATTCATTTTTCCCCTCATCTTCAAATTAAACTAAAACAAATAGGCTCGACCTTTTCTTCTGCATATAAAAGAAAAAGTCAGCCCTTCCAACTAATCTACGGACAATGGACGGATTTTACATGTTGAATATTCACATACATTTTTGCATCACGTGCTTTTGATATTTCAATATGACCTTCATCAATTTTCGCCATTTTTCCAATTTTATTGGACTCCTCACCTAAATCAAACACCATAATTTTCCCAGTCATTTTAATAAGCTGCTCTTCAAATGTTCTAGCTAATGTAATATTTAACGGATTTACGGGGAGTTCATTTTTATTGAGGGCATACGGTACTTGGTTTTCTTTATACGGAATTAACCATTTTAAATGCTTTAAAGATATATATACCGTTTTATAAACCGGACTATAAAAAACAATATAGTCGTTCATCACACTTGTAACATAACCATGTATTGGAGCATTTCCTGCTACATAAACTTCTGTAAAAATCCCTTTAGAAGTACTTAATACTTTTCTCAAAGAAATTGAAGGGGATTCCCTCTTAATTACAGAATCAACATCTGGTTTTAGTATGTCTTCGTCATGTGGTCTTAAAAATTTATAGTATTGTACATGATATAAAGATATATATACATAGTCTTGTCCATTGTAAAGAACAATAATGTCATTTCCTACGTCTATTAATATACCTTTAAACCTTTTTTCACCGATTAATTTAACATATATATTTTCCCCAATACTTTTGTTTAACTCATTCATCTATATCCTCCTTCCTATGAATTTCAGCTTTCCTATCTTTCGTTTCAAAAAAATAATCAGGGCAATGTTCTGTCTTAATAGTAAGTAATTCCTTTTCATACTATCGAAATAAGAAATTGTTCTTCTCTTTCCCTCATAATGCCCCTCTTATTTATTAAACATTATTCATCTTCATTCTTTTTACATTTCACTACTTGACTTACACTCTTAATATGATAATTAATGATATAAATAACTTCATCACCGTTTACTAGCGTAATACATTCTTCATGCACTTCACTTAATAAGCCTTCTACACACTCTGGGCCGCCACGATTAATCTTTACCCACTTATACTTCAAGTCACATAATACATCGACAAAAGTATCATCATCAGAGCAGAAACATGAAACATAGCCGTCGCCACATTTACTTTCTTTCACTTTCTTAACTAGACTTTTCACATGTTTCAATTGGTAATATACTAATTCACCAAGAGGAAGTTGTAATGTAAGGTAATCTCTTCCTAACGATACAAGTACCCCCACTCGACTCTCTGGTCCACGAAGATTTACTTTTACAGTCTCACCGACTAAGCCTTTAATTTGTTCACAGCATAATATACTTTCCAAATTTATATCCTCCTTTCTTATTATCTTCCTCTTCTTGACTGTCTTTGTGCGCGAGCTCGACCTGAATTATTACTTTCACTTTCGCTTTCACTTTCGCTTTCTTCGCTCTCTCTACAAGGTACTGTTACACTCTTAATATGAGATACTGCAACTAATATAACTTCTTCTTTTACAATTAGTGTCACAAATTCACAAGAAACATCTTGTAAAATACCTTCAACTTTCTCTGGGCCACCACGATTAATTTTCACCCAGCAATATTTGAAGCTTTGAAGTAACTTTTCAAAGTCATCTTCACATTCACATTCCAACCATCTGCAATCATCTGCTTTACAATCTTTCGCATTTTTTGTAATACTTTTCAGATGACGAATCTGATAGTAATAGAGCTCTCCTTTTTCATTCTTTAATACAAAGTAATCCGAACATACAGCGACTATTGTCCCTTTTTGAGATTCTGGACCACCCCTGTTTACTCTCACAAAAGATCCAATTAAGTCTTTCAGAAAATCACAATGAAATAAACTCACGAGAAAACCCCTTCCATTAATTTATAAGCTTTTGCACTGATAGTATATGTATCTGTACAGGTTACGTTCTCTATGTTTGTCCTAGCTAGAAAAAAATATGCTTTTAACATGGTAGACTACTACCTATCAAAATTTGAGGAAAGGCTAAGAACTCCTTATGTTTTTGATATCTTCAAACAAAAAATCCCTTATGAATATACATTTCTGCATATCTTCATAAGGGATTTTCCATAGTTTAATCTTCGTCTTTAACATCCATATCTTCTGGAATTGGTTCGTTCAATATTTCTTCCACTAATTGCTTATATTTCTCCATTTGCTCTAAATGTGTATTAAATTGTTCTTTATTTACTAAATATTGCTCTCCATCGAATAGCGCACGAATTTTCTTTTGCTGAATTAACTCTTCAATATACGATTTTGGTAAATTCAAATACTCCGCAGTCTCTTCTACTGTTATATACAATGCGTTCATTCCTTTATTATTTTTTCATCTATACTGTATCTTACTTTATTTTTGTAAACAAATAAAAAAGATTTTGTAAATGCAGTTCAAAAAGCAGGTAGATGCATTCCATATATTGTATAGTATTATATAGTAAGAATTTTTTAAATATAGAATGGTATTACCCATTTACACAAAGGAGAGTTAACATATGGCTACTCGTCACATCATTACAATGTTAGAAAAAACACTACAAGTTGAAACAGAAAACACAATTTCTCATTTGAATGTATCTTTATCTGATCGTTTTCTTTCTCAAAGCACAGCAATACATGAAAACAATTGTTATCATACAATTGGTGAATGGTACAAAAATCATTTCTTATTCCAACAAGATGATTTCCTTTGGGCTAAATATGCCTTCTATGACGCATATTGTGAAGCCATCAAAAAACAAGGTCATCTTACAAAACGTGTTCGCCAAATATTAGAATCATTAGCTCGAATGCATGGAAAACAGTATATTGCTTCTATACTAAATATGCCATTTCCTAATGAACGCGCTAAAGGGACAGCGTAATTTAGCCATGTTCTGCGTAAGCAAAACATAGCTAAATTGTTTTCTAGGATGCTTTACCAATAAAATGTTCATATCATATGAACTGATGAAACCGGTGTCATTATAATGATAGAAAATATAGTAAACAGGAAAACCCCCACGTACATCTCTCATCCATTTGAATAGAGAAATACGTGGGGGTGTACTTGTTCCTTATTATTTCATCATCTGCTTAATCAGTTCGCGATTTCTCTTCTTAAATACTTCATTATGAGAAGAAACCATTCCGTACTCACTTGCATCTGGTTGGATAAATTGTTTTGCTTTATTCACAGCATTTCCCGCATCTTGGAATGCACCTGCAATTAAGTGTAGTTTCCCTTCGTGCTTTAAAATATCTCCAGCAGCATATAATCCATCTACTGAAGACTCACTATTTGCATTACCTGCAATATAATAATTATCTATAATTGCAACGTCTAACTCACTATTTTCTAATAATGTAATGTCGCGTTCATATCCATGATTAATAATAACTTCATCAATAGGTAAATGAGAAACCTCACCTGTTTCATGATTTGTTAATTCTACATATTCGATTGCTTCATGATTATCACCAGCAATTAATTTTGTAATCGATGTATTAAAGAAACACTCCGCTGAGCTGTTCATAAGTTGTTTTACTTGTGCTTCATGACCAGATAATTCTTCTTTTCTATACGTTACATACACTTTTTTCGCAATTGGTTCCAATTCATTTGCCCAATCAACAGCAGAATTGCCTCCACCGGAAATAATAACTGTTTTACCTTTGAAACGCTTTAAAGATTTAACTGTATAATTTAAATTCGATACTTCAAATCGCTCAGCACCTTCAATAGATAACTTTTGCGGTTTCAATATACCACTTCCTGTTGCGACGATAACTGTTTTTGAAAAGTGTTCTTCCCCAGTACTTGTTTTTAATGTAAAAGTACCATCTTGATTACGAATAATTGATTCCACTTTTGTATCTAATACAACTTCTGGCTTAAATGTTAACCCTTGCTGTACAAGTTGTTCAATTAACTTATCACCTGTAACTGGCAATAGTCCTCCTACATCCCAAATCATTTTTTCCGGATACACATGTATTTTTCCACCTAACTGTGGTTGAAATTCTATTATTTTTGTTTTCATCTCTCTGAGTCCACTATAAAAAGCTGAATAAAGCCCTGCAGGTCCCCCGCCTATCACGGTTACATCAAACAATTCTTCTCTATTCATTAACCTTCACTCCTCAGCTACTAATCATTGATTATCATTCTCAATAAAATATAACCTGTTTCTGCAAAATTTACAATTAAAATTACTATTGACAATACAACTAGATAAAATTATATTATTTAATGAATCAATAGTGATAATCATTATCAATTTGTTAATAATTAGCAAATTTGAGATTACATCTTCTTTTATTAATATGGTTAATACTATATTGTAGAATCTCACATTCAAGATTTTTAATAAACATTTTGCATTACCACTACTCTTTCAAAAAGATTACAGTTAAACAAATTATTGTATACACATATCATCTATGTTAAAGGAGAAAGACGATGAAAAAGTTATTTATTTCACTAACAGTTCTTTTCGTTCTTGTTATGAGTGCTTGTAGCAATGGCTCTACAGACAAAAAGAACGATACAAAAGGTAGTAAATCAGAAACAATTACATACCAATCTGAAAATGGTAAAGTAGAAGTGCCTGCAAATCCAAAACGCGTTGTAGTTTTATCATCATTCGCTGGTAACGTAATGTCATTAGGAGTAAATCTTGTTGGGGTAGATTCATGGTCTAAACAAAACCCACGTTTTGATAGCAAATTGAAAGATGTTGCTGAAGTATCAGATGAAAATGTTGAAAAAATCGCTGAGCTAAACCCAGATTTAATCATTGGTTTATCAAATATTAAAAATGTTGATAAGTTAAAGAAAATCGCTCCTACTGTAACATACACTTACGGAAAAGTTGATTACTTAACACAGCATTTAGAAATCGGTAAGTTATTAAACAAAGAAAAAGAAGCAAAAACTTGGGTTGATGACTTCAAGAAACGTGCACAAGACGCTGGTAAAGAAATTAAAGCAAAAATCGGTGAAGATGCTACAGTTTCTGTTGTAGAAAACTTCAACAAACAGCTTTATGTATACGGCGAAAACTGGGGCCGTGGAACAGAAATTCTGTACCAAGAAATGAAATTAAAAATGCCTGAAAAAGTAAAAGAAAAAGCGTTAAAAGAAGGTTACTACGCATTATCTACTGAGGTATTACCTGAGTTTGCTGGTGATTACTTAATCGTAAGTAAAAACAAAGATACTGATAACTCATTCCAAGAGACAGAATCATATAAAAACATCCCAGCAGTAAAAAATAATCGCGTATATGAAGCAAACATGATGGAATTCTATTTCAATGATCCACTTACATTAGACTTCCAACTAGACTTCTTCAAGAAGAGCTTTCTTGGTAAATAATACAAACATGAGGAATTCTTAATTTAAGAATTCCTCTTCCTTTATTCTATGAACAGAAAAGATGTGAAACGAATGACAAAAGATCATGACAATCCACGTTCTATAGCTTTTACATACAAACTAATTTTAAGCTTAATTGCATTCTTTCTTATTTTTATGGTTGCAATGGTATTAGGTGCTGCAGATACTTCGATAAAAGATGTATGGTCAGCACTCACTTCCTCCGCTAAAGGAGACAAAATATCTATTATTCGAGAAATACGTTTACCACGTGAAGTTGCTGCTATTTTTGTAGGAGCTGGATTAGCCGTTTCTGGAGCAATTATGCAAGGATTAACACGAAATCCACTTGCGGATCCTGGATTATTAGGGCTATCTGGTGGAGCAAATGCTGCGCTTGCACTGACACTTGCTTTCAACCCTTCCATCAGCTATCTTTACTTAACATTAGCTTGCTTTATCGGTGCTGCAATTGGCGCAATTATGGTATTTGGAATTGGTATGGTGAAAAAAGGCGGCCTTTCTCCTCTTCGAATTGTATTAGCGGGTGCTGCAGTTTCAGCATTTCTACTCGCAATTTCAGAAGGAATCGGCATTTACTTTAAAATTTCACAAGATGTATCACTTTGGACTGCTGGTGGCGTAATTGGAACAACTTGGAACCAATTAAAAATTATTATTCCAGTCATTTCAATTAGTATCTTTATCGCTATCTTACTAGCAAAAAAATTGACAGTTCTTAGTTTCAGTGAGGAAGTGGCTATTGGACTAGGTCAAAAAATTATTGTTATTAAAACTATTTTATTTATCATTATTATCTTACTTGCAGGTGCATCTGTAGCGCTTGTCGGAAATATGGCATTTATCGGCTTAATGGTACCTCACATGGTACGCCCAATTGTCGGTCCAGATTACCGATTTGTTATACCGATGTCAGCAATTGCTGGAGCTTCCTTTATGCTACTTGCAGATACAATCGGACGTACTATTAACGCTCCATACGAAACACCAGTTGCGGCAATTGTCGCGATTGTAGGGTTACCATTCTTCCTATTCATTGTACGTAAAGGAGGAAAAACATTCTCATGATGCAATCTATTCTAAGAAAACAGCGTCTCATTATACTCGCTTTACTTATAGTAATCATCACAACCATTGTAGTTGGAATGGGACTTGGTTCAGCATCTTTATCTTATGATCGACTACTCCCAACATTAATGGGACAAGGGACGTTTAAAGAGGAGTTCGTTTTATACTCTTTAAGACTACCTAGAATTGTCATTACATTATTAGCTGGTATGGCTCTCGCTTTATCAGGTGCTATTCTGCAAGGGATTACCCGAAATGATTTAGCTGAACCTGGTATTCTTGGAATCAACTCTGGGGCCGGTGTTGCTGTCGCTATTTTCTTTTTATACTTTCCAATAGATGTAGGTTCATTTCTTTACTTACTACCTGTCGTTGGATTTATCGGAGCATTTCTGACAGCTGTTCTAATTTACGTATTTTCATATAGTAAATCAACTGGACTTCAGCCGGTGCGATTAACATTAACCGGTATCGGTTTTGCATTTGCACTATCTGGAACGATGATTGTCCTTATTTCATCCGCGGATCGTATGAAAGTAGACTTTATTTCAAAATGGATTGCCGGAAATATTTGGGGAGATGACTGGATATTCGTTTTAGCAATGCTCCCATGGTTAATCGTATTTATTCCGTTCGTTTTCTATAAAGCAAATCGATTAAACATTTTAGCATTAAACGAGCCCGTCGCAATCGGCGTTGGAATTGAAATTGAAAAAGAACGCAGATACTTATTAGTTGCAGCCGTTGCGCTTGCTGCTGCAGCTGTTTCTGTAACAGGAGGAATTAGCTTTATCGGACTAATGGCTCCTCATATCGCAAAATCTTTAGTAGGTCCGAGACATCAAATTTTCATGCCTATCGCCGTTTTAATCGGCGGATGGCTATTGCTATTAGCAGACACAATCGGACGAAACATCGTTGAGCCTAATGGCATCCCAGCAGGTATTGTCGTTGCTTTAATTGGCGCTCCTTACTTTATGTATTTGTTGCTTAAAAAAGCTTAAAAAACACCCTCAAGATTTCTTGAGGGTGTTTTTGTTTCATTCTACTGCTGCCCATACCCTTCAAACTTCTTCGCCAAATTCTCCATCTCATCTTCTGGCAATAGCTTTGGTTCCCCAATGCTTTTCGTTTGATAATAAATTTGAGCACAAAACTCAATCTCTTCTGCAACAGTAAATGCCATTTTTATATTATTTGCCCCAGCAATTAAACCGTGATTTGCAAGTAGCACAGCACGACGATCAATCATGCCTTCAAAAGCAGCATCCGCTAATTGCTTCGTACCAAATGTTTCATACGGTGCACAGCGCACATTCGGTCCTGCGAAAGCAATTAAATACGACACAGCCGGAAGCTCCCATCCTAATGATGCAATCGTCTTCGCGTAAGGAGAGTGTGTATGCACAAGCGCATTTATATCTTCACGCTTCCTATAGTAAATAAGGTGCATATCTAATTCACTTGATGGTTTTCTCTCTCCTTCTATTACTTCACCATCTAAGTTTAATATAACTACATCTTCAGGCTTTGTTTCATAATACTCTAAACCACTTGGGCTAATCGCAACAAGACCTTGTTCACGATTAAAGATACTAATATTACCGCCCGTTCCCTTTGTTAAACCACTAGAAATCATTTTCTTTCCATACGCTACAATTTCTTCTCTTTCTTTTGGTAATAACATATACATCCCCCTAAGTATGAAGCTTATGATGACTGACTTTTACATTTATCTACTTATTGAAATAGCTTTTTTAAATTCTCCGTAAACGGTGCCTTTACAATCCCTTTTTCTGTAATAATCGCTGTTACATTTTCATGTGGAGTAACATCAAATGCTGGATTATATACTTTACTTTCTTTCGGAGCTGAATATTGTCCGAAGCGATTAATCACTTCAGAAGCATCTCTTTCTTCAATCGGAATTTCTTTTCCTGTCGATGTCTTTAAATCAATTGTCGGCGTTGGTGCCGCTACATAAAACGGAATGTTGTAGTATTTCGCTAAAATAGATACGCCTAATGTTCCAATTTTATTTGCTATATCACCGTTCGCTGCCACACGGTCGCATCCAACAATTACAGCGTCAATCTTCCCTTGTGACATGACCATAGCCGCCATATTATCCGTAATGACAGTAACATCAATTCCCGCTCGCTGTAGTTCTAATGCCGTTAACGTTGACCCTTGTAATCTTGGACGTGTTTCATCCGAAAAGATTTTTAAGTCCCATCCTTTTTCTTTCGCTAAGTACATTGGAGCCGTCGCAGTACCATACTTAGTCGTCGCTAACGCACCAGCATTACAATGTGTTAATACTCCCATTCCATCATGGAATAATGTTAATGCATGTTCTCCAATTTGACGGTTAATTTCTTCATCTTCTCTATGAATCTCTTTTGCCTCTTCTAGTAATCTATTTTTCAGCTGTGAGATTGATAAATGAATATTATCTGTCGCTACACTTTCCATTCTTTCAAGTGCCCAAAATAAATTTACGGCAGTCGGTCTTGATGTCGCCAAGTATGTACATACCTTTCTTACTTCATCCATAAATCCTTCTTCCGTACCTTCAGCAAATTCCTTTATCCCTAAATACACTCCGTAAGCTGCTGAAACACCAATCGCTGGTGCACCTCGTACTTTCATTACTTGAATGGCATCCCACACACTTTCAGCTGTTTTAAAAGATTCATAGACAATTTCATTCGGTAATAACGTTTGATCTAACAAAACTAAAGCATCATCTTTCCACTGAATTGGTATTAATTGCTCTTCCATCATATTCTCCCCTTACTCCGCGTAGTGCATTGACTGTTTTTTTAACGTTTCTACAAAACTTGTACCCGTTCTATATTGATTCGCTCGTAAAATAAAACTCTTCGCTACTTTAAGACAAATTCGCTCCGCTCTAGCACGTGCTTCCTCATTCTCAATACAAGTAATATCTTTTACTTTCGCTAATCCAACAATACGGCGGATTAATTCAAGACCTGTCACTGCAGCTGTATCCTCTAATACAGATTGTAAATATACTTCGTTAAAGCCTTCTTCCTTCGCCATAATCTCGGTCACATGAATATCCCAAGCATCTAAAAACTTCTTCTTAAATAAATCAATTACCTCTACCATCGTAGTTTGTAGCCAATCCATATACGTATCTTTCTCAGCTCCAGGTGGCATCGTTGCATCTGCATTCACCCAAGCAAACATTAAATTCGCCATTACATTCCCAACGTCATATCCCATAGGTCCATAAAAAGCAAACTCAGGATCAATAACCTTTGTAGAATCATCTCTTACAAAAACAGAACCAGTATGTAAATCACCATGAAGCAATGCCTGCGCATTCGCCATAAAAGAAAATTTACGTTTCGCTACTTCCATACGAAGCTCTTTATCACTATAAATATGCTCCCTAATCCATCCCTCATTTAAAGGAAATAACTCATTACGCTTATTATGATTTGTAAATGGTTCTGAATATACGAGGTCCTCTGTAATCTCACATAATTCAGGATTTATATAATTCTTCACAAGTTCCTTCTTCTCTTTATGATTCATTACAACATCAGATGTTAATAAAAGTGTATTTACCATAAAAGTAGTTAAGTCGTCAGCAAGCTGCGGAAATATTTGATGATTTATAAGTGCTGTACGTAATATTGTGTGATTCGATAAATCTTCCATTACGCAACAGTTCATCACACTATCAAATAAATACACCTTAGGAACAAGTCCAGGTGCTAACTCATTCTCTAACTGCAAAACATCTGATTCTATACGAATACGATTCGTCGATAACTTAAACTCATCTGAAATGCGAGCTGTATCCCCAGCTTGCTTTACGATGACAGACATGTTCTCTTTTTCATCCCAAACGCGGAACACATAATTTAAATTGCCATCACCTATTTCTTTACACTTTAGCCCCTTTGCATGTTCAAACTTAGATAATTTCTCTTTCACATATGCAATCACATCTTTAGCTTCCATTAAAAAATACTTTGTGAACTTAGACATGGTTTCCCCTCCACACCAATTGTAAGCGTTTTCTAAAAGCTATAAAAAATAATAGGTTGAATTTTTTCATCCTATAAATATGTATTCTTCTTTTTGAAAGGTATATCTAGGTTTTATTATATCTTGTTAGCACTTTGAGTCAATGTTTCTAACTATCATCTCAAATATATACTTCCTAATTATATATTTGAGATGACAAAAATTGTTCAAAAAGATTTCGATTCATTTTATTTTATTTATCGCACAATTCTTTGTAAAATAGAAATAAGCAGTTCCTTTTCAAATACATAACTTCTAAGAAATATTTCCTTCCTAAGAATTTACACTTACACCATATTTCTAACATACACACTACTCTTTCAAACAATCATTGAAAATTTATAAACTTAAAGTTACCTTTCCATTCCCTGTTAGCCTTAATTGAGAATAAATATTAATTAAATTGGTATAAAGTTGGTTTATTCTCTTGACAAAATAACCACTTCTATATGATAATTAATATCGAATTAGAATTATTATAGTTAATTAAAAAATATATTTTATGAGCACACTATTTTTTGATGCTCAAAACCAACATTTAGGAGGAATTTTAACATGTTATTAATCGGCACAGAAGTAAAACCGTTTAAAGCTAATGCTTACCATAATGGAGAATTTATCCAAGTTACTGACGAAAGTTTAAAAGGAAAATGGAGTGTAGTTTGTTTCTACCCAGCTGACTTCACATTCGTTTGCCCAACTGAACTTGAAGACTTACAAAACCAATACGCAACTCTAAAAGACTTAGGCGTTGAAGTATACTCTGTATCTACAGACACTCACTTCACTCACAAAGCATGGCATGATAGCTCAGAAACTATCGGCAAAATCGAGTACATCATGATTGGTGACCCAACTCGCACAATCACTACAAACTTCAACGTTTTAATGGAAGAAGAAGGTCTTGCTGCTCGTGGTACATTCATCATCGATCCAGACGGCGTTATCCAATCTATGGAAATCAATGCTGACGGTATCGGCCGTGACGCAAGCATTCTTGTTAACAAAATTAAAGCTGCTCAATACGTACGTAACAACCCAGGTGAAGTTTGCCCAGCTAAATGGCAAGAGGGTTCTGCAACACTTAAACCAAGCCTTGACCTTGTAGGCAAAATCTAAGGAGTTCGATCAAAATGATACTAGATGCAGATATAAAAACACAACTATCCCAATACCTTCAATTAATGGAGAACGATATTTTACTTAAGGTAAGCGCAGGAGACGATAACGTATCTAAAGATATGTTAGCTCTAGTAGACGAATTAGCTACTATGTCATCTAAGATTACAGTAGAAAAAGTTGAATTAGAGAGAACACCAAGCTTTAGCGTAAACCGCCCTGGTGAAGACACTGGTGTCGTATTCGCTGGTATTCCATTAGGACACGAATTTACATCATTAGTGTTAGCTTTACTACAAGTAAGTGGACGCGCTCCAAAAGTTGAACAAAAATTAATCGATCAAATTAAAAACATTCAAGGCGAATATCATTTTGAATCTTATATCAGCCTAAGTTGTCATAACTGTCCTGATGTTGTACAAGCTCTTAACGTAATGAGCGTTCTTAACCCTGGTATTACACATACTATGATTGATGGCGCTGCATTCAAAGAGGAAGTAGAAAGCAAAGACATCATGGCAGTACCAACTGTTTACCTAAACGGCGAATCTTTCGGAAGCGGTCGTATGACACTTGAAGAAATTTTAGCTAAAATGGGTAACGGTCCAGATGCATCAGAGCTTTCTGATAAAGATCCATACGATGTTCTTGTTGTTGGTGGCGGCCCTGCTGGTGCAAGTGCAGCAATTTACGCAGCACGTAAAGGCATCCGCACTGGTATCGTTGCTGAGCGCTTCGGTGGTCAAGTAATGGATACTATGGGCATTGAGAACTTCATCAGCGTAAAAAAGACTGAAGGTCCTAAGCTAGTAGCAAGCCTTGAAGAACACGTAAAAGAATACGACATCGATGTAATGAATCTACAACGTGCGAAACGTTTAGAGAAAAAAGAACTTATTGAAGTGGAACTTGAAAACGGCGCTATTCTGAAAAGTAAGAGCGTAATCGTTTCTACAGGTGCTCGCTGGCGTAATGTTGGCGTACCAGGTGAAGCTGAGTTCAAAAATAAAGGTGTAGCATATTGCCCACACTGTGACGGCCCATTATTCACTGGAAAAGACGTAGCAGTTATCGGCGGAGGTAACTCTGGTATTGAAGCAGCTATCGACTTAGCAGGTATCGTTAAGCACGTAACTGTTCTTGAATTCATGCCAGAATTAAAAGCTGATGCTGTATTACAAGAGCGTCTTAACAGCTTACCAAACGTAACTGTTCTGAAAAACGTTCAAACGAAAGAAATCACTGGTACTGATAAAGTAAATGGTATTTCTTACATCGATCGTGAAACTGAAGAAGTTCATCACGTTGAATTACAAGGTGTATTCGTACAAATCGGTCTTGTGCCAAACACAGACTGGTTAGGCGAAACAGTTGAACGCGTTCGCGGTGAAATCGTAACAGACAAGCACGGCGCTACAAACGTACCAGGAGTGTTTGCTGCAGGTGACTGTACAAATAATCCGTACAAACAAATCATCATCTCTATGGGTTCAGGTGCAAACGCAGCTTTAGGTGCATTTGATTACTTAATCCGTAACTAATAAAAACAGGTGCCTTGGCACCTGTTTTTTATTACCCTAATGTATAAACTAAAAACCTCTCATTCCCATTCTTCTCATAAGCACCTGGCAATCTAACTTCTTTCTTCAGCTCAAACGCAGTCTGATTTTCTAAGAAGAAAATATAGTCCTCAGAAGGATAATATAAAATAATATCCACTTCTCTCCCCGTGTTTTCTACTGAAAGCAAAATGTTATTTACTACATTCATAAACACTTGCACAGAAAACGGATTAAAGAAATAAAACCTATTATCATGTGGATCAATCTCATATTCCTGCGCTAAACAACATTGGAATTGAATTTTCCCCTTACTGTTTCGTGCCTTTCGGGCATAACGATCTCGATTATCCATCGCTTCTTTATAAAACTCTTCATTCATTTCAATTCCAACTGCTGATGCACCACATTTATGATGCATATAAAAGTTTAATCGCCCTTTTCCGCACCCAAAATCTACAACTTGATCGCTACTTTTTATTTCATATTGATTCAGTAACTCATCTAATCCGCTATACGGCGTCGGTTCATAACGGTGATAATGCATAGATTTGTTAAACCCTTTTTGCTCACCGACTGTTTTTATATGTAAAACTGCATCGTAATATTGTTCGTTCATTCGTTTTCTCCTATTAAAAAATGGTACTTATTATTATACACCATGTACTGGAGGCTCATTTTTCATCAAATTAATAGGTACGTGAAATTATATTAACGATTTTCTTAATATATCTATCGTAACTTCAAATATATCAACGATTTTCTCAATATATCTATCATAACTCAAAATATATCAACGATTTTTCAAATATATCGATTTACCGACAATTCACGACAAAAAAACAGGAGCTCTTTAGCCCCTGTCTTCTAACACTTTCAATACAGTTTGTTTCAATATTTCTACCCCATCCATAATACAACTATGATCAAATCTCATATACGGATGGTGTAATCCAGGTTGTAGGTCTGCTCCTAGTCCAAGCATGACAGCTTTTAAATGTGGTCTTTTCACTGTATAGTAATGGAAATCATCGCTTCCTGTCGTATAGAGAGGCCCTGTGCATCTCTCTTCCCCATACACTTCGAGAATACCTTTACGCATAAAGCGCTCTGCTTCTTCGGAAACCTCTGCTCCTGGTGCAAGATCCATCCATTCGTATGAAGTTTTCGACCCCATCGATGCAGCTGATTCTATTACATGCTCAATCTTTTTCTTTAATTCTTCTAATAGTATATTACTCTCTGCTCTTACATCTAAACTGAAATGACCATTTCCCGGAATAATATTTAAATTATCACCACCAGCTTGGCATCTCGTCATTTTTACTGAATAAGAACTTTGCGGTGGCAGCCAAATATTTTTCAAACCGATATTAATCATGGAAATGACATCAATTGCATTCACACCTTGGTGTGGTCTTGCCCCGTGTGCATCCTCCCCATGAATCATACCCTCTAAAAATCCTGCTGCTCCATGACGAATAGATGGAGCTGCTTGTTTCAAAGATAGTTCTTCAATTGGTCTTAGATGGACGCCAAATAAGAAATCAGCATCATCTACAGCACCTTTCTCCACCATCTTTAAAGCACCATTCCCCTTCTCTTCTGCCGGCTGAAAAATAAATCTAACCGTACCACTTTTCCATCTCATATTTTTCAATTGTAAAATAAGTCCCATTACAATGGTCATATGAGCATCATGGCCACATGAATGGTTCGCTTTAAATTCTCCATTTACTTCTTGCCAAAGTGCATCCATATCAGCACGAATCGCAATAACTGGATTCCCGCCTCCAATCTCAGCAATTACACCTGGACAATCATCAAATGTTCTATATGAAATTCCTTCTTCTTTTAAAAAGTCAGTAATATACGCTGTCGTTTCATATTCTTTCCAACTTACTTCAGGGTTTTCGTGTAAATGCTGAAAAATCTCCGTTAAGCGCTCTTGTAGTTCTAATGTTTTCAACGTTCCAGTCTCCTTCCCACATTACAAACGATTCGGGTTAATTATATTTATGAAAAACAGATGTTTTTATGAACATATTGAATTTTAAGAAAAAAGTCAATTGTTTATTTTTAAATACTTAAAAAGCTTACTCCTCACCTATATTACAAACTAAACAAACAACTAGAACATTCCTTATTTTCTGTTTTTATGTTGACGCTTACATAAACTTTTAGTTATCATAACCTAATAAACGTCTATTTTACGACAATTCTAAAAATACAAACAAACATACGTAACAAGGAGGAACTTTATGAAAAAAGAAATACCTTTTGGAATAGCGCTTATCCCTATTATCATTACCGTTGCAGTTATGATGGTTACAATTGTTGTATTAAAACAAACCCCTCACGTTCCACTTATTATCGGTACAACCGTTGCTTCTATTGTCGCTTGGCGTTACGGTTACAAATGGAATGATCTTGAAGAAGCAATGTATAAAGGGATTCGTCTTGCATTACCCGCTATCGTCATTATTATTCTTGTCGGCTTAACAATTGGTGCTTGGATTGGCGGTGGAATCGTCGCAACGATGATTTATTACGGTTTAAAACTTTTAACTCCATCACTATTTTTAGTTTCCATTACCGTCATTTGTTCTATCGTTGCATTAGCAATTGGTAGCTCTTGGTCTACAATGGGAACAATTGGTGTTGCTGGAATGGGAATTGGCCTAAGTATGGGAATCCCAGCTCCAATGGTTGCTGGTGCCATTATTTCAGGCTCTTATTTTGGCGATAAAATGTCACCGCTTTCAGATACAACTAACTTAGCCGCAGGATTAACAAATACAGATTTATTCGCACACATTCGTCATATGTTATTTACTACAGTTCCAGGTTTAATTATTACTCTTATCGTCTACGCAGTCTTAGGAAGAAGCTTCGGCGCTAACAATATTGATGCGAAAAGCATCGATCAAACGTTACAAGTATTGCAACAAAACTTTGTTATCTCACCTTTCCTACTCATTATACCCGTAGTCGTTATGGTATTGGTCGCTAAAAAGGTCCCTGCCATACCAGCGATTCTCGTCGGTATTATTTTAGGATTTTTATCACAAGTCTTTATTCAAGGTGGTTCTGTCTCAGCATCTGTCGGTGCACTCCAAGCTGGATTTGTTATAGACACTGGAAACAAGCTAGTAGACGAACTATTTAACCGCGGTGGCTTAGATTCGATGATGAATACAGTCTCTATGACAATTGTCGCTATGACTTTCGGAGGAGTATTAGAACATACAGGTATTCTTCGCTCAATTGTAAATCAAATTTTAAAGTTAGCGAAATCAGCAAAAGGGCTTATCGCTTCTACTATCGCATCTTGTTTTGCAACAAACCTTACTTGCTCTGAACAATATATTTCAATTGTTGTCCCTTCAAGAATGTACGCAAATGCATACACGGAAAAAGGACTACATTCAAAAAACTTATCCAGAGCATTAGAAGATGGTGGAACATTAACTTCTGTCTTCGTTCCTTGGAATACGTGCGGTGTATTTATTCTCGCAACACTTGGCGTAGGTGCATTTGAATATGCTCCTTATGCTATTTTGAATTTCATCGTACCTATTATCTCAATCATTTATGGTATAACAGGCTTCACAATTGTAAAACTATCAGACATTGAAAAAGCAGAACTACTAAAGAAACAAAAAGCTCAACTAGAAGCTTAAAAATAGCGGTAAATTCAGTTCATATAGTGCGCGAGGTCGCCCTTGTTGATAGGGCATTTCCTCGCCGCAAATATGAGCATACCCGTAATCAACTAATTTCTTTAACAACCTTTCTGTCGATCTTCGAGTCACTTGTAAGTACTCAGAAAGGTCAGCTGCTGTAAACTTCAATGACGGGTGCGATTGACTAAATTGAATGATTTTTGACAAATTGGCCGGACTAAGCTTCGTTTCCTTCGCTATTTTCATTAGTTCCGGATTATCATTTTTCAAACTTTGTACTCTCTGTT
This sequence comes from Bacillus sp. FSL L8-0199, assembly GCF_038005705.1. NCBI lineage: Bacteria > Bacillati > Bacillota > Bacilli > Caryophanales > Bacillaceae > Bacillus > Bacillus sp. FSL L8-0199. The sequence continues at coordinate 356,461 of NZ_JBBOTS010000001.1, read as the reverse complement.
CTTTCGGGAACGGACCAAACAAATCTTTATCACTTGTTAGTATATAAAAACAACGATCTATTGGATTGTTCTTTGCAAAACTTTGAGCAATTTTTGCATTTTGCTCCGCCTCTTTCACGGTTTTTCCATAACCAAATCCAATAGCTATCGTTCCTTCTACGCTCGCAAACAAGTTATCTATCGCATTTGTTTTAATAATCGATTCGATATCACCACGAGTTGTATACAAAATGCATGTCATTTCATCCACTTGTTTAAATGAACCACGTAGTTCTTTTGAAATGACATCTAGTTTTTCAAGCAAACGCGTTCGTAATTCTAAAGAAGAAATAATACAAGCACCAACAGTAGCTGAATAGCTTTTTGCTAACTCAGCTTTTATTTTTGCATCTTTTAGCCCATGTATAATGGACTGTGTTGGATCAATCATGCGCTCTGAAGGAACACCTATTTTTTGAAGCTCGTCGTAAACAGCGTGAATACTAGTTAAAGCTAAATGAGCTTCTCCAGATTGATATTTAGCTACATGAAAATCGATAACTCTATTTATCTCATCTTTACTCCACAGCATATTTTCATAATCCAACACTTGCGGGCTTTCTTTTATACCAATATCATGGAACACATTTGTAATAAACGAGCGGTCTACTAAATCGATGGAAATGTTATGTGGTTGAATACTTTGATGATACATGATAGAAAGAATTGAAGATGCGACAGTTGTCTCGTTTTGCTGTAAGTATGTACTTGGAATTCGTAATTGTTCTCTTATTTCTTTTGCCATATAATAAGGTAAAGCACCTGAGAAAAAGATGACATCACAAGGCTTTAGACACTTTAATAGTTCAGAAGATTCCGTCGGATGAAGGTAAATATATGGATCAATTTCTATTCCTTCTAATTTTTGAGCAATAGGAAAAAGGTTCTCCATAAACTCCTTTGAACCGACAACTGCAATTTTTATCATCATTTTCTCTAACTCCTTATCATTAATTAACGACCATTTAACGTCAACTATATCAAATGTACAAAACTATTGTAAACAGGAAGGGGTTTCTATTCAATGAAAATTACAGCTATTCATCTTTACGCAATTCGTTTACCGCTTCGCAATCCGTTTGTTATTAGTTATGGATCTTATTCTGATATGCCCTCTATTATCGTCAAAATGGAAACAGATGAAGGTATTATCGGTTACGGTGAAGGCGTTGCTGATGATCACGTCACAGGTGAATCATGGGAAAGTACTTTCCATACTTTAAAACATACGCTAACCCCGGCCCTAATCGGACAAAATCCAATGAATATCGAAAAAATACACGACATGATGGACAATACAATTTACGGTGTTCCAACAGCGAAAGCCGCAATTGATATTGCTTGTTTTGATATAATGGGCAAAAAACTAAATCAACCTGTATATCAATTAATTGGCGGGCGCTATCATGAAGAATTCCCTGTCACTCACGTTTTAAGTATTGCCGATCCTGAAGATATGGCTGAAGAAGCTGCTTCTATGATTCAAAAAGGTTACCAATCTTTCAAAATGAAAGTTGGTACGAATGTAAAAGAAGATGTGAAACGTATTGAAGCTGTACGAGAACGTGTAGGAAATGACATTGCGATTCGCGTTGATGTAAACCAAGGCTGGAAAAATAGCGCAAACACATTAACAGCACTGCGTTCATTAGGACATTTAAACATTGACTGGATTGAACAACCTGTTATCGCGGACGATATTGATGCCATGGCTCATATCCGTTCTAAGACAGACCTCCCGCTTATGATTGATGAAGGACTAAAAAGTTCTCGTGAAATGCGCCAAATTATTAAATTAGAAGCTGCTGATAAAGTGAATATAAAACTAATGAAATGCGGTGGCATATATCCAGCTGTAAAGCTCGCTCATCAAGCTGAAATGGCCGGCATTGAATGCCAAGTGGGATCAATGGTCGAATCATCTGTTGCCTCTTCCGCAGGATTCCATGTCGCTTTCTCAAAGAAAATCATTACGAGCGTAGAGCTAACGGGACCATTAAAATTCACGAAAGACATCGGAAACTTACATTACGATGTACCATTCATTCGCTTAAACGAAAAGCCCGGACTCGGCATTGAAATAAATGAAGATACACTACAAGAACTAACCGTCTTTCAAGATGTTGTACGCTAAAGGAGGACTATCATATGACGGTTCTATACGAAGGAACATTAAAACAAAATAACGAATCATTTCACGTTACATTACTATCACTAGAGCACATCGAACAAATTTTATCACTACAAAACATTGTAGTTGAAGCACTAGAAGATAAAAGTCGTTTACAACCACTCTCACAAGAAGAATTTCAATACATTCTAGAAGGAAACGGCATGATGATCGGTGCTTTTATCGAAAACGAACTCATCGCATTTCGCGCTCTACTCGTCCCTCCTATCGACGATGAACATTTAGGGTTTGATATTGGTTTGCCAGAAAGTGAACTACACCGCGTCATCTATCAAGAAATCTCAAACGTTCATCCGAACTGCCGAGGAAATGGTATCCAAAAAATATTAGCAAAAGTCATTATGGAAGAATTGCAAAAAGAAGACAGCAAATATGATTATGTATGCTGCACCGTTGCTCCTTTTAACATTCCGAGTTTGAAGGATAAGTTTGCGCAAGGGATGGAGATTGCTGCACTGAAAGAGAAGTATGGTGGTAGTCTGCGGTATGTTTTTGTGAAGGAATTGCGCGGAGATAAAGAAAGAGATTGGACGGATGTTCAAAGTATTCTAATGAATGATGCTGTTGGACAGCAGGCGTTGCTTTCGGATGGATATCGTGGGTATGATATGGAGAAAGTTGATGAAGATTTTGTTGTGAAGTTTGGACGATAATCTATATACTCGAAAAGAGGAGATGTCTGCTGTGACATCTCCTTTTACTTTCTCTTCATTGAACATATCGATTGCAACTCCAAATATATCAGCGATTTTCGAAATATATCGGCGCAACTTCAAATATATCAGCGATTTTCGAAATATATCGACTTACCGACAAAGATTGACAATAATCGCAACCTATACAAAGCGCAACATTAAACCGTCATCTTCCAACTAGATAATGCTAACCAATTCTCCATTTCTTTATAATCAGGCATTATCTTCCCGACAAGACGCCAAAAAGATCGATCATGATTTAAATGAACCATATGACACATTTCATGAACAACTACATAGTCAATTACTCGCTGTGGTGCCATTGCTAGCTTCCAATTGAATGTTAGTTGTAAATTCGAATCGCAAGTACCCCAAGTACGACTACTATCTGTAATACGAATAGAACGTGGTTTTGTCTTAAAGTTACTTTGATGCACTTTAATGCTCTTCTCTACTAAAGTTTTACACTGCTTATAATAAAATCGTTTTAAAGCTTGCTGTATTTTCTCATCCTTAAGCTCTTTCACATAAATATGTAACTTATCCCCTTTAAATACTGCGTTGTCTTGCTCAATGCTTGCATCTTGGGAAATCTGTATCGGATACGTATTCCCTAAATACAAAAAGCCTTCTCCTTGATCATAATCCTTTTCCTGTGGTCCATGCGCTCGCTCCTGCATTTCTTTACGTGTTGTCTGAATCCAACCCCACTTCTCTTCTAGCAACTGGACTAAGTATTCAACAGGTGTCCCTTTCGGAGCTTGCACTTCCACATTTCCATACGAATCTACAAAAAGACGCACGGACTTTTTCTTCTTATAAGTTATATGAAAATTAATTGTCTCACCTAAATATGTATGTACCATTTCATCACCTAGCATAGTATTTTTACAAATAAAAAAGAGTAGGATACGAACGTCCTACTCTACCTATTATATCATTTACTGCTTTAACGAACTCATTATCCTCTATACTTTACAGCTAATCCTTTAATGAAATTCCTTGCGTATTTATCGCCGCACTCTTTGTAATTTTTATGGCCTTTTTTTCTTAATAGAGCGCCTAACTCTCCTTTTGTTACCGTAACGCCCACGCTATCTAATATATCAAGTACATCCTCACTCGTTAAAGATAGTGCGATTTTCATTTTCTTTAGAAGAAGGTTATTGGCACTCTCCTTGCTCTGTACAGGTGCAGGCTGCCCTGGTTTTGGATCTTGCTTTCCTCTTTTTAAAGTAATAAATCCATTTAAAAATGCCTCTAACATCATCATATCGCATGTTTTTACGTACTCATCTTCAGCTACCTCATCATTTTCAGCTTCATGCTGAGGCGCTCTCTTTATTTTTGTAAGCATATCAACTACGTCTTCTTTCGTTACTTCCATCCCGCCAAGTTTAAAGATTTCCACCATATCTATATCTTTTATATCTAAAGCGTATCTTACTCTTTTTAATATATCGTTGTTGCTCATTGCCATTGGGTTTCCTCCTGAAATGTTGATTATTTATTCAGCGGTTAAAGTTTATGCTATAACCTGCTTTAAATTATCATGTTTAATCTAACCTTTTAGTTATTGTCCGCTAAATTAATACTTTAACATTTTAAAGATATGTTTTATAGTCTTACCCGAACTTTTCTCTATCATTGTATCTACAGAGCTCTTACATGTTTTTTATATGCCTATAAAAAGATTTCTCTCTTAACATTAACTAAAAGAAAAAAACAGTGCTTTGATTTCTCAAATACACTGTTCTTTTCCAGCTCTGCACTTATTTTCAACTCACTCATGTCATGCACTACATATGAAATGATTTAACTGCTTAAAAGTTAAACCGTCTCACTATCCTGAGCCACACCAACACTATCCTCAAACTTATCCAACAAAGCACGCACTTCATCCGTCGACTTCGTGCTCATCAATTGATTTCTTAGTTCAGCAGCTCCTGGGAAGCCCTTCACATAAATTTTGAAGAAGCGATGTAATCCTGTTATGGATCGTGGTAATACTTCTGCATATTGATCTTGAAGATCAAGTTGTAGTCTTAAAAGATCTAGATGTTCTTTGCTGCTATGCTCTCTTGGCTCTTTTTCAAAAGCAAATGGATTTTTGAAGATGCCTCGTCCGATCATTACGCCATCAATGCCGTATTTTTCAGCAAGTTCCAGCCCCATTTTACGATCAAGGATGTCTCCATTGATTGTTATTAACGTATTTGGTGCGATACGGTCACGTAATTTTTTAATTTCCGGAATTAGTTCCCAATGCGCATCTACTTGGCTCATTTCTTCTCTTGTACGTAAGTGAATAGAAAGGTTTGCAATATCTTGTTTGAAAATGTGCGTTAACCAATCTTCCCACTCGCTTAACTCTTTAAAGCCAAGTCTTGTTTTTACGCTGACAGGTAGTCCGCCCGCTTTTGCTGCTTGAATAAGTTCTGCTGCAACGTCTGGACGTAGAATAAGGCCACTACCTTTCCCTCTTGATGCTACATTCGGTACTGGGCAACCCATATTAATATCGATGCCTTTAAATCCTAGTTCTGCCATACCGATACTCATTTGACGGAAGTATTCGGGATTGTCTCCCCAAATATGTGCTACCATCGGTTGTTCGTCTTCTGTAAAAATTAAACGGCCACGTACACTTTTCATACCTTCTGGATGGCAATAGCTATCCGAGTTTGTAAACTCTGTGAAGAATACATCCGGACGACCAGCTTCACTTACTACGTGACGGAAAACAACGTCTGTCACATCTTCCATTGGTGCAAGTACGAAAAATGGTCGTGGTAATTCACGCCAAAAATTATCTATCATTTCAAATTCAAATCCTCTCACTATGAATACAATTTCAAAATCTAAATTTATAATTTGTGAAAATCAGCAATATTTATTTTAACTAAAATCGCTTATGAATGGTATTTTTGTAAACCAAAAAGCAGGTGGTATAGATTTTTTCTATATCAACTGCTTTCCTATTATACTAACTTAAGCCAAGCCACACACTCCACATGAGTCGTATGCGGGAACATATCAACAGGTTGTACTTCCTGTGTTTTATATCCGCCTTCTTCTAGTACTTTTAAATCACGTGCTAATGTTGCTGGGTTACATGATACGTATACGACGCGGTTTGGCTTCATGTCGATGATTGTGTTTAGTAATGCTTCGTCACAGCCTTTACGCGGTGGGTCTACGACCATTGTGTCAGCAATTACGCCTTCTTTGTACCATTTTGGAATGACTACTTCTGCTTCTCCTACGCCAAATTCAGCGTTTGTCATGTTGTTTAGTGCTGCATTTCGGTTTGCGTCTTCAATTGCTTCTGGGACGATTTCAACGCCGTATACTTTTTTCGCTTTTTGCGCTAGGAATAACGAGATTGATCCGATTCCGCAATAGGCATCAATTACTGTTTCGTTACCGTTTAATTTTGCGTATTCTAACGTTTTATCGTATAGCACTTTCGTTTGTTCTGGGTTTACTTGATAGAATGAACGTGCTGAAATCGCAAATTTAATGTCACCGATAAAGTCATAAATATATTCTGATCCGTACAGTACTGTCGTTTTATCTCCGAAGATTACATTCGTACGCTTCGTATTTACGTTTTGAACAATGGATTTTACTTCTGGGAATTTCGCTGCAATTTCTTCAATGATTGCGTTTTTGTTCGGCAATTCTGCTGTACGTGTAATGAAGACAAGCATAATTTCCCCTGTTACTTGTCCATAACGAGCCATTACGTGACGAAGTGTTCCTTTGTTACGCTCTTCGTTGTACGCAGTGATACCGTGCTTTTCACAAATACGTTTTACTTCTTGAATTAATGTATCGTTTTCTTCTGCCTGAATTAAGCATGATTCCATATTAATGATGTCATGCGTTCCTTGGCGATAGAAACCAGCTACAAGTCCGCCTTCACGTTCTCCGATTGGTACTTGTGCTTTATTGCGATATACCCACGGGTTCTTCATGCCAAGTACAGGATGAACAGGAACATCGCCTAGTCCTCCGATACGTTGCATAACGTCACGTACTTGTTTTTCTTTCGCTTGTAATTGTCCTTCATAAGTTAAGTGCTGAAGCTGACAACCGCCGCACTGATTATATACTGGGCATTCAGCATCTTTACGATATGGACTTTCTGTATGAAGCTTCATTAAACGACCAAATGCGAAGTTTTTCTTCACTTTAATAATTTTAATTTGCGCTTCTTCACCTGGTAATCCGTTTTTAACGAAAATAGGATAGCCCTTTACTTTCGCAACACCGGCACCATCATGTGTTAAATCTTCAAATACTACATCTATAAACTCGTTTTTCTCAACTGGTGGCGTCATTTTAATACTCATTTTCCGACCTCTCTTTTTCATAACACTGCGTTACATTTTATCATACTTATATGGTCTTTTTCTATTGGAAGAAAAAAAGCTATTGACGATACTTCTCTGTTAATGTTACGCTACTACTAATTTAATACGGACGATGTTACCTCATATATACTTGATAATATGGATCGAGAGTTTCTACCCGGCAACCTTAAATTGCTGGACTATGGGGAAAACTAATGAATATTAGCCTATGCGCAAAAAAGGACTCATATTGATTAGCTTTCTCTCATAGATGAAAGTGAATCCATATGGGTCTTTTTTTATTTTTATTTTTCTAAAAGGTCAGACATCTTACGTATGACATAAAACCTCATTCCTTTATTTTTAGTAATATAACGAGCGTTTTATGTACAAACTTTATACGAACTTCTGAAAGGGGCAACTACATGCAATATGTAATGAGCATTATCGGTATTATTGCCGTGTTAGGTTTATGTTTTGCTTTGTCAAACAACAAAAGTAAAATCAACTTCCGTGCAATTGCAATTATGATTGGTTTCCAAATTTTAATCGGTTGGTTTATGTTTGCTACAAAGATTGGTCAACAAATCATTATTTTCATTAGTAAAGTTTTCAACAAACTAATTAAACTTGGTACGACAGGTGTCGATTTTCTCTTTAATGGAATTCAAAGAGATTTTGTCTTTTTCTTAAACGTATTATTAATTATCGTATTTTTCTCAGCACTACTTTCAATCTTTAGTTATTTAGGTGTTTTACCATTCATCGTTCGCGTTGTCGGCGGTGCAATTTCAAAAATCACTGGTTTACCACGCGTTGAGTCATTCCACGCAGTAAACTCTGTATTCTTCGGTTCAAGTGAAGCGTTAATCGTTATTAAAAACGATTTACAGCATTTCAATAAAAACCGTATGTTTATCATTTGTTGTTCTGCGATGAGCTCCGTTTCTGCTTCTGTTACAGCATCATACGTAATGATGTTAGATGCAAAATACGTACTAGCAGCTCTTCCGCTAAATTTATTCTCAAGCTTAATCGTTTGTTCGTTATTAACACCAGTTGATACGAAGAAAGAAGATGAAGTGATTCAAAAATTTGATAGAACGCTATTCGGGGACAGCTTTATCGGTGCAATGATTAACGGTGCGCTTGATGGTTTAAAAGTAGCTGGTATCGTTGCCGCATTAATGATCGCCTTTATCGGTGTGATGGAAGTTGTAAACTACGTAATTAGTGCAGCTTCAGGCGCAATGGGACATGCCATTACTTTACAACAAATCTTCGGTTACGTACTTTCTCCATTCGCATTCTTAATGGGTATTCCAACTCAAGATATTATCCCAGCTGGTGGTATTATGGGTACGAAGATTGTTTTAAATGAGTTTGTAGCAATCCTTGATTTAAAAGACACAGCTACAACATTAGCTCCACGTACAGTTGGAATCGTTACAGTATTCTTAATTAGCTTCGCAAGTATTAGCCAAATTGGTGCAATCGTTGGTACAATCCGTGCCCTTTCTGAAAAACAAGGAAGCGTTGTTTCTAAATTTGGTTGGAAAATGCTATTTGCATCAACACTTGCTTCTATTTTATCTGCGACAATCGCTGGATTGTTTATTTAATAAAAAATCACCTTTGCTTAGACAGCAAGGTGATTTTTTTATTGTCATCATTTAAGAAACTGAAGAAAACTCTAATGCCTCTTCCTTATTAATAATTTCCCCCTTATATTTACCTTTCACCGAAATATCAATAATTGATTTATTTTCTGCTTCCATTTTCCCTAAAGAAAATATATATATTAAATCATCTTTTTTTAACATCCATTGTTTTCCGTGCCAAGGTCCAGTTAACTTCTGTTCTGGTGACGCCAGTATTTCTCCAAAATATTCACATTCGCCTAGAGGTGTTTTTACTATATTCTTCTTCGTATCAATAACTACATATTTAAGGAGCTTTATGCTTTCACTTGAAAAAATCTCTACTTCATGATCATTTTTTTTCTTAAATTTCAGCTTTCCATCTTTTGTATTAACCAATTTACTTTGATCAATTGCATTTAGTATAAACTCATACTCTTCTTTTGTAACACCGAAATTAGGGTGATATGGAAAACTTTTTTTCTCTGCATGTTCTTCTACATATTTTAAATACCATTCCATATTACTTGCTAGATGTTCTCTCATTCTTTGACCAATACTCCCTACCTTTTTAAGAGTATCTGGTTCCATCTCAAGTGTCATAATATCCGCCGTCACTTCCGCATTCATAAAATGCGATGGAATATACTCTTCCACACTATTTGCTTTACTCACTTCACTTTGGCAACCAACTATAAATAGTGATATGAAAAAGATATATATTATTTTTTTATATTTCATTTCTATTCTCCACTCCATACATTATTCTTACTTAGTTTTATAGCGGTTTTTATTATAGTATAAAATCTTTATATTTTAATAAAATCCATACCTGTATGCAAAATTGCATATTAATAAGTCTTCTTCTTACTTTAAAATTAGCTTAAATCACTTTCCAAATTATACAAATAACAAGTTTAAAATGTTATAATTTTCAAAAAACCATTGAAGGATATTATGAAAGCTCACGCAATTTTCGATTTCTTACATTTACTAGTCTTAACCCTGAAAAGCTATTATGTATGGGGAATGCCTATCTATGTCTTCATTATTCCTCTTATCTTTGTAGTCGGTTATATTATTATTAATTCTAATAAGAAACAAAAAAACACATCTATTCAAAGTCACTAATCTATTACATTAATAACCTCCTAAAAATCATATTCCCCTCATTTTCTTCAAATGATATGATGAACAAGGGTATATCCCCACCACTCTTATAGCGGTGGGGATTTTAATGTAAATATGCAACATACTACACAATAGAAGGTGATTTTTATGAGAAAATACGCAGCAATTGCTTTATTTACGTCTGCCATTCTAGCAGGCTGTAATACTAACAATGTAAGTCCAGAACCTAAAAAAGAGAAAACGGCTCAAGGGATTAAGAAACAAGCAGAGACTGTGCAAGAACAAGGTAAAATCTCATATAATGCAATTACACATGAATCTACAAACACAAGTATTCATATTACAGACATAAAAGATTCTTTAAATGAAGTACAATATAAAATTTGGCGCACAGCTGATGGAAAGGAACGTGCTAAATCTTTTTCTTCTAAAGAAAAGGAGAAACAATTTGCAATTCCTTTTGATATAAAAGAATTTGAAGGAAAACGCGGTGAGTTTCAAATTGAAGCAACAGGAATGAAAGAAGATGGGAAAACAATCCCGCTTACGAAATCTACTATTACTTTCGAACAAAAGGTTCCTGTTCTTATGTATCACGCAATCGATGATTATCATGGTCAAGGTATTAAAGACTTATTCGTATCACCAGCTAACTTTGAAGCACAAATAAAATATTTAAAGGATAATGGTTATACGCTTTTAACGTTTGAACGCTGGGGCGATATAAATAAAGTAAATAAGCCGATTTTTGTTACATTTGATGACGGTATGAAAAATAATATGAATGCATTTCACATTTTACAAAAGCTAAAAGATGATACTTTTAAACCGGCAGCAACAGAATATATGATTGTTGATAACGTTGATGTAGAAGGAGCATTGTCTACTTCTGAAATAAAAGAAATGGTTGATTCCGGCATTTTCTCGGTGCAATCTCATACTGCAACACATGCAGACTTACCGAAAATTACAAACTATGAGGAAGAGTTAAAAGGTTCAAAAGAAAAGCTAGAAAAAATAACAGGTAAGCCTGTTATCGCGATTGCTTATCCATTCGGTCATGTAGATGATAAGGTTGTTGCAGAAACGAAGAAGTATTATCAATTTGCGACGACGACAAAGCCTGGGCAATTCATTACGAAGGATGAACCTGATGAATTGTTAAAGATGAAGCGCGTTCGTATACACCATACAACGACTGTAGAGCAGTTTGCTTCTTCAATTAAGTAAATATAAGGGCTCAATACATTTTGAGCTCTCTTTTTACTTTATATTTATATATATTTTTAGAATTTTCTTGTATTATATATAGTAAGAAATCTTTCAAATTAAAGGAGATTATACATATGTCATTTGAACAAACGTTAGAGAAATATGCTGCTCTTGCAGTTAATGTTGGTGTTAATATTCAACCTGGACAAACTTTATCAATTAGTGCACCTCTTGAAGCTGTACAATTTGTACGCCTCGTTACAGAAAAAGCATATAAATCTGGTGCAAAACACGTATATGTAGATTGGAATGATGAGACGTTAACACGCTTAAAATTCGATCTAGCTCCTGAAGAAGCTTTCGCTGAATTTCCATCTTGGAAAGCACATGCTCGTGAAGAATTAGCAAAAGAAGGCGCTGCATTTATGTCTATCTATGCAGAAAACCCTGATTTATTAAAAGGTGTAGAACCATCGCGTATCGCAACAGCTCATAAAGTAGCTGGAGAAGCAATGAAAGTATACCGTGATTACGTACAAGCAGATAAAGTAAGTTGGTGTGTCATTTCTGTTCCTACGAAAGAATGGGCTGCGAAAGTATTCCCTGACGTAGCGCCAGAAGAACAAGAAGCAAAGTTATGGGATGCTATTTTCAAAGCTACTCGTGCTGATTTAGAAAATCCTGTAGAAGCATGGAAAGAACATGATGAAACATTACATACAAAAGTGGATTACTTAAACGAAAAGCATTATAAAGCTCTTCACTATACAGGTCCTGGAACAGATTTAACAATCGAACTTCCAGAAAAACATGTATGGGCTGGTGCTGGTAGCTTAAATGAAAAGAACGTACCATTTATGGCTAATATTCCAACTGAAGAAGTATTTACAATGCCACTTAAAACAGGTGTAAACGGCCAAGTTTCTAGTACAAAACCGTTAGTATTTGCAGGTAATATTATCGATAATTTCACGTTAACATTTGAAAACGGACGTATCGTAGACTATAAAGCTGAAGCTGGTGAAGAAGCTTTAAAACATTTAGTAGAAACAGATGAAGGTTCTCACTTCTTAGGGGAAGTAGCTTTAGTACCTCATGACTCACCAATTTCAAACACAAATGTTTTATTCTACAATACACTATTTGACGAAAATGCATCTTGCCACCTTGCGATTGGAAATGCTTACGCATTTAACTTAGTTGGCGGAAAAACAATGTCTAAAGAAGAACTTGCTGAAAACGGCGCAAACGCTAGTATCACACACAACGACTTCATGATTGGATCAGCTGAGCTTGATATTGACGGTATTACTGCTGATGGCAGACATGAGCCTATCTTCCGTAAAGGTAACTGGGCGTTTTAAATTTATTACCATAAAGAAACACATTGGATAATCCAATGTGTTTCTTTATTTATTTGGTTTCAATTCAAATTTTATTATTCTATTTTCACGCGTAAACTCTGGTCTATACGTAGCGATATACGTATTTTCTTTCGCTACGTCAAATAGCATGATATCTTGAATTTTTTCTTCTGGTGCTAACTTTTTACTAATAAAGCTATCAGGGTTATTATATTCTTTAAATCTTGTACCTTTCTTATCGGTAATCTCAAATTCATAAAATGCAAAAGGTATTTCCTTTTTACTATTATTTTCCACTTTGAAAATAATCCCCAAAATCTCCTCTTTCTTTTTATCCTCATCATAATCCGGATATCCTAATTTAACTGAATCGATAGTTACTTGCAAACCATCTACTTCTACTGTCTCCCCTATTTTATACACTTTATCTTGAACATCTTCTTGTTTACTTTCATTACTATCTTTAGTCTCAGTGCAAGCACTTAAACTAAAAGCTATGCCAAAAATCAAAAAAATTTGACTCACCTTTTTTAACATACTCTTTCCCCCACATAAGACAATATTTCATATGTATCATAACAAAATGCTTTACGCTTTCTTGTCATATTTTGTCGTATTAATTGCTAACTGCACAAATAGAAAAAAGCTATCTTCTACAAAAGATAGCTTTCATGATGCCGATGAAACCTTAAGCCCAATGACACCCAAAACAATAAAAAGAATACAAAATGCTTGGAATAAACTAATATGCTCTTTAAAAAAGTAAACACTAATGATTGTAATAAGTAATGTTCCAACGCCAGACCAAATAGCATAAGCAATGCTTAAATGAATCTTTTTAACGACGATGGCAAATACGCTAAAACAAATACCATAGAATACGAAAATCAGTACACTCGGAACGAGCTTTGTTAAACCATTTGATAGTTTCATCGCAATTGTTCCAGCTACTTCAAAAATAATTGTAACAAGTAATAATAGCCAATATACCATACTAAAATCTCCTTCTCTGTTACCTTATAGAGATTCTAGTATACTACTTATAGTCCCAATGAAATATATTTAATTTCTAAATATTCCTCGATGCCGAAATGGCCTCCTTCACGACCGATACCACTTTCTTTAAAGCCACCGAATGGTGCTTGTGCAACTGATGGAAGACCGTCGTTTAGACCGATAATACCGTACTCTAACGCTTCACTAATTTGGAATGCTTGGCTAATGTCTTTCGTGAAAATATACGCAGCTAAACCGTATGGTGTATTATTTGCACGTTCGATTACTTCATCAACTGTTTTAAATTTCGCAACTGGTGCCACTGGCCCAAATGTTTCTTCATTCATACAAAGCATCGTATCATTTGCCAATCCAATTACAGTCGGTTGAATGAAATGTCCCTCTAACTCTGCGACCTTTTGACCACCATATAAAACTGTTCCACCTTTTTGAATAGCATCTTCAATATGTTCTTGTACTTTTGAAACTGCATTCTCATCAATAAGTGGTCCGACAGTCGTTCCGTCACTGAAACCGTCTCCTACTTTCAACTGCCCTACTGCCTTTTGGAACTTCTCTACAAATACTTCGTATACTTCTTCTTGAACGAATACTCGGTTTGTACATATACACGTTTGTCCTGCGTTACGGAATTTCGAACCAATCACCGCTTCTACTGCTTTATCTAAATCTGCATCATTCATTACGATAAACGGAGCGTGACCACCTAACTCAAGTGAAACTTTTTTCATCGTTTGCGCCGCACTAGCCATTAACTCTTTCCCAATTTCCGTTGACCCTGTAAAGGACACTTTTCGAACGCGACTATCTTCCATCCATGTATCAGCAATTGCTTTTGCACTACCTGTTACGATATTGATTACGCCCTTTGGAATATCTGCTTCATGAGCTAATTCAGCTAATTTCAATGCAGTTAATGGCGTTTGACTCGCCGGTTTCACAACGGCTGTACAGCCTGCTGCAAGCGCTGGGGCTACCTTTCTCGTAATCATCGCTGCCGGGAAGTTCCAAGGTGTAATAGCTGCCATAACGCCAACTGGTTGCTTCATAACTAAAATGCGCTTATTCGGATGAGAAGCAGGAATCATTTCACCATACACACGTTTCCCTTCTTCTGCATACCATTCAACAAAACTATTTGCATAATTTACTTCACCAAGCGCTTCTGCAAACGGCTTTCCTTGTTCCTTTGTCATAATCGCTGCGATCTCTTCTTTGTTTTTATCAATAAGCATGAACCACTTTTTTAACTTCGTTGCACGGTCTGCTGCCGTTAACTTAGACCACGTTTTAAAAGCTTCATGTGCAGCATCAACAGCTTGCTTTGCCTCTGTTACTCCGCCTTTTGGTACAGTTGCAAATATTTCCTTCGTCGCAGGATTATTTACTTCAATTTGTTCTTGTAGTGTAATCCACTCACCATTTATATACATCGCCTTTTTATCTATACTTACGAAAGTCGCCTTTTTATCCAATGTTTTCTTCCTCCTCTATGAACTTCTTAATTTTCCTAGTAGCAGCAGATTGACTAATTTGCAAAAACTCAGCCACTTTATAACTTGATCCATACGTTTTATACGCTTTAAGAATAATATTTCTCTCTACCTCTTCCAGCATTTTATAAAGGCTTTGCCCCGATTGTTCAACTGCAGCCTCTTGCATAGAGAGTGGCAAATCCTCTACCGTTACAACATCATCGACAGTAATAACAATTCTCTCAATTACATTCTCTATTTCTCTATTGTTTCCTTCCCACGGATATCCAACAAACATTTGTAACGTACTCGGCGCTAGTTTCACATCACGTCCGTACTTTTTATTAAAGTGCTGCAAGTAATGATAAATAAGCGGCAAAATATCTTCTGTTCTTTCCCTAAGCGGGGGAATTGCAATTGGAATAACATTCAGACGATAGTATAAATCTTTCCGAAATGTTCCTTGTTTCACCATCATACTTAAATCTCTATTTGTTGCCGCCACAATTCGAACATCCACTTTTTTTAATTCTCTTCCGCCTATAGGACGAAATGTTTTTTCTTGCAATACTTGCAAAAGCTTCGCTTGAATTTCCAGCGGCATTTCACCGATTTCATCTAAAAAAAGAGTTCCTTTATGCGCGGATTCTAATAGTCCCTTTTTCCCTTCACGATTCGCACCTGTAAAAGATCCACCTGAATATCCAAAAAGCTCCGATTCAATTAAATTAGTTGGCAATGCCGCACAATTAATTTCATAGAAACTTTCATTCTTACGGTGACTCACTTCATGTAAATGGCGTACTAATCGACTTTTCCCAACTCCAGTCTCGCCTAAAACGAGAACAGTACTATCCACTACAGATACTTTTTTGATTGTATCGACTATTTTTTGCATAGCTAGACTTTTAAAAATAAGTCCTTCATGCTCATATGTTTCTCTTAATTCTTTTTTATATGTTTTTAGCTGATTATCCATTTCCTCTACCTTTTGACGTAATTGATAGAGTTCAGTAAGGTCCCGAGAATAACTAATCACTCTTCTTAAATTTCCCTCATCATCAAAAACAGGCCTTGTACGAACGTGTAAATACTCTCCTGATTTTGTAGTTTGAACGAGTTCAATTGGCCTCTTTTTTTCAATCACTTCTAATGTCGCTGATGGATAAAAGATTCCATCCTTTTGTAGTTCTTTTACATGCTTACCAACTAACTCTTCGGCAGCTAGTTGGTAGTGCCTTTCACATGTACTATTTACACGCACAACGATCCCCTGCTCATCTGTAACAAAAATTTCGTCAAACGCATATTCAAATACATCTTTTAAATCCATTAACACTCGTTCCTTTTCTGCAACCATCCTAGCCACCCCTAACTTCAAATCCATCGATCCACTTCACTACCTTTATTATAAAGTGAATTTTCTGCATTTAATATAGAGTCAGCTAGAATGTTTGCTATTTATACTTCAGTTTTTAAACGCGAGCGATGTTTGTTTGCTCATAACAAGCTTGCAATGATTCTTCAATTATTGTTAAACCTTCTTCAAGTTGCTCATCTGTAATAACTAAAGGCATTAACACACGGATAACATTTCCATATGTTCCTGCTGATAATAACAGTAACCCACGCTTATTTGCTTCCGCACATAGATTAGCCGTTAACGTTTTGTCAGGTGCTTTCGTCTTACGATCTTGAACGACCTCAAATGCACACATTGCACCTAACCCACGCACATCGCCGATGCAATGATATTTATTTTTCATCTCCTTGAATCGGTTCATTACGACTTTTCCTAATTCTATCGCTCTATCATTTAATTTCTCATTTTCTATTACATCGAGAACAGCTAATGCAGCCGCACATCCTAATGGACTTCCTGCATACGTTCCACCAAGTTCACCTGGTGCAGACTCATTCATAATTTCTTTACGTCCAATGACACCACTTATCGGTACACCAGCACCTAATGATTTAGACACTGTAATTAAATCTGGAACGACATCATAGTGATCAATTGCAAAATATTTTCCTGTACGACTAAAGCCTGTTTGTATTTCATCCGCTACAAATAAGATGCCGTTCTCTGAACAAATGCGGCGTACTTCTTGAACAAATTTCTTACTTGGGACGATAAACCCACCTTCCCCTTGAACAGGTTCCATTACAACAGCTGCGATTGTTTCTGGTGCTACTTCCGATATGAAGAAGTTCTTAAACTCTTCAATAATAAAATCATCATACTGCTCTTCCGTTAATCCCTCTGGGCGACGGTATTCGTATGGAAATGGCGCTTTATATACTTCTGGAGCAAATGGACCAAACCCAAATTTATATGGCTTCACTTTACTTGTCATCGTCATTGTCATTAATGTACGCCCGTGGAAACCTTTAGAAAATGCGATAATACCAGGTCTCTTCGTATATTTACGAGCGATCTTCACCGCGTTCTCAACTGCTTCTGCACCACTATTTAAAAAGAGGACTTGCTTATCGAAACTTCCCGGTGCCAATGCCGCAAGCTTTTCCGCTAATTCAATATATGGCTCATACATCATGACATTAAATCCAGTATGAATGTATTGATCGACTTGTTTATGGAGCGCTTCTTTAACCGTTGGATGACAATGCCCTACGTTAATTGTCCCAATTGCTCCTGCAAAATCAATGTACTGATTACCATCAACATCTGTTACAAGAGCACCATTTGCAGATTGTACAAACGTTGGGATGCCGTTACTTACTCCTTTTGGTACTATATTTTGACGGCGTTCTAATAAAGATGCCGCTTTCGGTCCTGGAATTTGTTCATTTACTTTAGCAAATTTTTTTGTGTTCATTGCGTACCCCATCCTTTTCTTTACATTGTTTTCTCTTTTTATTGCAAAATGTATGCCAACTTTCTTTTCTAGCATTTATCCTATATTCTTTGTATCCAGGCATAAAAAATAAGTCTATAAAGACTCATTAAGAGTCTTTATAGACTTATTTTCCTTACACATTAGACTTTTCTTTCTCCCAGAAAAACTCACCCGATTGAGAAATAAACTCTTCAACAGAATCTAACACTAAATCAGCAAGTGGTTCTAATGTTGGACGGTCTCCCGTACCAGATAGCACCCCAATTGCATAGCAATCGCCATTTTTGGCTAAATGTAAATCAGTTGGCGTATCTCCAACAACCGCAACCTCACATGATGCTAAATTAAATTTCTCACAAAACACTTCTATAATCTTTTTATCTGGTTTTTGCGCAGGGAATGTATCCGAGGCTATAATATAATCAAAAAAGTTCTCCAACTTATATTGTTTTAAAAATAATTCTGTTGGTGCAAAATCATCCGCCGTGACAACCCCTAATATAAATCCTTTATCTTTTAATGCCTGTAACACTTTCGGTAAATCTGCTGTCATTTTCATATGCGAACGATGCTCATACATAAGGGAAAATAACTTCTCACTTACCCAATGATGCATCTCTTCTTCTCTAGCAGACTCAATATAATTACAAAGCCCCTTCGCTACATCAAGGCTTGTTCCAGCAGCTATTGCACTCCTCGGATTAACAAATGCTCCCTCTACACCGATCTCTTCTAATAAGGTCTGCCCTATTGTACTTGGTAAATGATATAAACTTATACATTCAGCTACAAGTTCTTCAGCTACTTTTATCCATATTGAATGAAAATCCATTAATGTCCCATCTTTATCAAATAATATCGCCTTTACCTTCTCCATAGCACCCTACCTCTCATTTCTTATCTCTTCCAGTGTATCAATAAAGTATGGATGTAAAATAAAAGAATTGTAAAAATACCATAAAAATCAAACTAACTCCCAATTTACAATTCATTTTAACAAAGTAAAAAGGATGCCTTTACAGGGCATCCTCTTGATGTTCAGGAACAAATAGTTCTAAACAATGATATATATTTTCGAATTCCATCGGTGCATCTCCACCATACTCACCATCTAAATTAATCATTAGTTTATCTGGTGAATGTACTTTAATTCGGTTCGCTTGTGTATATAACACTTTTGGATTATTAATATGTTCACCACGTTGTGCTTGTGTTGCTGCTTTAATTAAATCAGCGATAGAACCTTTTTTCAGTACTAATAGGTCAAATAACCCATCGTTAATAGATGCATACGGTGCTACCTTTTCAAATCCACCTACTGAACGAGTATTCGTAATTAAAAACATCGTAATTTCTTCTTGTAGTAACTTTCCATCATACTCAATTTCAACATATGTCGGATGCAATGATGGTAACATCTCGATACCTTTTAGGTAATAAGCAAGTTGTCCTAATACTGTCTTTAACTTACTCGGTACTTCGTATGTTAATTCTGTAATACGACCGCCACCAGCGATGTTAATAAAATATGTATCGTTCGCTCTACCAAGGTCTAATGGCACTGTTTTTCCTTCGCAAATAATATCTGCTGCCTCTTCAATAGAACGAGGTACACCAATTGCACGTGCAAAGTCATTTGTCGTTCCAACTGGAATAATTCCAAATTTCGGACGGAATTCATGCCCAACTAAACCGTTTACTACTTCATTTAATGTACCGTCGCCACCAGCCGCAATAACAACATCAAACTTACGATCCGCAGCTTGTCTCGCCGCCACAGTAGCGTCTCCAGGACCCGTTGTCGCATGACAAGATGTCTCATAGCCAGCTTGTTCTAATTTTTGTAATACTTCTGGTAAGCTCTTCTTAAATAGCTCACGCCCAGAAGTAGGATTATAAATAATTCTTGCTCGCTTCATCATTTATTAGCACAGGAAATTTCTTTATATATCGAAAAAGAACATACTGAACTTCTATTCAGTATTCCCATGCCTACCTCCTCTCATCTTGCTATCCTTCTTTTATCCCGCTCAAACAGGCAGTAAGAACCCGATTCGTGTAGTCCATCAAAAGTAAATATTCATTTCAATGGTTTTTTATTTGACTCCAAAATTTATCCCGCTATTTGCGGGCAGTAAATGCCCGATTGGTGAGGGCTAATAATCAATGGTGGATGAACCTCCTACTGATTAAAGTTTCACTTTATTTCTATCCATTCTTCCATAAAAATTTACATATAACGAATAATAACTATCTATTATTTCATGAGATGAAAAAAACCTCTATGTTTAGATTTATCATTATTCCCACCTTTTTGCAACTATCATACCATAGTTGCTATACAAACATTTTTCCACTTTTGACAGTTAATCAAACGTTTGTTTAAACGATTTTGTCTCATTTAAACAAACGTTTGATTAACCTAGAAAAACACCCATGTACGGGTGTTTTTCTGCTTAATCTTTAAAAGTCACTACTATTATCGCTTATTAATCTCTTCAAGTAAGATTTTGTTAACAAGCGGTGGATTTGCTTGTCCTTTTGTAGCTTTCATAATTTGACCAACTAAGAAGCCAATTGCACGGTCTTTACCGTTTTTAAAGTCTTCGATAGATTGCTCATTATTATCAAGAATTTCTGTTACAACTTTACGAAGTGTACCCTCGTCAGAAATTTGAACAAGACCTTTCGCTTTAACGATTTCTTCTGGGTCTCCACCTTTTTCAATTAATTCATTAAATACTTTCTTCGCGATTTTAGAAGAAATTGTACCTTTTTCAATTAATTGAACCATTTTAGATAAACCAGCAGGCGTTAATGCAACGTCTTTTAATTCTTTTTGTTGTTTGTTTAAGTATGCAAGTACTTCACCCATTAACCAGTTCGATGTTAATTTCGCATCAGCACCGTCTGCAACAGTTGCTTCAAAGAAATCAGACATTTCTTTCGTTAATGTTAACACGTGTGCATCATAAGCTGGTAAGCCTAGTTCTGCAACGTAGCGAGCTTTACGTGCATCTGGAAGTTCTGGAATAGAAGCTCGAACTGCTTCTTTCCACTCATCATCGATGTAAAGTTCAACTAAGTCTGGCTCCGGGAAGTAACGGTAATCGTCAGATCCTTCTTTCACACGCATTAAGATTGTTTTCTTCGTTGCTTCATCATAACGACGTGTTTCTTGTTGGATGATGCCACCAGATAACAGTTCTTTTTCTTGGCGCACTTGCTCATGCTCAAGACCTTTTTGTACGTAAGTGAATGAGTTTAAGTTTTTCAGTTCCGCTTTTGTACCGAACTTCTCTTGTCCAACTGGACGAAGAGAAATGTTCGCATCACAACGTAAGGAACCTTCTTCCATCTTACAATCAGATACACCAGTGTATTGAATGATTGATTTTAACTTCTCTAAGTATGCATATGCTTCTTCTGGCGTACGCATATCTGGCTCAGATACGATCTCGATTAAAGGCATACCTTGACGGTTGTAGTCTACTAATGAACCATCAGCTGTATGCGTTGATTTACCAGCATCTTCTTCTAAATGAAGACGTGTAATACCGATACGTTTCTTTTTACCGTCTACTTCGATTTCAATCCAACCATTTTCACCAATTGGCTTATCAAATTGAGAGATTTGGTAAGCTTTCGGGTTATCTGGATAGAAATAGTTTTTACGGTCAAACTTCGTTTCCGTTGCGATTTCACAGTTTAATGCCATTGCAGCTTTCATTGCAAAGTTAACTGCTTCTTTATTTAAAGTAGGAAGTACCCCTGGGTATCCTAAGTCAATTACACTTGTTTGTGTATTTGGCTCCGCTCCGAATTCTGTTGGACTCGCAGAGAAAATTTTCGAATTTGTTTTTAACTCAACGTGAACCTCTAAACCAATAATTGTTTCTAAATTCATCTATGCTCGCCTCCTTACAGACTTGCTTTTTTTGTATGATAGTCTGTTGCTTGCTCAAACGCATGTGCAACGCGGTAAATTGTCGCTTCATCGAAGTGTTTACCAATGATTTGTAGACCAAGTGGCATGTTGTTAGCACCGAATCCACATGGAACAGAAATCGCTGGAACACCCGCTAAGTTTACTGGGATTGTTAAAATGTCATTTGCATACATTGTCATTGGATCATCAACTTTTTCGCCCACTTTAAATGCCGGAGTTGGCGTTGTTGGTCCAATAATAACATCATAGTTAGCAAATACATTTTCAAAGTCGTTTTTAATTAATGTACGTACTTGTTGTGCTTTCTTGTAATATGCATCATAGTAACCAGAGCTAAGTGCAAAAGTACCAAGCATAATACGACGTTTAACTTCATCACCGAAACCTTCACTACGTGTGTTTTTGTAAAGATCTAATAAGTTATTTACATTATCAGAACGAACACCGTAACGCACGCCATCAAAGCGTGAAAGGTTCGCAGATGCTTCAGAAGAAGATAGTAAGTAATACGTTGCTAGAGCGTATTTAGAGTGTGGAAGAGATACTTCCTCCCAAGTTGCGCCCATACCTTCTAATACTTTTAAAGCAGCTAGTACTGACTCACGAGCTTCTTCGCCAACACCTTCGCCTAAGTATTCTTTCGGTACAGCAATGCGTAAACCTTTAACATCGCCTGTTAAACCAGCTAAATAGTTTCCAACTTCAACGTTTGCAGAAGTTGCATCCATGCGGTCAATACCTGAAATAGCTTGTAATAAGTATGCATTGTCTTCGACTGTACGTGTAATCGGTCCGATTTGGTCAAGTGAAGATGCGAATGCTACTAATCCGTAACGAGATACGCGTCCGTAAGTTGGTTTTAAACCTACAACACCGCAATATGCAGCTGGCTGACGGATAGAACCACCCGTATCAGAACCTAGAGAGAATAGTACTTCTCCTGCTGCTACAGCTGCTGCAGAACCACCACTAGATCCGCCCGGAACGTAATCTAAGTTCCATGGGTTTTTCGTAGCGTAGAATCCTGAGTTTTCATTTGAAGAACCCATTGCAAACTCGTCCATGTTTAATTTACCGATTGTAATCGTGTCAGCAGCTTTTAGCTTTTGCACAACTGTCGCATCATAAATTGGATCGAAGTTTGCTAGCATTTTGCTCGCACAAGTTGTACGAAGGCCGTTAGTTACAATGTTATCTTTTACACCAATTGGCATACCGAATAATAAACCATTATCTTCAGCGCCGATTTTTGCATCTAATTCTTTCGCTTTTGCGCGTGCATTTTCTTCATCTAATGTAAGAAAAGCTTTTACGTTATCTTCAACATCCGCAATACGTTTGTAAGATTCTTCTACTAAATCCGTAACGGAAATTTCTTTGTTGTTTAACTTCTTATGTAACTCTGATACTGAATGATCAAATAATGACATCGAAATTCCCCTCCTCTATTCTAATACTGCTGGAACACGGATTTGATTATCTTTGTGATCCGGTGCATTTTTTAATACTTCTTCAACTGGTAAACCTTTTTCTGGTACATCTTCACGCATAACATTTTTCATAGTTAATACATGAGTTGTTGGTTTTACATCTGTTGTATCTAATTCATTTAACTGTTCTGCAAATGTAACAATTGCATCTAGTTGTTTTTGAAATTTTTCTGCTTCTTGATCAGTAATTGCAAGACGTGCTAAATGTGCTACGTGCTTTACATTCTCAACGGAAATTCTTGACACGGCTAGGCCACCTCCATAATATATCGTTCAATCTACAATACTATTGATGATACCAAATTTTCAGTACTTCAAGCAAGTCAACACAGAGTACTTACGCCATTTTTACATAAAAAAAGAAAGGCAAATGCCTTTCTTTACAATTTACTCTTTATCTAACGTTTTATTTTTCGGAAATCTCTCGTTATCTTCTTCATTATCACGAATTGTTTTTTGTAATACAAAACAAGACATCGTTAAAAATAATGTTCCAATTAAATAGTATCCTTTTACACTAAGCGTTTCATCTAACGTATAAATCCCAATTAGCATACCTGAAAGCGCACAAACAAATGAAGTCCATGCTAAAAACGTGAACGCTTGCGTATTACGTCTTCTCATCGTTCTCCCCCTCGTTAGCTGTATACCCATTATAGATAAGTATATTTACCATGATGGATTTTTATGTAAATTCTAGTTTTATATTTATAAATCTACCATAAAAGAATACTATTTTAAAGAAAGTTTTCTGCCTAATCTGAAAAAACAATTAAAATCATTGACAATTATTTCTATTCTACATAAAATAAATATTACGAACCTCGAAATATACGGGAGTGGAATTAATTGTTGCAATATGAACATTTTTTAGACTTACTGCTAGATAACGCCAAGAAACTTTTCTATCCTGAAGAATGGGTAAGCCTAGATTTAACACTTTCTAAAACAGAAGTATTTTGTTTACTTTGGATGGAACGAAATACAGATATTACAATGACGAAAATTGCTGATCTTCTTGATATACCGATGAGTACAACAACGGGCGTTGTAAATCGCCTTGTAAAAAAGGGATATATTGAACGCTACCGTGATGAAAATGACCGACGTATTGTATTAATTCGGTTAACAGAAAACGGCGTAATGCTCGTTCAAGAAGTAAAACAAAATGCGGCCCATTACTTTAGCTTAGTAACAGAAGCATTATCAGAAGAAGAAAAAGCATTCTTACTACAAATCTTCCAAAAAATCATGAATCACATCGCTACGTCACAGCGAAAAACAGAAGAAAAGATTTCTACACCTAAAATGAAAAACATTCCGATTGAATAAAACCCTATCTGGGTTTTTATTCAATCATTTACTTCGACACTCGTAATATTCGACATTCGAAACAAAGGGGATATGAATGATGAGAATTATCTTGTATACAGGTAAAGGCGGCGTAGGAAAAACTAGCATTTCAGCAGCAACAGCAATTCAAAGTGCGAAACAAGGATTAAAAACATTAGTAATGAGCACAGATCCTGCTCATAGTTTAGGAGATTCATTTGGTATAAGGCTATCTTCTGAACCACTAGAAATTCGTGAAAATTTGTGGGCACAAGAAATTAATACGATTTATGAAATGGAAAAAGGCTGGGGAAAATTACAGAAATATATTACACTACTCTTCACTTCCAAAGCAGCTGATGATATTACAACAGAAGAGTTAACGATGTTTCCTGGTATGGAAGATTTAATTAGCCTACTTCGCGTACTCGATTATTATAAACAAAACACATATGATGTTATTATCATTGATTGTGCTCCAACAGGAGAAACATTAGCAATGCTAAGCTTTCCAGACATGCTCGGCTGGTGGATGGAAAAATTATTTCCTATTAAAAGAAAAGTTTTAAAAGTCGTTCGTCCTGTAGCTCAACCACTCCTTGGTGTCCCTCTTCCAACCGACGATATTATGGACGAATTAACAAGTACACTTGAACAGCTCGGAGAAATGAGAGATATTTTATCAAATCGAGAAGTAACAAGTATCCGCATCGTTGTAAATCCTGAAAAAATGGTCATTAAAGAAGCCCAGCGCAGCTTTACTTATTTGAATTTATACGATTATAACGTAGATGCCATTATGATTAACCGCGTCATCCCTAACACTGTCACCGATCCTTATTTTCAGGCATGGAAAGATACACAGAAGAAATATAAAACATTAATTAAAGATAGTTTTCAACCCCTTCCTATTTACGAAGCTCCAATGTTTGAACAAGAAGTTGTTGGTTTGTCTATGTTAGAACGTGTAGGAGATTCTTTATTTAAAACTGATCATTCCCCTACAGAAGTGAAATTTAACGGGCGCACTCAATATGTAAAAAAGGATGGCGATGAGTATATTTTCGTTCTGTCCATTCCCTTCTCAAACAAAAGTGAACTTTCCTTAAATCAAAAAGGTGATGAACTTATTATTCGAGCTGGTTCTGTTAAACGGAACATCACGTTACCAAAAACATTAACACACCTTTCTATTCAAGGAGCAAAATTTGAAGAAGATGTACTAAATATTCGGTTTGGAGGTGTAGTACATGCATGAGGAATTACTACGAAGGGTAATTCGTACAAAAGTAAAAGTCGGGATGCATATATTAGAAGAGCTACCTAATCCCATCCAGCATTCAGCTAAGCAAATATTAAATATTTTACAAGAGGAACTAGCTGCTTATCCGAAAGAACAAGAGCATCATGAAGTTAATTTAAAAAATATCATAATTGAATAACTATCTCTGTATAGAGGGCCTTTTTTAGGCTTTCTATACTTTATTGGAGTGATGTAAATTGATGAAAAAACATCCCACTACTATATTCTGGATCATTCCCTTATTATTTTTCATTCATAACCTTGAAGAAGCTTTCCAAATGCCACAATACCTTGCTAATCAATTTTCAATCCGTCTTATAACTAGCCAACAATTTTTCATTGCCATTTCCGTATTAACAATCTTTGTATTACTTATCGTCTTTCTATATCAACTTAACTTCTTGTCTTCTATATGCTGGATTATTTTTATACAAGGGGCCATCTTCTTCAACTCTGTTCAACATATTATTTTGTTTTTCATTTATCGCTCCTATAACCCCGGCGTAATATCAGCATTTTTCATTACTCTCTTTTCTATTTTCTTTTTTTTATCAAAAAAACACTTAATTCATCCAAAGCAATTCGTAATTACACTCCTTTTCAGCTTATTTTCTTATCCCATTATAATTTGGATTACCTTACTGTTCGCTAGCTACTTTCATTCATAAAAAAAGACCAGGAAAACTCCTGGTCTATCACTCTACTTAACAAACATTGGATTCTATGTTATACAAAATTGGAAAGTACAGAATTAGGGTTTGTTTGTTAAGTTTATATGTTGAACGAACTAACAGCGGAGGGGTTCCTTCTGTTAGTCCATTAAACCCAATGATTATTTTACGATTTTTTCAAGCTCATCAAGTGAAAGATCTACTGAAATGGAACCATCATTTGTTTCTTTCTTAATTGCGTCTGTTACTTCTTTTGAATGATATAGTTCAATTACTTTTTTCAATGTTGGATCATCTTTATCTTTCGTACGAGCTGCAAAAATATTAATATATGGCTTCGCATTTGCATTCTTTGGATCTTCTAAGAAAATAGGATCCTTAGCTGGATCTAATCCAGCTTGACCAGCAACACCGTTATTAATAACTGATGCCGCTACATCTTTTAACACACGAGGTGTTTGCTGTGCGATAACCGGTGTAATTTTTAATTTCTTCGGATTTTCAGCAATACCACTTGGATCTCCAAATAGACCAAAGTCTTTTTTAAGCTTTAATAATCCAGCTGCATCAAGAAGTTTTAATGCCCGTGCTTGGTTCGTTGGATCGTTTGGAATTGCAATTTCTGAACCATCTGGGATTTCATTTGCTTTCTTATATTTTTCAGAGTATAAACCCATTGGCGCAATTTGCGTTGTACCAACAGCTGTAATATCTAACTTATGCTCTTTTTTAAATTGCTCTAAGAAAGCAATATGCTGGAATGAGTTTAATTCAATATCTCCATCAGCTAACGCTTTATTTGGCGTTGTGTAATCAGAGAACTCCACCAGTTTAATCTTAATCCCTTCTTTTTCAGCTTTTTTCTTCAAAATTTCCCAAGCGTCTCCATCCGTTCCAGTTACACCGACGCGAACTACTTTTTCTTTCGCTCCTGCACCCGTGTCTCCACTTGAGCAGCCGCTTAATGCTGAGACTCCTACAATCGCTGATAATGCAAATGCTAAAATTTTCTTCATTTTCTTTTCCTCTCTTCCTTTTTATGATCTGCGTAACAAGACTTTCGCAAAGTAGTTTCCTAAATTTTGAGCTATCTGTACGAGAATGATAAGTAACACGACCGTTACGAACATAACTGATGTATCAAAACGTTGATAACCATATGTCATTGCCAAGTCACCAAGACCGCCACCACCGACAAGCCCAGCAACTGCAGAGAATTCAATTAAACCAACTGTCATAAATGTGACACCTAAGATTAATGGTGCTAACGCTTCTGGTACAAGGATTTCAAAAACAATTCTAATTGGCGAGGCGCCCATTGCTTGCGCTGCTTCAATTACTCCTTTCGGAACGGAAACAAGGTTTGTTTCAACCATTCTAGCAATACCAATTGATGCGACTAACGTCATCGGGAAAATTGCCGCTGCTGTTCCAATCGTCGTTCCGATAACACTTCTTGTTAGTGGACTTAAGGCTACTAAAAAGATAATGAATGGTACTGGACGAATTGTATTAATTATGATGTTAAGAATAGAAAAGACCCATTTATTTTCTAAAAAGTTTCCTTTTCTCGTTACATATAAAAGTAAACCTAGAGGTATACCCAGAATTGTAGCAAATATAAGGGTTACAATTACCATTAAGAGGGTATCCCCCGTCGCATCTAGTATACGCGGCCAAAATATACTCCAATCAACTCGCATGAGCTTCTACCTCCTTCAGCTGCACTTGCAGTCTTAGATGTTGTAATGCTTTTTGAATTTCCCTCTGCTCACCTTGCAACTCTACAAGAAGATTTCCAAATAGCACATTTTGAAGTTCAATAATATTTCCGTACAGTACATTTACATCGACGTTATAGTTTTTTGCGATATATGATAGTACCGGCTGTCCTGTCTCCTCACCAGTAAATGTTAGACGATAAATTTGACCACCATTTTGAATTTTCGCTAGAACACTTTTCGGTAAATGATCATTAATGACAGAACGTACAAAGTTTTGAGTCGTCTTTGTTTTTGGTTGTGTGAAAACATCAAACAGTTTTCCTTCTTCAATAACTTTTCCCTTCTCCATTACAGCTACACGGTGACAAATTTCTTTCACAACATGCATTTCATGTGTAATAAGAAGAATTGTTAAATTGTATTCTCGATTTACTTTCTTTAATAAGTTTAGAATTTCTGTCGTTGTTTCTGGATCTAAGGCTGATGTTGCCTCATCACATATAAGAATATCTGGCGATGTCGCAAGTGCTCTAGCAATGCCCACACGCTGCTTTTGTCCACCTGATAGCTGCTCTGGGTAATAGTTTGCTTTATCTTCTAACCCTACAAACTTCAGCAGTTCATTTACTCTTTTTTTTATCTCATTCTTTGGTACTTTCGCTAACTTTAATGGATAAGCAATATTTCCAAATACTGTTCTTGAATTAAATAAATTAAAACTTTGAAAAATCATTCCAATTCTTTGTCTCAGTTTACGTAATTCTTTCGTCGATAATGATGTAATATCTTTATCATCTATTGAAATCGTTCCTGCCGTCGGTCTCTCTAACATATTTACTAAGCGTAATAACGTACTCTTTCCAGCGCCACTAAAACCGATAATGCCAAAAATTTCGCCTTTCTCAACTGATAATGTTACATCCTCCACCGCATGAACAGATTGGCCAGCTGCTTCATACACTTTACTTACATTGTTAAAAGAAATCATTTTTTTCCCTCCTATATGCTGTAAAAACTTGAAGCAGAGCTTTCGAGGTAAAATAAAAAGTGCCCTCCTTCTTATCAACCATAAAGATAAGAAGGAGAGCACTTATATGTACTCGTTCACATCTTCTCATCTTCCAAGCCTTTATATGGCTTGCTGGAGTTAGCACGGTATTAAAAAACCCGTTGCTGAGGTATCGTAGGGCCAGTCCCTCCACCTCTCTGGATAAGAATGTATCGATTTAATTGTCGTTTAATTAATTCTCATTATAGAACTCAGAATAATAAGAGTCAATACATTTTTTAGAAAAATATTAATTATTCCTTTATTAAAATTTTCAGATGAATATTCATCTGAAAAATAGTAACTTTCAAGGTTATTTAAAATTCTTCTTCCTCATATTTTTAAACAGGAGAATCCTCTCTACGAATTGAATAAATTTATTTGAATATGAAACTCGGAGGAAGATAAATATATGAAAACAGCTCTTTTACTCGTCGATATTCAAAACGATTATTTTCCAAATGGAAAGATGGAATTGCGTAATCCAGTAGAAGCAAGCGAATATGCTAATCAGTTATTACAACACTTTAGAACAAACAGCGAACCTATTTTTCATATCCAACACGTAGCTATAAAAGATGACGCTACTTTTTTCCTACCTAATACAGAAGGTGTACATATTCATGAAAGCGTACGTCCACTTAGAGAAGAAACAGTTATAGTCAAACATTATCCAAATAGCTTCCGAGAAACTAATCTTCTAGAGCAATTAAAACGTTTAAATATTGAACATGTCGTTGTATGCGGGATGATGACTCATATGTGTATCGATGCAACAGTAAGGGCTGCATTCGATTTTGGCTTTCAATGTACCGTTATACATGACGCTTGTGCTACAAAAGACCTTTCTTTTAAGAACGCTACTATACCAGCTGTTTATATTCACAATACAATTTTAGCTAGTTTAAATGGCGTATATGCAAATGTAATAAGCACGCAAGAATTTTTAGCTACATAAAAAAACACTCCTTTCAGTGAGCAAAACTGAAAGGAGTGTTCCTTGTCGAACCATAGATTTTCTTTCAAATTGTATTATACAGGAAATTCTCAAAATGAATACTAAAAAATATGACTAATAAGTCAACTTTTCTCATCATTTTATTTCTGTTCACATGTTTATCACGCTATTAATAGGTTTTAGCTCATTCTCTTCGAACGACGGTAATATATGGGGGTTCAATTTTAAAAGGAGCTCTTCACATTCTGTGAAGAGCTCCTCTACTATTTCTTATAAAGTTTCAGAAGTAGTTTTTGCTTGCATGTGAAGTGCTAAGTAATCAGGTCCACCAGCTTTAGAGTCTGTACCAGACATGTTAAAGCCACCGAATGGTTGGTAACCTACGATTGCACCAGTACATCCACGGTTGAAGTATAAGTTACCAACGTGGAAGTCTTCGCGTGCTTTTTCAATATGGTCACGGTTGTTAGTAATAACAGCACCTGTTAAACCGTATTCCGTATTGTTTGCAATTGCAAGTGCATGATCAAAGTCTTTCGCTTTACAGAATGCTACTACTGGTCCGAAGATTTCTTCTTTCATTAAGCGAGCATCTTCTGCAACGTCAGCAACGATTGTTGGTTGGATGAACCAGCCTTTAGAATCGTCTCCTTCGCCACCTGCTAAGATTCTACCTTCTTCTTTACCAATTGCAACATAGCTCATTACTTTATCAAATGCAGCTTGGTCATTAACAGGACCCATGTTTGTACCTAATACTGCTGGGTTAGCAACTTTTAATTCTTTTGTTAATTCAACAGCACGATTTAATACGTGATCGTATACATCTTCATGGATTACTGCACGAGAACATGCAGAACATTTTTGTCCTGAGAATCCGAATGCTGATGCAACGATAGACTTAGCTGCTAATTCAAGATCTGCTTCTTTATCAACAACGATTGTATCTTTACCGCCCATTTCAGCGATAACACGTTTTAACCAAATTTGTCCTGGGTTTACTTTCGCTGCACGCTCGTAGATACGGATACCTACATCACGAGATCCCGTGAAGCTTACGAAACGTGTACGAGGATGATCTACTAAGTAGTCACCAACTTCAGAACCGTTACCTGGAACGAAGTTTACTACGCCAGCTGGTAAGCCAGCTTCTTCTAATACTTCCATAAATTTCGCTGCTACTACAGGAGTTGTACTAGCTGGTTTTAGTAATACTGTGTTACCAGAAACTAAAGCAGCTGTTGTCATACCTGCCATAATTGCGAATGGGAAGTTCCAAGGAGAAATGATAACACCTACTCCTAATGGAATGTAAGAGAAACGATTATATTCAATTGGACGGCTTTCTACTGGAATACCGTCTTTTAATTTTAACATTTGACGACCATAATATTCCATAAAGTCGATTGCTTCTGCTGTATCAGCATCTGCCTCATTCCATGGCTTACCTGCTTCTTTTACAAGAATAGCAGAGAATTCATGTTTTCTGCGACGAACGATTGCTGCAGCACGGAATAAAATATCTGCACGCATTTCTGGCTTTGATTTTCTCCAAGTTTGGAATGTTTCATCCGCTACTTGCATTGCTTTTTCAGCTAACTCACGGCTTGCTTTTGAAACACGACCAACAAGTTCCTCTTTATTTGCAGGGTTTACAGAAACAATTTTGTCTTCTGTAGTGATTTTTTCTCCCCCAATAATTAATGGATAGTCTTGTCCAAGATAAGATTCTACTTTCTTTAAACCTTCTTCAAACGCTAATTTGTTAGCCTCCACTGAAAAATCTGTAAATGGCTCATGTTTGTATGCTACTACCATTTTTTTAGCCTCCCCTTAGAAAAACGTTTACATTTTACAACATTATTCTACACGATAATTTAGATTTATTCAAATATTCCTAGACTTATATTTTAAAAATTAATAAATTTTTAAAATATAATAAAAAAAAGAGATTCATACATGCGTATGAATCTACAAAATATGAGTATATTCCAAAACATTTTTCCCAATCAATAATATAGTAACTAATAAAAATAAAGTTCTTACATATCCAACACCTTTTTGAACCGCAAACTTCGATCCAAAATAAGCACCTAAGATCATTGATAATCCCATGATAATACCGTATTCAAAATGAATTATGTCTAAAAATAAAAAAGTAATTAAAGATACAATATTACTAACAAAGTTCAAAAGTTTTCCAGATGCTGCCGCTTGAATAAAATCCAAGCCAATTAATAAAAATGCAAAAATTAAAAACGACCCTGTCCCTGGTCCAAAAAAACCATCATAAAATCCTATCATTAAAATAGCAAAGAAAAATATTAATGTTTTTCTTTGCGTCATCTTCTTATAGGTAGACACACTTCCCCAATTCTTTTTTGCAATAATATAAATAGCAATAAATACCAACATTACAAGTACTAATGGGCGTAAAATATCCGATGGAATAAATTTTACTACTAAAGCACCTGCAACAGCTCCAACAATAGTTAACGGGATTAACTTTCCTACAATTTTAAAATCAACTTTTCCTGATCGAATGAAATACATCGCACTCGTAAACGTCCCCATTGTTGCCGCTAATTTATTCGTTGCAATTGCCGAAGCTGGCGATAAGCCAACAAACATAAGTGCAGGAAGCGAAATTAACCCTCCTCCTCCAACAACGGAATCAATAAAAGCTGCTAAAAAACCGAATGCAATTAATAAAATAATGACTTGAAAACTTAATTCTTCCATGAGCTTTACCCCTTACCCCTATTTTTTACAACATTTTAAATTATAACAAAATTATATAAGAAAAAAAGCTGTTCCATAGAGGAACAGCCTTCATATTTAATCTAAAATTTTCACAAGTGGTTCATCTTGTTTTGCTTCACGTATAATAATAGCTTCTGGGCGTTCTACAGATTTAATCGTTACTTGTACTTTCATATAATTCGGGAAGTATTCCATAACAAGCCCTGCCACATATTGTGTAAAACCAACTATTTCAGCTTTTCCATTAAACTGGACAGGAATATCAAGCTTCATTTCTCTTAATTCATCATCTCTATACATACCAGTACCAATAACAGCTGTATAGTCGCCTTGGAAATAATCGCTTAGTTTTGCCTTAAAGTTGGATACTCTTGCAAGATCTTCACGTTTATTATCTGTTTTCGCTTGCTCTGATGGGAACAAATAATATTTTTCATTAATTTGTTTCCAATCTTCAACCGTTTCACTACCTTTTTCGACATTTGCATAAGAAACAAAATTACCTGGCACGAGCGAAGACTTTGGAGCTTGGCGATAAATCGCAAATGTTATCGGAATATTTTTTGTTTCAGGTTCTTTTTGATGTATGACTTTCAAAATTTCTTGCGCCATTTTTTTCCCTTCAGCTAACATCTTTTCATCTGGGATTGCAGCTTCACGTGGGTAACCATGCTCTTCGTTAAAATATTGAACAGAATTCATCGCTAATCCAACTACCATACCAACACGTTCCTCGCCGTTATCGCCTTTTTTCACGTAATAATCATGCTCTAAAATATTTGAAATATATATTGGATTTTTTTTATTTTTCACTTCTAGTGATTCGGATCCTGTTCCTAATGCAGGATTTAATCCTATATTAGGAAATTTAACTGCATCTTTTTTTAATTTTTCCTCTAGTTCCTTTTGTTCAGCATCTGTACGTTTTCTTTTAACAAGCATCTGTATAGTTTGAGTATCTAGAGCTTTTCCGCCTTTTAAAAAATTATCTTTCGTACTAAATGATTCTTTTGCAATTCGCATTAATCCTGTTTCAAATTCATCTATATCAAGGCGACTATTTAACCCTTGCACCACTAAACCACGTGCCTTTCCACCATCAAATGGAATAGTCGTCTTATAATATTCATCCGAAATAGCGTATTTTGGAACAACTGATTGTTCTTTTGCTTTCCCCGATTTCCCAGCCACTTTTTCATCTTTGTCGGCACCTGCACTACACCCACTTACAAGTAGGCCAAGGCTTAATACCGCTAATGCTATTTTTTTCATGGTAAGTTTGCACCTCTTACTTATTTAGCTCTTGTAAGAACCTCTCTTCATTCCAAACCTCAACATTATGTTTCTCCGCTTGTGCTAATTTCGAACCAGCTGCTTCACCTGCAACAACTAAATCCGTACTCTTACTAACACTTCCTGTTACTTTTCCACCTAATGCCTCAATCTTCTTCTTCGCTTCACTTCGTCCCATAACTTCTAGCTTACCTGTTAAAACAACCGTTTTTCCTGCGAAGTAAGATTCAACATTTTGTAAATCTGCAATTTTTATACCTTTGTATGTCATATTCACGCCATACTCTTTAAACTGCTGTAATAACTCTAATACATCTTCATTATCAAAATATGTCACAACAGATTGAGCCATTTTTTCGCCAATTTCATTAATTGCTTTTAGTTCTTCTTCCGTTGCTTTTACAAGCTCATCCATCGTTTCAAAGTGCTCTGCAAATGTACGTGCTGCTTTCGCTCCAACGTGGCGAATTCCAAGACCAAATAATAATCGCTCTAACGAGTTTTCTTTAGAATTTTCAATTGCTTGTATTAAGTTTGTTGCTGATTTTTCACCAAAACGTTCTAACTGTAATAATTGCTCTTTCGTCAATGCATATAAATCAGCAAATGTACGAATGTAATCAGCATCAAAGAGTTGTGTAATGACACGTTCTCCAAGTCCATCAATATTCATTGCATTTCTTGAAACGAAATGGATTAACCCTTCTCGAATTTGAGCAGGACAAGTTGGATTTATACAACGAAGTGCTACTTCTTCTTCTAAACGAACAAGTTCACTCTCACATGCTGGACAATGAGTTGGCATGCGGTATTCTTCTTCCTCACCAGTACGCTTATCAAAAATAACGTTCACAACTTCAGGAATAATATCTCCAGCCTTCTTCACAACAACGTAGTCACCAATTCGAATGTCTTTTTCACGAATTAAATCTTCGTTATGTAAAGAAGCACGACGAACAATCGTACCAGCAACTCTCACTGGCTCTAGTTCTGCAGTCGGTGTTACAACCCCTGTTCGGCCAACACTTAATTCAATGCCTGTTAATCTCGTTACAACTTCTTCAGCCGGGAATTTATAAGCAATCGCCCATCTTGGACTCTTCGCTGTAGTTCCTAGACTTTCTTGAAGGGCAACATCATCTACTTTTATAACGATTCCATCAATCTCATAATCAAGATGCGGACGTTTTTCTTGCCATTCTTCTACATAAGCTATAACTTCTTCAATTGTTTCACATGTACGGCGATTTGGATTTGTCTTAAATCCAAGTTCACCTAAGAAATCCAGCGATTCACCATGTGATGAAATTGTTTTTTCTTCTACATTCGCAAGACCATACACAAACATAGATAAGTTACGCTTCGCTGCAATTTTCGGATCAAGTTGACGTATTGAACCTGCTGCTGCATTACGCGGATTCGCAAATACATCTTCTCCATTTTGCTCTTTTTCTTCATTTAGTTTAACGAATGAACGCTTCGGCATATATGCTTCGCCTCGTGCTTCTAACGTTACTTCTTCATTTAAACGCAGTGGGATAGCTTTAATCGTTTTTAAATTTTGAGTAATATCTTCACCCGTTACACCATCACCACGTGTCGCCCCTTGAATGAAGCGTCCTTTTTCATAATGAAGCGAAACGGCAAGCCCGTCAATTTTTAATTCACATATATATCTTACATTCGCACCATCAATTCCTTGACGTACTCTTCTGTCGAAATCACGTAAATCTCCTTCGTTAAATGCATTTCCTAAACTTAACATTGGTGACTTATGTGTTACTTTTTCAAATATATCAAGAACAGTCCCCCCAACGCGAACGGAGGGAGAATCTTCACTCATAAACTCTGGGTTCTCTGCTTCTAATTTTATAAGCTCCTGCATATTACGGTCATATTCCGCATCAGAAACAGAAGGATTGTCTAATACGTGATATTGATAGTTAAATGTATTTAACAAGTCACGTAATTCTTCTATACGTTTTTTTACTATCTCTTTTGACATATCCTCATTCCTTTCCTATTGTTTCGTCACAGGTGCAAATTTTGCTAACAAACGTTTAACACCAATTGGGCTTGGGAACGCAATATCTAATTCTTTTGCATCACCTTCACCTTTTACACTTACAACTGTACCGACTCCCCATTTTTGGTGGGAAGCTTTATCTCCTACAGCCCAGCCAATTTGTTCGCCACCTGTCGTCTTAGCTGCAGGGCGCGCGAAAGCTGAACGAGAGCGTGTTGCTGTTGTGATTGTCGTTTTGCCGCTACTTGCCGTTCTGCCTTTTGTACCAAACGATGTTTCACGCTTCGGCGCTGTTTCATTTAATGATTCCACTAGTTCTGTCGGTATTTCTGTAATAAATCGAGACGCAGCGTTCATACTTGTTCTACCAAATAATGTACGCATTTGCGCGTTAGATAAATATAGCTCTTCTTCTGCACGAGTAATACCTACATAAGCAAGACGACGTTCTTCTTGCATTTCATCCTCTTCCATAAGAGAACGAGTATGAGGGAATATCCCTTCCTCTAAGCCAACAATAAAGACAACCGGGAACTCTAATCCTTTCGCCGAGTGCATCGTCATTAAAATAACTTCTTCACCAGCAGTTGGGTCTTCATCTACACGATCAATATCAGCAACAAGTGCTAAATCTGTTAAGAATGCAACAAGGCTCTTATCTTCGCTTTGAGATTCAAATGTTTGCGTAACAGATAAGAACTCGTCTAAGTTTTCTAAACGACCTTCCGCTTCTAAAGAACGTTCATTTTTCAACATATCGCGATAGCCTGTTTTTTCAATAACTTCTTCTACTAATTCTGTAACAGATAAATACTCTTGCATATTTACCCAGTTATTTAATAAATTCGCGAATTCTTTTACTGCCTTTGTAATTTTTGCACTTACTCCAACATGCTCAATCTCATCAAATACAGCAGTTAATGAAATTCCATTTTGCACACCGTAATTAATAATTTTATCGATAGAAGTCGCACCAATGCCACGCTTTGGCACATTTATAATACGTGCAAAACTAATTTCATCATCTGGATTACCGATTAAACGTAAGTACGCCAAAATATCTTTAATCTCTTTACGATCGTAGAACTTCGTACCCCCGACAATTTTATACGGAATGTTAGATTTAAGGAAAATCTCCTCGACCATACGAGACTGAGCATTCGTACGATATAGCACTGCAAAATCAGTATATTTTCGTTTCCCCATTTGAATATCGTCACGAATTTTTTTTGCAACAAAATACGCTTCGTCCTTTTCAGTTGCAGCACGATAATACGAGATTTTACTTCCAACTTGATTGTCTGTCCATAATTTCTTCGGCTTACGATTCGTATTTTTTTCAATAACAGCATTCGCTGCATTTAAAATATTTTGTGACGAACGATAGTTTTGTTCTAACAGAATTACTTGTGCATTCTCATAGTCTTTTTCGAATGACAAAATGTTAGAAATATCTGCACCACGCCAGCGATAAATAGACTGGTCAGAGTCACCCACAACGCAAAGATTTTTAAAACGCGCTGCCAAATGTTTAACAAGAAGATATTGCGCTTTATTTGTATCTTGATACTCATCAACATGAATATATTGGAACTTACGCTGATAAAACTCTAATACTTCTGGAACACGTTCAAATAGCTGAATCGTCGTCATAATTAAATCATCAAAGTCTAATGAATTATTTTTCAAAAGACGTTTTTGATACTCTGTGTATACATCGCTCGTTAATTTTTCATATGGATCAGCCATTGTAATTTTTTTTGCATATTTATCCGCAGATAACAGTTCATTTTTCGCATTACTAATGCCCGCTAAAATAGAGCGCGGCTCAAATTTCTTCGGATCAACATTGCGCTCTTTCATAATTTTTTTGACTACAGTTAGCTGATCACCTGAATCTAAGATTGTAAAGTTACGATTAATACCAATACGATCGATATCGCGTCGTAAAATACGTACACACATAGAGTGAAACGTCGAAATCCAAATATCTTCTGCTTCTGGTCCCACAAGTGTATCAA
This sequence comes from Bacillus sp. FSL L8-0199, assembly GCF_038005705.1. Taxonomy (NCBI): domain Bacteria; kingdom Bacillati; phylum Bacillota; class Bacilli; order Caryophanales; family Bacillaceae; genus Bacillus; species Bacillus sp. FSL L8-0199. The sequence goes on along the minus strand of NZ_JBBOTS010000001.1, from coordinate 317,900 downwards.
TACGCTCACGCATTTCACGAGCTGCTTTATTTGTGAAGGTAATAGCTAGTACATTCCATGGTGCTACACCTTTTTCACCAAGTAAATACGCAATACGATGTGTTAACACACGTGTCTTACCACTACCTGCACCTGCCATTAATAGAAGTGGTCCATTCGTTGTTTGTACTGCTTTTTGTTGCTGTGGATTTAAACCGTTTAATAACTTATCTGTCATACTCATATACGCCTGCACCTACTCTCCTTTTACTGCTTTAACTGTTTTTAACGCCGATTTTATATCATCATAAATAATATTTCCAACAACTACTGTATCAGCATATTGTGCCATTTCTTTCGCCTGTTCTGCATTAGAAATACCACCGCCATAATATAACTTAGCTTGTTTCAATTCTGCTTTTACATTTTTAACAAGTTCAACATCTCCATACGTACCGCTATATTCTAAATAAAATATCGGTAAACGTAATAGCTTGTCTGCTAAACGAGCATATGCAATAACGTCATCTTCTGTTACATCACATTTCGCTTCTGTAAGCTGGGCTACTTTCGCTTCTGGATTTAAAACACAATACCCTTCCATAAAAATTTCGTCCCAGTCCATAATATCCCCAAATTCTTTCAATGCCTCATGATGAACACCTGTTACCCATTCTACTTTTCGGCTATTTAAAACACTTGGGATGTAATAAAAATCAAATCCTGGTGTAATTGCTTCTACATCAGAAACCTCTAATACACAAGGAACTGCATATCTACGAATGCTAACTAGCATGTGTAATACGTTATCAATTGTAACTCCATCACTTCCGCCTACAATAACCGCATCAGTTCCAGACTCACAAATCATTTCTAAATGTTCATCGCTTAACTCCTTATTTGGATCAAGCTTAAATACATGTTTCCATCCGGAAATATCGTACATGAAAACACCCTTCCTTTTCTCTAGTTATATATATTTCTGTTCAAAATAACAGTTTATTTTCATCATTATTGTTTTAACTTCATCTTAAATATTTGTTTAAAACGGAGAATTAAGTTTGGAATTACCTCTTCCATATTTTTTAAACTAGAGGATTTAATTTTGAAGTTCCTTTTATGCATTCTTTCATTATAACAAAAAAAGTTACTTACACACACGCACATTCCAACATCTTTTTCCACGTCAAATGTTGGATTACATATCCCAAAAATCAAACGGGATACTAATAAAAGAAATAGTATTATCTATTTCAACTTTCATAAAAAGGAGTGTTTTTCTAATGAAGCAAAATATCGGGACAATAAACGCTCTAATTCGAATTACACTTGGTCTCGTCCTCTTCGGATGTAGTACAACTAAACTTGTACGCAAGCCGTGGTGCACTTGGTCTAACATTTTTCTATGGATTGGTGCAATGAAAGTTGCAGAAGGAATTGTTCGTTTCTGCCCTGTTGTTGAAATGTGGAAATTCGGAAAATACATGAATATGGGGGCATTTAAAATGCCTAGCATGAATTTTGCTGAAAAAGGACATGCTAAAGAAGAAGTGAATCAAACTTCCACTCATGACAAGCCAGAGTCAAAAGGAAGTTATGACGCTTCTGACAAAGAGATTGAGTCAGCGATTGAAGATATAATCCTGGCAAAACCGCTTTGAATCATTTGTCACGATGCAAGATGCTCTCAAAGGGACTTAGCTGCTGCAGTGGGCGGTTAAGTCTTCTTTATTTTACCACAAAACAGAACGTACATTCTCTTTTTGAACCTTAAAATGTATATAAAAGATATCAACCAATAAAATTCAGAAAATTAGATGCATACCTCTTGCTTAAAATGATATAAAAGTGATATCATTTTTATATCAGGAGGCGATCATATGAAAGAAAAACAAGTATTTTATGTAAATGGTTTTCTCGGTATTATTGGAATTTTGATTTTAGCTGCTATCGGTGTATTTTTCCTTGCACAAGAAATTTTCATAGGAGCGGCACTAACTATTATATTAGCCGCAGTTCTCGCTACAGGTATCGGTATTGTTCAACCGAATCAAGCGAAGGTTATTACGTTCTTCGGTAATTATTTAGGAACAATTCGTCAAAACGGTTTATTTTTAACGATTCCGTTCGCATTCCGTCAAACTGTATCTTTACGTGTTGAAAACTTTAACAGTAAAAAATTAAAAGTAAATGACGTTGATGGAAATCCAATTGAAATTGCAGCTGTTATCGTATATAAAGTTGTTGATTCTGCAAAAGCAATGTTTGGTGTTGAACATTATGATCGATTTGTAGAAATTCAAAGCGAAACGGCAATCCGCCATGTTGCAACAAAATATCCTTATGACAATTTCCAAGATGAAACCTGCGTTACGTTACGCGGAAATACTGAAGAAATCTCTGAGGAATTAAAACGTGAGTTAGAGGCGCGTCTTGAAATTGCTGGTGTAGAAGTATTAGAAACTCGTTTAACGCACTTAGCTTACGCAACAGAAATTGCCCATGCAATGCTACAACGCCAGCAAGCAAAAGCAGTATTAGCTGCTAGAAAAGAAATTGTTGAAGGTGCTGTGAAGATGGCGAAAGACTCCATCCATATGTTAGATGAAGAAGGCGTACTAGAACTCGATGACGAGCGTAAAGCAAATATGGTAAACAACTTATTAGTTGCCATCGTTTCAGATAAAGGTGCGCAGCCAGTTATTAATACAGGAAGCCTATACTAAGGGCTATAAGTAATTATGGCTAAAAAGAAAAGCTTTCCATTACGTATTGATCCTGAATTACACGCAGTCATCGAAAAATGGGCAAATGATGAATTTCGTAGCGTCAATGCACACATCGAGTATTTACTTCGAGAAATGGCAAAGCAAAAAGGGAAATTAAAAAAAGATAAAGATGCATAAAAAATCCCGCTGATTCCTCAGCGGGATTTTTACATATTAACTTTTCGTCATCTCATGCCCAATTGCACGATATCCTATGTCACTTCGATAAAATAGACCATCACTCTCAATTTTACCGATTTCTTTATATACTTTATCTTTTGCTTCTTGTAAACTACTTGCCTTACAAGCAACAAATAATACACGGCCACCGTTCGTTACAAAGTCCCCATGTTTCATTGCTGTACCTGCATGGAAAACAATCACATTTTGCAGTGCATCTAGTCCGCTAATAATATCACCTTTTTTATATGCTTCTGGATATCCTTTAGAAGCAAGTACAACACCGATTACCGCTTCTTCTGACCATTGTAACGTTAGTTCACTTTCATCTAATACAGCGTTACATACATCAACTAAATCGTTTTCTAATCGAGGTAATACAACTTCTGTTTCAGGATCACCGAAGCGTGCATTAAATTCAATTACCTTCGGACCATCATTTGTTAAAATAAGACCTGCGTATAAAATACCTGTAAACGAACGGTTTTCTTCAATCATCGCCTTAGCAGTTGGATGCAATACGGTTTGAATCGCTTCTTGAACTGCTGATTCTGGAATTTGTGGTACTGGAGAATATGCACCCATTCCGCCCGTATTTGGACCTTTATCACCATCAAAAGCTCTTTTATGATCTTGGGCGATTACCATTGGATGTACAGTTGTTCCATTCACGAATGCCATTAATGAAAATTCTTGTCCATCTAAAAACTCTTCAATAACAACCTTCTTACTTGCCGCGCCGAATTTCACATCTTGCAGCATTTCTTTCACAGCTTGTAATGCCTCTTCAAGCGTCATCGCTACCGTTACACCTTTACCCGCAGCTAAGCCGTCAGCTTTAATAACGATTGGTGCACCAACTTTTTGAATGTACTGTACTGCTTCTTCATAATCTGTAAAAGTTTCGTACGCCGCAGTTGGAATATCATACTTTTTCATAAGCTCTTTTGTAAAAGCTTTACTACCTTCAATAACAGCAGCCGCTTTATTCGGACCAAATACGCGAAGTCCCTCTTCTTTAAAACGATCAACAATTCCATTCATAAGCGGAATTTCTGGTCCAACGAAAGTTAACTCAACATTATTCTCTTTTGCAAATAAAACTAATGCATCAAAATCATTTTCATCAATATCAACTGGTGTTGCAACATCTCTCATACCTTCATTACCTGGTGCTACATATACCTTTTCTACTTTTTCAGATTGTGCAAACTTCCAAGCTAAAGCATGCTCACGCCCACCGCGGCCAATTACTAAAACATTCATATTTCATCCCCCAATAATTAAATAAGTACAAACTAGAAGCTATGCTCCTAGTTTGCTTTTTCATATCAATAAAAGGTTATCTCGACCGGACTTTTTAAACATCCATATCAATAAAGGTTTAAAAAGGAGGATTAAGAGAACCGAGCAGGTCTAGGCGCATTTGCCAGGAGGACACGGAGTGTAGCTTTCCTACATGAGTACCGTACTGGCATTGCAACGACGACATGCGAAGGTTATCTTAACCAGACTTTTTAAACATCCATATCAATAAAGGTTTAAAAAGGAGGATTAAGAGAACCGAGCAGGTCTAGGCGCATTTGCCAGGAGGACACGGAGTGTAGCTTTCCTACATGAGTACCGCACTGGCGATGCAACGACGACATGCGAAGGTTATCTTAACCGGACTTTTTAAACATCCTCTATTAGTGTTTGAAATGACGTACGCCAGTGAACACCATAGCAATCCCATAAGTATCTGCCACTTTAATAGAATCTTCATCACGGATTGATCCGCCCGGTTGAATGATTGCTGTAATTCCTGCTTTTGCTGCTTCTTCTAATGTATCTGGCATTGGGAAGAAAGCATCAGATGCAAGCGCGCTACCTTGTGTTTTTTCACCAGCTTGTGTAATTGCGATTTTTGCAGAACCTACACGGTTCATCTGTCCCGCACCGACACCAATTGTCATGTCATCTTTCGCTAAAACAATTGCGTTTGATTTCACATGTTTTACAACTTTCCAAGCTAGTTTTAAATCTTTCCATTCTTGCTCTGAAGGTTCACGTTTCGTTGGAATTGAAATTGTACTTTCATCTAATGATAACGTATCTTCCTCTTGAACGAGAAGTCCACCTTGTATAGAAGTTAGTTTTTTGCTTGCACTTGTCGCTTTTTCAATATTTATAGTTAATAAACGTAAGTTCTTCTTACTTTGCAACACTTCTAAAGCTTCTTGTGAGAACGAAGGTGCGATAACAATTTCTAAGAAAATTTCATGTAACTTTTCTGCTGTAGCTTTATCAATTTCACGATTTGCTGCGATAATACCGCCGAAGATTGATACTGGATCTGCTTCATAAGCACGAGTATATGCTTCGTGAATATTAGTTCCTACTCCAACACCACATGGATTCATATGTTTTACTGCTACTACTGCTGGTTCTGTAAATTCTTTTACGATGCTAAGCGCTGCGTCTGCATCATTAATATTGTTATACGATAATTCCTTACCGTGTAATTGTTCTGCGTATGCAACAGAAGAAGTTGCTGCGAATGGCGCTTTATAGAAAGTTGCTTTTTGATGTGGGTTCTCGCCATAACGTAAGTCTTGCTTTTTCTCAAATGTCACGGTTAATGTTTCTGGACTTTCTTCACCCATTTGCTCTGTTAAGTAGTTAGAAATTAGCGCATCATACGCTGCTGTATGACGGAATACTTTCGCTGCTAGTTTACGTTTTGTTTCCTCTGCTACTTCACCGTTCTCTTTCAGTTCTGCTAACACAATATCATAATCTACTGGATCTACAATTACCGATACGAATTTATGATTTTTCGCAGCAGAGCGAATCATTGTTGGGCCACCGATATCAATATTTTCAATTGCATCAGCAAATGTTACATCAGGCTTAGCGATTGTTTCTTTAAATGGGTATAAGTTAACAACAACAAAGTCAATTGGCTCTATACCTAACTCATTCATTTGTGTTACATGTGTTTCATTATCACGAACTGCTAATAGACCACCATGAATATTTGGATGTAATGTTTTCACACGGCCATCCATAATTTCAGGGAAACCAGTTACTTCAGAAATGCCGATTACTTGTAAGCCGTTTTCTTCTAGTAACTTTTTCGTACCACCTGTTGAAATAACTTCAATCCCTTGTTCTAGTAATCCTTTAACAAATTCTACTACTCCTGTTTTATCTGAAACACTTACTAATGCACGCTTTTTCATTTATCCTTCACCCCTGGTTGTATGTTAGTTAACAGTTGATTCTTTCACAGACTGAACAATTTGATTCACTGTATTTACGTATAATTTATGTTCAACTTGTTGAATTTTCTTTTGTAAGCTTTCTCTCGTATCCCCTTCAGAAACAGCCACTGCTTCTTGTGCAATAATTGGCCCTGTATCCATACCTGCATCTACATAATGAATTGTTACTCCAGTTATTTTCACACCTGCTTCTAACGCTTGACCGACAGCATCTTTACCCGGAAAGCTCGGTAGTAATGATGGATGAATATTAATAATCTTCCCGCCGTATGCTTCTAATAACGTCGGCCCGATTAAACGCATATATCCAGCTAAAATAACATAATCAATTTCATATTCTTCTAGCTTCTTTAATATCTCTTTTTCAAACGCTTCTTTTGACTCATATGCTTTCGCTGAAAAAGCAAAACACGGAATATGATGATAATTTGCCCGTCCAACAGCGCGTGCTTCTGGTTTATCACATACTAATAAACTAATTTCTGCATCCAATCTTTTTTCTTCTACCGCATTAACGAGAGATTGAAAGTTAGATCCGCTTCCAGAAGCAAAAACTGCTAATCTACTCATAGTGCTGTGCCCCCATTAAAAGTAACGCCAGCTCCTTGTATAGTACGTCCAATAATACGAGCCATTTCTCCTTGCTCTTCAAGAAGACGAACAACATCTTTTGCATCTTCTTCCTTCACTGCTACTACCATACCAATACCCATGTTAAAAATATTGAACATTTCTTTCTCTTCCAGTTTTCCAACTTCTTGAAGCAAACTAAAGATCGGCTGAATTTCCCAAGATCCTAGTTCAATCTCAGCACCGATTCCTTCTGGCAACATGCGTGGAATATTTTCAATAAATCCGCCACCTGTAATATGCGCCATACCGTATACTTCATGTTTCTTCAATAGTTCTAAAATAGGTTTGACATAAATTTTCGTTGGTTTTAATAATTCTTCACCAAGAGGTAGTTCTAAGCGGCCATAAATACGCTCTAAAGATAGTTCTCCATCTTCTAGTAACACTTTTCGTACTAAAGAGTAACCATTGCTATGAATACCGCTAGATGCTAAGCCAATTAGCACGTGACCAGCTTCAATCTTTTCACCTGTTACAATTTTCTTTTTATCAACAATCCCAACTGTAAAACCAGCTAAATCATATTCTTCCGTAGAATACATTCCTGGCATTTCAGCTGTTTCTCCACCGATTAATGCACAACCAGCTTGGCGACAGCCCTCTGATATACCTTTGACGATGTTTTCAATTTTACTAGGTTCAGCTTTACCACAAGCAATATAATCAAGGAAGAAAAGCGGCTCTGCGCCTTGGACAACAATATCATTTACACACATTGCTACTGCATCAATACCAATTGTGTCATGTTTATCTGCCATAAAAGCGAGCATCAATTTCGTTCCCACGCCATCTGTTCCAGATACTAATACAGGTTCTTCTAATGCAAATTTTGATAGATCAAACATACCTCCAAAACCGCCTAAACCGCCTAGTACTTCTTTTCTCATAGTTGTTTGTACGTGTTTTTTCATGCGAGATACCGCTTCATATCCAGCTTCAATATCTACTCCTGCTTGCTTATATGCATTCGCCATCGTTATTTACACCTCGTCTTTTAATTTCTCCCCATCCAGGGCGGGCTATTTTAAGAAAGGATCTAGCTTCTACATCAAAAGAAGTAGAAGCTTTTCTCACTTTTCTTATTTCATGCTTTCTAAAAGCTCTTGCTCATAATCATAAAGAGCTGTTGGATAGTCCCCATTAAAGTAAGCCATGCATAGGCCGCCATATTTCCCTTCATATGGACGTCCAATTGCATCTACTAATCCATCTTCACTTAAAAATGTTAAAGAATCTGCTCCGATCATTTCACGGATTTCTTCTACTGTATGATTTGCTGCAATTAATTCTTTTCTCGTTTGAATATCAATGCCATAGAAACATGGATATTTCAGAGGTGGTGAAGCAATTCTTACGTGAACTTCTGTCGCTCCAGCCTCACGAAGCATACGAACAATTCGTTTACTTGTCGTTCCTCTTACGATAGAGTCATCAATCATAACAACTCGTTTCCCTTCAACTACACCTCTTACTGCGGAAAGCTTCATCTTAACCCCTTGCTCGCGCAGTTCTTGAGAAGGTTGAATAAACGTACGTCCAACGTAACGATTTTTAATTAATCCTAACTCATATGGAATACCTGTCGCCTCCGCATAGCCAATCGCAGCTGAAATACTAGAGTCTGGTACACCAGTAACAACATCTGCTTCAATAGGAGCTTCTGCCGCTAAACGTTTCCCCATATTCTTACGTGCTGCATGAACATTAACGCCTGCAATATTAGAATCTGGTCGTGCAAAGTAAATATATTCCATACTACAAATTGCATGTTCTACATCGTTTGTGAAACGATCTACGTGAATTCCTTCATCATTAATGATAAGTAATTCACCCGGTTCTACATCACGAATGTATGTTGCACCTACTACATCAAAAGCACATGTTTCAGATGCTACAACGTAAGCATCCCCCATCTTTCCAATTGAAAGCGGACGGAACCCATTCGGATCTAATGCAACGATCATTTCATTTCCAGTTAGTAAAAGATACGCAAACGCACCTTTCACTTTATTTAAAGCCTCTTTTACACTTTCAATTAAAGAATCTTTCGTGCTACGTTTAATAAGATGTAAAAGTACTTCTGTATCTGAACTAGTTTGAAAAATACTGCCCTCTGCTTCTAATTCACGACGAAGCATTTTTGCGTTAATTAAATTTCCGTTATGAGCTAACGCCATACTATGATCGGAAAAACGGAACAACAATGGTTGAACGTTAGCAACTTCACTTCCACCAGCTGTTGCATATCGTACATGTCCGATTGCTGATTTTCCATTTAATCCTTCTAGCTCACCTCTTGAAAACACTTCTGATATTAAACCTAACCCCTTGTGACCGACGATTTTTTCCCCATTATTTACGACAATGCCTGCGCCTTCTTGCCCACGGTGCTGTAAACTGTGCAATCCGTAGTATGAAACTTGTGCTGCATTTTCATGCCCCCAAATTCCGAAAACGCCACATTCTTCGTTTAACCCCTTTATTTCAGCAAGCATGGGATTGCCCCTTTCCAAGCCTTTCTCATTTCATCTACATTTGCTGTAAGTAATACTTCATTTTCTTCATTATGAATTGTTACTTCATTTGTACTTGTTACTTCTCCAACTTGGATTGCTTCTACTGCTTTCTCAAACGCCTCTTTATTTTCACGTTTTACAGTTATCACGAAGCGAGACTGTGATTCAGCGAATAATGCTGCTGTTGCTTCTCCATCTAATTTCACAGTAGCACCTAAGCCTTTAGCACCAATTGCACTTTCTGAAATCGCAACTGCTAAACCACCTTCAGCAACATCATGTGCAGATTGAACAAGACCAGCCTGAATTGCTTCTAATACTTGTTTTTGGCGTTTTAATTCTACATCTAAATCGATACTTGGTGATTGACCGAAAATTTTGCCGTGAATCATTTTCTGTAATTCACTTCCGCCAAACTCAGCTTTCGTCTCACCAATTACATACACTAAATCACCAGCTTGCTTAAACTCTTGTGTTGTTACATGTTTTAAGTCATGCACAAGTCCCACCATCCCAACAGTTGGTGTTGGATATACAGCTTCACCACTACGCTCGTTATACATCGATACGTTTCCGCCGATAACTGGTGTTTGTAATGTGCGACAAGCTTCACTCATACCGTCTACTGATTTCTCAATCTGCCAGAAGATTTCTGGTTTTTCTGGGTTACCGAAGTTTAAGCAATCTGTAATTGCAAGTGGCTCTCCGCCAGAACATACGATATTACGCGCTGCCTCTGCTACTGCAATTTTACCGCCCATCTCTGGGTCTAGATAAATGTAGCGAGAGTTACAATCTGTCGTCATTGCTAATCCTTTTTCTGTACCGCGTACACGTACAACTGCAGCATCTGAACCTGGCGTAACAACTGTGCTTGTGCGAACCTGGTAATCGTATTGATCGTATACCCACTCTTTACTTGCAATTGTTGGTTGCTGTAATAAAGCAAATAACGCGTCTTTATAATTTTCTACTTTTGGCGTTTCCATTTTCATTGCTTGGAATTCAGCAAAGTATGCTGCTTCTTTTGATGGCTTATGATAAATTGGTGCTTCTTCTGCTAAAGCATCTGCTGGAACTTCAGCTACCTTTTCACCTTTATGGAATAAACGAAGCATTTTATCTTCTGTTACTTTCCCCATCGTAACCGCTGCAAGACCATACTTCTCAAATAAATCTACTATTTCTTGTTCTCTACCTTTTTTCACGACAATTAACATACGCTCTTGTGATTCAGATAGCATCATTTCATATGGTGTCATTCCTGTTTCACGCTGTGGTACATCATCTAAGTACATTTCAATACCCATTCCTGCTTTACTTGCCATTTCTGCAGATGATGATGTTAAACCAGCCGCACCCATATCTTGAATTCCAACAAGTGCATCAGATTGAATTAATTCTAAACACGCTTCAATAAGAAGTTTTTCCATAAATGGATCCCCTACTTGAACCGCTGGACGTTTCGCTTCTGAGCTTTCAGATAGTTCTTCCGACGCGAATGTTGCACCGTGAATACCGTCACGACCAGTTGATGCTCCTACGTACATTACTGTGTTACCAGCACCGTGCGCTTGCCCTTTTTTAATGTCTTCGTGGTTAATCAAACCTACGCACATTGCATTTACAAGTGGATTTCCTTCATAACATGGATCAAATTGTACTTCGCCGCCAACAGTCGGAATACCGATGCAGTTACCGTATCCTGCAATTCCTGCTACTACTTCTTCGAATAAATATTTCACACGTGGTGACTGTAATTCACCGAAACGAAGTGAGTTTAATAGAGCTACCGGACGTGCTCCCATAGAGAATACGTCACGAATAATACCACCAACACCTGTTGCAGCTCCTTGATATGGTTCAATAGCTGAAGGATGGTTATGACTTTCCATTTTAAATACAACTGCTTGATTATCACCGATATCTACAATTCCAGCACCTTCTCCAGGTCCTTGCAGAACGCGCTCACCTGTAGTTGGAAACTTACGAAGAACTGGTTTCGAATTTTTATAACTACAATGTTCAGACCACATTACAGAGAATAACCCTGTTTCTGTATAATTTGGCAGACGACCTAAAATCTTTTCAACCATGGCAAACTCTTCGTCTGTTAGCCCCATTTCCGCATATATACGCTCTTCTTTAATTTGTGTTGGATTTGGTTCAAGCATTAACGACATATGTTTCCCTCCACTGTTTTAAGATAGATTGAAAGACTTTTAACCCTTCAGCACCGCCAAGTAATTCATCTACAGCACGCTCTGGGTGTGGCATCATACCAAGTACATTTCCTTTTTCATTTACAATACCAGCAATATCTGAAACGCTACCGTTAGGGTTTTCTACGTAACGGAATGCGATTTGATTGTTCTCTTCTAATTGTTTAAGAGTCGCTTCATCACAATAGTAATTCCCCTCACCATGCGCAATTGGAATATTAATTACTTCATTTTTTCCATATTGTGATGTAAACATCGTTTCATTATTTTCAACTCGCAACTGAACAGTGCGACACATAAATTTTAAGTTTTCGTTTCTCATTAACGCTCCTGGTAGTAATCCTGATTCAACAAGAATCTGGAATCCATTACATACACCTAAAATCGGCTTTCCTTGCTCAGCAGCTTTTTGCACTGCTTTCATTGCATTAGCAAAGCGAGAGATAGCACCGCAGCGTAAGTAGTCACCATAAGAAAATCCACCTGGTAGTAGAATTGCATCATATTCATCTAAATTCTCTGTATCGTGCCAAACGTAATCTACTTCTTCGCCAAGCTCATCTTTAATTGCATGGAACATATCGACATCACAGTTCGAACCCGGAAATACTATTACGGCAAATTTCACTGTGCGACAACCTCCTCAACTTCATAACGGAAGTCTTCCATTACAACGTTCGCTAATAGTTTTTCACACATTTCCTTTACCTTGCTATCTAAATCAGATACAGATTTATCAATTGTTAGTTCCATGTACTTTCCGATTCGAACATCTTGTACTTCTGTGAATGAAAGACTATGAAGTGCTCCTTTTACTGCTGTTCCTTGTGGATCTAATACGCTCTCTCTTAATGTTACATATACCTTAACTTTATACATGTGAAATTCCCCCTAAACGTTTTAAAATCTCTTCATAAGCATCTGTTAAATTTCCAAGATCACGACGGAATACGTCTTTATCAAACTTTTCATTGCTCGTTTCATCCCATAAACGGCAAGTATCTGGTGAAATTTCATCCGCTAAAATGATTTCTCCTTCTTCCGTTACACCAAACTCTAATTTGAAATCTACTAATCTTACACGACAGCTTGCGAAATGATCAATCAACACTTGATTGATTTGTAGAGCCATATCTCGTAATACACTTACTTGCTCTGGTGATGCAACGTTTAATACACGAATATGATCTTCCGTTACAAGCGGATCTCCTAAATCATCATCTTTGAAGTAAAATTCTACGATTGGTTCTGCAAGTACAGTTCCCTCTTCCATTCCTAATCGTTTTGAAAGACTTCCTGCAATTACATTTCTTGTGACAACTTCTAAAGGAATAATACTCACTTTTTTAACAAGTTGTTCTGTTTCAGATAACTTCTCAACAAAATGCGTTTTAATTCCCACTTCTTGTAACTTTCTGAACAATAAAGTTGTAATTTCATTGTTCAAACGACCTTTTCCTGTAATCGTCTCTTTTTTCTCCCCATTGAAAGCAGTCGCACTATCTTTGTACTCTACCCAAACCATATCTGCTGATTCTGTACGATAAATTCTTTTTGCCTTACCTTCATACAGCAATTCTAGCTTTTGCATTTCGCAAGCCCCCTGTAGTTTGAAAAATGTGAATAATGTTTTTATAAAGAATGGCACAGAATGACTCTATTCTGTGCCATATGAAATTTTACGCTTCGTTTAATCCAAGGCGTTCAAAGATTGTATCAACGTGTTGCATATGATGCTCATAGTTGAAGCATTCATTAATTTCTTCTTGTGTTAACTTGCTTGTAATACGCTCATCAGCTTCTACAAGCTCTTTAAATTGTACTTGTGTTTCCCAAGCTTCCATCGCTTTAGGCTGTACGATATCATAAGCTTCTTCACGTACCATACCTTTGTCAATTAGTGTAAGCATTACGCGCTGAGAATAAATTAAGCCGTATGTTCTTGTCATATTGCGTTTCATATTCTCTGGGTATACAGTTAAGTTTTTAACGATATTACCAAAGCGATTTAACATGTAATTTAATGCGATTGTAGCATCTGGTAAAATTACGCGTTCTGCCGAAGAGTGAGAAATGTCACGCTCATGCCATAATGGAACATTTTCGTAAGCTGTCATCATATAACCGCGGATAACACGAGCTAAACCAGTCATATTTTCAGAACCAATTGGATTACGTTTATGTGGCATTGCAGAAGAACCTTTTTGACCTTTTGCGAAAGCTTCTTCAACTTCACGTGTTTCACTCTTTTGTAAACCACGAATCTCAACTGCCATCTTTTCGATAGATGTTGCAATTAGTGCAAGTGTTGACATGTAGTGTGCATGACGATCACGTTGCAATGTTTGTGTTGAAATTGGTGCTGCTTCTAATCCTAAATTTTCACAAACATATTTTTCTACGAATGGATCGATATTTGCATATGTACCAACCGCACCAGATAGTTTACCAACACGAACTGTATCAGCAGCTTGTTTGAAACGCTCTACGTTACGTTTCATTTCTTCATACCAAAGACCAAGTTTTAAACCAAATGTCGTTGGTTCTGCATGAACACCATGTGTTCTTCCCATCATGATTGTGTATTTATGCTCTTTCGCTTTGTTAGCTAAAATGCTTACAAAGTTCTCTAAGTCTTTTAATATAATTTCATTCGCTTGTTTTAAGATGTAAGATAATGCTGTATCTACTACGTCTGTAGATGTTAAACCGTAATGAACCCATTTACGTTCTTCGCCTAATGCTGGCGTTTCTGATACAGCACGAGTGAATGCAACTACGTCATGACGTGTTTCTTTTTCAATTTCATAAATACGATCAATATCAAATGATGCATGTTCACGAATTTTTTTAACATCTTCTTTTGGAATATCGCCAAGCTCAGCCCATGCTTCACAAGCTAAAATCTCAACTTCTAACCACGCTTTAAATTTGTTCTCTTCCGTCCAAATCGCACCCATTTCAGGGCGTGTATAACGACTAATCATCTTTTTCCCTCCAACAGTTGTTCTTGATGGTCCCAAATATGCAAACTCTTCGCTTTTTCTAGAGCGACTTCAATATTATCATTTAAAATATTAACATGCCCCATTTTTCGCTGTGCTTTTGCTTCTTCTTTTCCATACAAGTGTAAATAGCACCCGGTTAATCTATTCACTTGTCTTAGGACCCCTTCTATATGTTCGCCTAAAATGTTTACCATGACAACTGGTTTTAACAAATTTGTTTCTCCTAGAGGTAAATTACAGATTGCTCGAATATGTTGACCAAATTGACTCGTCTCACATGCATCCTGTGTATAGTGTCCTGAATTGTGAGGTCGTGGCGCTAATTCATTAATATAAATCTCACCATTATCTGTAGCAAACATCTCTACAGCTAGTGTTCCCACAAGTTCTAATTCATCCGCAAGTACCTTTGCATAAGCAATTGCTTTTTGAGAAAGCTCTTCTGTAATGCGAGCTGGAACGATAGATTCATGTAAAATGTTATTTACATGAATATTTTCTGCTACTGGAAACACTTTTGTTTCACCACTTACACTACGAATCACAATAACTGATACTTCTTTTTCAAAAGGCACCCATTTCTCTAAAATACATTCTGCTTTATCCACAAGATTTCTTGCTGTCTCAACATCAGCTTCTCTTCTTAAAACAACTTGCCCTTTCCCATCATATCCACCTGTCGTCGTTTTTAAGACGGAAGGGAATGATAACTCAGCAATTGCTTCTGTAAGCTGATCTTGATTTTGAACTAGTCTATACGTTGCTACTGGTAACCCAGCCTTCTCAATCGCATTCTTTTCTGTAAAACGATTTTGCGTTGTATTTAACAACTGACTACCTTGTGGTAAGTACGCATGTTTTTCAAGCCATTGTAAACATCTATAATCAATATTCTCAAATTCATATGTGACAACATCACTTATCTCTGCTAAATGCTGAATTGCTTTTAAATCATCATATGGTGCAACAATTTCAATATCAGCAACTTGTGCACATGGCGAATGCTTTGTAGGATCTAAAACAGCAATTTTATATCCCATCTCCTTAGCTGCCAATGCCATCATTCTTCCTAGCTGGCCGCCTCCAATAATGCCGATTGTTTTTCCAGGTAAAATGATTCTCGTCATACTAGCTCACTACCTTCACGCACATCTTTTTCAATCGCTTCTCGTCTCAATTCTAATGCATCATGTATGTCATCATGGAATGATCCAAGTATTTGTGCGGCAAGTAATCCAGCATTCGTTGAACCGGCTTTACCAATTGCAACAGTTGCAACTGGAACACCTCCTGGCATTTGGACGATGGATAATAATGAATCTAAGCCGTTTAATGCTTTTGATTGAACTGGAACTCCAATTACAGGAAGATTTGTCTTCGCTGCAACCATTCCTGGTAAATGTGCTGCTCCACCAGCTCCAGCAATAATAACTTTCAATCCACGTTCACGAGCCGTCTCTGCATATTCAAACATATAATCCGGAGTCCGATGAGCGGATACAACTTTTTTCTCATACGGTATATTTAATTCATCTAAAATGTCACAAGCATATTTCATTGTTTCCCAGTCTGACGTACTTCCCATTATGACTCCAACTAGTGATTTCATATTAGAATCCCCCCGATTCAAATAAAAAAAGCCTGAAATAGAACAGTTTCTCTTTTACTATGAGAGAAAGCGCTCTACTCAGGCATACGTATCCCTTGTGAATAGAAAAATACCGAGTGACTTTCCCTCATAGTCTAACGAATAACGGTCGTTAGGTAGAGACTTGCAGGCCATATCCCCGCGATTATATGAGGTCTTATATTATTGTTTCTATGGTTATATTAACAATATTTCATAAACAATGTCAATAAATAATCGAATGTTTTTTTATTAGTAGTCAATAACGTTCGTGTTTTAGTTGTATTCAAAAGAAGAATTGCAACTATATGCAAGAAGAAAAGGGAATTAGAATATATATTTCTAGACATCTATTTTACGTATAATCTTTTAAATGGCACTTCAGTATGTTTTAAATCAAAATATATACACTCTTGTATTATTATAACGATTTAATTTCTAAGGAGGATAACTGTTAAAGAAAGAACTATGCTATTATCCTATTTATTTTTCTCTATTGCAGTAATTTCTGTAATTATTAAATACTTATTTATAGCATCTCATTATTTAAAATATATACTTATGATAGAAATAATGTGTCCTATTTTAAGTATTACTTTAGTGGCTATTTCATTCTTTTTCGTCTTTAGCTTTATTAAATTTATGGATTATAGCATTCGGTAAATAAAAATAAACACAAAAAAACCTAAGTCGAAATGACTTAGGTTCTTGCTTGGCGACGTCCTACTCTCACAGGGACAAGGTCCCAACTACCATCGGCGCTAGAGAGCTTAACTTCCGTGTTCGGTATGGGAACGGGTGTGACCTCTCTGCCATCATCACCAAACTATTGAAGGCATATTCCTTCAAAACTAGATAACATTGCTACATATTATATGGTTAAGTCCTCGATCTATTAGTATTCGTCAGCTCCACATGTCACCATGCTTCCACCTCGAACCTATCAACCTGATCATCTTTCAGGGATCTTACTAGCTTACGCTATGGGAAATCTCATCTTGAGGGGGGCTTCATGCTTAGATGCTTTCAGCACTTATCCCTTCCGCACATAGCTACCCAGCTATGCCCTTGGCAGAACAACTGGTACACCAGCGGTGCGTCCATCCCGGTCCTCTCGTACTAAGGACAGCTCCTCTCAAATTTCCTACGCCCACGACGGATAGGGACCGAACTGTCTCACGACGTTCTGAACCCAGCTCGCGTACCGCTTTAATGGGCGAACAGCCCAACCCTTGGGACCGACTACAGCCCCAGGATGCGATGAGCCGACATCGAGGTGCCAAACCTCCCCGTCGATGTGGACTCTTGGGGGAGATAAGCCTGTTATCCCCGGGGTAGCTTTTATCCGTTGAGCGATGGCCCTTCCATGCGGAACCACCGGATCACTAAGCCCGACTTTCGTCCCTGCTCGACTTGTAGGTCTCGCAGTCAAGCTCCCTTATGCCTTTGCACTCTACGAATGATTTCCAACCATTCTGAGGGAACCTTTGGGCGCCTCCGTTACACTTTAGGAGGCGACCGCCCCAGTCAAACTGCCCACCTGACACTGTCTCCCGGGTCGATAAGACCCGTAGGTTAGAATTTCAATACAGTCAGGGCGGTATCCCACCAGCGCCTCCACCGAAGCTAGCGCTCCGGTTTCAATGGCTCCCGCCTATCCTGTACAAACTGTACCAAAATTCAATATCAGGCTACAGTAAA
>NZ_JBBOTS010000001.1:292500-295000 GCF_038005705.1 Bacillus sp. FSL L8-0199 | reverse complement strand
TCTCCACCTTGTTACCTTTTAATAGATTACACAACTTTTGCTTATCCGCCCATCCTACTCCGATTAAAACTAAACTTGCTCCCATTATTACTCTCCATGTCAGAGATTCATTTAATAGAATAATTGAAGTAACAATACTTATTAATGGTAATGCATTTAAATATAATCCGCTTACTGATGCTGAAACTCTCTCTAGCGCTTTATTCCAAAACCAATATGCTAAAATTGTTGCTCCAATAACAAGGTATATTACACTAAGTCCCGTTTTCCAAGTTTCAACCTTTGGGAGACCGTAATAAAAAATTTCTACCAGTGCAAACGGTAAGAGAATAACAGCTCCAATAATTAAAGTTAATGTTGTAAAAACCTCGTTTGATAAATACTGTTCTTGTTTTGGTCGTTTTAGTAAAACTGTGTAGAAAGCAAATAGAAAAGTACTTAATAATATCAGTATATCTCCTATTAAAGATACTTCTTGATTAGCACTTTTAGATGGAATCGTAATAAAGAGTACTCCTATAGCACCCAATATAATTCCTATCCAATAATTCAATCGAATTTTCTCTTTCAAAAAGAGTGCTGAAAAAAGAATTGTAACTAATGGTAACGCAGCATCTATAATACTCACATGTAATCCACTTGTTAAAGAAATGCCGTAGGATGTAAACATAAAATAACCAGCTACACCGGTAAAAGCTAACAAACTCATTCTTTTCCATGGAACTTTTTTATGTACAACTGATTTTTGTAGTTCCTTAAATGAGAATAGCATACAAATTCCACCTGCAAAGAAAAGACGAATAAATAACAAAGTAAACGGCTGAATAGATTCTAACGCCCATTTTGTTGGTGCAATGGCTGTGCCCCATAATATAACAGCCACTAATAACATGCATATTTCTTTCATAATCCCCACACCCATCAAAAATATATGTTAACTACCTTAATTATAGATTTTTTCTAATATAAAATCCTTTAAAAGCACAAAAGGTTATGTAAAAATAACAATCTAGCTCTTTTTACATAACCTTTTTATATAAGATCACAAACATTCTTGTTACATCTGGACTATATTCTTATAAAGGTAATTATTACCTTTATATTTTAAATAATAAAAATAAGCACAAAAAAACCTAAGTCAAAACGACTTAGGTTCTTGCTTGGCGACGTCCTACTCTCACAGGGACAAGGTCCCAACTACCATCGGCGCTAGAGAGCTTAACTTCCGTGTTCGGTATGGGAACGGGTGTGACCTCTCTGCCATCATCACCAAACTATGAAGGCATATTCCTTCAAAACTAGATAACATTGCTACATATTATATGGTTAAGTCCTCGATCTATTAGTATTCGTCAGCTCCACATGTCACCATGCTTCCACCTCGAACCTATCAACCTGATCATCTTTCAGGGATCTTACTAGCTTACGCTATGGGAAATCTCATCTTGAGGGGGGCTTCATGCTTAGATGCTTTCAGCACTTATCCCTTCCGCACATAGCTACCCAGCTATGCCCTTGGCAGAACAACTGGTACACCAGCGGTGCGTCCATCCCGGTCCTCTCGTACTAAGGACAGCTCCTCTCAAATTTCCTACGCCCACGACGGATAGGGACCGAACTGTCTCACGACGTTCTGAACCCAGCTCGCGTACCGCTTTAATGGGCGAACAGCCCAACCCTTGGGACCGACTACAGCCCCAGGATGCGATGAGCCGACATCGAGGTGCCAAACCTCCCCGTCGATGTGGACTCTTGGGGGAGATAAGCCTGTTATCCCCGGGGTAGCTTTTATCCGTTGAGCGATGGCCCTTCCATGCGGAACCACCGGATCACTAAGCCCGACTTTCGTCCCTGCTCGACTTGTAGGTCTCGCAGTCAAGCTCCCTTATGCCTTTGCACTCTACGAATGATTTCCAACCATTCTGAGGGAACCTTTGGGCGCCTCCGTTACACTTTAGGAGGCGACCGCCCCAGTCAAACTGCCCACCTGACACTGTCTCCCGGGTCGATAAGACCCGTAGGTTAGAATTTCAATACAGTCAGGGCGGTATCCCACCAGCGCCTCCACCGAAGCTAGCGCTCCGGTTTCAATGGCTCCCGCCTATCCTGTACAAACTGTACCAAAATTCAATATCAGGCTACAGTAAAGCTCCACGGGGTCTTTCCGTCCTGTCGCGGGTAACCTGCATCTTCACAGGTACTATAATTTCACCGAGTCTCTGGTTGAGACAGTGCCCAAATCGTTACACCTTTCGTGCGGGTCGGAACTTACCCGACAAGGAATTTCGCTACCTTAGGACCGTTATAGTTACGGCCGCCGTTTACTGGGGCTTCAGTTCAGAGCTTCGCTTACGCTAACCCCTCTCCTTAACCTTCCAGCACCGGGCAGGTGTCACCCCCTATACTTCGCCTTACGGCTTCGCAGAGAGCTGTGTTTTTGCTAAACAGTCGCTTGGGCCTATTCACTGCGGCTTTCCGTTAAGAAAGCACCCCTTCTCCC
>NZ_JBBOTS010000001.1:280000-287500 GCF_038005705.1 Bacillus sp. FSL L8-0199 | reverse complement strand
AAAAAAACTTCAATTTTCTTAATTACATTTATCAATTACTAGATCTTCTCGAACATAATTACAAAAAGATAAGTGTAATCATACCGAACTATAATTATGAAAAATACTTACCTGATCGAATCGAATCGATATTAAACCAAACCTACCCTCTTTACGAACTAATTTTCTTAGACGATGCCTCCACTGATCATAGCGTATCAACTTTTAAAAAGCTGCTCTCAAAAGAAAATAAGACCCACCTGAAGGTTCAACAGATTATTAATGATAAAAACTCTGGTTCTGTATTTAAACAATGGATAAAAGGAGTCTCTGCAGCAACTGGTGATTATATTTGGATCGCAGAGGCCGATGACTTATGCGATAAGACATTTTTACAAGAGGTGATACAGGGGTTTTATATAAATAACAATATTACCTTAAGTTACACACAATCAAAACAAATAGATGAACAAGGAAATGTATTGGCTAATCATTATTTAAATTACACAAATGATATCGATAAAGAAAAATGGAAAGCCCCCTATTTTCGAAAAGGAGTCGAAGAAATACAAGATACGTTACTTATCAAAAATACTATACCTAATGTTTCAAGTGTAGTTTTTAAAAATATAGATATGAAGAAAACAGAAAAACAGTTAGAGAAGTTCAAAATAGCTGGTGACTGGTTCTTCTATGTTTCTCTTCTTACAGAGGGAGATATTCACTTCAATCCAGCCCCCTTAAACTATCATAGACGACATTTAAATAGCGTAACGAGAACAGAAGATTCATACTCCCATTACAATGAAGTTGTGCAAATGCAAAATTTCATTAAAGAAAGATTTACTATCGACGACATTTCTAAAATGAAAATGTATACATATAGAAAGTATCTTAAAGCATACTTAAAAATTTAAACATGTGCTTTCTATGCCATCAATATCTCTTTTAAGTTGCTACTATTACTCAAGGGAGGAATACTCTTTGAAAGACTTTATAGAGGAACATAAAGATTTAATTTCTCAAATCGCACACAGCTATAATGTAAATGCAAGTATCCATCCTGAGGATCATATCTTTCAGTTCATTGTCACTAATCCTGTCTTCCCATCAAAAAAAGAAGCGATAGATTACTACTTTAAAGATGGGAAAAACTCAGCACAAATACTCTTAAACTTAATTACTTCCCTTTATCCTCCTACAGGCAATCCAATTCAATTGTTAGAATTTGCATCCGGATACGGCTGCGTAACACGTCATTTATTAAATCTACAAACGAGTTTGAGTATAACCGCTTGCGATATACACGAAGAGGCCATTTCCTTTATTGAAAACAAATTAAATAATTCTTCTATATTATCTCATCCTGAGCCTGAACAGTTAAAATTGGACTCCTCTACATACGATATCGTTTTTTGTCTATCCTTTTTCTCTCATATGCCTGATACAACTTGGTTTCGTTGGCTACAAACATTGTATAACGCTGTTTCACCTGGTGGTTTATTCATTTTCACAACCCATGGCTATCAAAGCAAAAAATACTTTGGGTTTCCAAATTTAAATGAAAAGGGCTATTGGTTTCTCTCTTCTAGTGAACAATTTGATTTAGATGTGAATCAATACGGACAAACGATAGTTAGCCCCTCTTACGTGTGTGACAAAATTAAATTATTACCCCATAACCCAATTATCAAAAAGTATACTGAAGGATTTTGGTGGGAACATCAAGACCTTTGGGTTATAGAAAAAGAAATAAAATAATAACCCACGCTCTGCTTATATACAAGTAGAGCGTGGGTTATTATTTTTTACTACATAAGAACTCTTCAATCCATAGCTTATTTAATCTAATCCCATGTTTAAAATCTATTTTAGGTTCCCAATTCAATTCTTGTTTTACCTTATCAATATTTAAAATGATTTTTTGAACGTTCTCTTGTTTTTGTTTGTAACAGATAAAATCCACTTTTCTTTCTGTTATTTTCTCTAATTCCACTATAATTCGTTTTAAAGAAAGACCTTTGCCACTCCCTATGTTGTATACGCAAGATTTCAATTGATTTAATTGTGCTAGTTGTATAGTAATTTCAACTAAATCATCGATATAAATATAATCTCTAATAATCTCCTCTGGATTCCCATATATATGAATCCTTTCATTACTGAGATGCTGGTACAAAAAACAATTTATCGCCCCAACTTTTTTTAAAGGGTTTTGGTATTTTCCATACGGATTAGAATATCTACATACAACATAATCTATTCCATATTTTTTCTTATAAAAATACAAATAATTCTCCAGCGAAACTTTTGTTATTCCATACGGGGAAAGTGGTCTTAATGGATGTTTCTCATCAATAGGCAAATATTCAGGTTCACCATAAACTGTGCCTCCCGAAGAAGCTAATATAATTTTTTTAATACGAAATTCTTTAACACTTTCCATGAAATTAAGAAAAAATAGACTGCTATTAATATCGCCAAAAACGTCTTCAATTGAAGTTGCTACGTTAGACGTCGCAGCTAAATAAATAATAATATCTATATTCACTAAAGCCTTATATATATCCTTAACATTTTCTAAATCACCTTTAATAAATTCAACTTCACTTATAATATTTTGAGGAAAATTATTTATATGTCTGGAAAATACTTTTACATTTTGTCCCTGTTTCAATAAACCCAATGCGAGGTTGATACCAATGAAACTATTTCCACCTACTATTAAATAATTATTCTTCCTCATAATATCATCTCTCTAGTAATAAATTTTTCCTATCGTCAAACTTAAAAATATACACAAATAAACTGGATCATTTTGATTATTCATCCTCTTATCATTGTATGTTTGTTATAAATTTTCATTATCTTTATTTTCTATTTTCATTTTAGAATAGCTTCCTTATTAAGGTTGACTGCAAAAACAATCATAATATTTACTCATCCCCATGAATATATTTAATAAACAATCCTCACTTGTTTAACCCATAAAAAAACTTCTAAATACACAAGGTTCTAAAAAAAGGAGTGCGAAACTCATGAAAAATATAAATCAAGAACTTTTAAATCATGTAATCCTACATAAAGATCGAATTCCCCATTACCATAAAGACTTTCCCCTTATACTATTTTGGAGTCATAGAAGCGGATGCACCTCATTAGCTAATTGGTTCTTTTTTCAAATTGGATTATTTACTGAAGCAAAGAAATACAATGACTTTATTCATTACTATGAGTTCTGGGTGTATAAAAACAGTACAAATTACATTCAACATTTACAAAATAGTCTTCTAGAGGCTAAAAAAAATGTTTGTAAACTTGTACGAAATCCTTATACAAGGGCTGTCAGCTCATTTTTATTACTTGCTGACAATCCATATGCTAGCCCACAATGGGAGAGCATCCGTCATTATTTTTATAATGATAAATATAGTAATCAAGGAATATCATTTAAACAATTTTTATATTACGTTCAGGCATTCGGTTCCAATTCCCTAGCATTAGATATACATTTTAGTCAACAATACGTCCCTGGTGAAGAAAACTTCATTCAATGCTATATTCCTTTAGAAGATTTTAATACACAAATCACTAAAATAGAACACATGTACGATTTAACAAAATCTAATTTAGCACTTCTTACAAATTCAGATCATCATCGCGCTCACAAGATGATTTATGCAGGAAGCTATGCAGAACTTAGCATTACAGATCCAGGCTTTCCCCGATTTCCAACATACGAAAGCTTTTATGATAAAGAAACTATGGACTTAGTTACAGAAATATACGCACAGGATTTTGAAATGTACCCATACACGAAAGGGATATTTTAAGTCTATACATTTTTCCACGAATAAAAGCTGATACATCGCATAGCATAAAGTGAAACTTTAATTCGAGTGGGAGTTAATTATTCTCTTTCCCTAATCGTAATTTTAAGAGATACCTAACTTTCACCCATTTCCTTTGATTTCGCTGATTGTTGACGTGTATCATATTTTCCATACATAAATTGCATTTATTAACATAGGAGGGATATTGTGTGGAAATCAATTTGAAACACAATAATGGGTACTGCGTTATTTGCGAAAAGAAAGCTACATTTATAGAGCATAATGATTGGCTTAGAGATCATTATTTATGTTCTACATGTAACTCTATACCAAGGCAGCGAGCTTTAATCCATGCTTTACATACATTTTTTCCAAAATGGGATTCCTATAATATTCACGAATCCTCTCCTGGAGGAATTACGACTCAGCTACTATTAAAAAACTGTAAAAACTATACTTATTCTCAATACTTTAGAAATTATCCTCTTGGCCAATACTTTCAAGGTATTAGATGTGAAAACTTAGAAGACATGACTTTTGAAAATGAATCTTTTGATTTATTCATTACTCAAGACGTTTTTGAGCATGTAATGACGCCAAACAAAGCCTTTAAAGAAATAGAACGAGTATTAAAACCTGGCGGTGCTCATGTATTTACTGTCCCTTGGTATCATACACTCACAAAAACTGTGCAAAGAGCAAAAATGAATAAAGAGGTGATTGAATATATTGAAGAGCCCATTTATCATGGAAACCCTATTGATGAGAATGGATCTTTAGTAACGTTCGATTGGGGGCAGGATATGATTGAATATATTTATACACACGCAAATATGTATACAATTGTTTATTTACCAAAGGATAGATCACTAGGGCTAGATGCTGAATTTTTACATGTTTTTATTAGTAAAAAATATGTAAAAAATTTCTAAATACTATATAATTCAGTGATTTAATAAATCAATAGTAACTTCCCACTACTTGAACTACGAATAATATAAGGGGGATATAACTTGAAAATAATCGCTTTTTACTTACCACAATTCCATCAAATAAAAGAAAATGATCGATGGTGGGGGGAAGGATTTACTGAATGGACAAATACTAAAAGTGCACGACCTTTATTTTCAGGACATTATCAACCTAGGGAACCTTATCAAGATTTTTATTACGACTTAACTACCCCCTCCGTAAGAAAGTGGCAAGCAAAAATCGCTAAAGCATACGGGATATATGGTTTTTGTTATTATCATTACTGGTTTAAGGGAAAAAGACTATTAGAAACACCCTTTAATGAGGTATTAAAGATGAAGGAACCTGACTTCCCTTTTTGTCTTTCTTGGGCAAATGAACCATGGACAAAATCTTGGGATGGTCTCGATAAACATATATTAATGCCTCAAGACTACGGAGATATATCTGATTGGAAGGAACACTTTGATTATTTATTACAGGCTTTCCAGGATGAGAGATATATTTATATAGATGATAAACCTCTATTCATTATTTATCGTCCAGGACATATTCCTGATTGTGAAAAAATGCTTAATTACTGGAATGCATTAGCGCGAGAAAATGGTTTAAAAGGTATATACTTTGCTGAAACATTAAACAGTTTTCCACTACCTAATATAAATGGATTTGATGCTAGCATTCAGTTTGAACCTTTCTATACAATTGCCCATGATAGCTCTTCAGACATAAATAAGGTAATATATGATTCTGATATGCAATTAAATGTTTGGGACTACGATAAAGTATGGATGTATATATTACAACGATCGCTCCCAAAGAAAAAAACATTTCCTGGTGCTTTTGTTGATTGGGATAATACTGCACGACGTAAAAACGCGAATAGTAGCATCTTTGTAGGTTCTACCCCTGAAAAGTTCACCATATATTTAAGCAAGCAAATTCATCGGACTTACTCTTTTTATAACAGCGAGTTTTTATTTATTAACGCATGGAACGAGTGGGCGGAAGGAACTTACTTAGAGCCAGATAAAAAATATGGATTTTCTTATTTAGAAGGGGTTAAAAATGCAATTGATAGAGGTATGAAAGCATACAAAAAAGACGAGTCATTCTGACTCGTCTTAAAGTTGCTTGGCGACGTCCTACTCTCACAGGGACAAGGTCCCAACTACCATCGGCGCTAGAGAGCTTAACTTCCGTGTTCGGTATGGGAACGGGTGTGACCTCTCTGCCATCATCACCAAACTATGAAGGCATATTCCTTCAAAACTAGATAACATTGCTACATATTATATGGTTAAGTCCTCGATCTATTAGTATTCGTCAGCTCCACATGTCACCATGCTTCCACCTCGAACCTATCAACCTGATCATCTTTCAGGGATCTTACTAGCTTACGCTATGGGAAATCTCATCTTGAGGGGGGCTTCATGCTTAGATGCTTTCAGCACTTATCCCTTCCGCACATAGCTACCCAGCTATGCCCTTGGCAGAACAACTGGTACACCAGCGGTGCGTCCATCCCGGTCCTCTCGTACTAAGGACAGCTCCTCTCAAATTTCCTACGCCCACGACGGATAGGGACCGAACTGTCTCACGACGTTCTGAACCCAGCTCGCGTACCGCTTTAATGGGCGAACAGCCCAACCCTTGGGACCGACTACAGCCCCAGGATGCGATGAGCCGACATCGAGGTGCCAAACCTCCCCGTCGATGTGGACTCTTGGGGGAGATAAGCCTGTTATCCCCGGGGTAGCTTTTATCCGTTGAGCGATGGCCCTTCCATGCGGAACCACCGGATCACTAAGCCCGACTTTCGTCCCTGCTCGACTTGTAGGTCTCGCAGTCAAGCTCCCTTATGCCTTTGCACTCTACGAATGATTTCCAACCATTCTGAGGGAACCTTTGGGCGCCTCCGTTACACTTTAGGAGGCGACCGCCCCAGTCAAACTGCCCACCTGACACTGTCTCCCGGGTCGATAAGACCCGTAGGTTAGAATTTCAATACAGTCAGGGCGGTATCCCACCAGCGCCTCCACCGAAGCTAGCGCTCCGGTTTCAATGGCTCCCGCCTATCCTGTACAAACTGTACCAAAATTCAATATCAGGCTACAGTAAAGCTCCACGGGGTCTTTCCGTCCTGTCGCGGGTAACCTGCATCTTCACAGGTACTATAATTTCACCGAGTCTCTGGTTGAGACAGTGCCCAAATCGTTACACCTTTCGTGCGGGTCGGAACTTACCCGACAAGGAATTTCGCTACCTTAGGACCGTTATAGTTACGGCCGCCGTTTACTGGGGCTTCAGTTCAGAGCTTCGCTTACGCTAACCCCTCTCCTTAACCTTCCAGCACCGGGCAGGTGTCACCCCCTATACTTCGCCTTACGGCTTCGCAGAGAGCTGTGTTTTTGCTAAACAGTCGCTTGGGCCTATTCACTGCGGCTTTCCGTTAAGAAAGCACCCCTTCTCCCGAAGTTACGGGGTCATTTTGCCGAGTTCCTTAACCAGAGTTCTCTCGCACACCTTAGGATTCTCTCCTCGCCTACCTGTGTCGGTTTGCGGTACAGGCACCTTTTATCTCGCTAGAAGCTTTTCTTGGCAGCGGGGAATCAAAGACTTCGCTCCATAAGGAGCTTCCCCATCACAGCTCAGCCTTTATGATAAGCGGATTTGCCTACTTATCAGCCTAACTGCTTGGACGTGCACAACCAAT
>NZ_JBBOTS010000001.1:270000-275000 GCF_038005705.1 Bacillus sp. FSL L8-0199 | reverse complement strand
AACTGCAAATTCTCATACCAGAGTCTACTTGTCCTATCATCGCAGATCATCTAAGCATTGTGCGGATTATCGGTAACTTAATGAAAAATGCAATTTATTACGGAAAGGATGGGAAAACAATAGGAGTCGAACTGCTAGAAGCTGATGCAGAATACAAACTTCATATTTGGGATCAAGGCCCTGGTATTCCAAAACATGATTTACAAAACATATTTGAGCGAATGTACCGAAGCGAACAATCAAGAAACTCTTCATTTGGTGGTAGCGGTCTCGGACTCTCTATTTCTAAAGCACTCGTTGAAAAAAATGGTGGGCATATATGGGTTGAAAGTACTCCATGGAAACGAACTACTTTTGGCTTTTCTATTCCAAAACACAATACTTTTAAGAAATAGTTAAGAAATGATTAATATGCAGTTAAGCCTTCCTTTTTATGATGTAAGTAAGAACTTATAGAAAGCAGGTGTCTCCTATAAATACAATTATAAAAACGACTAACCTTACTAAAGTATATGGCAATCAAAAATCAGTAGATAATTTAAATATTAATGTTCAACAAGGAGAGATTTATGGCTTCATAGGCCGCAACGGTGCTGGTAAAACAACAACCATTCGTATGCTGCTTAGTCTTATAAAACCTACAAGTGGAACGATTGAAATATTCGGAGAGAACTTATTCCAAAATCAAAAAGATATTTTAAGCAGAATTGGTTCTATAGTTGAAGTTCCAGGATTTTATGAAAACTTAACTGCAAAAGAAAACCTACTAATTAATGCAAAGATAATTGGGGTTCACAAAAAGAATGCTATCGAAGAAGCATTAGAAATAGTAGGCTTGCAGCATGAGACAAAAAAGTTAGTAGGAAAGTATTCTTTAGGAATGAAGCAACGCTTAGGAATTGCACGCGCTCTTCTCCATTATCCTGAGCTACTCATATTAGATGAACCAACTAACGGACTAGACCCTATTGGTATTAAAGAAATACGAAAACTTATTCATTCTTTAGCTCAAGAAAGAAATATAACAATACTCATTTCTAGTCACATATTAGCCGAGATAGAACAGTTGGTCGATCGTATCGGAATTATTCATGAAGGAAAGTTACTAGAAGAGGTTTCTCTTGATACGCTGCGCAAAGCAAACCGTAAGTACATAGAGTTTCAAGTGAATAATGACGATAAAGCTGTGATGTTATTAGAAAATCATCTTCAAATTTTTGATTATGAAGTACATGATGAAGGAAATATTCGTATTTACTCTCATTTTGGACAACAAGGATACATAAACAGAACGTTTGTTCTTAACGATATTGAAGTATTAAAAATGATGATAAGCGAAGATAGACTAGAAGATTATTTCACCAAACTAGTTGGAGGTGGAACAATTGGTTAATCTACTCTATACAGAACTCTTAAAACTAAAACGCTCTAATATGTTTTTAATTAGCATTATTGGTGCTGGTGTCGCACCTTTCTTAGTTGTAGTAGCCTCTTATATACATATAAAAACAAAACAGCCTACTCCAACTATTTGGTTCCATCAATTATTCACTGACGTTAACTTATATACTACTTTAGTTATAGGATTCCCCTTATATGGAGTAGTGGTTGCATATTTGCTTACCCGTGAATATGCAGAAGATACACTGAAAAATTTACTAACTATCCCCGTGTCGCGCATTAGCTTTATTATAAGTAAATTCATCATTCTCTTTCTTTGGATTATGATGCTAACTTTAGTCGCTTGGGCACTTACTTTAATATTAGGGCTATTGGGGAACTTCCCTGGCTTTAACATTTCTTTACTTTTAGGTTCTTTCCTAGAATTTTTAATATGTGGTGGACTTCTCTTTCTATTGTCTTCACCTATTGTGCTACTAACTCTTGTAATGAAGAGCTATGTACCGCCCATTATATTAACAGTCATTATTACAATGACTAATCTTATGCTCGTAAACTCCAAGCATAAAGATTTATTCCCGTGGACCGCTACTCTAGATATCGCAAATAACGAATTACAACCGACATATCCACCAGAGTATTCTTATATCATCATTGCAGTAACGACAATTTCCGGATTTATTGCAACACTATTCTATTTTAAAAAAGTAGACATTCATTAATTTGTAGGAGTGAAACTATGAGCGATATCATTATTGCCTTCATACTCGGTATTGTAGAAGGATTAGCTGAATTTTTACCTATATCCTCTACTGGCCATCTTATATTAGTCGGGCATTTATTAGGCTTTGAGGGAGAAAGAGCGAAAACGTTTGAAATTGTTATTCAGCTAGGCGCAATTTTAGCCATTGCAATTTTATATCATAAACGTCTCGTTTCTTTATGTAATATTAAGCCTCTTCTACAGAAAGAAAAAAAATTCAACGCGTTCCATGTATTTCTTGGCGTATTTCCGGCAGTGGTTGCTGGTTTGCTACTACATGATATTATTAAAACATACTTATTCCAGCCATACACTGTTGTGATTGGACTTGTAGCAGGTGCAATTCTTATGCTCTTTGCAGAAGTAAAAAAGAAAGAGGCAGCAGCCTATTCACTGGACGATTTAACATACCGCCAAGCTTTAACAATCGGATTATTTCAGTGCTTAGCAGTATACCCTGGCTTCTCTAGAGCTGGCTCTACTATCTCTGGAGGTCTATTAGCAAAAGTAAATTATAAGACTGCATCTGAATTCTCTTTTCTAATAGCTCTTCCTGTAATGATTGGGGCTACAGGCTTAGACTTACTAAAAAGTTGGAAGTATTTAAGTGTCGATGACATCCCTATGTTTGCGGTAGGATTCATTACCTCTTTTATAGTAGCGATGCTAGCGGTAGTAACTTTTCTAAAGCTTTTAGAGAAGATAGGTTTAAAACCTTTTGCGTACTATCGTATTTTGTTGGCTATCTTATTTACGCTTTTCGTATTGCTATAGATTCATATAAGTCACATATTATTAAACTGATATTCAATTTAGAATATCAGTTTTTTCATCTATTTTAACTCTAGTATTACTCACTTCAATATGGCATAGTGATAATAAACTACCATTCATAATCTGAACGTTCTTTAAGTAACTACATCCTTTATCATAAAATGCAATTGGAAAATTAAAGATTCCATATATGTACAGAACATATTTACAAACTATATTCACTCCACATAGTATCTTTTTAATTTGCAACACACCGCTACAACTTTTAAATGAGTACAAAGACATACTAAATAAGTAAGTAAATTTCCTAGGAATTATAAAGAGACTAAATATGAATTAGAGTGAGGTAACGATAAAAATGAATCAATTAGCACAGACATATTGGGATACTTATTGGGGAAACAACAAAAAACCAGAATCTGTTACAGCTTGGCAATTTGGGGATGCCCCTAATTATCTTGCACAACTAGTAATTGACGGTATTAAAACCGCTACATGCTCCGGTCACATTTTTTATGAATTAGAACATGAATCACTACCGACTACTATTGATTATAGTATTATACTCAATAGTAATGATGAACCTGTAGCTATTATTAAGACAATAGAAGTAACTGTAACACCAATGAATGAAGTAAGCGAAGAATTCGCTATCGCTGAAGGCGAAGGAGATCGTACTTATAATTACTGGAGAGACACCCATGTTCGTTTTTTTACAAAGGAACTAAATGAGCTTGGTCTTAATTTCTCTGAAGATATGTTACTCGTCTGTGAGCGTTTTGAACTTGTTGATGTGAACAATAAAGTGAAATTTTAATAAACTGAGATTTACCAGCCATTCTTATTTTTATAAAACACAAAAAAGACGAGTCATTCTGACTCGTCTTAAAGTTGCTTGGCGACGTCCTACTCTCACAGGGACAAGGTCCCAACTACCATCGGCGCTAGAGAGCTTAACTTCCGTGTTCGGTATGGGAACGGGTGTGACCTCTCTGCCATCATCACCAAACTATTGAAGGCATATTCCTTCAAAACTAGATAACATTGCTACATATTATATGGTTAAGTCCTCGATCTATTAGTATTCGTCAGCTCCACATGTCACCATGCTTCCACCTCGAACCTATCAACCTGATCATCTTTCAGGGATCTTACTAGCTTACGCTATGGGAAATCTCATCTTGAGGGGGGCTTCATGCTTAGATGCTTTCAGCACTTATCCCTTCCGCACATAGCTACCCAGCTATGCCCTTGGCAGAACAACTGGTACACCAGCGGTGCGTCCATCCCGGTCCTCTCGTACTAAGGACAGCTCCTCTCAAATTTCCTACGCCCACGACGGATAGGGACCGAACTGTCTCACGACGTTCTGAACCCAGCTCGCGTACCGCTTTAATGGGCGAACAGCCCAACCCTTGGGACCGACTACAGCCCCAGGATGCGATGAGCCGACATCGAGGTGCCAAACCTCCCCGTCGATGTGGACTCTTGGGGGAGATAAGCCTGTTATCCCCGGGGTAGCTTTTATCCGTTGAGCGATGGCCCTTCCATGCGGAACCACCGGATCACTAAGCCCGACTTTCGTCCCTGCTCGACTTGTAGGTCTCGCAGTCAAGCTCCCTTATGCCTTTGCACTCTACGAATGATTTCCAACCATTCTGAGGGAACCTTTGGGCGCCTCCGTTACACTTTAGGAGGCGACCGCCCCAGTCAAACTGCCCACCTGACACTGTCTCCCGGGTCGATAAGACCCGTAGGTTAGAATTTCAATACAGTCAGGGCGGTATCCCACCAGCGCCTCCACCGAAGCTAGCGCTCCGGTTTCAATGGCTCCCGCCTATCCTGTACAAACTGTACCAAAATTCAATATCAGGCTACAGTAAAGCTCCACGGGGTCTTTCCGTCCTGTCGCGGGTAACCTGCATCTTCACAGGTACTATAATTTCACCGAGTCTCTGGTTGAGACAGTGCCCAAATCGTTACACCTTTCGTGCGGGTCGGAACTTACCCGACAAGGAATTTCGCTACCTTAGGACCGTTATAGTTACGGCCGCCGTTTACT
>NZ_JBBOTS010000001.1:262500-265000 GCF_038005705.1 Bacillus sp. FSL L8-0199 | reverse complement strand
TTATATACTTCATCTAACATTTCAAAAGGAACGAATGTATCAGCATCCCCATGAATGAATAGCATAGGTGTTTTACTTTTCGCTACTTGTTTTACAGCTGAAGCCTCTTCTAAATCATACCCAGCTCTTAATTTAGTAACCGTATTTGCCGCATTCATAACAGGAAACTTCGGTAAGTGGAATAAATCTTTTAGTTGATAAGTAAATTCATCAATAACAGTTGAATATCCACAATCTTCAATAATAACTTTAACATTAGAAGGTAAATCTTCTCCTGAAGTCATCATTACAGTTGCCCCGCCCATTGAAACACCAAATAGAGCTATTTCAGCATCAGGGTCTTTCTTTAAGATTTGTTGAATCCAAATTAAAATATCTTTACGATCATGCCAACCCATACCAACATAATCCCCTTCACTATTTCCGTGTCCACGAAGGTCTGGTGCTATGACATTATAGCCTTGTTCATAAAAGTTACGAATATATTTCGTCATTTCCGATGCTCTACCACTATATCCATGAACTACAATTGCCCATTTATGACTAGATGGTTCATTCATATATTCATAACCTTTTAAATTTAATTTATCGAAAGAACGTATAGTTAATGTGTTAGGTTTATACTTCGATACGAAGTTTGCATTCTTTTCTTCATTTGCAGCCAATACATCTCCCGACGCATTTACCGTTTCCACTAAATGAGGATTATCTTGCAAAAATTCCTTTTCTTGTTTCGCATTTAATGCATAGTTATAAAAATAATTTCCAACTAACATATACACGATTACTAGCAGGACTAAGACTACTATAGTAATTATACTTATCTTTTTCATATTATCTCCTTTTCTAACTTAAATCTTCTTATATTAAAGTACATCAAAAACAACTGTACTATTTTAACATACCAATGAATTCTATCTTTGAGAAATAAAATAGAAAATCTTAAATTACCTGTCAAAAATCACGAAACAAATTGAATAAAACTTATATAGCTACGTACTCAAAAATCTTTAAAAAAATGAGCAGCACTTCAAAATATTTAGCTTTGAAAAGAAATTATAAAACACAAAAAAGACGAGTCATTCTGACTCGTCTTAAAGTTGCTTGGCGACGTCCTACTCTCACAGGGACAAGGTCCCAACTACCATCGGCGCTAGAGAGCTTAACTTCCGTGTTCGGTATGGGAACGGGTGTGACCTCTCTGCCATCATCACCAAACTATTGAAGGCATATTCCTTCAAAACTAGATAACATTGCTACATATTATATGGTTAAGTCCTCGATCTATTAGTATTCGTCAGCTCCACATGTCACCATGCTTCCACCTCGAACCTATCAACCTGATCATCTTTCAGGGATCTTACTAGCTTACGCTATGGGAAATCTCATCTTGAGGGGGGCTTCATGCTTAGATGCTTTCAGCACTTATCCCTTCCGCACATAGCTACCCAGCTATGCCCTTGGCAGAACAACTGGTACACCAGCGGTGCGTCCATCCCGGTCCTCTCGTACTAAGGACAGCTCCTCTCAAATTTCCTACGCCCACGACGGATAGGGACCGAACTGTCTCACGACGTTCTGAACCCAGCTCGCGTACCGCTTTAATGGGCGAACAGCCCAACCCTTGGGACCGACTACAGCCCCAGGATGCGATGAGCCGACATCGAGGTGCCAAACCTCCCCGTCGATGTGGACTCTTGGGGGAGATAAGCCTGTTATCCCCGGGGTAGCTTTTATCCGTTGAGCGATGGCCCTTCCATGCGGAACCACCGGATCACTAAGCCCGACTTTCGTCCCTGCTCGACTTGTAGGTCTCGCAGTCAAGCTCCCTTATGCCTTTGCACTCTACGAATGATTTCCAACCATTCTGAGGGAACCTTTGGGCGCCTCCGTTACACTTTAGGAGGCGACCGCCCCAGTCAAACTGCCCACCTGACACTGTCTCCCGGGTCGATAAGACCCGTAGGTTAGAATTTCAATACAGTCAGGGCGGTATCCCACCAGCGCCTCCACCGAAGCTAGCGCTCCGGTTTCAATGGCTCCCGCCTATCCTGTACAAACTGTACCAAAATTCAATATCAGGCTACAGTAAAGCTCCACGGGGTCTTTCCGTCCTGTCGCGGGTAACCTGCATCTTCACAGGTACTATAATTTCACCGAGTCTCTGGTTGAGACAGTGCCCAAATCGTTACACCTTTCGTGCGGGTCGGAACTTACCCGACAAGGAATTTCGCTACCTTAGGACCGTTATAGTTACGGCCGCCGTTTACTGGGGCTTCAGTTCAGAGCTTCGCTTACGCTAACCCCTCTCCTTAACCTTCCAGCACCGGGCAGGTGTCACCCCCTATACTTCGCCTTACGGCTTCGCAGAGAGCTGTGTTTTTGCTAAACAGTCGCTTGGGCCTATTCACTGCGGCTTTCCGTTAAGAAAGCACCCCTTCTCCCGAAGTTACGGGGTCATTTTGCCGAGTTCCTTAACCAGAGTTCTCTCGCACACCTT
>NZ_JBBOTS010000001.1:242500-257500 GCF_038005705.1 Bacillus sp. FSL L8-0199 | reverse complement strand
TTGCTTGACGATTCGCATTCTCAAAAAATGGCGCAGCTCCCTTCGCTGACAAAACTCCTAATAACGCACAAGCAGCAAAAGTAGTAATCAATTGAATCCTTATACTCTTTCGTACGCTCTTTACTAATTTCTCAATTAATTCTCTTATTTTCCTTATATAAGTAAACGGATTAAATATCTTTTTCAATCTTATACCCCACTCCCCATACTGTTTTTATATATCTAGGTTTCCTTGGATTCTCCTCAATCTTTTCACGTACTTTTCGAATATGCACCATTACCGTATTATCAGACTGGAAAGATCTTTCGTTCCAAACCTTTTCATAAATTTGTTCCGCGCTAAAGACCATACCCGGATTACGAGCTAGTAATTCTAGAATTGAAAATTCCCTTGGGGTCAGTTTCACTTCTTCTCCGTCCACAATAACTTTATGGGTCGAGATGTTTATTTTCATCTCTCCAATTTCTAGCTCGTCCTCATTTTGTATAGCGAAACCATTCATTTTCATATAACGGCGTAACTGAGATTTAATTCTTGCGATTAACTCTAACGGATTAAATGGTTTCGTTACATAATCATCTGCACCCGTTGTTAACCCTAAAATCTTATCCATATCTTGCGTTTTCGCAGAAAGCATAATAATAGGCATTTCTTTCGCTTCCCTTACCTTCATACACATATGAATACCATCCACTTTCGGCATCATAATATCTAATACGACTAGATGTACTTCATTTTCTTCCAATAGACGTAATCCTTCTTCTCCGTCTCCTGCTTGTAATACTTTATATCCTTCATTCTTTAAATAGATTGTAATTAAATTCCGAATTTCTTTTTCATCATCTACGACAAGTATTGTTTCGTGTGCCACAATATCTCCCCCATCACTTTTTTAATCCCTAACTTCTATTATAGGAAAACTTCTGAAGAAAAACGCTCGGAAATCCTTAAGATTTTCTGAAGACGCAAAAAAGGTCTAGACTCCCCTTAAGTCTAGACCTTTAAAAACCCCTTTTATTTACGAACATAGATGAAATATAGTACGAATAAAACTCCCATAACATACATAATCGGATGAACCTCTTTACGACGACCACTCACAACCATTGTAATTGGATAGAAGATAAATCCAATCGCAATCCCAGTTGCGATACTATACGTAAGTGGCATAGAGATAATTGTAAAGAATGCTGGTACTGCAATCTCGAATTTCTTCCAATCAATTTCCCCTAAGGAAGAAACCATCAAGATTCCTACAATAATTAAAGCCGGTGCCGTTACAGCTGGCGTTACAACACTTAGTAATGGCGAGAAGAATAGTGCCAGTAAGAAGAATCCTGCTGTTACAACTGCTGTAAATCCAGAACGTCCTCCTGCTGCTACCCCTGCAGACGATTCAATGTAAGACGTTGTTGTTGATGTACCTAAAATCGCACCAATTACAGTTGCAATCGCATCTGCAAATAACGCTTTTCCTGCACGTGGTAATTTATTGTTCTTCATTAATCCTGCTTGATTTGCAACCGCTACAAGCGTACCTGCTGTATCAAAGAAATCGATAAAGAAGAACGTTATAATAACAATCCCCATTTGAACTGTGAAAATATCTCCGAAGTGCGTTAACGCCGCGCCGAACGTTGGTTCTAGACTCGGTATTGCTCCCACCACAGCTTTCGGAGTATCAATTAATCCTGTTGCAACTCCTAAGATCGCTGTAAGAATCATACCGTAGAATACTGCACCATTAACTTTCTTAATCATGAAGATGATCGTAGTAACAACCCCGAAGATTGCTAGTAACGTTGTGCCCTTTGTTAAGTCCCCCAACCCAACAAGAACCGCATCGTTTTTCACGATAATTCCGGCATTTTGGAATCCAAGGAAAGCAATGAATAATCCAATACCTGCTGCTACTGCAAACTTTAACTCCGATGGAATTGCATTAATGATTTTTTCACGAATACCTGAAGCAGTAAGAATAATAAAGATAATACCTGACATTAATGTTCCGGCAATGGCCGTTTGCCACGGAATACCCATCGTTAACACTGCTGTATAAGCAAAGAACGCGTTAATCCCCATACCTGGCGCTAAAGCAATTGGATACTTCGCGAAAATACCCATAATTAACGAACCGATCGCTGCCGCTAATGCCGTAGCAACGAATACTGCACCTGGATCCATCCCTGTACCTGCTGGTAACCCTTTAACATTTCCAAGCGACAGCGTAGCAGGATTGACAAATAGTACGTAAGCCATAGATAGAAATGTCGTTAACCCTGCTATGAACTCAGTCTTATAATTCGTACCGAGCTCATCAAACTGAAAATAGCGTTTCATCCTATGTTTCCCCCGTTATATGATTACTCGCCGTATTTCACCCTAGCCCTCTTTTATCCCGAGAAATAAAAAAGACTTCCATTGCATATATACATGGAAGCGTTCTATAAACAAAGACAAGTTTCCCCTCATCTTTATACAAACGCCTCGTAGTCAAGCCATTTACGGTAGCTAGGTAGAAACTTTCGGGCCATATCCCCGATATTATACGACGGCTATAATATTCACTTTTCGTTTGAATTACATAATCATATTAACTCGACGAAGTAGTTTTGTCAATTTAAAAACGAACATTTTCATAAATTTTTATAGTTTCGTTCGTATTAATGCCAAAATAAAAAAGATCCATCTATACATAAGCAATAGATGGATCTTTTTATAAATACTATTCCCACTCAATAGTTGCTGGTGGCTTACTCGTTACATCATACACGATACGGTTAACGTGTTTTACTTCGTTTACGATACGTACAGAGATTTTCTCTAATACGTCCCAAGGGATACGTGCCCAGTCAGCTGTCATACCGTCGATAGATGTTACTGCACGGATACCTACTGTGTAATCGTAAGTACGCTCGTCACCCATAACACCTACGCTACGCATACCAGGAAGTGCAGTGAAGTATTGCCAGATTTCACGGTCTAAGCCCGCTTTAATAATTTCTTCACGTAAAATCGCATCAGATTCACGAACGATTTCTAATTTCTCTTCTGTAATTTCACCTAATACACGAATACCAAGACCAGGACCTGGGAATGGTTGACGCCATACGATTTCATCAGGAATTCCTAGTTCTGATCCTAATACACGTACTTCATCTTTAAATAAAGTGTTTAAAGGCTCAATTAATTTGAACTGCATGTCTTCTGGAAGTCCACCAACGTTGTGGTGAGATTTAATTGTTTGTGCAGTTGCTGTACCACTTTCAACGATGTCTGTGTAAAGTGTACCTTGTGCTAAAAAGTCCATACCTTGTAATTTAGACGCTTCATCATCAAATACGTAAATGAATTCGTTACCGATGATTTTACGTTTTTGTTCTGGATCTTCTACACCTTTTAACTTGTTCATGAAGCGTTCTTTTGCATCCACTTTAATAACGTTCATGTGGAAGCCTTCGCTAAATGTTTTCATAACGCCTTCTGCTTCGCCTTTACGCAGTAAGCCGTGGTCAACGAAAATACAAGTTAATTGATCGCCGATTGCTTTATGAATTAATACTGCTACAACAGAAGAGTCTACACCGCCACTAAGTGCGCATAGTACTTTTTTGTCTCCAACAGTTTCACGAATTTTTTCTAATTCTACTTCGATAAAGTTCTCCATGTTCCATCCTTCAGAACAACCACATACGCCGAATACGAAGTTTTTAATTAAATCGTTACCGTGCTCAGAGTGACGTACTTCTGGGTGGAATTGTACACCGTATAAGTTTTTGTCTTCATTGCTCATACCAGCAATTGGGCAAGACTCACTTGTTGCGTCTACTACGAATCCTTCAGGTAAACCAGTTACTAAGTCACCATGGCTCATCCATACAACTTGCTCTTCTGGAAGGTTCGCATATAATTTTGATTCGTTCTCTACTTTAAGAACAGCCTTTCCGTACTCACGGTGATTTGCACGCTCTACTTTACCACCGAAGTGTTGCGTCATAAGCTGCATACCGTAACAAATACCGAAGATTGGTAAACCTAGTTCAAAGATTTTTTCATCACAATGTAATGCACCTTCACCGTATACGCTATTTGGTCCACCAGAGAAAATAATCCCTTTTGGATTCATTGCTTTAATTTCTTCTGCAGTAATTGTATGTGGATGAAGTTCACTGTATACACCGAACTCACGAATTCGACGTGCTATTAACTGATTGTATTGACTTCCAAAATCTAAAACGATAATTGTATCGTGTTGTTTCTTCAAAATAATCACCCCAACGTTAGTTCTCGTATATAAATATTTTCACCAATTTGGCGAAAAGCATTACCAATATAATAAAAAAAGCCAGTCCTCCGCCTCTAGTCTCATAACAAAGAAAAGGCAGGGGTCTGGCTTTATAAAGAAAGATAGTCTCCGCTCTTTATAAATATAAGACACACTGCCTTCATAGTCAGGTTGTTTACGGTAACCCGGTAGAGACTCTCAAACCATATCATTGAGGATATATGAAGGATCGTTTTATATTATCTTCCTAGATTCTAACAATGAAGTGTCGGTATGGTCAAGAGAGAAAGCGACAAAATTCTACAGAAATTCATTTCCTTTTCTAAAAAACATAAAAAAACATCCATTTCTATATAGAAATGGATGTTTTTTAGGACAAACGGAATTACATCATTCCGCCCATACCGCCCATGCCCATGCCGCCCATGTCAGGCATTGCTGGTGCATTTGGTTCTGGCTTGTCAGCTACTACAGCTTCAGTTGTTAAGAACATAGCTGCAACAGATGCTGCGTTTTGAAGTGCAGAACGAGTTACTTTAGCTGGATCTACGATACCAGACTCAAGCATGTTAACCCATTCGCCAGTAGCTGCGTTGAAACCAACGCCTACTTTTTCGCCTTTTAGACGCTCTACAACTACAGATCCTTCTAGACCAGCGTTGATTGCGATTTGACGAACTGGCTCTTCTAGTGCGCGAAGTACGATGTTGATACCTGTTGCTTCGTCGCCTTCAGCTACGATAGAAGCTACTTTTGTGTATACGTTCATAAGTGAAGTACCACCACCTGCAACGATACCTTCTTCTACTGCTGCACGAGTTGAGTTAAGTGCATCTTCAATGCGAAGTTTGCGTTCTTTCAACTCAGTTTCAGTTGCTGCACCTACTTTAATTACCGCTACGCCACCTGCAAGTTTTGCAAGACGCTCTTGTAATTTTTCACGATCGAATTCAGAAGTTGTTTCTTCTAATTGCGCACGGATTTGACCGATGCGAGCTTCAATTTGTTCTGTGCTTCCTACACCTTCAACTACAGTTGTGTTTTCTTTCGTTACAACAACTTTACCAGCGCGTCCTAAAGATTCAACTGTAGCAGATTTTAAGTCACGGCCTAATTCTTCAGTGATTACTTCGCCACCAGTTAAGATCGCGATATCTTCTAGCATTGCTTTACGACGGTCACCAAATCCAGGAGCTTTAACAGCTACTACATTGAATGTACCACGAAGTTTGTTCACTACTAATGTAGCTAACGCTTCGCCTTCTACATCTTCAGCAATGATAAGAAGTGGTTTACCTTGTTGTACCACTTGCTCTAATACTGGTAAGATTTCTTGAATGTTAGAAATCTTTTTGTCAGTGATTAAGATGTATGGGTTATCAAGAACTGCTTCCATTTTGTCAGAATCAGTAATCATGTAAGGAGATGCATATCCACGATCAAATTGCATACCTTCTACTACGTCTAATTCTGTTGTGAAGCCTTTAGATTCTTCTAAAGTAATAACGCCGTCGTTACCAACGCGCTCCATTGCTTCAGCGATTAATTGACCTACTTCTTCGTCAGCAGCAGAAATAGCAGCTACTTGTGCGATAGAAGATTTACCTTCGATTGGTTTAGAAATCGTTTTTAATTCTTCAATTGCAGCAGTAACAGCTTTTTCGATACCTTTACGAAGACCCATTGGGTTCGCACCAGCTGTTACGTTTTTAAGACCTTCACGAATCATAGCTTGCGCTAATACAGTTGCAGTTGTTGTTCCGTCACCAGCTACGTCATTTGTTTTGCTAGCAACTTCTGCTACTAATTTCGCACCCATGTTTTCGAATGCATCTTCTAATTCGATTTCTTTTGCGATTGTTACACCATCATTTGTAATAAGTGGTGAACCAAATTTTTTCTCAAGTACAACGTTACGACCTTTTGGTCCAAGCGTTACTTTTACTGCATTTGCAAGAGTGTCGACACCGCGAAGCATCGAACGACGTGCTTCTTCACTAAATTTAATATCTTTTGCCATAATAATTGACCCCCTTGGATTTTTTAAGATTTATATAATTAACCGATAACTGCTAAAATGTCACTTTCACGTAAAATCAAGTAGTCTGTACCTTCATATTTCACTTCAGTACCTGCATATTTTGAGAAGATGATAAGATCACCTGCTGCTACCTCTAAAGCAACACGCTCACCATTCTCAAGCACTCGACCAGTACCTACTGCAACAACTTTACCCTCTTGTGGTTTTTCTTTTGCAGTATCTGGTAATACGATACCACTTGCTGTTTTTTCTTCTGCTTGAACAAGCTCAATTACAACGCGATCACCTAATGGCTTTAGCATGAACAATAACCTCCTCATTTTGTTATGTAAATTTCTTTTATTAGCACTCAAGTCACCCGAGTGCTAACACACTTATAATAATAAATAATCTCAATTTCTTTTGCAAGTAAAAAAATCATAATTTTTTCGCAAATCACTATATAAACTTTCTATATAGAATACTGCCTTTACTATATGAATCGTTGTTTCCACTGCTCGTATGTTACAATATGAAAGGACACCCTAAGTTGTTTTCGCTACACACACAACTTTCTCCTGTCTTCTATTATAATTTCAAATAAGGATTTACGAAAAAAACATAATTCAAGTGAGGTTTATATCGTAGGTAGCATATTTACATGTTATCCTAACTTATCTCATACACTATAGTTAGAAAGGATGGTTAAACCATTTGAAGAAACAATACTGGTGGATTATCGTTACATACATTTTAATGCAGTTATCCGGCGTTGTTGGATTACCACTTCTCCTAAAAACAGGACTCTACGATAATAGAGGATTTACCATTGAGGAAAAAGGACAAATCATAACGGGACACTGGGCAATTATTAGCTTCTTTGTTGCATTATGTATCGTACTTTGGTTACTTAGAACAGATATTCGTGACAGGCATTTAGATCCAATGCGCTCTTCTGTCCCAGCTACTATTGGATGGATTTTCATCGGGTTCTTCTTAGCAATCATCTCACAATCCATTGCAGGTATGATTGAAATGTATGTATTTGGGGTTCCACGTGAATCTGAGAATACAGACAGACTGATGGACATCGCAAGAACGATACCTTGGTTCCTTATTGTTGTATCTATAATTGGACCTATCTTAGAAGAAATCGTATTTAGAAAAATTCTATTCGGCACGCTTTATAAGAAGTTTAACTTCTTTATCGCAGCTATCATTAGTTCGCTTGTATTCGCAGCAATTCATTTTGATTTTACTCATTTATTGGTATACACTGCTATGGGGCTCGTATTCGCCTTCTTATATGTGAAGACGAAGCGTATTATCGTTCCGATTGCAGCTCATGTTGCGATGAATACATTAGTCGCTATTGGGCAAATTTTTATGAGCAATGAGCAAATTCAAGAAATGATTAAAGAAGCTGAAAAAATGCAAGGCTTTATCGGAGGATTTTTTGTATGAGAAACTCACCATTGTTCATGGCTGCACTATACTTCCTTCTTGGATGTATCTTTACACGCTTCGCCATTACGAACGTGACAGATACAATCTGGAATGTGTGGACAATACTATTTGCAGTTATGGCAACAATTGATTTTAATTTGGCACTTCGCCTTATATTAGTTAAATTCACAAAGAAGAAACAATAATAAAACGCAGAGGTCGCTTCCTCTGCGTTTTATTGTGGATAGTTTTTCAAAAAGTAAACTAATGTTTGTAACTCTACAGCTAAATCAATATGATGAATTCTAATATTCTCTGATACGTTTAATCGTGCTGGTGTGAAATTCAAAATACCATGTACGCTCGTTTCAGCTAATCTATCTGCTACAGCTTGTGCTACTGTAGCCGGTACTGTTAATATTGCCACTTGTATATCATTTGATAATCTCTCTTCTAATTCATCTAAATGGTATACAGGA
Source organism: Bacillus sp. FSL L8-0199 (assembly GCF_038005705.1). Classification (NCBI taxonomy): domain Bacteria; kingdom Bacillati; phylum Bacillota; class Bacilli; order Caryophanales; family Bacillaceae; genus Bacillus; species Bacillus sp. FSL L8-0199. The sequence goes on along the minus strand of NZ_JBBOTS010000001.1, from coordinate 249,269 downwards.
ATGCCCCCGATTTCTGTTCCAACTTTCTCTTCACTAACATCAAATGCCATTTCAATTTTTGTATTATTGTTTTTCGTGAAATTATAATGTAAGAAAGCGGTCCCTAAATTACCTACTCCAATAAGTGCTACACGTGTTATATCATCTTGATCAAGTGTTTCACGGAAAAATGATAATAAATAATTTACGTTATATCCATATCCCTTTTTCCCTAACGCTCCAAAATACGAAAAATCTCTTCGTATTGTTGCGGAATCTACTTTTACTGCCTCACTCAATTCGGCCGATGAAACACGCTGCTTACCAGAAAGAGATAAGTTTTGGATAAATCGATAGTATAGAGGCAATCTTTTAGCAGTGGCTTGTGGAATCTTTTGCTGATCCATATGACCTCTCCTCTCTTCCTATCTTTATTCATATACTTTAATCAAATACAGAAGTTTAGCACTCATTAAATTCCTTGTATAATAAAGAGAAGAAGTATTCTCTCTTTATTTTAAACTATACACTATTTTTAGTATGATTGAGAAATATAAACATGGCAAAGTTAAGAAATTATTTGAGGTGAAAACATTGATTTTATTACAAGTAAACGCGCTTTCGAAATTATACGGTGCAGAAACGATTCTTGCAAACATAAAATTGGAAGTACAAACAAAAGATCGTATCGCATTAGTTGGAAGGAATGGAGCAGGCAAATCTACATTATTAAAAATTATCGCTGGTGAATTATCTCATGACGGTGGCGAAATTATAAAACCTAAAGATGTCTCAATCGGATATTTAGCTCAAAATACTGGACTAGAAACGTCTTTAACAATTTGGGATGAAATGCTAACCGTCTTTACCCACTTACAGCAAATGGAGACAAAACTTCGAAGGCTTGAGCAAGAAATGGGAAAAGAAGAAAACTTTTCAAACGAAGCTACATATGAAAGATTGTTAGCTGATTATGACCAATTGCAACTCAATTATAAAGATCAAGGTGGATATCAATATGAAGCGGATATTCGCTCCATTTTAAGCGGCCTTGGCTTCCCAGTTGAAACGCACCAGACGACGATCTCTACTTTAAGCGGCGGGCAAAAAACAAGATTAGCTCTCGGGAAATTATTATTAACAAAACCAGACTTACTTATTTTGGACGAGCCTACAAACCATTTAGACATCGAAACATTAACGTGGCTTGAGCAATATTTACAAGGTTATCCTGGCGCAATATTAATCGTTTCACATGACCGTTATTTCTTAGACAAACTCGTTACACAAGTATATGAAATTTCGAATAAAGAAAGCAGACGATTTGTTGGTAACTACAGTAAATATTTAGACTTAAAATCAGCATTATATGAGCAAGAAATGAAACGTTACGAAAAACAACAAGATGAAATCGCAAAACTTGAGGACTTCGTTCAAAAGAATATAGCTCGCGCTTCTACAACGAAACGTGCTCAAAGTCGTCGTAAACAACTAGACAGAATGGAATTATTAACGAGACCATTAGGGGATTCTAAGTCAGCATCATTCCACTTCGATATTGAAAAGCAAAGTGGAAATGATGTTTTACAAGTAAATGATGCAACCATCGGCTATGATGAGAACCCTATAATTGAACATGTAACTATGCGCTTAACTCGCGGAGATAGTGTTGCTTTAGTTGGTCCAAACGGAATTGGGAAATCCACATTGTTAAAGTCTATTGTGAATAAGTTACCACTATTAAATGGTGATGTTTCTTTCGGATCAAATGTATCTGTTGGTTATTATGATCAAGAACAAGCAAACTTAACATCTTCTAAACGGGTTTTAAATGAATTATGGGATGAATATCCACTGCAACCTGAAAAAGAAATCCGTACTATACTCGGGAATTTTTTATTCACAGGAGATGATGTACTGAAACCAGTATCTTCTCTTAGTGGTGGACAAAAAGCTCGATTAGCTCTTGCAAAACTTATGATGCAAAAGTCAAATTTGTTAATTCTAGATGAGCCTACGAACCACCTTGATTTAAATAGTAAAGAGATTTTGGAGAATGCTTTAATTGATTACCCAGGGACTCTTCTATTCGTCTCACATGACCGCTACTTTATTAACCGTGTAACAACGACTGTGGTTGAGTTATCAACAGAAGGTGCACAGGAATATTTAGGGGATTACGATTACTACGTTGAAAAGAAAAATGAAATGATTGAACGTGCAGAACTTGAACAGCAAGAAAGTGACATTCCTGTTCAAAAGGTGGTTGCACAAGAGAAATTAAATTATTTAGAAGAAAAAGAGCGTAAAAAACTAGAGCGTCAACGCACCAGAAAAATTGAAGAGCTAGAACAAAGTATATTAGAATTAGAAGAAGAAATTGCTACGTTAGAAGATCAACTTTGCTTACCAGAAATATATGCAGATTATGAAAAAGCTAGTGAAATTACAACTAAAAAGCAAACGCTACAAGAACAACTTGAAACTTGTATGGCAGAATGGGAAGAGCTGCATGTATAAGCATATTTAAATAAGGAAGATGTCTCATAAGTCAGGATTTTTGACTATGCGACATCTTTTTTTCTTTTAATACAGAAACAATTTTTTGAGTATATCAATCGTAACTTAGAATATACCAACGATTTTTCAAATATATCTATTGTAACCCTATATATATTAACAATTCGACACGAAATATCGATTTAACGACAAAGATTGACAATATTAGCATCTTCTATAATAGGGGGATGTTTCAAAATGTTTTTCGGGGATATCTTCTTACTTTTTATTTCCCGAAAAAGAACAAATTCAAAGGTCTGACATCATCCTATTTATCCACAATTTTATACACATATCCACCTTTATAAAATAAACCTTAAAATAACTTTTCCACATTATCCACAATCGACAAAAAAGTTATCAACATTTTATATACACAATAAAACCCATATTATCAACAGACAATATGGGTTTTATCCACAACCTGTGGTTAATTATGTGCATAACTATGCTTCAATATCTAATCCTGGATTTGCATTTAAGGCTAATGTTGCACGCTTACCTTGTTCATAAGCAATTGTCCCTGCGGCTGCAATCATCGCTGCATTATCTGTGCATAAAGATAGCGGTGGAATAATTAATTCAATGTTTTCTTTTTGTGCAAATTCCTCTTCTAATCGCGCACGAAGTCCTTTATTAGCAGCTACTCCACCAGCAAGAAGTAATTGCTTTACATTATAAGCTTCTGCTGCACGAGCTGCTTTCGTTACAAGTACATCTATTACACTTTCTTGGAAACTTGCCGCTAAATCTTCTGGCGCAATTTCTATACCGCGTTGTTTTGCGTTATGCACAGTGTTGATAACTGCTGATTTCAATCCACTAAAGCTAAAATCATATGAATCCGGTTCTAGCCATGCACGAGGCAAATCAATTGTCGGTTCTCCTTCATGTGCAAGGCGATCAATATGAGGACCACCTGGATATGGCATAGATAACGTACGAGCTACTTTATCATATGCTTCTCCAGCTGCATCGTCTCGTGTTTCACCAATTACTTCGAATGAACCATGTTCTTTCATATAAACAAGTTCTGTATGCCCACCGGATACAACAAGTGATAATAACGGGAATTGAACTTCTTTTACTAAACGGTTCGCATAAATATGACCAGCAATATGATGAACACCGACTAACGGAATATCATGTGCAAACGCTACTGCCTTCGCTGCATTTACTCCAATTAGAAGTGCTCCTACTAAACCAGGACCTTCTGTTACAGCAATTGCATCAATATCATCAAATGTGATGTTTGCTTCCTTTAAAGCTTCTTCTAACACAACTGTAATTTCTTCTACATGATGACGGGATGCAATCTCTGGTACAACGCCGCCAAAACGTTTATGACTTTCAATTTGTGATGCAACGACATTCGCAATAATTTCCGTTCCATTTTTAACAACTGCTACTGCTGTTTCATCACAACTTGTTTCAATACCAAGTATAATCGTATTTTTTTCCATTATATATTCACCCACATTACGAGACCATCTTCCTGATTGTCTGCATAGTATCGTTTACGAATCCCACCATTTTGAAATCCGTATTTTCTGTATAACTGCTTTGCTACTTCATTTGATACACGTACTTCAAGTGTCATTGTTTTTACCCCTAGTTCTTTCGCTTCAGAAATAACTGCTTTCAATAGGGCATCTCCTAACTTTTGACCTCGGTATTCTGGCAAAATAGCTATATTTGTTATATGTGATTCATCAATAATTATCCACAATCCACAATACCCGACTACACGACCATCTTTTTCTAACACAATATAATGTGCATGTTCATTCATCGTTAATTCACGATGAAAGGCATCTGCAGTCCAAGGAGTTGAAAAAGACGCTTCTTCAATAGCTACAATTTGAGCAATATCATCAAGCTCCATCTTTCTAAATATCATATCCATCTTCTGCAAGCTCCTACTTGTTTTGACTTTCTAACCACTTTGTTTCAGCTTCAGCTAAACGAAGATAGCTCGGAACAAACGTATGCACATCTTGTTCTTCTTTTTGTAATCCTAAGAATGCTAGCTCACTTGGTCTTGGATTATTTTTAGTAAATGGAGCGAATACAGCTTGATCACCTAAATGTTCTATAATTGTTTCTTTATGCAATTTAACATCGTTACCGATAAATAAAACAGGCTGTCCTTTATCTTTTAACATTTGCAACCAGTCCACAATAAGAATAATTCGGTCTTCTTCTATTGAAGTTAACTGCTCTCCTTCATATGTATATAACCCTGTATAAATTTGCCCACGTCTTCCATCAAATAAAGGACAAATTAACCCGTTAAAGTTAGCACCGTTTGCAGCTACTACCTCTAAACTTGATACACCTACAATTGGTATTTGAAGTGACCAAGCTAATGTTTTTGCCGCAGTCACGCCTATGCGAACACCTGTATAGGATCCAGGTCCAGCAGCTACAACGATTTTAGTTAATTCCTTCGGTTTTACGCCACACTCTTTTAACAGTTTCTCTACAGCTGGCATAAGACGTACAGAATGGTTTTTCGTTAAATTTGTAATGATTTCCCCAATTACGTTTCCTTCCTCAATAAGGGATACACCCATTACGTAATTTGAAGTATCAATTGCTAGTACTTTCATCTTGTAATAGCTCCTCACATAATCTAATATAGCGATCTCCAATTGGCTCGAGTATAATTCTTCTTGTGTCATCTCCAGCATGGAATAAACTAATTTGTAACTTTTCATTTGGTAAATATGCCTCTATTAAATGAGCCCATTCTACTACCGTAATTCCTTCACCGTAGAAATATTCATCAAAGCCTAAGTCCTCTTCACTTTCTGCTAAGCGATACACGTCCATATGATATAGCGGTAATCTTCCTTTATATTCTTTAATGATATTAAAGGTAGGACTATTTACAACTCTTTTCACTCCAAGACCTTTTGCTAGTCCCTTTGTAAAAGTCGTCTTACCAGCTCCAAGATCTCCTTCTAAAATAATTACATCTTGTGCCTCTACGAGCTCACCTAGTTTTTCTGATAACCTTTGTGTCTCCTCAGAAGATTTTGTTGTTACTTCATATTTACTCACAGACTTCACCTACTTTACTCACAATGTTCTCTGCTCTTTATTATACAGGTTTTGAATATATAAAAAAGTCCTTAGGAGTTGTCCTAAGGATAGTTTGACTGTCTTTATTAGTTTTTTGTTAAAACAAATAAAAAAATACGAAACAACTTGTTTCGTTCTTTTCTTTATATGAAATGGCGGTCCCGACCGGGGTCGAACCGGCGATCTCCTGCGTGACAGGCAGGCATGTTAACCACTACACCACGGGACCATTTGGTTGCGGAGACAGGATTTGAACCTGCGACCTTCGGGTTATGAGCCCGACGAGCTACCGTGCTGCTCCACCCCGCGACAATATAAATAGCTTGGCGACGTCCTACTCTCACAGGGACAAGGTCCCAACTACCATCGGCGCTAGAGAGCTTAACTTCCGTGTTCGGTATGGGAACGGGTGTGACCTCTCTGCCATCATCACCAAACTATGAAGGCATATTCCTTCAAAACTAGATAACATTGCTACATATTATATGGTTAAGTCCTCGATCTATTAGTATTCGTCAGCTCCACATGTCACCATGCTTCCACCTCGAACCTATCAACCTGATCATCTTTCAGGGATCTTACTAGCTTACGCTATGGGAAATCTCATCTTGAGGGGGGCTTCATGCTTAGATGCTTTCAGCACTTATCCCTTCCGCACATAGCTACCCAGCTATGCCCTTGGCAGAACAACTGGTACACCAGCGGTGCGTCCATCCCGGTCCTCTCGTACTAAGGACAGCTCCTCTCAAATTTCCTACGCCCACGACGGATAGGGACCGAACTGTCTCACGACGTTCTGAACCCAGCTCGCGTACCGCTTTAATGGGCGAACAGCCCAACCCTTGGGACCGACTACAGCCCCAGGATGCGATGAGCCGACATCGAGGTGCCAAACCTCCCCGTCGATGTGGACTCTTGGGGGAGATAAGCCTGTTATCCCCGGGGTAGCTTTTATCCGTTGAGCGATGGCCCTTCCATGCGGAACCACCGGATCACTAAGCCCGACTTTCGTCCCTGCTCGACTTGTAGGTCTCGCAGTCAAGCTCCCTTATGCCTTTGCACTCTACGAATGATTTCCAACCATTCTGAGGGAACCTTTGGGCGCCTCCGTTACACTTTAGGAGGCGACCGCCCCAGTCAAACT
>NZ_JBBOTS010000001.1:155000-237500 GCF_038005705.1 Bacillus sp. FSL L8-0199 | reverse complement strand
CCGTGAAAGGGCGGTGTCTTAACCACTTGACCAACGGGCCAATATGTATGGCAGAGAAGAAGGGATTCGAACCCTCGCACCGCGTTAGCGATCTACTCCCTTAGCAGGGGAGCCCCTTGAGCCACTTGGGTACTTCTCTGTATGGCTCCGCAGGTAGGACTCGAACCTACGACCGATCGGTTAACAGCCGATAGCTCTACCACTGAGCTACTGCGGAATAATGAAGACAATTTGTATCTTATAAAAATTCTCTCTGTAAGTCAAGAAGTTTTTAACAACATCTTGTTCAAACGTGACATGTTTATAATATACTGGATTGCGTTTTTACTGTCAAGATGTTTTCGATATCGGTTTGAGTTTCCCTTTACACTTTCCACAGACATATCTTTTTGTATTTATTTGACGCCTTCTTACATATTGAAGTGAACACTCCATACATTCATACTTATAAATCTTTTTTTGCTTCTCTTCATTAATCATTTGTTTACAAAAACGTGGTGCATCAACTTTCTTTAACAACTCACGAAAATCCCTGTCCCTGTGCTTATACCCTCTTCCTGCAATATGTAAGTGATAATGACAAAGCTCATGTTTAATAATCCCGACTAACTCTTCTTCACCATACACTTCGTAATATCGATAATTCAGTTCGATATTATGACTCTTCAATAAATAACGCCCACCAGTTGTACGTAATCTATTATTAAACACTGCTTTATGTAAGAACGGCATCTCAAAGTATTGTAGTGACACTTCTTCCACTAGTCGCTGAATTTCTTGCTCATCCACTCTCATTCCTCCTAAACAAAAAAATATTTTTACACTTTTCTCCCTTCTTATACATATATTAAATAGTACATATACCCATCCTCATGTAAGAAGCGTGGTTTCTAAAAACAAAACATGAATAGAAATCCACTCACCAACCTCTCATCAATAGCATTTTAGATTTTTGAGAGCAGGATTAAACAAGGAGGGATTCCTATGCCTACGTGGCTAAAAAAACAAATGCAACGTGCATATTTCGAAAAAAACCGGTATCAAATTAAATTATTAAATGAATGCTGGTTTTATTATAGCAAAATACATCAAAGCTCATAATCCATTACACTTTTTATTCCATAAAAAAAGAGCAGTTTCATCTGCTCTCTTCTCTTACTATTCAATCGGCAACATAGATAGTGCAACGCGTCCTTTTTTTGTATCAATATCATCTACCCATACTTTTACAATTTGCCCTACTGATACAACATCTAACGGATGCTTTACAAACTGTTTGCTAAGTTTAGAAATATGTACTAAACCATCTTGCTTTACGCCAACATCAACAAAAGCACCAAAATCAACAACGTTACGAACTGTTCCTTCTAGTTCCATACCACGTTTTAAATCTTCTAATTTCAAAATCCCTTTTTTCAGAAGTGGTTTAGGCAACTCATCCCTCATATCTCTTTCTGGACTAATAAGCGCATCTATAATATCAACTAACGTCGGCTCCCCAACTCCTGTTTCTTGAGATAACTTAGAAATCTCTACTTCTTCCAATCTCTTTTGTAATTGCGGTTGTCCTACGTCATCTATCGATAACCCTAGACTCTTCAATAACAATTCAACATTTTTATATTGCTCTGGATGAATACCTGTTCGATCTAATGGATTCGCTCCTTCTAGTATACGTAAGAAACCTATACATTGTTCATACGTCTTTGCACCTAAACGCGGGATTTTCTTTAATTCCGTGCGCTTCGTGAATTTCCCATCTTCTTCTCTCTTTGCCACAATATTTTTCGCAACAGTTTTCGATAAACCTGAAACATATTGTAACAATGCAACCGAAGCCGTATTTACATTAACCCCAACTTGGTTAACAGCTGTTTCTACTACAAATGTTAATGACTCATTCAGTCTCTTTTGAGATACATCATGTTGGTATTGTCCAACCCCAACTGATTTAGGATCAATTTTCACAAGTTCAGCAAGTGGATCTTGCAGACGTCTTCCAATAGAAACGGCACTTCTCTCTTCAACTTGTAAATTTGGGAATTCCTCACGGGCTAAATCAGAAGCTGAATATACACTAGCACCCGCTTCATTTACAATAATATAAAAGACATCTCGGTTCACACTTTGTAATACATCTACTATAAACTCTTCTGTTTCTCTAGATGCTGTCCCATTACCAATTGCAATCATTTCAACTTGATATTTATCTATAATAGAAAGAACTTTCGTTTTTGCATCATCATATTTACGAACAGGTGGATGCGGATAAATAACATCGATATGTAGTACTTTCCCCGTATCATCTACTACAGACAATTTACAACCAGTTCTATATGCCGGATCTACCGCTAGCACGACTTTCCCTTTCATCGGAGGTTGTAATAATAAGTTACGTAAGTTCTCAGAGAAAATATGTATCGCTTGTTCTTCAGCTGTTTCTGTTAATTCTTTACGAATTTCTCTTTCGATTGAAGATTGAATTAATCGTTTATAACCATCTTCAATCGCTAATTGTACATAATGTGCACTTTTCGAATCGTTATCACGAATTACTTTCTTATTTAAGAAAGTTACTATCTCATCTACTGGCGGAACAACAGCAACTCTCAATATATCTTCTTTCTCGCCACGATTCATTGCTAATACACGATGTGGTACTACTTTTTGCAATGGTTCTTCATAACTGTAATACATTTCATATATATTCTTTTCATCTTTTTCTTCATCTTTCACGGACGAAGACATAACACCTTTTCTAAAAGTAACATTTCGAATCCAACTACGATACGCAGCTTCATCTGAAACCATTTCTGCAATAATGTCTTGTGCACCTTGTAAAGCTTCTTCTGCAGATTGCACTTCTTTCTCTACATTAATAAATTCCACTGCCTTTTTAGCCGGATCTTCTTTCTTATATAACAATAACCATTCAGCTAATGGTTCTAATCCTTTTTCTTTAGCGATTGTCGCTTTCGTTCTTCTTTTCTCTTTATATGGACGATATAGATCTTCTACTTCTTGCAACTTTGTAGCTTTAACAATTTGCTGTCGTAGCTCTTCTGTCAGTTTCCCCTTCTCATCAATAAGACGAAGAACTTCTTCCTTCCTATCTTCAAGTTGCATCATATATTGCCATCTCTCTAAAATCGTACGAATTTGCACCTCATCTAAAGAGCCTGTCCATTCTTTTCGGTAACGAGCAATAAATGGAACTGTGTTACCTTCTTCTGTTAATTGAATAACATGACGAACTTGCTTTTCGGTAAAGCCTAATTCTTTCACTAACATTTTCATTAACGCTTGTCGATTATCTACCATTTCCATATACAACCGTAACCTCCTCTATAATAAAAAAAGTTGCCCTTCAAAGAGAGCAACTTAAACTGCCGATTTAAAAATCTATTAGTCCTAAACTAATTTGTAACGCTTCATCTACACGACTCATCATCACTTCATCCAAATGAGTGATTTTGTCCGTTAAGCGTTGCTTATCGATTGTTCGAATCTGCTCAAGTAAAATAACAGAATCTCTCTCAAAACCATACTTTTTCGCATCAATTTCCACATGAGTGGGTAATTTTGCTTTTTGAATCTGTGCAGTAATAGCCGCTACAATCACCGTTGGACTAAAACGATTTCCGATGTCATTTTGAATGACAAGAACCGGACGAACGCCTCCTTGCTCAGAACCAACAACTGGGGAAAGGTCTGCAAAATACACGTCGCCGCGTTTTACAATCAAAATATTACCCCCCGCTAACTAAGCGTTCTACTGTATGAGCTGCTTCATACTCTGCTAAGAAAGCTTCAGATGCAATACCAAGATTAATTTTTCCCATTTCAATGTACCCACGTCGCATTGATTCATGTTGGTAGCGTTTCTTCGTCTTATGTTGACGCAATAACAATTGTGTTGCCTGGCAAATTAGTTCATGGCGATTCTTATTCTCTTGTTTTCCAATTCCGTCCAATTCCGTTACCATTTGCTTTGGCAACCGAACCACGATTTCAGTAGTTACACTTGATTCGGACACAAAAATACACCTCCACCGTCAACTACACACCCAAATATATATATGACACCTATTGTAATAATACCATTGTATGGAGCCTGTTGCAAAGACTTCCTTATTCCTTGCTTATGTTTTCCAATTCACAAACAAAACATTCATCTTCTTAAATTTTTTATCTCATAACTAACTAAAAACAATAGAACTCCTCTTCAAAACTTACGTGCAACTTATATAAAAAATGATTATAAGTAAAAAGCTTCTCATCAAAAAGAGCTTATTATCCAGCAATGAACAGTCACTCCAATGACAAGAAGCAATCATACTACCTTCTATATATTGTTCAAGTAATTAATTATCTCTACAATCTTACCATTCCGTATAAATATTCTTGGCACACGGAAACTGATCGTTGCAATAATTTCATAATTAATAGTCCCTGAGTATTCCGCAACCTCTGTAGCGCTAATATACTCATCTCCTTGCCTTCCAATAAGCGTAACTTTCGTACCAAGTGGCACTTCACAAGGAAGATGAATCATGAACTGATCCATTGTTACTCGCCCTACAATCGGTACCCTTTTACCATTTATAAGCACTTCAAATCCTTGCAACCTTCTAAGCCACCCATCTGCATAGCCAATCGCTACAGTCGCAATCCATTCTTCCGTTTTCGTTCGGTAGGTGACGTTATAACTAATTCCATCACCTTTAATTACCTGTTTAATATGAGCGACTTTCGTATGAAGTGATAGCGCTGGTTCTAATTCAAATGGTAAAAAAGGACGTATTTCTACAGAAGGAGATAATCCATACATTGCAATCCCAATTCGCACTGCATTAAATGTAATCCCTTGAAAACGTAACGTCGCAGCACTATTAGCTGTATGAACAAACTTAGGATCCACTCCGAATTCTTTCAACCAACTTAACTGCTCTAAGAACGTGTTATATTGCTTATCAAAATACGAAGTCTCAACCTCATCTGCCGTTGCAAAATGCGTGTATACTCCTTCTAACTCTAAAAACGGTGCACCCTCTAAACTCTTTAAAAATTCTTTTAGCTCTTTTCTTTCACGTATTCCAATTCTCCCCATACCACTATCAAAGTTAATATGGAATTTCATTACAGATGAACCATCCCAAAGTTTAATTGCTTCGTCCACCCATTCTTTTTGAAAAACAGTTAGCGCTACATCATTTTCAGCAGCTACATTTACATCACGCGGCGGCGAGGGACCTAACACTAAAATCGGCTCAGTAATACCAGCCCTCCGAAGCACTAAAGCTTCATCTAAAAAAGCAACAGCTAACCTCGTTGCACCTGCTTCTAATGCCGTTTTAGCCACTGGTACATAATCGTGCCCATATGCGTTTGCTTTAACTACAGCAAAAATCTCTACATTACTTGGGATGAACTCTTTAATATGTGTAACGTTGTTATAAATGGCATCTAAATCCACTTCCACCCAAGTGTCACGGTAAAATGGTGCTTCTTCCATAAATACACTTCCTTATACACGATATGCGAAGCTTATTCTTTTATATGCTTCTTTTATGAAATCCACCTTCAAACTAAGAAAAGACGTGGTGCACATATATCACCACGTCTAAGAAGTTTACTTCACCTGCTTCGCTGTAACCGAACGAGCAACCATTAACAGCTCCTTCTGCTCTAAACCTTTAGACACGAGCATATATTCTACTCCGTTATGCGACCACGTTACAGAGTCTTTCGTTAATGCACCAATCGTAAACCCAAGATCAACTGGTTCTCCACTTACACTTACCGCTGATGATGCCTCTGCAACTTTTGCCTTTTCTTGTATTAAAGTAAAGGATTTCTTATTTCCAGTGTATGTGAGTATCGCACGCTTGCCACTGTCTGTCTTCAACTCTTTTTCATCTTGCAGAGTCATACCTTGTGGTGTATCAAGTGGATACAAAATAGCAAACGGTTTGTCTTCTTTCGCTGTTGTTTGAACATCTACCTGTGCTCTAGACATATTTTGTTTCGTATCAAATGCACCTTTATCAAATTTCGCATCGAATTTCACTTTAGAGAAATCTACTTTCACAAGAACATTTTGATCATTATCCATTAACTTCACTGAAACTGGAGTCAAGTCGCTCTTATTCAATGTAATCTCTTGTCTCGGCAACATATTTTGATGTTGATAGTTTGTTTTTGTTTTAAAAATATAATACTTATCTGTTTTCTCAAAAGTAAGGTTTTTCTTGTCCTGCAAAATATCTCTTACAAGTGATTCATATAAATAAGCCTGGCTACTATTTTGCGGCCAATCACTTTGAAAACGGAAGCTCTTATTAAGTGCTGGCGTTAATACAAATACACCTTCTTCATTTCTCAAAATAATTTGGCTCTGATCTTTTTTTGCATTTTTTAAATTCACACGATAAAAAGACGGTTCCTTATGCCAAATCTCTACGTTATACTCTTGAGGCTCATTGCCTGTTTTAATAGATAATTTTGCCTCAGCTTGATAACTTTTCATCCCTTTTACTTTTGATTCTAAATCTCTCACGACATCATCTTGCTTCTTTTCCATACAACCCGCCAACACAAAAACGGTCAACAAACCGACAAGAACTAAAAACAGACGCCTTTTCATCAATTCAGCCCCTTTGCCCCTATAAATGAATGGAAGATGTACCTTCCTTATCGCTACCTCAAATATATGAGACAAAGATATAAAATATGCAGACTAGCGTGACGAGCTTTCTAAAACAACTTGAGCAACAGCAAATTCCTTACTATGACTAATTGATAAATGAACAATATACTCTGTACTTGTAATCAGAATTGGCTTACCTCTTTCATCATTTTTCACTTCAATATCTAAAAAACTCACTTCTTTTCCGATACCAGTACCTACAGCTTTTGAATACGCCTCTTTCGCTGCAAACCTTCCAGCTACAAACTCTGTAAGGCGACTTCCTTTCAGCTCCATAGCAACATTACGTTCATTTTCCGTTAAAATACGTTCCATAAATTTAAGCTTTCCATCTAGCATTTTTTCAATACGATTTAATTCAATAATATCGATACCAATCCCTATAATCATTTCGAAATCCCCTTCTTCTATTTAACTTTCTTCTTTCATATTTATAAGAATAACAGAGAATCTTTCTGATGCAAAAGGGGTGAAAGTAACCGTATGCTAATAAGATCCACTCATATTTCTTTACAACCGACTATTCTTACCTTACTTCTTATTCATTTAGTCATGATGATATTAGGCGACTTTTTTCTCTTACCACTGGCAGCCTCTAATGAATATATCGCTAAAGGAGAATGGTGGCGTGTCATAACTTCTCTTCTCGTACACGTAGACTTACAACATTTTCTTTCTAATAGTATTTTTTTGTTTGCTCTTGGTTCCTCTATCGAAAAGCAACTCGGACACTTTTCTTTTTTTATTCTATTTTTTCTCTCTGGAATTTCCGGAAATATTTCTTCTTATATTATTATGCCGCTTGAATATATTCACGCAGGTGCATCAGGTGGTATTTTCGGACTATTAGGTGCACAGTTATTTTTATTGTACAATCGATACCGCTCTTCAAAACCAAAAGAAATTGCCATTTTCTCAATTATGATTCTTCTATTACTGCTATTTACTTTCTTTAACCCTTCTGCCAATCCGATCAGTCATTTAACAGGTTTAATAACCGGTGGCATTTTAACCCCTTTTTTAACCAAAAAAAACGATGGTGCAAAGCTTATTTAATATAAAAGCTTGCACCATCGATAATTTCTACATCTACTTGTTCACTTAAATCTCTCATTAATTGAAATAAAGACTCATCCTTCATCTTCGCCTCAATCATACAATCAATTTGCGGAACACTTCCCTTTATCCTTCTTAAAAAAGATAAAAATGCGTCTACATTAATATAATCTGCATGGGCTCTTGGATCTTTCCCCTCTCTAGGGCTAGAGATATGCATTTTAACCGGCAACAAAGACGTTTCCCACGTATGAACGACACGTGCCCAATCTTCATACCAATCTTCTTGCTCATTATTCATCATATGGTGATGCAAGTCAAATACGACGGGAATATCTAATTTTTCTCCTAAATATAATGTTTCCTCTAACGTAAAGGTTGTATCATCATTTTCTAATATAATCATTTCTTGAATACTCCTTGGGACATTCGACCAATTCTCTATAAAGCGCTCTAATGCAAGTTCTTTATCTTTATATCCTCCTCCAACATGCAGTATACATCGTTGCTTATGTTCAATCCCCATGCCTTTTAATAATTTTTTGTGCATCTGCAATGTTTTTACAGATTGTTTAAAAACACTCTCCTCAGGTGAATTTAGTACAACAAAATGATCTGGATGGAAATCAATTCTCATATTCATATGAACTGCATATTCACCTAGTTTTTTTAAATTTTCTTTTAAAGGACGAATATAGTTCCACTCTAGCAATTCCTCATGATTCGCTAAAGGAATGAGCTTTGAACTGAGCCGAAAGAAAGATATGTCATGCCCTTTATTATGCTTTAATAAACGTAAACAATTTTCTAAATTGGAATTAGCAATTCTTTCAAGTTTACGAATTGCAGCAGCACGATCATCTAATTTCTGAAACTGTGCATACGTCATCGTTTGAGATGGAGATGCATTCTTCAAATGTACACTCATCGCAACGTAACCAAGCCTTACAAGCATATAACAGCCCCTTTTCTATCATAACTATTATGTAGTATGCACAATTATAGAAATAAAAAAAGAGAATGCCCGCAAAGGGCATTCTCTTTTTTTTATTAAGCTTGTGGACGGCTATGATGTTTTCTTTCGCCGCGTCCATTTGAAGAACCAGGGCGACCTTGGCCTTCACCTCTACGACCACGACTACCACCATCACGATTACGATCGCGGTTTCCATCACGATTGCGATCACGGTTTCCATCACGGTTACGGTCACGATTACGTCCATCGCCACCGCCGCGTCCATCACGACTACGATTACGGTTACCATCACGGTATCCGCCTCCGTTACCGCCGCGTTTTTTAGAACCGCCACCTCTTGCAACAACTGGTGGTTCTGATGTTAAAGCGATTGGAGTTGTATCCGGCTCTTTTGTCATCATTTTTAAAGCAGCAGCTACTACTGTTACAGAGTCGTTCTCTTCTAACATTTCTTCTGCAATACGCTTGTAGTATGATAAATTTTCATTTTGAATTGTGCTTTGAAGTTTTTCAGCGATTAAACGTTGTTGACCTTCTAATGCTTCGTCAAGTGTCGGTGCTTCCATACGATCAACTTTACGTTTTGTTGTGCGCTCGATATTTTTTAATTGCCCTGATTCACGTGGTGTTACAAATAACATTGCAATACCTTTTTTACCTGCACGGCCAGTACGACCGATACGGTGAACGTATGATTCTGGATCTTGTGGGATATCGAAGTTATATACGTGTGTTACACCTGAAATATCAAGACCACGTGCAGCAACATCTGTTGCAACAAGAACTTCAATAGCACCTTCTTTAAATTTACGTAATACAGACATACGTTTCGCTTGTGTTAAGTCACCGTGAATACCTTCTGCTGCATAACCACGTAAGTTTAACGCTTCTGATAATTCATCAACACGACGTTTTGTACGACCGAATACGATTGCAAGCTCTGGAGATTGAATATCTAGCAAGCGTGTTAACACGTCAAACTTTTTCTTTTCTTGCACTTCTAAATAGAACTGCTGAATGTTTGGCATTGTTACTTCTTTTGCTTTTACTTTAATGTGTTGAGGCTCAGTCATGAAACGCTCAGCAATACGACGGATTGGATCTGGCATTGTCGCTGAGAATAGTAATGTTTGATGTGTTTCTGGCACATCTGTTAAAATTGCTTCAATATCTTCAATGAAGCCCATGTTTAACATTTCATCCGCTTCGTCAAGAACAACAGTCTCTACATTTTGTAAGCGAAGTGTTTTACGGTTAATATGATCTAAAATACGACCCGGCGTACCAACAATAATGTGTGGGTGTTTTTTTAGAGCACGAATTTGGCGGTTAATATCTTGACCACCATAGATTGGTAAAATACGAACGCGTTTATGTTTACCAATTTTGTATAGCTCTTCTCCAACTTGAATTGCTAATTCACGCGTTGGTGCGATAACAATACCTTGAACTGCTTCTTTATTTGTATCCACTTTATCTAATAGTGGTAATCCGAATGCTGCTGTTTTCCCTGTACCTGTTTGCGCTTGCCCAATAATATCTTTACCTTGCAATGCATGTGGAATTGTTTCAGCTTGAATCGGCGTAGCCTCTTCAAAGCCCATACTTTCAACAGATTGCAGTAAAGATTCACTTAATCCTAATTCTCGAAATGTTGTCAATGTTACTTCTCCTTTTCTATCCTATACTTATCATTTAAAAAAAGGCGTTTTCCGAATTTGCGGAAAAGCCCTTTTCCTGAATGCTCACGTATATAAACGGGCGTATATTCTTCGCGAAAATACTTCTAAACGTTATTACACTTTATCAATTATAAGTTTTGTATGTGTAAAAAGCAAACCCAACTGTTACCTTATTTTCATATTCAGAGTTTTTTTCTTCACTTTTATTTTTTTATATTTACTGTAAGCGCTTATTATAAGTTTCTTCTATTTTCGTAACTATCATCCCTATTTATATACACCAATTATTTCAACATCGTAATTACTTCTTCTAACTTCATACCGCGAGATGCTTTTATTAATACAACATCTTTCACATCGACTACTGCTTGTAAATCTTTTACTAACTCTTCTTTATTATCATACGCCTTTACACGTTCATTAGGGAAATTAATTTTCGCTCCTTCAGCAATTTGAGCCCCTAATCTACCGTATGTGAATACATGCGAGATTTTTGCTGGATCGATTAATTTTCCTACCTCATAATGGAACTGCACTTCTTGATCTCCAAGTTCTAACATATCACCAAGCACAACGATTTTTTTAGCAAAACCATCTAAACCATTCATTAAATGGAACGCTGCTTCCATAGCCGTCGGACTTGCATTATAAGCATCGTTGATAATTGTTAAACCACTATTTGTTTTCACAATTTCCATACGCATGCCCGTCATTTGAAGTGTTACTAAACCTTCTTTCATCTCTTCCCACGTTACACCAAAATGTTTCGCAATTGCCATTGAAGCAAGTGTATTATACACATTATGTTTTCCTAACACCGGTAAGTAGAATGAAATATTTTCATCTCTATTCATTTTGAAATGTGTCCCAGTTGCTTGTAATGTTACAGTCGTTGGATAATAATCGTTTGCTCTTGCATCACCAAACGTAACCGTTTCTGCTGCTAAATTCATTTCAGGAACACGATTCGTTAATAAAGGCTCATCTCCGTTATATACGAACACGCCACCTTCTTGTAACCCTGTAACAATTTCTAATTTCGCTTCAGCAATTGCCTCACGAGATCCTAAATCCATTAAATGTGCCTCACCAATATTCGTAATGATAGCTGCATTAGGACGAGCTAACTTAGATAAGAATTCAATTTCGCCTCGGCTTGACATACCCATCTCTAATACTGCTACTTCTGTATTTTCTTCTAAGTTTAAAATGGTAAGAGGTAATCCGATATGGTTATTGAAGTTCCCTTCTGTTTTTTGCACTTTGAATTTAGTCGCAAGAAGACTTGTTACAATATCTTTCGTAGATGTCTTACCGTTACTACCCGTTACACCTACAACTTTAACATCCAATTGATCGCGATAGTTTTTCGCTAACATTTGCAATGCCGATAGCGTGTCTTCCACAAAAATAACCGGAAGATTCTCAGGTGGATTCGCTACATCTTTCATCCATAATGTAGCCACAGCTCCATTTTCAACAGCTTTATCTACAAAAGCATGTCCATCAAAGCGCTCCCCTTGAATCGGAACATATAAGTTTCCTTTTTCAATTTTTCTTGTATCAATAGACACGCCTTGAATAGTAATTCCCTCATATTGCTCTGCTAATCCAGTACCATTTACCATCTGTTCCACTTGCTTTAACATTCGCTTTATCATATAGAAACGCTCCTTACATAGAGGAAGCACTATTCCTATGAATAGTGCTTCCTCCTTTTTTGTTAGATTGTATATTTAATTTTTTGTTTTTCTTCGTGACGTTCAATTGCTAAACGAATTAGCTCTTCGATTAATTCTGGATACGGTAACCCAGTATGTTGCCATAATAGAGGGAACATACTGAACGGTGTAAATCCTGGCATTGTGTTTACTTCGTTAATATACACTTCTCCATCTTTCGTTAAGAAGAAATCAGCTCGCGTTAAACCTGCACCGTCTAATGATTGGAATGCAATAATCGCATCACGCTTAATTACATTAGATTCTTCTTCTGTCATTTCAGCTGGAATAATTAGCGCCGTATCACCATCGATATATTTCGACTTATAATCATAGAAGTCCTTTTTCGGAACGATTTCACCTACAACTGAACATTTCGGCTCATCATTACCTAGTACCCCAACTTCTACTTCACGACCTACAATATTTTCTTCTACAATAATTTTGCGATCAAATTGGAATGCCTCTACAAATGCATCCTCAAGTTCTTCACGATTTTTACACTTATTAATACCAACACTTGAACCAAGGTTCGCTGGTTTTACGAAGCAAGGATATCCTAACTTATCTTCTACTTTAGAATAAGCTTCCTCACGATTTTTTTCCCATGCACTACGAATGAAGGATGCATATTTTGCTTGTTTTAAACCAGCCTCTGCAAAGATGTTTTTCATAACAACTTTATCCATACCAGCAGATGATGCTAGAACACCATTTCCTACATAAGGGATATTCATTAATTCTAATAGTCCTTGAACCGTTCCATCTTCACCATTTGGTCCATGTAGTAATGGGAAAATAACGTCAATAGCGTTCTCCTCAGAAGCTGCAGATGGGATAATTTCTGTACTTAATGATAACGGAGAAATCGCATTTTCTGCACCGCTCATTTTTAAAGCTTCAACATCTGTTACTTCGCCTTCAATACGCTCACCGCGTACCCATTGACCTTGTTCTGTAATATAAATTGGATGAATCTCGAATTTATCTTGATTTAACGCTTTAATAGCAGCAAGAGCCGTCTGTAGCGAAACTTGATGCTCAGCTGATTTTCCACCATATAATAAACCTAATTTAATTTTCGTCAATGAAATCACCCTAACCAATTGTTTTCATTTTTCTATTTTAGCACTTTTTATAAAAATAGGTAGTTCCTATTTGAAATAAAATGTAACTTCCATAAATAATTAAATAACATCACTTATTGGTTTTTCATTTCATTTTCTATATAGGTACACAAAATAAAATGGCAATCTAATCTAGTTATGTACCTAAAATATGTAGAAATCCCCTTTTTTGTGTATGTCACCTATTCACTAAGAAGATTGTTTGGTTAGTGTGTCTTTTTGCCTTTGCTCCACAAGGCGATCTAAAGAAACATATACAATACCTGCAACTACACATCCTACAGCTAAAATTGTAAATAGAAAGTGACCAAGTAATCGATCTAATAAAAAACCTCCCAAAAGTGGACCAAATGCGCTTCCTGTAATCCACTGCAAACTTGCAGCTCCCATGTAAGTCCCTCTCAAATGCTCAGGGGCCAAATTTGCTACAAATGTCATCTGTACAGGCGACATAATCATCTCACCTAACGTATATATAGCATAAACGAACAGTAGTGTTATTAAAATAATTGTAGCATTTGTATTAAATTCTCCAAACCATTTCGGTAACCACCCTATAAAAAATAATCCAATCCCGAATAAACATGCACCGTATAACATCGTCTTCCCGACTGGTTTATCCGTAGCCCATTTTGAAATTTGAAACTGGAATAAAACAACTAATAGTCCGTTTAACGCCATTAAATATGGATTATTCGTTCCAAAAATACGCTTCATTTCATTATCAAAATGTAGTGGCAACATGCCTTCGGTTTGAGAAAACCCCATCGAAATGATAATACCTGCTAATAAGTAAATCATTAATGCCTTATCTTGCATTACAATTTTCCAAACTGCCCCAGATTCCTTTTCTTTATGTTCTTCCTTATCTGTCCTCTTTGGCATCGTCTCTTGAATAAGAAGTAATACAAGTAACGCATAAAATAGCATTGTAGAAGAGGCAATAATAAACACAAGGTTCTTTGACAACACAACTACTGATGCTCCCATTATCGGACCAATGGCAGCACCTATATTGTGTCCCATTCGTAATAAACCATATGCCTCTGTTCTTTTTTCTGGTGCCGTTACATCTGCGACCATAGCTGATGCAGCTGGATGAAATAAAGAATTACTCAACCCTAAAAAAATAGATAAAATCGCATATGGAATAAATCCTTCTATAAATAGAAAACCGAGCATTAATAATGCATTACTTGCCATAGAAAATATCATAATAGGCTTTCTTCCATATATGTCAGCAATTCTCCCTCCTATAAGTGATCCAAAGCTTGCAGCAATTGGAGAAAGCGCCATAATAACCCCAACTTCCAACAACGAATCTACCTTATCTTTTAAATATAATGCAAAAAAAGGCATTAACATCATCATTGCAATTCCATTTAACGTCTCTCCAATAAATCGAATCCATACGTTACGGTCCATCTCCCTTAACTCACGCCACGTATTTTTCATCATTTCACCCCTTTAGTTAGCCAACAATTATCTTATAATAAGTTCAGAAAAATGTAAATTTTCAAATAAAAAAATCCATTCTAATTCTGTTAGAATGGATTTTTCCGCTTATAAATTTGCAACATCTTCTTCTTTTTTACTATTATTTAAAGCACTATGTTTCCGGCTATATAAGAAGTAAACCGCTATACCAATAACCATCCATATCCCAAAACTAATCCACGCTGTCCCCGATAATTGAAGCATTAAGTATAAACAGAAAATCACTGTTAATGCTGGTAAAAATGGTACAAGCGGAGCCTTAAATGCCCTTGGTAAGTCTGGATGAGTTCTTCTCATTACGATTACCGCAACAGCTACGAGTGCAAATGCTGACAATGTCCCCATATTTACAAGATGTGCTAAAACATTTAAATCTATTAATCCTGAAATCAGTGCCGCAATAATCCCCGTTGTCCATGTATTTAAAAATGGCGTTTTAAATTTCGGATGAACTTTAGCAAGACGCTTCGGCAGTAAACCATCTCGGCTCATCGCATAAGAAACCCGAACTTGCCCATACATCATAACTAGCATTACTGTTGTAATTCCTGTAATTGCTCCTACTGAAATTACCCCCGCTAAACCATCTTGTCCAATAAATTGAAGTGCAAAAGCAACTGGATCTGATATATTTAGCTGGCCGTATGGAACAATCCCTGTCAAAATAAGCGAAACAACAATATAAAGAACTGTACAAATTAATAACGATGCAATAATACCAATTGGTAAATCACGTTGCGGACGTTTCACTTCTTCTGCCGCTGTTGAAACTGCATCAAATCCTATGAATGCGAAGAATACTGTAGCCGCTCCAGCCATTACACCATCTAAACCAAATGGCATAAAAGGCGTCCAGTTTTCAGGTTTCACATAATTAAAACCAGCAAAAATAAAAATAAGAACAACTGCTATTTTAATAAATACCATAATGTTATTTACTCG
The DNA here is from genome assembly GCF_038005705.1 of Bacillus sp. FSL L8-0199. Classification (NCBI taxonomy): domain Bacteria; kingdom Bacillati; phylum Bacillota; class Bacilli; order Caryophanales; family Bacillaceae; genus Bacillus; species Bacillus sp. FSL L8-0199. Next base: position 221,790 of record NZ_JBBOTS010000001.1, on the reverse strand, counting down.
TGCACTTTCACGAACACCCCTAGATAAAAGAACTGTCATCACTAAAATAATTAGAACTGCAGGTAAATCAATTATTCCACCCTTTCCTGTACCAGGAGCCGAGGAGAGAATAGTCGGAATGTGAATTCCAAACCCCTTTAATAAAGATTGAAAATATGCAGACCAACCGTTCGCTACAGCAGATGTAGCAAGTAAATATTCCAGCATTAAGTCCCAGCCAATTAAAAATGCGAATACTTCCCCCATCGTCGCGTATGTATACGTATACACACTGCCCGAGACAGGAACTGAAGAAGCAAATTCAGCATAACAAAATGCAGCAAAGGCACAAGCTAGAGCGGCAATCGCAAATGATAATATAATAGCTGGCCCAGAATGTTTCGCTGCCACAACACCCGTTAGAACAAAAATACCAGTTCCAACAATTGCTCCGATTCCAAGCATAGTTAAATCTAGCGCGCCCAATGTTCTTGCTAACGTTTTTTGCTTACTTTCTTGCATTAACTTTGCAATTGGCTTCTTTTGAAAAATTTGCTTCATCTTTCACTCCTCCAAGTTTTAAATTTTCTGAAAATTTTTAATTCGCTTTTTCATTTTACTCATTACGCTTTTCCTAGTCAATACTTTTGTCGAAACAAGTAGAAATTCTTCTAAATATGCACGATCCTTATTATTCTTTCTATATATCTTTCCATTATTTTTTTGGTATTATTATACATGTCGATTCCGTGAAAAAGGCATGCTCTCTTATTGAGAGCATGCCTTTTTTTACTTATTTCACAGTATATGAACCTTGTTCAATCCAGCTATACATATACTTTTCATCTTCTGTTTCATGTGCTTGTTTTACAATACGAAGCGGACGGAATGTGTCTATCATAACAGCTAATTCAAGCGTCTCTTTCTTCCCTATACTTGCCTCTGTTTTCCCCGGATGCGGCCCATGAGGAATCCCGCTCGGATGAAGTGTAATAGAACCTTCTTCCACACCTTTGCGACTCATAAAGTTTCCTTCTACATAGTAAAGAACTTCATCACTATTAACATTACTATGATAATATGGTGCCGGAATTGACTCTGGATGATAATCGTATAAACGTGGTACGAAAGAGCAAATAACAAAATTATGTCCTTCAAATGTTTGATGTACTGGCGGTGGCTGATGAATGCGCCCTGTAATTGGTTCAAAATCCTCTACATTAAATACCCACGGATATAAATAGCCATCCCATCCAACAACATCTAACGGGTGGTGTCCTAAAACATGTTTATGCATATAGCCTCTTGATTTTGTCATTACGACAAACTCGCCTTTTTCATCATATGTCTCTAATTTTTCTGGACCACGAAGATCTCTTTCACAAAACGGACTATGCTCTAACAATTGTCCGTATTCATTTCGATAACGACGCGGCGTTGTAATTTGGCTATTTGCCTCTACAACAAGAAACTTAGTCTCTCCTTCATCCGGAATAACACGATAAATCGTTCCAATTGGAATCGTTACATAGTCGCCTTTTCTATAGTGAATCGTTCCAAACATCGTTTCAATTTTCCCTGTTCCATAATGAACAAATAACATTTCATCGCCATCACCATTACGATAGAAATAATCCATTTTTTCTGTTGGACTCACTACTCCAATTAACAAATCTTCATTTCCAAGTATGAAATTCCGTCCACTTATTGCATCACCACTTTTTTTACTTTCTTTCGTTCGAAAGTGGCGATGAGAAAGAGCAACATCCTCTTCATACTGCAACTGACAAGAATGCGATAATGCAGAATGACCTACTTCTGTTGGCATATAATGATGATACAAAATAGACTGCGTACCAGAAAAACCTTTTGTTCCCATTACCTGTTCACGATAAAGCGACCCATCTTTTTTACGAAATTGTACATGTCGTTTATGAGGTAGTTCTCCCATGTGACGATAAAACATGCCCATCACCCGCTTCCTTTTCTTTTTTGATCGTATTACGTAGTGTACCTAAACCAGTAATCGACAGTTCTACAACATCTCCATCTTGTAGCCACTCTTCTGTACCCAGTTCTAAAATACATCCTGTTCCTACTGTCCCAGAACCAATCACATCTCCTGGATATAACGTAACGTCCTCTGAAGCACGTTCAATCATTTCAGCAAATGTATAGTAAATATCTTGGAAGTTTCCTTTTGATAATAGTTTTCCATTTACATGAGCAGTCATTTCTAAATTATATCGATCACCATTACGATAAACGTCTAATTCCTCTTTCGTAACGAGATGTGTTCCTAATGAAGTTGCAAAGTCTTTTCCTTTCGCTGGACCGAGACCTACTTTCATTTCTGTTGCTTGTAAGTCTCTCGCACTCCAGTCGTTCATAATACAATAACCAAAAATATATTCCTCTGCTTGCTCTCGAGAGATATTTCGCCCTTCTCTTCCTATTACGCAAGCAATCTCCAACTCATAATCAAGCTTTTTAGACTTTTTCGGACCAATTACAAAATCACCGGAACCAATTACAGCACGATGATTAGTAAAATAAAAAACCGGAATATCATACCATTCAGGCACAACATCTAATCCTCTTCGTCCGCGAGCTGTTTTTACATGTTGTTCAAATGCGTAAAAATCTCGAATACTACTCGGATTAGGAAGAGCAGCTGTCAATTGTACTTCTTCTAAAGCATATATACCCTTATTTGGATTCTTAATATTCCGCACTACTTCTACATACTCATCCGCTTTCTCTAAAAATCCCATCATAGAAGAAGGGATTTTCCCTTCACTAGCAAGATTCATATCTATTACTTTGTCACCTTCAAGCCATCCAGCCCGTAGTTCTTTTGAAGGAAGACGAAATGTAACAAATTTCATCCTGATTCCTCCTTATAAAAATGAAATTTCCACCAGCAAAGGGACTTTTGCTGGTGGATACAAATCTTATAAGTTTCCGCGACGCTCTTGTTCTCTTTCAATTGATTCGAATAACGCTTTAAAGTTTCCTTCACCAAATCCACGAGAACCTTTACGTTGAATGATTTCAATAAATAAAGTCGGACGATCTACAATTGGTTTCGTAAAGATTTGTAGTAAGTAACCTTCATCATCACGATCTACTAAGATCTTTAATTCTTTTAACTTATCAATTTCTTCATCGATTTTTCCAACTCGTGCAGTTAGCTCATCGTAATAAGTATCAGGTGTATCTAAAAACTCCACCCCATTTGCACGAAGCGCTTCAACTGTTTTAACAATATCACTTGTTAATAAAGCAAGATGTTGTACACCAGCTCCATTATAGAATTCTAGATACTCTTGAATTTGTGATTTTCTCTTTCCGTCTGCTGGTTCGTTAATAGGAAACTTAATACGACTTCCATTCGTCATAACTTTCGACATTAACGCCGAATACTCTGTACTAATATCGTCATCATCAAAATGAATCATTTGTTTAAAGCCCATAACATTCTCGTAATAACTAACCCACTCTTCCATTTTTTCAACATTACCAACTACATGATCAACAGCAATTAAACCAGACTCTTCAAATGGAATATTAAATTCTACCTTTTGGAATCCTGGCATAAATGCCCCTTTATAATTTTTACGCTCTACAAGCGTATGAATTGTATCACCATACGTACCAATAACTGCTTTTTTCAATGTACCGTCCTCATCTGTTAATTCCTGTGGTGGAGCAATTGCGACGGCACCACGTTTCACTGCTTCTGAGTATGCTTTATCAACATCATCAACAAGTAGTGCCACATCCTTCACGCCATCACCATGAGTCTTTACAAACTCTGCAATACGATTTTCACTACTTAAAGCTCCAGACACAACGAAACGCATATTTTTTTGCACAAGAACATAAGATACCTTTTCACGGTTTCCAGTTTCTAATCCAGAGTAAGCCACAATTTTGAATCCGAACGCTCTCGCAAGATAATAACTCGATTGCTTTGCATTCCCTACGTAAAATTCCAAATGATCTACATCACGTACTGGAAAAAAGTCCTCCATTTGTGCAGCTAGCGTATCCATAGATTTTTGTTTCATAATATCTTCATCCCCCTGTAAATAGATTAAATGGTCCATACTTAAAACCAACCGAAAACGCTTCCAACATTAATTAATAGAAATTAGTTAGCAAGCTAACAAATTCTGACCTTTAAAATTTTCTATCTTTTCTGTCAAATTCCTCTTTTTTTCTTACATATAAAATTCGACTTTTTTCTCTTTGAAATAAAGCGGGATTTTATTCAGTGGATTTTTGATTATTCGTTGAATCAAGTTTCAACCGCAGCGTTTAATTAGCCATAAATGCTGGATAATGAGGTAACTTTAATACTTGAAGGTATATAAGAAGAATATAAAAAAGACTCCAACATATTAACTACTTACTAATACGTTAGAGTCTTTATTTTTTTTGAATGATTGTATTTATATATCTCATACTAATACATTTGCAAGGAATAGAATAAATGATGTTAATATTACCGCTCCACCTAAGGATCCTAATAAATCTGTTTTTGTTACTTGAAACACTTGTTCACTGTTCATATCCCTCATTCTCCTTCCTTTTTTGTTTGATTTAAAACTTCTATTATACTAATACACTTGATAAAAATACGATTAATGCTGTTAATACTACCGCTCCACTTGCTGATCCTACGAAGTCACCTTTTGTTACTTGTAACACTTGCTCTTTCATATCATTTATCCTCCTTTTTTTCTTTTGTTACAAAGCTTCTATTATACTAATACGCTTGATAGAAATACGATTAACGCTGTTAATACTACCGCTCCACTTGCTGATCCTACGAAGTCACCTTTTGTTACTTGTAACACTTGCTCTTTCATATCATTTATCCTCCTTTTTTTCTTTTGTTACAAAGCTTCTATTATACTAATACGCTTGATAGAAATACGATTAACGCTGTTAATACTACCGCTCCACTTGCTGATCCTACGAAGTCACCTTTTGTTACTTGTAATACTTGCTCTTTCATATCATTTATCCTCCCTTTTTATAAGTTATCTATATGTAATTTCTAAGAAATGTTTATTTCATAGTTTTTATGTTAACGTTACATTAAATTTGATAACGTAACGTTTGTAACATTAATGTAACATAACTATTATTACGTTGCAATATAATTACGTAAAATTTATTACACTTTTTTTACGTTTTTTTATAATAACCCTCAAAAACCTTTATTTAATGCGTTTTTCACTAAGTTCACGTTTGTAACATCCGTGTAACATTACAGTCATAAAGTGAAATGTAGTCATATTCCTCTCTATTTTTGTTACAAATTGTTTATTTAGTGCCACTAAACCTATCTAATCTTTACTTACTTTTAATATGAGATAAAATACCGTCTTTCCAAGATAAGTTTATATGTTTCCTCTATATAACTATGTATAATAAAAACAAAGAGGTGGTCATTTTGAAATTAATCGCATTAGATATGGATGGTACACTACTATCATCTAATCTTGAAATCTCCAAAGAAAACCTACAAGCAATCCAAACTGCACAAGAAGCCGGTCATATTGTAATGATCTGTTCTGGTCGTGCGAAAGAGGATGCTTTAAAGCTATTGGAAGAATATAAATTATCTCTTCCAGTCGGAGCAAGCAATGGGGCTATTGTTTATGTGGATGGAAAAGTAATTAACTCGCGTTGTATACAAAACGACAAAGTGTACAAACTTGCAAAATTACTAGAATCTGAAGGTTTCCCATATAAGCTATATACGAATAAAGGAGTTTATTCTCCATATACATGGCAAGATCAAGTGATGCAAGCATTCGAAGAAAATAAGCATGCGCTTGATGTTACATTAGAGGAACTTGAACGAATTACAGAAAAGCAAAAGAAATCGAACCTAATTACTGATTTCAAAAAAATAGAAGATGTTGTGAATAACCAAGAACTAGAAATATCTAAATTCTTCATTTTAACGTTTAATGCAGCGCATCGCGCACAGCTATTAAGTATATTACAAGAAGATGCTGATATTATGGTTACAGCATCGGCTCCTACTAACTTAGAAATTATGGATAGGAATGGACATAAAGGAAACGGGATACAGCAGATGGCAGCTCATTTTAATATCCCTATTGAAGATACAGTTGCTATTGGTGATAATTTTAATGATGTACCAATGTTAGAAGTAGCAGGCTTATCTGTTGCAATGGGCAACGCTGAAGAAGATGTAAAAAAGCTATGTGATGTTGTAACACTAACAAACAATGAACATGGTGTTGCTCACGCAATCGAGCAATTTGTATTGAAACAAGCTTCATCTAGTATATAAAAAAAGGACTCTTTCAATCTCTGAAAGAGTCCCTTTTTTATACGTGATGACAAGCAACAAAATGCTCTGCACCAACATTACGGAATTCTGGTACTGTTTTTTTACAAACATCCGTTGCAAATGGGCAACGTGTATGAAAACGACAGCCCGAAGGTGGATTTGCTGGACTTGGAATATCCCCTTCTAGTATAATTCGCTCTCGCTTCACTTTTGGATCTGGTATTGGAACAGCTGATAACAATGCTTTCGTATAAGGATGTAGCGGATTGGTAAATAACTCATCACGCGGTGCTGTCTCCACAATCGTACCTAAATACATAATTCCGATTTTCGTACATAAATGTTCTACTACACTTAAATCATGCGAAATGAATAAATAAGATAATCCCTTTTTCTCCTGTAACTCACTAAATAAATTAATAATTTGTGCTTGGATAGATACATCTAGTGCCGCCACAGGTTCATCAGCTACAATGAATTCTGGATTTAATACCATAGCTCTTGCGATTACGATACGCTGACGTTGTCCACCAGAAAACTCATGGGGATACCGGTCAATATGATAAGGAGCTAATCCACATAACTCCAATACTTCAATTACCTTTTCACGAACATTTTCTTTCGTCGCTAATCCGTGGGCCAACATTGGCTCTCCAAGCGCTTCTCCAATTCTCATTCTCGGATTTAATGAACTAAATGGATCTTGGAAAACGAGCTGCATATTAGGGCGATGTTTTCTTAATTCATCCTTGGATAAAGAATGAACATCTTTCCCTTTAAACTTCACTTCTCCCTCCGTTTTTTGAACGAGGCGTAAAATTGTTTTTCCTATTGTTGTTTTTCCGCTCCCTGATTCGCCAACGAGACCAAACACTTCACCTTTATTAATAGTAAAACTTACTCCATCAACTGCTTTTACATGCCCAATTGTTCTACTAAATACGCCACCCTTAATTGGAAAATATGTCTTTAGGTTTTTTACCTCTAATAATGGTTCACTCATTGTTCCGCACGCTCCTCATATAACCAGCAAGCTACTTTATGATTTTCATCATTTACATTTAGATTTGGAGCTTCTTTTTCACATATTTCCATACAATGCTCACAACGCCCACTAAAGTAGCAAAACTCACCTAAACCAACTAAATTCGGAACTTGCCCTGGAATAGAATATAGTTTATCTATTCGTTTTCCCATTACTGGTTTTGATTTCAATAATCCTTTCGTATAAGGATGTTTTGGATTTTGGAATATCTCTAGTACTGGAGCTTCTTCAATAACTTTCCCGCCATACATAACGACAACATAATCAGCCATTTCCGCTACGACACCTAAGTCATGTGTAATTAATAAAATCGACGTTTTAAATTCTTCTTTCACTTGTCTTAGTAGATCCAATATTTGAGCCTGAATGGTAACATCAAGAGCTGTTGTTGGTTCATCCGCAATTAATAGCTTAGGATTACAACTAAGTGCAACAGCAATCATAATACGTTGTAACATCCCACCGCTCAGTTCATGCGGATAAGAATGGACGATTTCATCAGCGCGGGCTATGCCAACTTTACGAATTAACTCAATTGCCTTCTTATATGCTTCATTTTTACTAAGTAATTCATGCTCCCTTAACGTTTCTACAATTTGCTCTCCTACAGTGAAGACGGGGTTTAGCGATGTCATTGGTTCTTGGAAAATCATTGCAATATCATTACCTCGTAAACTACGAAGTTCTTTCTCTTTCATTCCTAAAAGACTTTTTCCTTCATATAAAATGTCTCCACCCACTACACTGCCTGATTCAGCAATAAGCCCCATAATAGATAAAGCTGTTACACTCTTCCCGCAACCTGATTCTCCTACTACACAAACTGTTTCCCCTTCTCGAACCGCAAAGCTAACATGGTTCACAGCCTTTACTGTCCCCTCGTCAGTTTGAAAATGTGTTTGTAAGTCTTTCAGCTCTACTACCGCTTTACTCATATCTTCTCACCTACCGTCTCATCTTTGGATCTAACGCATCACGAAGTGCATCACCAAGTAAATTAATTGATACAACTGTTATAAAGATTGCAAAACCGGGCGGAATCCATAACCATGGACGCTTTTGGAAATCGATTAATGAGTTAGCTGCGCTAATCATGTTCCCCCATGATGGTGTAGGTGGAACGACTCCGAGGCCTAAGTAACTTAGTGCGGATTCTCCCAAAATAGAACCTGCAACACCTAATGTGGATACAACAATTAAAATGGGTAAAACATTAGGTATTAAGTGATATATAATTTTCCGGTAATCTTTTATTCCTAACACATCCGCAGCTTGCATAAATGCTTGCTCCCTAAGTGATAAAATTTGCCCTCTTACAAGGCGTGCAAGCCCTGGCCAACCTACTAGACTTAAAATAATCATAATGACATACAAACGATAATCAGACGGTACTTTCCACTCTGATAAAATCGCACCCATTATAATAAGTAACGGTAATCCTGGCATTGACATTAAAATATCTGCAAGCCGCATAATAATATTGTCCACAATCCCACGATAAAAACCTGCAATCGCTCCTAATAAAGCTCCAAGTATAACCGATAAAACCATTGAAGCTAAACCAATGGTTAATGAAATACGTCCCGCTTGCATAAGCCTTGTTAAAATATCTCTTCCTAATTGATCTGTACCAAGCCAATGAGAAACACTAGGTGGTTTGTTAATGAGCGCAACTTGTATTTTCCCTGATGCATATGGAGAAAAGAACGGACCAATAAAACAAAATAAAAACATAAAAAATAATGCATAAAACCCTACAAGTGCCATCTTATTTTTCTTTATCTTTTTAAAAGCTTGTCGCCATGGTGATGATTCGCTTCTGCTCTTTTTTTCTTTTTTTTCTGTAATTACTGTAACAGTCTCCATTTCTTCCTCCCCCTTACTTCAACCGAATTCTTGGATCAACAACTGCATATACGATATCTGCTAAAAAGTTTGAAACGATTGTTAAACAAGAAAGAAACATCGTAAATGCCATCAATACTGTATAGTCACGGAAATTTAATGCTTCTAATTGAATATTACCAATCCCTGGCCAGTTAAAAATTTGTTCAATAATAATTGCCCCAGAAAACAATCCCGGTAATTCAAATGCTAATAACGTAATTGCTGGTAATATTGCATTTTTTAATGCATGCTTATAAATAACCGTCTTCTCCTTCAAACCTTTCGCTCTTGCTGTTCGTATGTAATCTTGTCTTACAACCTCTAACATACTTGTTCTAAAATACCGAGTTAGCGAGCCGACCCCAAGAAGTGTCAAAATAAATACTGGTAAAATCATATGTTTTGCAACTTCTATCACGTAAGCAAATCCTGTTGAATTACTGCCAACATCAATCATTCCACCTATCGGTAATAACTTAAAGTCAACCGCAAACACCTTAATTAAAAACAAGCCGATAAAGAATGAAGGGAATGACATTGCTGCAAAAACACCGATTGTTACAAGTTTATCGAATAAAGAATGTTGTTTCGTCGCCGAGAATACACCGATAATAAGTGCAATTAGCCAAATAAAAAACAATGCAATAATTGCTACACTAAAAGAATTCCAAATAAATTTATTTAATAATGACGTTACAGGCTCTTGATATTGAAGCGAGAAGCCAAAGTCCCCTTGCAATGCATTACCTAACCAATGAAAATAACGCTCAACAATCGGTTTGTTCAACCCATATAATTCCCTCAGTTCAGCTGCTCTTTCCGGTGTAATTTTCGGGTTTGAATCAATATAATCCCCAGGGAGAAGTGCGAACAGGACAAAGATAATAATTGATGTACCAAGCAGTGTAGGAATCATTTGTAACAACCTACGAACAATATATGTTTTCACCCTTTTTCTCTCCAATCTTATGCTTAAAATAGAAGAACATTTTTTCAAAGCGGCACATTACTAACCGAATGAAAAAATGTCTTCTACTTATACATTCTTATCGTTATTTTTCAAATGATAATACCGGTAAGTTTGCACTAATACTGTTGTACTTTTCAGGATCAATTCCTTTTATATTCCCGTTATAACCAGTAATTGTTCTACGGTAGTTTAATAGAATTACTGGTGGATCATCACTTAATTCTTTATACAATTCTTTATAAATAGGTTTACGCTTTTCGATATCTACAGTTTCAATACCTTTTTGAATTAGCTCATCTACTTTTGCATTCTTATAACCAAGACTAGTTTCATTTGCAGTAGACAAATATTCACCAGCTGTTTCACTCGGGTCACTTGTAATCGGTGTCGAAACAGAAGCTAAATCATAATCTCCTTTGTTTACCTTAGAAAGCATCGTATTAAAGTCCATAAATTCAGGATTAAACTCTACACCTATTTCTTTATAATTCTCTTTCGCAATCGGAATTAATAAATCACTATCTTTAGCCGAACTTGGACCGAAATAAGAAAGTTTTAATTTTTGACCATCTTTTTCACGAATTCCATCCGAACCAACTTTCCACCCTGCTTCATCTAATAATTTTTTCGCTTTTTCTTTATCGTATTCGTATTTATTAACTCCTTCTTCCGTATAAGCCCAAGAAGTTGGATGAATTGGTACATTGGCTACTGTACCGTATCCTTTTAACGCTGTATCAACATATTTTTTGCGGTCTAATCCGTAAATAAGTGCTTGGCGAACCTTTTTATCCTTTAAGTAAGGCTTATTATTATTCATATAAATATAACTAAATGACGGCGCTGTTTCGATTTGGATATTTGCGAATTCTAAAGCCTTAGCCTGTTCAAGAACCTCATCACCGGTACCTAAGCCAGTATGGTCAACTTCTCCTGTTTGGAATAACTGAAGCTTCGTATCACCAGAAGTAATTTTATAAATAAAGTTTTGAATTTTTGGTTTACCCGCATAATAATTTTCGTTTGCTACAAAACGAACTTCTTGACCTGGAATATACTTTTCAAATTTATATGGACCCGCAGCTAATGGCTTTCCATATAAATCTTTTAAGTAATCTAAGCTTGTATTTTGCTTATAATCTTTTCCATAATAAGCTTTTGATAGTACTGTACCTCCTAAAACAAATATAGCTTGTGAATTCACTTTTTCAGTTGTAATTTTAATTGTTTGTTGATCAACAACTTGAATACCTTCAATTGAAGTTGCTTTTCCTTCTTTATATTCTTTACCACCTTTAACGGCATATTGAGAGATATCTACTTCACCTTCATATGCCTTATCATGTAAAAGCGTCAATGTGAAAGCTACATCATCCGCCGTTAATGGCGATCCATCACTAAATTTCAAATCTTTACGTAAATGGAATGTATATGTTAACTGATCAGAAGAAACGTCCCACTTCTCAGCTAATTCTGGAATTGGTTTCCCTTGTTTATCGGTTGATACGAGAGATGCAAAAATAACTGAAGTTACGTTTCCATCCCAACCATTTTGTTGAAAGTATGGTAAAAATACGCCGCCTGGCTTACTAATACCAACTACTAACGTATCTTTTCTATTCTTCGCTTTGTCTGGCACTTTCGTTTTATCTGTCGCAGCAATCTTTTCAATTTTCACACTTTTTAAATCCTGCTGTTTAACCGGCTCTGTAGAAGCCGCATCCTCCTGTCCCCCACAAGCAGATAACACAAGCGAACTACTCAGTAATACCGAAAATACACCAGCCCATTTTTTTGTCTTTTTCTTCATTGTCCCCACCCTAACTTTTCTTTTTTTAATAATTAAACCTTATGAACTGCTTGCCTTATGTATGCCTCCCACAGCAACATTTTATAGCCAATCGGAAAAGTCGGTTTTAATCGTAAAAAAATAGATGTTTTTGAGGGGTAACAATCTTATTCCGACCTTTCCGGTAGACTTTATGGTTATTAGCTTATATCTTCAGTTATATTTTGTCAATTCTTTCTAAATAAATATTTCAAGAATTTTTTTAAAATTATTATTCTATCTTTAATTTAGGTAAACTTAATAAAACTCCGTTATAGTCACCTTCTTATAATCCTTGAATTCGTGCATGATGTGTAGACACCATTTTGCTATTATTCAAGAAGATTACAAGCGGGGCTTCGCTTAACTCTTGATATAATTTTTTATAAATTTCCTTTCGCTTTTCAATATCCAACGTTTCTAATGCTTGCTTAGCTAATTCATCTACTTTCTGATTATAATATCCATCATAATTTCGTTTACTTGTTGAAATAAACTCTTCAATCGCTCTCTTTTATTTCTTATAAAAAAATTAAAAATTCACTTCTATTCGTTCAGCATGAAACATAGAATACTAATAACCAATTACCAAAAAGGGGGCGAAAATATGGACAACCTATTCCAATACGTCCTGCACTACGTATTATTAACAATTATGATAGTCGGAGCGCTATTACTATTCCCGTTCTTCCCAAAGTTCGTCCTCTTTTTAGCTTTTTTTATCATGCTCGGGATCGCTATTATAATTTCAACGAGAGAAGATGCCACGCAAAAAGAGAGCAGAGTTCAGCGCGTAAAGCTGTAACTTTGCTCTCTTTTTGTTTTCATTCACTAGTCTCTGTTACACATATTTATCCCGCTATTTGCCGTGCAGTAAGACCCCCACCTCAAAATTCAGCGAAAGCAAAAGAAGTTAGGTCAGGGTCGGGGTGCCCGTAAAAGCCCTCACTTTATCTCTCGGGAAATAATTAGCCTTTGTTTTTGTAATTACTCCTATCGAAAAACCACTAATGACATTTATTTTTCACCTTATCATTTTCATATGTTTCACAAACTATGCAAATTGAGGAAAATGGATTTATCTAAGTTACTGTTTCACGTGAAACACATCGCTTCATTTAACCTTTAAAGCAAAATATCATTATGAAGAAAGCCACTTCCTCCAGCAAAACTGAAAGGAAGTGGCTTTCTACTCATTACTCCACAATATTCTCTAATTCATTATATAAATCTGCTCGTAACAACTCTTTCTTCGTTTTTTCCTCATATAATTTTTCAAGTTTTTCAACATCAGCTACATGTTCCATTCCACATTCTATTGCATATATATCTTCTTCTACATGCATTAACTCATTTTCAATCTCTTCAAGATTCCTAGCTTCTTTCTCTTTTAAAGGAACCGTTTCAACACTTTTTCTCCCTTGGCGTTTCTGCTTTATTACTTGCTTCTCAAGCTTTTCCTCCCACTTTTGACGAGCCCATGCATAATTTCCTGCAAACTCAAATAATTTGCATCTATCAATCCAGTACGTCTTTTCAAATAACTTATTTAAAAAATATCGATCGTGTGAAACAGCTAAAATCGTCCCGTTATATTGCTCAAGGGCTTCCTCTAAAACTTCCCTTGATTCAATATCAAGATGGTTTGTCGGCTCATCTAAAATTAGAAAATTGATGTCTTGATACATAAGTTGCGCAAGTCTTAATCTCATTTTTTCTCCACCGCTCAGTTGTGTTACTTTCTTAAACACCGCTGGACCATAAAATAAAAACTTAGCTAATATATGTCTTGCTTCTCCTTCTGTTACAGCCACATACTCTCTAAACGCTTCCAATACATTACTCTTCACATTTCCATACGTATGCTGTGATAAATAACCAATTTTGACACTACTACCAATGCGAATTTCACCAACGTCTGGATTTATTTCTTCTAATAGTAGTTTTAATAATGTAGTCTTTCCTGTACCATTACGACCAACGATAGCAGCACGCTCTTGAAAACGAACATGTAAATTCGCTTGTTCAAATAAAGGTCGGCCAGCAAAACCTTTACTCACTTCTTTCATTACAACAACATCTTTTCCGCTTCTCTCTTGCCCTTCAAACTGAAGACCCATCTGTTTTCTTTCTAAAATCGGCCTCTTTAATTTCTCTATACGCTCTAACGCACGTTCCATATTCCTCGCTCTTTTATGCAATCCTTCATTCGGAGGATTCGCTTGATTTGCCCATTCACGTAGGCGCTTAATTGCTTCTTTCATTTTCTTTATTTTCTTTTGCTGCTCTTGATAAGCTTGAAACTCTTGAAGTAACCTTTCTTCCTTCTCCTCAACGAACTGAGAATAATTCGTATGGTACACGTGAATCTCTCCATCTTCCAAATCCAAAATTTTCGTTACAACTTCATCAAGGAAATAGCGATCGTGTGAAATAACCATAACTGTTCCAGTATATTCTTTTAAAAACTTCTCTAACCATTCAACTGCAAACAAATCTAAATGATTTGTTGGTTCATCTAATAGAAGTAAATCTGGTTTCTGCAATAGCATATATGCAAGGCTTATTTTCGTCTGTTCTCCTCCACTTAATTCCGTAAATACTCTTGGAAATAAGTTTGTGACTTGTAAGCCATTTGCTACCTTCATTATATTTGCCTCTATTTCATAACCACCGAGAAATGCAAATTTTTCTTGAATTACTCCGTACCTCTCCATTAGCTTTTGCAAAGCAGATTGTTCCTGCTCCTCCGCCATATTTTTTTCTAGAGCATGCATTTCTTTTTCTAATTCCTTTTCTACTTTAAAAGCGGAACTCAATACATCATATACAGTCATGGCCTCATCAAACTTCGGAATTTGTGCGACATGACCAATACGTGTACCTTTCTTCATATGAATGGCTCCTGCATCCAAACTCTCCATTCCCGTTAGAAGCCCAAAGATTGTTGTCTTCCCACTACCGTTACGACCAACTAACCCAACACGTTCACCATTCTTTATTTCAAGCGATATATTTTCAAATATGATGTTTCCACCAAAAGATTTCGTTACATTATTTACACTACAAATAGTCATTTTCCGTACTCCTTTCAATATAAAAAACCATGAGAAAGAAACATTCCCCATGGTTTTCGGCATAGAAAAAGGAAGCCAAATAGCTCCCTTTTCACACGTTTATTAAAAATGGGTGAAGAGATTTCTATCGTTCAATAGTCACTATGCAATTGTTAAAAAAGGGCATACGTATCCCGTTAACAACTACATCATGAAAAATCGCACGACAAAAATAGATAAAATCTAAAAATTTGGCACGCGCAGCTAAAGAACGTTTCATCTCATGCACCCCTTTCGTACGGAATTTAATACTTACTTCTTTATTATACTTTCCAATTTCATGTTTGAATAGTCATTTTTCTGAAAATAATGAAGATAGACTAAACATTTCAATAAGTGACATCAAATCTTACAAAACTGTTATGTTCACGTAATGGAAAGCGATAGTACGAAAAGATGCCTCCCTATACAATAAAGATGTAAAACAAGAGAGACAAACACAAGGAGGAAACAAACATGATGAAAGAAATCGTAAAAGCAATCTTTGAGGTATTAGTGAACGGACAAGCAGTTGTAAAAGAATTAAATGAACTATAAAAAGGAGTGAAGAAATATGATGAACATGGTGAAAATGATTTTACACGCTTTAGTCGATGCAAAAGCAGTTAGCCAAGAATTAAACCAACAATAAAAAGGGGTATATGAATATGAAGAAAGCCATTATTATAATTGCAAGCACAGCAATTACTTTATACACAATAAAAAATAGAAAAAAGAAAAATAATGAAAATGTTCTATATTATCCATACACACTATTAGAGAAAAAATAAAAGACAAGGTACCCTATCGTAATGAGGATATCTTGTCTTTTATTTTTTCCATATTGTCTTTAGAGGATTTCCTTCTCCTTTTCCCGAATGTATTAAGCGGGATTTTTACACATATTTTAAAGGGGCATATATACAAATGGATACACAACAACTATATTTTTTAAACGATATCGGTAAACAAAAACCAGAAAGTATTCGGAATAGAAGCGCTGCATGTCCATTTTGCGATAAAGAACATTTAACGGATATTTTAGCAACTGATGGTTCTATTATTTGGTTAAAAAATAAATTTCCTACACTACAAGATACATTTCAAACGGTGCTGATTGAAACGGATAATTGCGAAGATCATATCGCAACATATACAGAAGAACATATGCGAAAATTAATGCAATTTTCTATTCAACATTGGTTACACTTACAGAAGAACGAAGAATTTGCATCTGTAATTTTATACAAAAATCACGGTCCATTTTCAGGTGGAAGTTTGCATCATGCACACATGCAAATTATCGGAATGAAATATGTAAATTATCTTGAAAATATTGAAGAAGAAAATTTCCAAGGGGTAATTGTTCAAAAAAATGAACGCATTGAGCTTAATATTTCAGAGCATCCCATTATTGGCTTCACTGAATTCAATATAATCATTGATAATATTTCATATATAGATGAAATGGCAAATTACATTCAGCAAACTGTACGTTACATACTGATAGATTTCCATAAAGGATGCAGTAGTTATAACTTATTCTTCTATTACTTAAATGGAAAAATCATTTGTAAAGTTGTACCTAGATTTGTCGTTTCACCATTGTATGTAGGATATAAAATACCGCAAGTTTCTACAAAACTAGAAGAGGTGAAAATACAACTCACGCAGTATTTCACGAAAGAAAAGGATGAAATTATTCATAAAAAAACAGAGTAGGTATAGAAAACCTACTCTTTAATTACACCTTTATTTCGATAGTACACATCTTCTAGTCCGATGTTATACTTCATGTTATTATCCGTCCACTCTGGCCCTAAATTCCCTGGCCATCCAGATGTATTCGCTATATATTTCAGTAATGCAAAATCAGTCAAACCTTTTTGCACCCCACGCTTATATCCTTTCATTAAATGCGGCATTGCAATTTGCGCATTTGTACGTGGATCTTTCAGCTCATCATCAGTTAAATGTTCTGGTGCAAGCCCGCCGCCGCGGTGTAGTTGAAACAATCCAAATGAAGTTCCATTATCTCCAACACTTCTTGGATTTAATCGACTTTCATGCTCGGCAATTGCAAGAGGTATCCATTCCGGAAGATTTACTTTCTTCGCTTCCTCTATAATGATTTGTTTCATCTGTTTTGCTTCTTCTGAATCAACATAGCTTGTTCCATTCACTAGCTTATCCATTCCTTCAGACTTTCCTTGGAAATATAAATATACTCCAAGAACAACTAAAAATCCTACAAAGAATTTCTTCACTACCTCTACCTCTTTCTCCGCTGAAATTTGTCCCCTTTCAGCCTTCTTCCCTTTACAATTACCCAAATTTCATCATTCTCTTACTCTTTTATCATAGCAAATAACTATACGTATTATCATCATGCTTTAGACCGATTTTGTGAAAAAACAGCTGGTAAATACGTGCAAAAATGTAACTTTCATAGACTATAACGCATTTTTTGTATATAATTGTAAATTGAATTCTAAATATAAACTAGGAGAATAATAATATGAAAAAATGGTTGCTACTCTTATTTAGTTTACTACTATTAATTCCTGTCCCTATTTCCGCACAAAAAAACGCAAATCCAAAAGCCCTTATTCTATACAGTTCGAACGATGATCAAATTACAAGTGATACCCAAATACTTAATACACAAGTAGGACATTTTACTAATAACATAACAATAAAAAACATAAAACAGTTAGCTGAAATAACTGATAAATCTTCATATACACATATTATTTACTTAGGTGAAAAACAAGAAGAACTTTCTACTGAAACAAAAGAATTTCTAGAAAGTTTCTCAGGGCCACTACTATTTTTAGGTCAAAATATAGAACAATTATCCAATCGTTTTTCGTTTATCACACTTAAAAATGAAGATATAAACTCTGATACAATTGAATATCCAACACGTAAAATAAAGAATACATTAGAGGAAGAACGATCAATTAAACATCTTGATACAACTGGAACAATTCTTGCCCACGCTTTAAAAGGGAAGAATCCTTATCCATTAATTGTGCAACAAAATAATTCTTATTACGTTGCAACGCCAAATCTCTTTGACTGGATGTCTCATTACATCGGTGAAGTGTTATTTTCTTACTTCGGACAAAAGCCAACGAACAATAAGGTAGAAGCTTATTTACGTCTTGAGGACGTCCATCCAGCCGCAGATATAAATCAATTAAAAGAAATTGCTACATTACTAAAAGAGAAAAATATTCCTTACATGATCACTGTTATTCCTGTATATACAGATCCAGAGACAGGAAAAACACTACATTTAAAAGATAAACCCGAACTAGTCGATCTTTTACGCTCTATGCAAGATGAGGGTGCAGCAATTATTATGCACGGTTATACGCACCAATTTTATGATAGTGAAACTGGGGAAGGTTTTGAATTTTGGGACGTAAAGTCAGATCAACCAATTCGCCAACCGAAACATGAAAAACCAAAAACAAAAGATGCCTTTCCTAATATAGAAGCATATAATGCATACGTAAAAAAAGGGGAAGAATTTGAAGAAAAATATACAACTGAGCATATTGAAAAAGGCATTCAAGAACTTGTAGATGCTAAACTATATCCCGTCGCATTTGAAGCACCCCATTACACGATGTCTCAAAAAGGGTATGAAATATTATCAAGATACTTTTCAACTTATGTAGGACAACTACAGTTAAGTGATATAACTTGGAAATCCATGCACTCTCCGGCATATAGAAGTACACCATCATTTCTACATGGAATGAAATTAATGCCTGAAACAGTCGGTTTTATTGAAGAAGACAAGCCACAAGCTATCGCTAAAATGAAAGCAAATGCTTTATCTGTTGCTAAATTATCCGATGGGATTATTGGGGCATTTTATCATCCTTACTTAGGTGTGAAACCATTAAAAGAAGTATTAAAGGATCTAGAAAGTATTCCAAATATAGAATGGATTGATTTACAAAAGGAAAAAAATGAAGTAAAAATGAAAGATATTCATATTACGACGAATAAAGACGGCATTCACGTTGAAAAACCAACCAGTGCGAATGACATAATTGATTATATAAAGCAATATGGCTTCTTCCTTATACTGGGGTTCGTTATCATTGTCTTTCTTTTATTATTAAAACGTGCTAAAAAATTAGAATCCTAATAAAAAACCACCGAGCGGAACGCTTGGTGGTTTTTTTCATATATCAAACCGTGGCATTTTATTAAATAAATTCAACTTTTACTTTTTCCGTTACATTATGAAAATTATAATTCTCCTATCCTTTCAAATAAAATCGAATGGTATTTTCATATATTGTTTCTGCAACCTGATCAACAGATATGTTTTTTATAACACTAATTTCCTTTAATACATCTCGAATCATTCTCGGGTGCGTCATAACATCGTCTTGAAATTCCCACGGTCCATCTGTTTCTACCATCATATATTCAAGCGGATAATACGAAACAATTTTTCTAATCTTCTCCTTATGTAAAACATCCGGTGTAATCGAAATATAATAACCATTCTTCATCATCCGTTTCATTGTTTCATCACTTCCTTTAAACCAATGGAAATGTGCACGTGAAACTTTATATTTCTCTAGCAAATCACATACAGTGTCAGCATCTTCATAAACTGCGTGTAATATAATCGGCAAATTATACTTACTAGCTAGTTCTATAAATTTTTTTAATACAGCTATGTATGAATCTACAGCAATGCTTTCATCTTCTTTCCTCAAATAATAGGGCAAACCTACTTCACCAATCGCAACAATTTCCTCTGCGTTCTGTTCAATAAGTTTATAAATCTGTTCACACTCTTCTTTATGAATCTGTTGCTCTGGATGAAACCCTATCGCTGGATATATAAAGGGATACTTCTTCGCTAAAGATAACGTTTCCTTACAAGATTGATAATTCATAGATACAGCAATAAGCCCCTTTATTTCATTACTATTTTCCACCTCTTTCAGTAATCTGTTCTTCTCTTCATCCTTATATTGATCAACATGTATATGACTATCAATCCATTTCATCTTTATGCCCCCATAAAAAAAACAAGAAAGGACTTCCTTTCTTGTTTTATCATCTATATTATTTAACAATTAAGTTTGTTATGATATCAAATAATCCAATACACACTACGGCAACAGTAAAGTAGCTACAGAAATCTTTAATTGGTAACTTCACTACTTCTTCTTTACGCATCCCATTTTTCTCCCTTCTTACTAGATCCCTAATTATTTTTCTATCTGTATCTATTATGCAAAAAATATGACAAATTTACTATCGAATTAACTTACGTAAACCTTACAATGTTGTAAGGTTTAAAAAAGGATCCTCATCTTTATTCAGATGAGGATTATTAAAAATTAGTTGGTTTTTCATTCTTCATTACAAACAGAAAGTAATACATTAAGACTTTCTAGTTACACTATATGAAAATTACTATCTTTTAACTATCGAATTACATTACAGAAGGCTTACATGTTTGTAAGTTATGTGTAATGTAATTCGATAGTTCCCCTTACTTATATTTCGTACAATAAAGTTAGAAAGTAAGCCAAATAAGAAGAACACTCACATAACCAAATTGCATTGCTAGTAGCTACTCTTCTTATACCTTTCATCCATGCTACTACAATGTACCCCCTTCCCCTTTATATAATAAAAAAGCCTTAGTCTATATGGACTAAGGCTTTTTTGCTAACCCCTAAAATACCCTTACCTAGTATTTTTATTTTCGACAAAAAATAGCTGGGGGTATATTTTACTATCTCATCGTTAAAAGTTTACTCTTCGCATTTATAGGAATATTTGCAACCTCAATCTCTTCAATCGATTCACCGTAACGTCCTTTTGCATACACCTTTAATGCTTCATCTCTCTTTAACATATGCTTAACCGTTTTCTTTATTTTCTGCTCTCTACCACGTTCATCGAATGCAATAAATTCATATTCATACCACTCATCACCAATATGCTGACCAATTGTATTCACAACCGTATAGTATTCTTTCGTCTTATAAAATGGATTATATTTATCGATAACCGGTCCAAGTTTCGTAGGTAGTAACATTACTACTATCACTATCATCGCTATTATAGTAGTGATCATTTTTTTCTTCATAATAAACATTCCTCCTCTGCAGGATATATATACATCCATTTTAAAAAGGGGGAATAAAATCTACTATTGAATCTCATTACATTACACTTACATTTTTGTAAGAATTAAAAAAGGTGAACGAATTTACTCGTTCACCTTTTAGCTTGCTTTAAAGCCACCGCCAAGTACATCACGTACATCATGTATAACAACGAAAGCATCTTCATCTACCCGGCTAATAACTTGTTTTAACTTAACAAGCTCTTGTTTATTAATAACAACATATAAAACTTCTTTATTTTTACCAGTATATCCGCCGCGCCCTTCTAATACAGTAACACCGCGTGTCATATTTTTCGTAATAGCTTCACGAATTAAATCTGGTTGATTCGAAATAATCGTAACAGCCGTTTTTGTATCCATTCCTTCTACAATGAAATCAATCACCTTCGCTCCGATGAACACAGCTACAAGTGTATACATTGCCTTTTCTTGCCCTATTATAAATACAGAACCAGCAATTACAACAATATCAATAATTAGTACGCCTTTACCTACGCTCCAACCTAAATATTGATTTGCTAACCGAGCTAAGATTGCTGACCCTCCCGATGTACCTCCGGCTTTGAACATACAGCCTAATCCAATACCCACAAATAAACCAGCAAATAAAGCTGCTAATAATGTATCACTATTTACATGATACTCAATATGTTCTGTAACGTATAAAAACAAAGATGTTTCTACAATCCCTAAAATTGTATAAATCATTGTTTTCTTATCAAAAAATTTATAACCAATAGCTAGTAAAATTGCATTTATAGCAAAATTCACAATCCCTGGTGACCAATCAAATAAGTAGTACGTAACAACCGTTAAACCAATAATTCCACCTTCCGATAAACGGTTTGGAATTGCAAAGTAATTAATACCAATTGCGAATAATAATGAACCAATTGTAATTAGTGTTATTTCCTTTATACGTTGATTAACCATAGTTCATACCCTCCCCCCATTTGACATTGTATCACTATCTCCTAGAGGTTTAGAAGTGGTTTTTATTCCGCATTTTCCCTCTTAAAAATTGAAATATTATGTTTAAACAGAGGGTTGATTAATTATTCATATTTGCTCTAACTGCACGGACAAATTGCTCCACATTCCCTTTCTGAATATACTTAGCGCGAATGGTTTCATGATTACAAGTAAACTCAAAGTACGGATGAAAATCTATGCTATCTATATGCAAATATGAGTACTCTTTAAATGTTGAAGGATAGTACGGAAATTCCCCGTAAAAAAGGAGACGTCTAGTAGTGGCAACAAAAACCCCATGTTGATACGATAATATAAAATTATCCTTCTCAAATATCCCTACCACAAAAACCAAAATCTTTTCATCATCATCTACATACTTTTTCATACTCGATAAAAGTTCATTCATGCATATTCCTCCAAATTCTATTCACTGCTTTAACACTTGAAAAGAATCCATGGATATTACAGACCGGTTTAACTCCTTTATAAAGTATGAAACGCGTTTCCTGTCAAAGATATTTCAAAAAAATAATCCGTTATGCGATTATACACATAACGGATTAAAATTAAACCGTAGAGCGTTCCACAAGTTCGTATGGAATTTCCAGCTTTTCTTGTTCAGAACTCTCGTCATTCACTTTTCTATGCAACATTTCAAAAGCAGTTTTCCCTATCTCCTTTAAATTTTGATCAATAGTTGTCAATTGTAACACTTGCGAGATAGGTTGATTATCAAAGCCAATAATCGCTAAATCCTCAGGAACTTGAATCCCTAATTTTTCAACCTCTGTCATAACCCCAATCGCAACTTCATCACCTGCTACTATTAATGCTTCAGGAAGATCCTGCATCTCTTTTAACTTATGAGCCACTTTTACACCATCTTCTAGTGTAAAACATTCTGTAAAAATCCATTCTTCATTAACCTCTTCGTCTATAGATTGCAATTGCTGTTTATAAACATCAAAACGCTTTTGACTACTCGGCCCTAATTTTCTTCCCGTACAATAACCAATTTTTTTATAACCTTTCTCAATCAAATAATCCATTCCTAATTGAAAGGCCGCTGAATGATTCGTATATACACTTGAGATGTTTGAAATATCATTGTCTTCACAAGCAATTATTGTGCCGTAAGAAGCATACGGTTCTATCGTTTCCCAATCATTTGCACGGGAACAAATAATAAGACCATCCAATTGTTTTGTTTTTAACATATGTAAACTTTTCATTTCTTCTTTTTTATTATAATTCGTTTGGCAAAGTAACACTCTGTAATTATGAGTTAACGCAATCTCCATCATTCCGCTCACCATCGCATCAAAACACGGATGATTAATATACGGTAAAATCACACCAACAATATTCGTCTTTCCTTTTGATAAATGAACAGCATTTGCGTTTTGCGAGTAATTCAATTTCTCAACTATCTCTATAACCGCTTTTCTTTTTTCTTCACTTACATATGGGTGATCATTCAACACTCTCGAAACAGTCGTAACTGAAACTCCCGCCATCTTTGCGATATCTTTAATATTAGCCATACACTCACCTCTATCTTTAAGTTAATGAATCTCATGAACATATGTCAAATCTTCTTATCATTACACCTTCATTCATTTCTCTTACAAAAGTGTAATTTTTTTGTAAGCTAATTCGATAGTGACTTTCGGCAACATTTCATACAATTAAGTCAGAAACAAGGTAACAACCATTCGAAAAGGAGCGGATTAATATGATGAACAAAATGAAAACGAACAATTTCTTACATACAATGGGCATGGTATTTTCCGCTCTTATCGACGCAAAAGCTGTTGCTTCTACATTAAACAAGTAAGGAGAATATATTATGAATAACATCACTTTTAACAAATTAGATTTTTTAGGACTAGCTAGTGGCTCGCTTCTTCTTACTGCTTTTATTTACGCCGCTACGCTTGTATAACTTTGTGTCCCCTTTCCCCTTTATTATAAATAGTAATAGAAAAGACGACCGTCTATGCCCGGTCGTCTTTTCTTATTTTTGATTTGATTGCAAAGCTTCTTTTAACTCCTCAAATTTCTCATTTAATTGATCTGTCATCATTTTCATAGCAGTTTTTCGATCTATTTGTTCTCCAGCCTCAATTTGAATCGAATCTCCAAAAATCAATTGTGCCTTTTTCCCCTTTATTAATTCTTTTACACTTGATGGACCAACATAAGCTGCCGGCACTAAAGGTACATTAGAACGCATCGCAATTGTCACAGCACCCGCTTTTAATGAAACATCTTCCGCTGATCTCGTTCCACTCGGAAAAATCCCTACTACCTTTCCTTCTTTTAATAAACGTGATGGAATTTTAAGTGTACTCGGTCCCGGATTCGCGCGATCTACAGGGAATGCATTTACATTTTTAAAGAACCAATTTTTGAATTTCCCTTCAAATAATTCTTTTTTTGCCATGTAATGAATTTGAGTTGGGTACATCCCTGTAGCTAACATTAATACATCCATAAAACTTGTATGTGTACACGCAACAACATACGGACCACCTTCTGGTAGCTTTTCTCTTCCTTGCACTTCTACTTTCCCAGCTGTTTTAAATATATATTTCAACAAAAATGTAATTGGTTTATACATTTATTTCGTTCCTTTCTAAACATCCGAAGTATAATCATATTCTTACAACAATTATAACACTAAGTTTTAGGAGTTGGTAATAAAAATGAGTATGAATTGTTACATTTTAATTCTTACAAAAGTGTAATTTTCTTGTAAGCTAATTCGATAGTTACTTCTTACTATATTTCATACAATTAAGTCAGAAACAGGGCAACAATTATTCGAAAAGGAGTCGATTAATATGATGAACAAAATGAAAACGAACAATTTCTTACATACAATGGGCATGGTATTATCGGCTCTTTTCGATGCAAAAGCTGTTGCTTCTACACTAAACAAGTAAGGAGAATGTATTATGAATAACATCACTTTTAACAAATTAGACTTTTTAGGATTAGCTAGCGGCTCTCTTCTTCTTACTGCTTTTATTTACGCTGCTACGCTTGTATAACTTTGTGTCCCCTTTCCCCTTTATATAGAAAAAGACGACCGTCTATGCCCGGTCGTCTTTTTAATTTTTTCTTTCTTTCAATTCTTTTAAAAGCTGTATCAGCTCAGCTTGTTGTTTTATCTTTTTACGACCATTTCGATTAATTGCTGCAAGCTCACAGGCAACTCCGACGGCGAAGAAAAACAATAAACTTTCTAACATGTAAAATCCTCCATTTGCCTATTAAACAGCTTGACGTAATTGTTCTTCTTGTAAAACTCTCTTATTTATATTTTCTTCTTTTCTCTGACAAACGTTATTGCGAATAAGCGCTGCAATAACAAGTACAGTCCCTATAATATCAAACATTGTGATTTGATACCCTTGCATCATCATAATAGCTAAAGTCGTAATTGGTACAAAATTAATAAATAAAATCCCATTAATGGATGATAAAATTTTCACACCATAGTTCCAAGCAAGTAGCGCTACAATACCTGGCAATGTCATCATAAATAACAAATCATATTTCACAATAGAAATCGTTCCCATACTCGGAACTGAAATATATCCAAGCGACGTAATAATTACCGTTATAATCGCTGTAACAGTCGTACCGAATACACACGTCAACGTAGAATAACGTAATGTTGACCAATCACTACAAGTTTGACCACCCATCGTATAAATAACCCAGCCTACAACACCAATAAATATAAATGCTAATGGGAACATATTATCTTTCAATGTTACAAAGAAACTCATGTCACCTTTTGTAATAACAAACACAGCTCCTACAAAAGCAATAACCATACTCGTTATCATATACTTCTTCGGTTTTATATGCTTATATCCCCATAAAATACAAATAGAAATCATCGGCATAAGTGCTTCCATAATGGAAGCTACCATTACACCCGACTTACCCATCAACATTTGCCCTAAAAATATGAGGACATTATATACTGTAAATGCCATCGTTCCAAAAAAGACGAGTAACTTTCCTCTTCCCTCTAAACGAAATGCCTGTTTTCCTTCTTTCATTAACAACAATACAATCAGCATTATCGCCACTGCTCCATAGCGAATAAGCGAAAAATAAAATGGATCTATGTATTCTAGCGCATGATCAGCAACTGGAAACATCGCTCCCCATGACATACTCGCAATTAAACACGCTAAAGCCCCTATTATCATTTGACCTCTTCTCACCGCAATCCCCCGTTTCTTTCTATTTGCACAAAGAGAATTGTAAAAGAAAAAATATATCACGTAAAATGATTCAAAATGATGTTAACTATCATTTATAATGATAGTTAACATCAAGGGGGATTACAAAATGGAATTACGAGACTTACAAATCTTTAAAAGCGTTGCCGATCAGGGTAGTGTAAGTAGCGCAGCAAAGGAATTAAATTATGTACAATCAAATGTAACTGCACGTATTAAACAACTAGAAAACGAATTAAAAACCCCACTCTTTTACCGCCATAAACGAGGAATGACTTTAACAGCTGAAGGAAGAAAAATGCTCGTTTATGTTAGTAAAATTTTGCAAGATGTCGATGAACTAAAACAAGTATTTTTAGATAGCGAAACACCCTCCGGTATATTAAAAATCGGTACAGTCGAAACAGTAAGTACACTGCCTACCATTTTATCTTCTTACTATAAAAGCTATCCGAATGTCGATTTATCATTACAAGCGGGTCTAACAGAAGAATTAATTAGAGAAGTACTTGATCACCAATTAGATGGTGCCTTTATATCAGGTCCTATTAAACATCCACTAATCGAACAATACGATGTTAGTACAGAGAAATTAATGCTTATAACACAAAATAAAGCCTTTCATATAGAAGAATTTACAACAACTCCTCTACTCGTTTTTAACCAAGGATGTGGATACCGCTCCAAACTAGAACGTTGGCTTAAAGATGAAGGTTTGCTACCAAAAAGAATTATGGAATTCAATATATTAGAGACAATATTAAACAGTGTTGCACTCGGTCTCGGAATTACACTCGTACCACAGTCTGCTGTCCATCATCTTTCTAAAGCAGGTAAGGTACATTGTCATGCAATCCCTGAAAAATACGGCAGTATTTCAACGGTTTTCATACGCCGTAAAGATAGCTATATGACGAATTCAATGCGTAGTTTTTTAAAAACAATTGAAGAACATCATCATATCAATATGCTATGAAAGACATTCTTACACGAATGTCTTTTTTTCTTACAAAAGTGTAAGTCTTTCGTAAGCTAATTCGATAGTTGCAAGTAGACATATTTCCTATAATTAAGACATAAGCAGGGCAACAACAATTCGAAGAGGAGCGGATACGCATGATGAACAATATGAAATCAAATAAACTTTTAAATACAATGGGCATGGTGCTATCCGCACTTGTCGATGCAAAAGCTGTTGCAACTACATTAAACAAATAAGGAGAGATTATAATGAACAACATTACTTTCAACAAATCAGACTTTATCGGACTTGCAAGTGGAGCTACTCTTCTTACGGCTTTCATTTATACACTTGCTCAAGGTCTTGTTTAACACTTTGTTTCCCCAACCCCCTTTATATAGAAAAAGCTGCTCGTCTTATAGACAAGCAGCTTTTTAGTTTGTTTCATATACAATTTGACCTGTTTTCGTAATATCATATCCGCCAATCGCATTTAATTCATTATGAAATTCTTTCGATTGCAGAATATCTTTCACAACTTCAATCAACTCTTCATTTTCTTTATTCTTCAAAATTACTAAATCATACTGTTCTTTCATGATTGGAATAAAGTCCACATTTACAATTTGCGAAAACTTTTCTGAACCTACTCCTACATCAGCTTTTCCATTTGCAACTTGAGTGGCAACACCAAGATGATTCGATTCTTCCCATTCATATCCACTAATATCAGCTTTATTTAATTTTTGGATTCGTAATTGTTCATCCACTAACACTCTAATACCAGAACCCTTTTCTCGATTCACAAACTTTATAGTGGACCCGGATATGTCAGCCCATGTCTTTATTTTCTTCGGATTTCCTTTTTGAACATAAAACCCTACATTTCTGGACAATAAATTAATCATAAGACATGGCTGTCCTACTAAAATACGTTTTACGTAAGGAATATTATATGTACCCGTTTCACCATCAAACAAATGCAAACTAACGATACTTCCTTCTCCTTGATACATTTTCACTAAACTCGTTAAGCTACCTTGATACGCTCTTAAAACATTAGAACTTGGCAAACGATTTTCTATACGTTTAGCTAACATATCTAACGTTAGTTCTTGACCACTAATAATACACGTGTTCAAGATACTACTACCATCGTTTTTTACAGGATTAACTTGTACTTTTCCTGTTTTCATTTGCTTTATATATTGATCTAAATCTGCTGCATCAATGCGCATCTGTCTACCAACTCTATAAGAAGGAAGTTCTCCTTTTTTAATTAAGTCGTATACAGTTAATTTTGATACTTTTAATCGCTTTGCTACTTCTTCCGTTGTGTAGGAATGATGATCCATAGACGATTCCTCACTTTCTCCTTTCATTGTAACAAAGAAAAGAATATTTCTCCTATTTTTTAAAAATAGATATATGTTCAAATTATATTCAATTATAAATAGTTATATTTAGTTATATTTAGTTATAATTAGATGTATCAAAATGAAAGGGGATTTTTTTATGAATAAATTTACATTACGTTCCATCGGGGCACTTATACTTTCTTTCCTTCTTATATTTAGCACTGCTTGTACAAGTGGGGAAAAGCATACAAAGTCAACTGCTAAAGAGGATAAAACAGTTGAACTGACTATCTCAGCTGCTGCAAGCTTACAAGATGCATTAAAAGAAATCGAAAAACAATATAAAGAAAAAGAGCCAAATATCAAACTTTCTTTTAACTTCGGTGCTTCTGGAGCACTTCAACAACAAATTGAACAAGGTGCACCTGCTGATTTATTCTTCTCAGCAGCAGAAGATAAATTCCAAACCCTTGTAAAAAAAGGATTCATTAATGAAAAAGAAGGGAAAAATCTTCTTGGAAATGAACTAGTTCTAGTCATCCCTAAAGATAGTTATCTTACAAAATTTCAAGATTTAAAAGATGAGAAAATCAAAAAAATTGCACTTGGTACACCTGAATCTGTACCTGCTGGCAAATATGCAAAGGCTTCTCTAACACACGAAAACCTTTGGAATGATGTTCAAAATAAAGTCGTATTTACAAAAGATGTTCGCCAAGTGTTAACATATGTAGAAACAGGGAATGTCGATGCTGGTATCGTATACAAAACAGATGCTCTCATTTCGGATAAAGTAAAGATTGGTGAGACAGCAGCAGCTACTTCTCATGAGCCAATCCACTATCCTTTAGGTGTTATAAAGGAATCTAAACATAAGAAAGAGGCGACTTCATTTTATGAGTATTTGCAGTCAAAAGATGCACAATCTATCTTTAAGAAATATGGATTTACAGTCCTGTCGTAATTACTATGAGCATTGATGCTATTTTATCGCCTTTCTTTCTATCTTTAAGAGTAGCTGCGTGCGCCACTATTCTCGTTACAATTTTAGGGACAATTGTCGGGCGAGCACTAGCTCGCTCCTCATGGCGATATAAAGTACTATTAGAAACCATATTTTTATTACCAATGGTACTTCCACCAACTGTTATCGGCTTCTTTCTCATTATCATCTTTGGAAACAACAGCCCGATCGGAAAGTGGGTTGAATCATTATTTCAGCAGTCTATTATGTTCACATCTACTGCTGCGATCATCGCTTCTACAGTTGTTGCATTTCCGCTTATGTACCAATCAGCGAAAACGGGATTTTCTATCGCAAATGTACAAATTGAAGAAAGTGCTCGTGACCTTGGCGCAAGTGAATATCAAGTTTTTCTGCACGTTACACTTCCACTCGCATTTCCTGCCTTACTAAGCGGGATGATTTTGAGCTTTGTCCGCGCGCTCGGTGAGTTTGGTGCTACACTTATGTTTGCCGGGAACATTCCTGGTAAAACACAGACAATCCCAACTGCAATTTACATGGCTATTGATGCAAGTAATATGCAACTCGCCTGGACACTTGTAGTTATTACTATCGTTATGTCACTCTTATTTCTCCTATGTATTCAACTTATTAATAAAAGAATTACTAACTCTTAAAGCAGCTTTTTTCGAAGCTGCTTCTTTATTTCTTAGGAAATAAAATATACCACCGGGAAATAACTGAATTTTACCTCTTATTAAAATATACATTTTATTTGAATTCACTTTCTAAAATAGGCAATTTCCTGTTATTATATGGAGGTGTTTCAAAAAATGAAGAAATGAAAACGCATTTATATCGTGAATTCTTCATCCTGTTTTAGCGATCGGTAATCTTCTACTCTATTAGTGGGGCATTACCGATCGTTAGAACGATATGTAACTATATTGGTATAGCAAACCGAAGGGAGTCTTGTAATGGACATTTTATTAGCGCTTCTTCCTGCAATTGCATGGGGAAACATCTTATTAGTAAGCGTAAAAATGGGCGGTGGTGCATATAGCCAAACGGTAGGTATGACAATCGGTGCTCTATTCTTCGCAACAATTATGTATGTATTTACTCAACCAGCTTTAACAATGACAATCTTAATTGTTGGTTTTATTTCAGGTTTATTCTGGGCTTTAGGACAAGTAAACCAATTAAAAACAGTTGAAAAACTAGGTGTTTCAACTACTGTAACGATTTCTACTGGTATGCAACTTGTTGCAACTTCTATCTTTGGGGTTATCGCTTTCCGTGAGTGGACTACTACTACAACAATCATTCTGGGAACGATTGCAATCCTATTAATTGTAGTTGGTGTTGTATTCACATCATTAGATGATAAAGAAAATGCTCAGCCACCTGGACAATTGAAAAAAGGACTTCTTACTTTAATTGTTTCTACTTTCGGCTATCTTGTATATGTAATTATTATTCGTTGGTATAATATCGATGGTTGGTCTGCTATTTTACCACAAGCAGTTGGTATGTTTGTTGGTGCAGTTGTACTGACGTCTAAACATAAACCATTTAACAAATATGCAATCCGTAATGCTTTGTCTGGTTTACTATGGGGAACTGGAAACTTATTCTTACTTCTTTCATTACCACGTGTTGGAGTAGCAACAAGCTTCCCATTATCTCAAACCGGAATCGTTATCTCAACATTCGGTGCGATTGTATTCTTAGGTGAAAAGAAAACAAAACGCCAATTGATCTTTATTGCACTCGGTAGTGTTTTAATTATCGGCGGCGCTGTATTACTTGGTATGACAAAAGCATAATCTTATATTCTATTAGTAAACCCCTGAAGCATATATGCTTCAGGGGTTTTTCAATTCGAATTATTTTCTAGATATAATTATTTGTATGTTCTTGCCCCTTATAATTGCTCTTCCACTCTAGCAAACCAGCTACACATATAAAGAGATTAATAACAGCTAATATTAGCATGAATTTCCGCCTTCTCATTATCCATTCCATCTACGGTAAGTCTTTTCTTTTTACAAAATTCTCTTAAAGATGATATCGTTTTTATAACATATCTCTACTAGAAAGGAATAACGGATATGCTAACTAAACATCGAATTTTATTTATTGGTGCCGGTCGTATGGCAGAAGCTATATTTTCCGGATTACTTAAAACAAGCAAAGAGTACATCGAAGAAATTATCGTCTCTAACCGAAGCAACGTAGAAAAGCTAAAACAGTTACAACATCGATATAATGTGTCTACTGCAACAGATTGGAAACAGCATGTTACATCTGTTGATACGGTTGTTTTAGCAATGCCACCTTCTGCTCATGAAGAGTTATTAGCTGAGCTATCTCCGTTACTATCAAATCAACTAGTCGTAACAGTCGCAGCCGGCATTGGACCATCTTATTTAGAAGCTAGACTCCCAAAGGGCACGCCTGTTGCTTGGATTATGCCTAATACAGCTGCTGAAATTGGAAAATCTATCTCCTTATATACAATGGGACAATCAGTAAACGCGATGCATCAAGAAACCCTGCAACTGCTTTTAAAAGGTATTGGTACTTCGCAACTTTGTACTGAGGAAGAAGTTCATCAGCTTACTGCAGTTACTGGAAGTGCACCAGCCTTCCTTTATTACTTTGCTGAAAGCTTAATTGAAACAACAAAAAGTTATGGAGTCGATGAAGAAACCGCAAAACATCTTGTCATTCAAATGATTTCTGGCTCTGCTTCTATGCTCGAACAAACGCAAAATCCAGCTAACCTCCGCGAACAAGTAACAACGCCAGGTGGTTCCACAGCCGAGGGTCTCAAAACTTTATACGAATATAATTTTTCAGAGGCAATTCAAAAAGCAGTAGAAGCAACAAACAAAAAAGCTAGGGGGAAATAATATGATTTTAACAAGTTTAAAAGACTATACAACATTACATAACGGTGTAAAAATGCCTTGGTTTGGTTTAGGTGTTTTTAAAGTAGAAGATGGTTCAGAAGTAATTGATTCTGTAAAAGCAGCAATTAAAAATGGCTACCGCAGCATCGATACTGCAGCAATCTATCAAAATGAAGAAGGCGTTGGACAAGCGATTCGTGAATCCGGTGTTTCACGCGAAGAATTATTTATTACCTCAAAAGTATGGAATAGCGATCAAGGATATGAAACAACACTTCAAGCATTTGAAACTACATTAGAGAAATTAGGTCTAGAATATTTAGATTTATATTTAGTACATTGGCCTGTAAAAGGGAAATATACCGAATCATGGAAAGCATTAGAAAAACTTTATAAAGATGGCCGTGTTCGCGCTATCGGTGTGAGTAATTTCCACATTCACCACTTACAAGACGTATTTGAAATTGCTGAAATTAAGCCAATGGTCAACCAAGTGGAATACCACCCACGTTTAGCACAAGAAGAGTTACATGCATTCTGTAAAGAACATAATATCCAGCTTGAAGCTTGGTCACCATTAATGCAAGGACAACTACTAGATAATCCAACGTTACAAGAAATTGCGACAAAATATAATAAATCAACTGCGCAAATTATTTTACGCTGGGATTTACAAAACGAAGTTGTAACAATTCCCAAATCAATTAAAGAACATCGCATTATTGAAAATGCAAACATCTTCGACTTTGAATTAAGTGCTGATGATATGAAATCAATTCAAGCTTTAAATGAAGATCGTCGCGTTGGTCCAGATCCAGATAACTTTAACTTCTAGTAGAAAAACCACTGCCCTATGCAGTGGTTTTTTTATTTAAGAAAACTGAATATTTAAACTATATTTCATTTAGTTGACACTTCATTATTCAAGGTGTAAGATTTTGAATTATCAAAGAAACACAAAAATTAATAAAATTTATTCGTTTACTCATTGTATCAAGAGAGGTGGAGGGACTGGCCCTTTGAAACCTCGGCAACAGGTTCATTTTGAATACTGTGCCACTTCCTGCAAGCTTTATGCTTGAAAGATAGAATGAGGGACTTCGTTTATATACGGGTGCATAACTTGTACGTGAAAATCCCTCTTTCTCAATATGAAAAGAGGGATTTTTTATTTTTCATTTCCCTCATCATCATCCAAACTTAATTATTTAGGAGGAAAATTAAATGAAAAAGAAGTTTGTACCCGGTATTGCATCAGTTGTAGGAGTAAGTATTTTATTAACTGGTTGCGGTAGTTATAAAAACGAAGCAAGCGGAGCAAATGCAAAAGACGAGGCACCTAGTAAACAGGTTTTAAACTTATCTTCACCTACTGAAATACGAACAATGGATACGGCTCGTGCTACAGATACTGATTCTGGTCAAGTAATGAGAAACGTATTTGAAGGTTTGTATAATCTTGGTGAAGGTAACAAACCTGTTCCTGGTGTTGCAAAATCTCATGAAGTAAGTGGCGATAAAACGAAATACACATTCCATTTGCGAGATTCAAAATGGTCAAACGGCACTCCTGTTACAGCTAAAGATTTTGTGTTCGCTTGGCAAAGAGCCGTAGATCCAGCAACAGCCTCTGAATATGCATTTCTATTCTTTGATATTAAAAACGCAACAAAAATTAACAACAAAGAACTTCCAGCCGACCAACTTGGTGTAAAAGCAGTTGATGACCATACGTTTGAGGTAGAATTGGAGCGTCCTGTTCCGTATTTTATTAGCTTAACAGCGTTCCCAACATTTCTACCCATTAACGAGGAATTCTTTAAAGCACAAGGTGATAAGTACGCTTTAGAAGATAATACAATCTTGTACAACGGAGCTTTTACACTAAGCGATTGGAAGCACGAACAAAGCTTTAAATTCAAGAAAAACCCTACCTATTGGGATAAAGATACTGTCAAACTAGAAGAAATCAATTTTAACGTCGTAAAAGAAAAATCAACAGAAGTAAATTTATTCGAGTCAAAACAATTAGATCGTATAAAACTAACATCTGACTTCGTCGATAAATATAAAAAAGATGCTAACTTTAAAGAACGTCCAAACGTAGGCGTACAATTTTTACGTATGAATCAACAAAACAAAGTGCTTCAAAACGTTTCTGCACGCCAAGCAATTGATCAAACAATTGATAGAAAATCCTTTGTAAATACGTTATTAAATGATGGATCTACACCAACATTTGGTCTCGTTCCAAAAAACTTTGCAAAAGGACCTGAAGGAAAAGACTTCCGTACTGCAAATGGCGATTTAACAAAAGTTGATACAAAATCTGCACAAGAGTTATGGAAAAAAGCTAAACAAGAGCTTGGTTCTGAAAAGATAGCATTAGAATTATTAACGAGTGATGCTGACCTTGATAAGAAAACTGGTGAATTCTTAAAAGGACAACTAGAAAAGAATCTAGATGGATTAACAGTAAATATAAAACCGCAACCGCGTAAGCAACAAGTTTCGCTTTTATTAAAAGGTGACTATGAAATCGGAATTGATGGCTGGAGCCCTGACTTTGCGGATCCAATTACATTCCTTGAGCTATTTACAACGAATAACCCTTATAACTTAGATCATTACTCTAATAAGGAATTCGATGAAACAATAGCAAAAGTGAAAACAACTTTAGCTGGTGATGAAAAAGCTCGCTGGGAAGCATTACTAGCATCCGAGAAAATATTATTTAAAGACTCTGTTATCGCTCCTCTTTACCAAAAAGGCGAATCTTATTTAGAACGTTCTTATGTGAAAGGAATTGTGCAAGTAGACTTTGCAGGTCAATTAAACTTCAAGTGGGCAAAAATTGAAAAATAAAGTGAAACTTTAATAAGTGGGGGTTTCTTCATCCCCACTTATTATTAGCCCACACCAATTGTTTTTTTAGCAAAATATATTTAAAATAGGTTCTCTCACACATGAGAATCTGCTTTTTCAATATATTATTCTAAGAAATTAACAATCTATTTTTATTATTGACATATAGTTCTTTTCAGTGTTAATATTCTAAATAATCAAAGAAACGAAATATTTCACCATCAAAATATAATGTCTACTACGTTGAAACATATAACGATAGATTATAGATCAACATGTATATACATATAGAACACCTGATTACCTATAAACAAATATTTATAATAGGTTTTATCTCCTTCTATAGCTACTTCAGACATGGACATTATGACGTTACGAACAACACATTTAGGGAGGAACGAACAATGAAGAAAAAAGTTATACCTGTTGTTGCATCTGTTTTAGGGGCAAGTCTATTACTAACTGCTTGCGGGGGAAATAAAGATAATGCAAGCGGAGCGAAAGCAAACGATAAAGCACCTGATAAACAGGCAATTAACTTATCATTCGCTTCAGAAATTCCAACAATGGATGTTGCAAAAGCAACGGATGGGGAATCCATGAACGTAATGCGCAATGTTTTTGAAGGGTTATATGCAATGGGAGAAGATAATAAACCGGTTCCTGGTGTCGCTGAGTCGGTTGACATTAGTCCCGATAAAACAAAATATACATTCCATCTGCGTGATTCAAAATGGTCAAACGGTACTCCTGTTACAGCAAAGGACTTTGCCTTCGCTTGGCAACGTGCCGTAAATCCTGATACAGCAGCTGAATACGCATTCTTATTCTTCGATATAAAGAATGCGAAACAAATAAACCAAAAACAATTGCCAATTGATCAACTAGGGGTCAAAGCTGTCGATGACAAAACGTTAGAAGTACAACTAGACCGTCCTGTTCCCTACTTCTTAAGCTTAACGACATTCTCAACATTCTTACCAATTAATGAAGAGTACTTAAAATCTCAAGGTGATAAATATGGTTTGGAAACAAATCATTTAATTTACAACGGTGCTTTCACATTAGAGAACTGGAAACATGAACAAAGCTTCCAATTGAAGAAAAACCTTAACTATTGGGATGCTAAAACGGTAAAATTAGAAGAAATCAACTTCAATGTCGTTAAAGATAAGTCTACAGAAGTGAACTTATATGATTCAGGACAAATTGATCGCGTTGCTTTAACTGCAGAGTTTGTTGATAAATATAAGAGCGATCCAAACTTCAAGGAACGCGCTGAAGTCGGCATTCAATTCTTACGACTAAATCAGAAAAATGAAACATTAAAAAATCAACATGCACGCCTTGCTATTAACGGCGCAATGAATAAAAAAGCTTACGTAGAAACAATTTTAAATAACGGCGCTGTTCCAGCTGAAGGAATGGTTCCTGCGAAATTCGCAAAGAGCCCAGAAGGCAACGACTTCCGTAAAGAAAATGGAAATCTAGTCAAGGATGATGTGAAAACAGCGAAAGAAAACTGGAAAAAAGCAAAACAAGAACTTGGTACTGACAAAGTAACAATCGAACTATTAACAAGTGACAATGCTTTAGCTAAAAAGACTGGCGAATATTTAAAAGGTGAATTAGAAAAAAACTTAGACGGATTAACAGTGAATTTAAAACCACAACCACGTAAACAACAGCTAAAACTACTATTAAGTGGAGACTATGAAATTGGTATTGACGGCTGGGGCCCTGACTTCGCTGATCCAATTACATTCTTAGATCTATTTACAACAGATAGTGCTTATAACTTCGATAAATACTCTAACAAAGAGTACGATGAGCTAATTCATAAAGTGAAAACAGATTTAGCTGGCGATGAAAAAGCACGCTTTGAAGCAATGAAGCAAGCTGAAAAAATTCTATTACAAGACGGCGCTGTCGCTCCTTTATACCAACAAGGTCGTTCTTACTTACAACGCTCTTTCATTAAAGGACTTGTAACAACTGACTTCGGTGGTGAGTTTAACTACAAGTGGACAGAAGTTGCAAAGTAACAAAAGTAAAAGGTATCCCATGAAGGATACCTTTTTACTTTTATACAACTTTAACTACAGAGCTTCCTCTTCCCTTTGCCATTCCTTTTATAGCTAAAATCATACCTGCTACTAATTGTATAACCAATACAATAACTAATAATGAAATAATATTTCTTTCTAAACTAACTCCTCCAAATATTATTGTATAATAGCCATTTCCTGCATATATTGCAGGAAATAATTCACCGATTGTTTGATATGTTTTAGAAAGCATTTCATGTGGTACAATTACACCCAAACTTACAAGTTGTAACGATAGTGAGATGATATTGAAAATCATACCTGCATCTCCAAAAACAGTTACAAACATTTGTGTTAATGAAAGAAAGGCGAAGAAGACTATTGTCAATAATCCTCTTTTCCTTCTTTTTGCATTGAACCAAAACTCATCATAAATATAAACACAAACATCAAATATGTTCTCCACGTCAAAGAAGGTATATGCCCTGACCAAAGATAGCTAACTAAATAATTAATTCCCATAATACAAGACGATATTACTAAACTAATACTTATTAGTTTTACATATTTGAGCATATCTTTTCTCCTTGTTTTTTATTTTTCTACTTCTTCAAATTGTAGATTCACTGGCTCTTCTAAAAGTGTTTCATAAAAGTTCTCTGCCAAATCTGTTGAAGGAATTTTTTCATCTACTTCATCAAATCGAATACTATCTAGCCACACACAACCTTCTCCTGATAATAAAACACCAAATGCAATACCAAGTGCTTCTTCTTTTATATCTAATACAACCGAGTACGATTGCCAGTTATTCGTATTTTTAATGGGGCGATTTTGCATATTATCCATAGCGAGCGGTTCTGTATCTTTTCCATCTACTCGCATCCACAATCCTGCCCAATCTCTTACATTTTCACTCTTAATAAATGCTGTAAAACGTAATCTCTTTCCTACATATTTATCCGCTCGGAACATTTGCATTAATGTTGAAAATCCTCCGTGCGTAACATTCTCTTTTGCTTTTATGTATGCAGATACTTTCCCCTGATGGACAACTTCATAATCTAAACCCATCTCATATTCAGCAGGATGACTTCCACTTAAGATCCATCCTTTCGGTATACCTTTTTGCATTGAAACACCCTCTCTTTCTATATAAAATGACTGAAAGTACTTTCGATATTTCTTTGGTGGCAATTGAAACATTCTTTTAAAAGCTCTCGTAAATGCCTCTTGTGAGGAAAAACCGTATTGCACTGCAATATCAATAACAGCTCTCTCCGTTGACACTAAAACTTGCGCAGCATGAGTTAACCTTCTCTTTCGAATATAATCTGTTACACTCATCCCAACATATCTTTGAAAGATGCGATGAAAATGGTACATCGATACTGCACTGTGAGATGCCACTCTTTCTGTTGTAAGCTCCTCATGTAAGTGATTCTCTATATATTCAATTGATTTTTTTATTATCTCTTTATATTCTTCATGCATTTTAGCCCCTCCTCACAACTTCAATTTACCATATACATACAAATCTTTTTTGATTTAAATTGCGGATTAGCCCTTGCAACTACAGAATAATAATTTATTTTCAACACATACATAATTACATGTTTTTGGGAAAAACTTGTATAGAACGAATTTACATAAGGAGGAATTTATAATGAGAATTCTACTATCAGTTTTATTAGCTCTTATGCTAGTACCTGCATTAACAGGATGTAAAGCTCCTGCAAAAGAAGACACAACTTCTAATAAAAAGACGACTGAAGAAGCAAAAAATGAGGCTCCTGCAGATTTAAAACTAAACTTCAATGAATTCGATTTAAAGGCAGACTACCAAGATACAAAGAAAGACTACGAAGCAGACTATAAAAATGTAGCAGCTGATAAGAAAATGGAAGCAAAAATTGAAGATCATAAAGCAGATGTAAAATTAACAGGAGACGAGGCTATCACAAAATTAAGCCCACTCTTACAAGAATTAAAATTTGATAAAAATACTGCTGACCAAGAAGTAATCGATCAAGTAGTGAACGTGTTCAAACTTGATAAAGACTATCAAAAATTTGATTTAGAAGTTGTCTTCTCTGATGGAACGAAAAAAGAATACAAAAGAGAAATAAAATAAAGAGGTAGGCGGTAGTAAGAAGAAAAAATAACCTTGCACAGGCAAGGTTATTTTTTCATTTCTGCTTGAAAACGTTTATAGTATGTTGATGCTGTTGCAAAATTAATTTCTATATCACGAATCAACGATGAATCTTCTTCTTTAGCTAACTTCTGTAATTTTTTCATTGCTTGCTCCGATTCATTCAAGAAACCAACATATACTTCATGTTCTTGCTCTTTCGACTTCGGCACACGAATTTCTTTACGTATATGATCAATATCTTCTAACATGCTCGTTGTTACCTTTTGCACATCTTCTTTATATGTAGCAGTCGTTATTTCCTTACCGCCCTTTTCTTTTGCTACTTCAAATAACTGCAGTGCTTTATTAATTTCTTTATTCATTTTCGTATCGTATTTTTCATGTACTGCACGGTATTCTTTCATCTCTTCTGTTTGTTCTGTAGATTGCTCTACCTTTTCTTTCGGTTCTTTCGTATCTTTATTTCCATTACATCCTGCTAGAAGGAGCATTCCTCCCATTACGGCAATACCCAAAACCTTCTTCATCTCTTCTTCTCCTTTTATCTACAACTATTACTCATTATAGTTTCTTTTATCTCCACTTGTTATTATACCGAGAACATCCTACTTTTTACACTTAAGACGACACCGTAATATATATACCAACATGTTTGTCACAGTATCGTCACTTTATACAAATAATTTTTGCAATGCTTTACTACATCACCTTACAAAACTGTATGAGGTATTTCAAAGAAATGAAAAAAGAACTGATTCAAACATTCCCTTTGAATCAGTTCTTTTTTGTTAAGCCTCTAGATTTTGTTTTTGTTGCAGTTCAAACTGTTTCTCACTTCTTCTGGCCATAAATAGATAACATAACACTGCTCCTACTTCACAAAGCGCAATAACAATACCCATCGGTAATGCTGTATTACTTCCACCGATACCTACTAGCGGAGCAACAAGAGCTCCTGAAATAAACTGTAATAAACCTAATAAAGCTGATGCTGTTCCTGCAGCTTGTTTCTGATTTCTCATCGCTAATGAGAACCCAGTTGTTGATACAACCCCGACACTTGATACAACAAGGAATAACGAACATAAAACACCAATTAAACCTATTCCTAGTACGATTGTCAGTAGTAAAGATAGACCACCAACAGCTGCGATAATAATACCCGCAACAAATAATGTCTTCTCATTCACTTTCCCCGCTAAACGACCCGTTACCTGACTAGCAATAATAATACCGATGCCGTTAATCGCAAAGAATAAACTAAATTGCTGTGGTGATGCTCCGTATATGTTCTGCAACACAAATGGTGAGCCCGAAATGTATGCAAACATTGCCGCTGTTACTAATCCTTGTGACAATGCATATCCCATAAACAGACGGTCCTTTAACAATTTTCCGTACGTCGCCAAAGTCCCTGACAAACCACCCGTTTCTCTTTCTTCAGGAGGTAATGTTTCACGTAATACAAAAGTAGCTGAGATTAACATGAATACGCTAATTGCTCCAAGAACGATGAAAACACCGCGCCACGTTGTAAACTGTAACAATTGCCCCCCAATAATCGGTGCCAAAATAGGTGCTGCTCCGTTTACTAACATAAGCAGTGAGAAAAACTTCGTCATTTCAGAACCTGAGTACATATCTCTTACCATCGCACGTGATATAACAATCCCGGCTGATCCTGAAGCTCCTTGTAGGAAGCGCAATAATACTAATGTCCAAATAGATGGCGCAACAGCACAAAGTAAAGAAGAAGCAACATAAATAATAAGAGCAATAATAAGTGGTTTGCGTCTTCCGTAAATATCACTAATTGAGCCAACAAATAATTGCCCTACTGAAAGCCCAAGTAAACAAGCTGTTAATGTAAGCTGCGCTAGGGATGCACCTGTTTGCAAGTCATCCGTTAACTTCGGTAATGAAGGCAAATACATATCAATAGATAATGGCCCAATTGCCGTAAGTGTCCCTAATACAAGAATCATCCACAACCTGTTTGCCTTTACAGGTTTATATATTTCGTGATTAACTTCATTCACTTTTTCAATTCACCCTTTCCTATACACACTGAATCGTAACAATTATAGTTACATCATAAACATACGTCAAGTACAGTGCATTTTCCTCTTTCATAATGTAAAAAAAGCGATAGAAATTCTACCGCTTTACTTTTTCACATTGCTATTCGTAAATTTAGATACCGAGGCCATCGTCTCTCCCGTATCTAAATATGTAATTTGAATTGGATCTCCTACTTCTGTAAACATAGCATATGGAAATTTCTTCACTGGTATCATAAATACCTTTTGTTCAT
The DNA here is from genome assembly GCF_038005705.1 of Bacillus sp. FSL L8-0199. Taxonomy (NCBI): domain Bacteria; kingdom Bacillati; phylum Bacillota; class Bacilli; order Caryophanales; family Bacillaceae; genus Bacillus; species Bacillus sp. FSL L8-0199. The sequence continues at coordinate 179,633 of NZ_JBBOTS010000001.1, read as the reverse complement.
TCTCTAAAAGTACGTACACGATTGTATTTTCACCAGATTTTTCTTTATATACACGTTGTACAATACCTTCTTTTTGCGCTTCTTTTCCTGTTGAGGTTGGTCTAAATGTATCACCATTACCGCTCATTACGTTTTTATAATTCTCAAGCGCTTCTTTCTGCGAAGAACCTGTCGCAAATATTTTTGCATTAGCAGCATATACAACTGTATGCGCACGTACTAGGCCTCCGTCATCAACAACCGGAATAATCCAAGCTGGTTTACCGTATACGTTATAAATGACAGGCATTGTCCCATGCCATTTCTCTCTCTTAAAGGAATTATCCACTACTTCTGTAGCTGCTGAACCATCCATAATCCCCTTTACTTCTTTTCCATTATAATAATATAGCTTGCCTGTGCGTGCATCTACTAATGAATAGCCTAGAGCTGAATCTACTCCTTCTTTTGGAGAAGTAAAGTCTGTAAAATAATACAGTGTTCCATCTTTACCAAAAATCGGGGTCACGCCTTCTTTCGTTCCCCACTCAGTCGGAATTTTCATATCTGTTTGTGAAAATTTCGTATTCCAAAATCCGTGAATATATTTACCAAAGTACGTATTTAACGTAGATGCAGTCTCATGATTTAATACACCATCAACAAATTTAGGTGCCTTTCCTTTATCATATCTTTTCACTTCACCTGTTTGTGCATCTACTACGACAACACCTTCTACCTCAAATCCAGATCTTCCTGAAATAAATTCACCATACGTCATTGTATAATATGGTTTTCCTTTATCATCAACCTCAAATTTAGGTTTTCCTTTAAAGATTAAATTTGGTTCTGCTTGCCTTACCACACGCTCTAAATTATTACCAAAAAACATGCTTGGCACATATTTCATTTTATAACCGAGGTGCAGTTTCGCTTCCGCATCAGGATTCGTACCTGACATCGTTACATACCCTGGAATTGTCTCAGCTTTACGTGCTTTAAAAAAACCTGAAACTTCAATCGGCGCTACATATAAAGCTTCGCCGTTTACCATTTGTGGCGTTAATTCTCCTAGCTCAAAATAAGCTACTTTTGGAATATCACCAAATACTTTTTTCATCTTATTCTCCGCTGTCTTTGGCGGCACTGTAAACGGCTGGTCATTTTCAGTAAATGGCTCTGAAATATCTTTCTCTACCTTAACAACAGAATCATATTTCTTTTGCGAGATTACTATATCGTGCAAATAACCAAAGTAGCCGTAACTTGCGAGTAAAATAAACATTAGAAGTCCTTTTAATGTACCTTCTAATTTCCCTATTTGATCTTGTGAAAATAAAACAAGCCCAATTAAAATTGCTACTGCAACAGAATAATGAGTAAGAATCGAATCTACTCGATCATCAATTAGCCAAAAGTATTCATAGATTGCAATACCTATCCAAAATAAAACAGGAATAACTAAAATAGATGATTTCTTACCCTTTACAACCTTCTTATCTCCCTTCTTATCCACTGCTCGAAGCTTACTACTACTTCTTGTCCATGGAATCAAAAACAAAGTAAGAATAGCTAAAACTACAAATTTCATCAAAGGCACTGTCCCCTTTTCTTTTGTATTCCCTTTTAGTATAACAAATAAAGGGTATTAAGGTGAAAATAGGAATAGTTATTTTTTTTTACTACTTAATACAATCCCGCTCACTACATATAAAATAGATGCAATATAAAAAATTGTACCAATTGTAAAGAAATCTACTAAATATCCCGTGGCAATAACCGCTACTGCTCCGCCAATGGATGTCCACACATGGTATTTTCCAATCTCATAACCAGCCTTTTCCTGCGCAACCTTTCGTGCTAACGAAGTCTTCTCAGTATTACGCTGCACAGCACCTAAAACGCCCATTACAATTTGAAGAATATACACATGCCAAACTTCCGTGGCAATTGGAAAGCAAAGCATTAAGATTGCCATGGACCAAGCGTATATGATTAATAATTTTTTATCCCCTACTTGATCAGATACCTTTCCCACTAGTGGATATACAAGTGCTGATGTTAAAGCAAATAAGCCATACGCCCAGCCAAATTGCGAGAAGCTATTTCCAACGTTTCGAAGCAATAATATATAAAAAGGAAATACCATACTTCCTGCCATCATGATGATACTTTGCGAAGCCACAAATCTTCTATATGTCATTTCGTATACTCCCTATAAAATAAATTCACAAATCTCTCTTCTGAATCTACTTCCTTCTTTTTCTTGAGAAATTCTTCAATGCGAGGATATGCCCTCTTTAACTGCTCTTTCGTTGGATAAGAATAATACGGCAAATAGTAACTACCATTATGCTTTAAAGTAACATCAATCATCTTTCGAATGACATCCTCTGTTTTCTTTATCTCACTCTCTGAGCGTCCCTGGTTAATCAAAAGAACCAGCGCAAACATATCATCTTTCGCATAGGACAAAACTGCATTTTCATTCTTTTCCACGTAACGAATCGTAATGTTGAGTAAATTAAACTCTTCTTCATTTAATACGTTACGTAAATCATCTATATACTCTGTGAAAGCATCTATAGGCACAAAGTATTCTTGTAACACTTCGGTCCTATTTGGATTTTCATATTCCATAAAAGCACTATCTGATCTCATAACATTATTACGCGTCTCATAATTTCCATCTGTACGTTCAAAATAACCTCTTTGTATATCCCAAAATGTATTCTTTCCCCAATCACTATAACGTGATAAACCAAGTAAAAATTTCGGTGCAGCTATAATATTTTCTTCCTTTAATTCACTGTACTCTTCTCTCATATTTTGATTTTGTGCCAAAGTATAATCTGTCACATACATCTCTTTTAAAAATGAATTTGGAGCAACAGAAATACGCGCTAAGTGCATACGAACATTCTCATCTCTTTTCACTTTCTCTTTGAAATAAGATGCGTATTCTTTATAATCTATCATTCTCGTGTGCATTTCATATAATTCATCATCTGTTAACTTCAGCGTCACATCTAAAATAACTCCAAATAAACCGTAACCCCCAATGACATATGGAAATAACTCTGCATTTTCTTCTCTACTTACATTACGTACCGTGCCATCTGCCATTAACAATCTAAATGAATCTACTGTATCAATCAGTGCCTCATGACGAATATCACGCCCGTGTACATTTACACTTAATAAACCGCCAACAGTAAAAATATTTTGAGACTGCATGACCTGTACCGCAAGGCCATAAGGATTTATTTTCTTCTGAATATCATTCCAGGTGACACCACTTTGAACTGTAATCCGCTTCTTCTCTGGATCAAATTCTAATATTTTATTATATCCTTTCATATCGAGCATCGTGCCATTCGGATAATATGTCTGTCCTCCTTGGCTATGTTGCATGCCTGCAATGGAAATTTTCTCTCCTGAAACTTTTGCATCTCGCACTAATTTTATTAACGAGTGCTCTTCCGTAGCACTTTCAACACGTTTTATTTTTGTCGGAAGCAATTTACCTACATCACTCATAATAGGATGATCAATTTGTTTTTTATACGTATGTACAGACGTTGCAAGCAAAACCGTATATGCGACAATGACCACTGCTATCTTTCTTTTTTTCAAAGGACACTCTCCTTATTAGCAACAAAAAGAGATACCCGTTCTTTCAGGTACCTCTCTTGACAGTGATTACTTTGCTGCTGGCAATTGTATTGGATCAAATTTATCATACGATGTAAACTTTGCATCCGTAATAATGTGCGCTTTATCCTCACCATTGCTACTCATAACCATATCTATCTTTGCTGATTCATATTTAAAATCTTTTGTAATAATATATTCCCCATCTATTTCTTCTATCTTTGCATTTTGGCCTTGTAGCATTTGTTTCTGCTTTTCATCCATACTAGCTAACATACTCTCTGTCTCTTGCCCTTTTAATGCAAACTTCAGCTTATAATTATCTCCACTTTTCTCCATCTTCACTTTATTTAAAATTTCCGATGGAATCTCTAAATTATCTACCATTCCTTGAGTCGCGTTCATTCCGTTAGCATTCAATTGTTCCTCTGGTACAGACATAATTTCACCCGTATTAGGATTTTTTAACTGACCAGCAATTTTGCCACCCACATCATAAACAACAACCTCTGTACCAGAAACATTCATTTCAGAACGAGAATTTTTTTTCTTCGGCTCTAGTTGCATTTTAGCCTTTATTACATTCATCTCTGTTCCTTCAGCCTTTATTCCCACATCATATGTCATCGTTACATTTTCTTCGTTTTTAAAAGCTTCATTCGCTTTATTAAAAACATCCTTCGCTGTTAATTCCTTTTCTTTCTGCACAGCTTCTTTTTTCGGTTCGTCAGTCTTTTTTGTTTTCTCATTACTACACCCTACTCCTAGACCGACTGCAAGTACTAAACTTGAAATTAAAATAAGTTTTTTCATAACGTCCCCTCCTTCCCAAAAATAATATCATCTCTTTTCCTATGAAATCTATATAATTCGTAATATTTATCTTTAAATTTATTTCCTATATAACAACATGTTTGAGAAAAAGTTTAAATATGATGTAAATAATAACAACTCATTTCAGGAGGTCATTATGAAAGCGATTATTTGTACAAAGTACGGACCACCTAATGTTCTCCAGCTTCAAAATGTAGAAAAGCCTAAACCTAAAAAAAATGAAGTATTAGTTAAAATTCACGCAACAAGTGTATCGACTGGAGATTGTAGAATACGTGGCTTTAATAGCCCACTCTTATTTTGGATTCCTATGCGGATCATATTAGGTTTCAGAAAACCGAGAAAACCTATACTTGGCGTAGAGTTATCCGGTGAAATCGAAGACATTGGAACAGATGTAACACAATTTAAAAAAGGAGATCAAGTTTTTGCATTAACAGAACTAAACCTTGGTGGTTATGCGGAATACACATGCGTGCATGAAAGTGGATTAATAGCATTAAAACCTACCAATGTGACATATGAAGAAGCTGCCGTTATTCCTTTCGGCGGAACTTCAGCATTGCACTTCCTTAGAAAAGGACAGATAAAAAAAGGGCAACGAGTACTTATATATGGCGCCTCTGGGTCAGTAGGGACAGCTGCCATACAACTTGCTAAATACTTCGGGGCGACTGTCACAGCCATTTGTAGTAGTTCGAATTTCGATTTAGTAACAACTTTAGGGGCAGACAACGTAATTGATTATATGAAAGAAGATTTTACTAAGCGGGGCGAGCACTACGATATTATATTTGATGCAGTTGGAAAATATAAAAAGTCTCTTTGTACAGATGCATTAATGCCTAATGGAAAATATGTATCTGTGAACGGAATGATGGCAAAGGTCAGTAAAGAAGATATGAACCTGCTAAAACAACTAGCTGAAACAGAAAAGCTAAAACCTGTTATTGATAGAACTTACCGATTAGAAGAAATTGCTGAAGCTCATATATATGTAGAAAAAGGACATAAAAAGGGGAACGTTTCGATTACCTTAAAATAAAATATATTCTGAAAATATTATTGACAATTCTTTTTGTAAGATTTACTATTAGTACCATATTCAAAACTACATACACATACTCTTATCAAGAGTGGCGGAGGGACTGGCCCGATGATGCCCGGCAACCGAGCTTATGACGTATAAGCTAAGGTGCTAATTCCTGCAAAACGAGTTTTCGTTTTGGAAGATAAGAGAGGAATCTATTTCGTCTATTCGGCACCTCTCTTATTTTTGGGAGGTGCTTTTTATTTTGGAACGTATATGAAGGGGGATTTATAGATGAAAAAGGTATTATTAAGCATTGTAAGCGGAGCAGTATTATTATTAGGCGCATGTAGCGTGAGTTCAGATAAAGAGGTAAAAGCATTAGACGAGAAAAAGATTACTGTCGGTGTAACAGGTGGACCACATGAACAAATTTTTGAAAAGGTAAAAGAAGTTGCAGCAAAAGATGGTCTCGAAATTGATATAAAAGTATTTAATGATTATGTAGCGCCAAACGTATCTTTAGATGAAAAAAGCCTTGATGTAAATAGCTACCAAACGAAATCGTATTTAGATGTATTTAAAGCTGAACGCAATATGAAATTAGCTGAAGTATTTTCAACAGTAACATTCCCTATGGGCGTATATTCTAAAGATATAAAAGATGTAAAAGACTTAAAAGAGGGCGACGCAATTGCTGTACCAAATGACCCAACGAATGAACTTCGAGCTTTAAAATTATTTGAAAAAGCAGGGGTTTTAAAAGTTGATCCGAAGGCTACAGAAAAAGCGACTGCAAAAGATGTAATTGAAAATCCAAAAAAATTAAAGATTGTCGAATTAGAGGCATCTCAATTACCAACACAACTAAGTGAAGTGAAAGCAGCTGCTATTAACACAAACTTTGCATTAGGTGCAAAATTAAGTCCAGCGAAAGATTCTATCTTCCGCGAAGGAAAAGATTCACCATATGTGAACTGGGTCGTTGTTCGTACTGAAAATAAAGATGATGCCGTTGTAAATAAATTAAAGAAAGCTTATCAGTCTAAGGAAGTAAAAGAGTTTATCGAGAAAAAATTTGATGGTTCAGTTTTACCATCTTGGTAGGAGCTGACGATAATGATTGAATTACAAAACATATCCAAAGTATTTACAACAAAAAAAGGGAATGTTGAGGCTCTTAAGTCTACTTCCCTTAAAGTAGAAAAAGGCGAGGTATTTGGAATCATTGGGTATAGTGGCGCTGGTAAAAGTACATTGATTCGATGTGTAAATTTATTAGAAAAACCAACGACAGGAAATATCATTGTAAACCAACAAGACTTAACAACATTATCGACAAAAGAACTAGCAAAAGCGAGACAAAGAATCGGAATGATCTTCCAAGGATTCAATTTACTTAAAACTGTTACCGTTTATGAAAATATCGCATTACCGTTACGGCTTGCTGGCATTCCAAAAGCAGAAATTGAAAAAAGAGTAGAAAAGTATTTACGCATTGTCGATCTTTTTAATCGAAAAGATGCGTATCCAAGCGAACTTTCTGGTGGTCAAAAACAGCGTGTTGCAATTGCTCGTGCGCTATCACATGAACCTGAAGTGTTATTAAGTGATGAAGCAACGAGCGCATTAGATCCCGAAACAACCGATTCTATCCTTGATTTGTTATTAAAGATTAACGAAGAAATCGGAATTACGATTTTACTCATTACACATGAAATGAATGTCATCCAGCGTATATGTGACCGCGTTGCTGTTATGGAACATGGATCTGTAGTCGAAAGTGGGACTGTAAAAGATATTTTCACAAACCCACAACATGTAACAACGAAGAAATTTGTAAATAGCGCATTTGCAGCGAAAATTCCAGAAGAGGTACAGAAAGAACTACAAAGTACTGGAGAAATTGTAACACTTTCATTTATTGGCACTACTTCAGGGGAACCTGCCTTAGCCGTTGCCACAAAACGTTTCCAAGTGTATCCGAATATTTTATCCGGTAATATTACGCAGTTAAAACATGAAACATATGGGAAACTAGTCGTTCATATGCAAGGGGAACAAAATGAAATCCACCGTGTTTTATCATTTTTACAAGGGCAAGAAATCATCGTAGAAGGAGGTAGAACAGACTATGGGAAACAAGTCCTTTTTGGATGAATGGGGTAAAGTCATATGGGAAGCAACAATCCAAACATTTCAAATGACATCTATTTCATTACTCATCTCGATCCTTATTGCACTGCCACTTGGCGTCACACTTGTTTTAACGAGACCTGGTGGGCAACGTGAAAATAAAATCATCTATCCTATTCTTAATACAATTATTAATATCATTCGCTCTCTTCCATTTATCATTCTATTATTCTTCATCTTACCTTTTACAAAGTTTCTAATGGGAACGTCCATTGGCGTGCAAGGTGTTATCGTACCGCTTGTCGTCTTCACAGCCCCTTATATCGCACGTTTAATGGAGACAGCTTTACTAGAAGTCGATCGCGGTGTCATTGAAGCCTACCAAGCGATGGGCGTTTCTACTATAAAAATCATTTGGCACGTTATGGTGAAAGAAGCACGTCCCTCCCTTGTACTCGGATTAACAATCGCAACGATCGGCTTAATCGGCGCAACAGCAATGGCTGGCCTTGTAGGTGCTGGCGGGCTAGGGGATTTAGCATACCGCTTCGGACATTTACGCTACGAGCCTGAAGTAATGTATGCAACTGTCTTTATTTTAATTATCCTCGTTCAAGGATTACAGTCTTTAGGGAATGGTGTTGCACGAAGATTGAAGAAAGATTAAAAAAGAAGGCATCTCACCCTGGTGAGATGCCTTCTTTTTTATCTTTTAAATCCACCTTCTGAATGAATAACTTGCCCAGTAATCCACTCGGCTTCTTCACTTACTAGAAATTTAATGAGTCTAGCTGCATCCCTTGGCTCACCAATTCTGCCAAAAGGAAACATCGGCTTTAACCCTTGTTTTATCTCTTCAGTCATCCATCCTGTATCGGTTGGTCCTGGATTAATTGCATTCACTGTTATTCCTAAATGAGCTACCTCTGCTGACAACGTACTAGTAAGAGCATCAATAGCTCCCTTCGTTGTCGCATAAGCTAGTTCTCCTGCCATAGGACCTTGAAATTGCCCCGAAGTAATATTAACAATTCTACCACCAGATTTCTTATCAAATCCCCGAGAAAATTGACTACTTAACAGGGTACTCGCACGAACATTTACCATATAATGCTTATCTAATTCTTCAACAGTCAACGTAGAGAAATCATTATTCGTAGAATATGCTGCATTATTAATTAATATATGAGGGTACCCTAATTGTTCAGTAACTTTATTTATAAGCTCTTTTGGTGCATCATTCTGAGTTAAATCTAACTCCATACTTGATACTTTAACACCGTTTTTTAGTAACTCTTCTTTTAATTGTATTTGTTCATTTTTATCAACGCCCCAAGGCATCTCTTTATCGTAAGCTGTCCAATACGTAAAAAATATATCGTATCCTGATTCAGCTAATTCTTTACAAATCGCTGCCCCTATACCATCTAGACGACTTACCCCTGTAATAACTGCTACTTTATTTTTTAATTGGTTCATCATATACTCCTCCAAGTTTAAAGGACGCATATTTTATATAAGAGATATAAACTTTCCCACAAAAAAGACAGATACATAAAATAGACACCTATCCTTATAAAAGGGATGTACAAGCCAAATATGCATTCCTTGAATGATTTACAGATAACTAAATAAACCCTCGCTTATGAGAGCAAAATTTATCTATCTAGTAGTTTCTAATCATTACAAGTTCATCCACATATTGAGTCTTTGTCTCCTTTACATATATCTCTATTCTTAGTTTATCAAAGCAGATAAAATGTTACAAAAAATAAAACAATTATTCACAACCTATCCTTGTTCACATTCTCTCCATTGTGAATCTTTTCACATTGGATATATAATAAACGTGTAAATACAATATTGGAGGGATTTCAATGGTTATCAATTTTTTAAGAACTGATAAACGTGCTACTTTCATATTATTACTTTTACGGCTTTACATAGGATATACATGGTTCGCTGCTGGGATAGGCAAAGTCTTCGGACAATCTTTTGACGCAAGTGGCTTTCTAAAGGGTGCTATTGCTCAAGCATCAGGGGACCACCCTGCAGTACAAAGTTGGTGGGCAGATTTCCTTCAACATTTTGTCCTTCCAAACGCAGACCTATTTAGCTTTTTAGTTCAATGGGGAGAAATTTTAGTAGGTCTAGGTTTAATTTTAGGCGGATTAACAAAAACAGCTGCATTTTTCGGAATCATAATGAATCTTTCATTTTTATTAAGCGGAACTGTTAGTGTAAACCCAAACCTGCTTATTTTGACTATGTTCATTTTAGTTGCAGGGCAGAACGCTGGACGTATTGGATTAGATGGCTATGTTTTCCCTAAACTTTTCCGTAAAAACAACCACGGAATATATAAATTAAGTAAAACTGCGTAGTAACAATTTACTTTTAAAATATAAATAAGAAAAAGAGCCTGAATATAGGCTCTTTTTCTTATTTATCCTAATTTAAACTTTTAACGAACCACGAAAACCTCTGGCAGCATAGTAAGAGTCTGCTCCATTGTGGTACACGAAAACATGTCCAAAGCGATAATCGCAAAATAGAGCACCACCAAGCTCTCTAATATCTGAAGGTGTTTGTACCCAACTCGATGATTTCATATCAAAATCTCCAAGTTGTTGCAATTCCCGATATTGTTCTTCCGTTAATAGTTCAATGCCCATAGCATTGGCAACATCAATAGCGTTATTTTCTGGTTTATGCTTTTTTCTTGATTCTAACGCTTCAAGATCATAACAAAGACTTCTGCGGCCTTTAGGACTCTCCTTTGAACAATCATAGAAAGTATATTCGTCCTTTTCTTCATCATAACCAATAACATCCGGCTCACCACCAGTTACTTCCATTTCGTTAAGTGACCATAATTTTTCAGCATTAGCTTCTATCTTCGCTTCAACTTTAGCCCATTCAAGACCTTCATGGCGGTTCATGTTTTTCTCAAAACGAGCTTGCAATACTTTCAATAACTCTTCACGTTTTTCTACTAATAAGTCATTTTTATTTCCTGTCATATTAGTCCTCCCTGATATATGTACTGATAGTAGTTTAAGTATATATTTTATAATAAATCATCTCAATATGAAGACCGTTTCAATCATATATCTTGTACAAACATCTATTACAAAGTCCTAAAACCCTCCATACTCTCTTCAAGCATATAGTGTGAAAACCACATCAAGTTCTGCTTCATAATAGCCACATGAACTCCTGGTTGGTCAGAACTATATGCCATTCCTTTAAATATAATTAATTCTGTATCAACTTCCATATCCATTAATCCTTGATATAGATCATATGCATTTGTAATTGGAATTCTTGCATCCTTTTCCCCATGTTGAATTAAGGTAGGCGTACAAGCTGATTTAATATACGTCATAGGTGATGTCTTCGTATATATATCTGGATCATTCCATGGAGTATTTCCTAAATACATTCTAATAAAGTAAGGTATATCTGTATTTACATAATGGGTACTCCAGTTAGTTATTCCACCGCCAACTGAAATAGCTTTAAACCTTCTACTAAATGTAGAACAGAAAGCTGATACATATCCACCGTTGCTCCATCCCATAACTCCTACTCTATCTTTATCTACTATCCCTTGATCAACTAGTTTATCAACTCCTGATATAACATCGTCGTAGTCAGCAATCCCCTGTTTTCTATAGTTAGCTTTTAAAAATTCATTACCATAACCTGAACTTCCTCTGTAATTTGGCTCTAAAACGATAAAGCCTTTTTCAACAAACTGTTCAATCGGATATTTCTCATTGAAGCAGTCTGAAAATATCGGAAAAGATGCCCAAGCCGGACCACCGTGAATTACTACTAATAAAGGATATTTTTTATTAGTGTCAAACTCTACTGGCGTTGATAAAACACCTTCTATTTCAAGACCATCACTACTTTTCCATGAGATGATTTCCCTGTTACTTTTAAGTTTCCCTTTGAAAAAGCTATTTTCATCCGTTATTTTTTTATCGTCTAAATAGATTTCAAAGGTTTCATTTGTTATAGCCTTATTATAGGTTATATGATCTCCATCCTTTGTTATAGAGGCATCCATTATAAAGCCATCTGCCTTGTCGCTTAATGCTTCCACAGTGCCATCTTCAGCTAGTAATCCAATACGATAATTCGTTTTATCCTGCCATCTAATTAAAATTCCTTTAGCTGTCCACTGTAATGGCATAACTGTACTATCAAAGTTTGTTAGAGGCTGAATTACCTCTCCAGTATTCATATCATATATCTCTAACGTACTATCTTGTATATGGTTTCTATAGTAATCCTTCTCTCTTATGCTTGCTGTGTAACATATTTTACTGCCGTCAGGAGAAAAGCAAACACTCCCTCCCAACAACTTATCCATATTCAGCTTTTGTAGCTCTCCAGCTTTAATATGGAGTATGTATAGATCTCCATTTATATAATCTGCCATATTTGAGCTTGGTGTCGCCATAAATACAACCTTTTTACCATCATTTGAAATATCAAATTCATGGATATGAAAATCCTTACCATCCGTTAATTGATAAACAACTCTGTTCTCGTGTTCATCTGTATCACTTTGTATCACCTTTTCTATTTCAATGTAATATAAACAATTATTCTGGTGTTCCTTACCTATATGTTGAAAATCTCCATATAGGTCCTTACGTTTCTTTATCTCTTCACATTCTTTTGACTGCGTAACATAATAAAGACCCTTGCCAGTAGGACCCCATTTGAATGTACTGACTCCTTCTTTCTCATCAGTAATTTGAACCTCTCTATAATCATCTAGTGACTTAACAAATATCTGATTTCCCCCATCACCAACTGGACTAAGATATGCGATACACCTAGCATCTGGAGACCATAATGGGTGTGTACTATCTATATCACCATTTGATAATGGGTAACTCTGCTTCTTATCTTTTTCATATATCCATACATGATTCCTATATATATTGTCTTTCCAATCAGCCGTCTTCTTAACAAATGATACGTTTTTACCATCATCACTTATGTTTGTACTTGATACGGTTGGTAATGAAATAATCTCTTCTATACTTAAATATGTTTTTGCTTTCACTTTCATATAATAAGCCCCCTTGTAATGTCCATGAATCTACCGTCTCTTCTTGTCGTAATAAAGGAAATTGTTCACGGATACTTAAAATAGTAACGGAAAATTCAGATAAATAAAAGTGAATCCGATAAAGTAAAACTTTAATCTATAGGGCTCTTTCCGCTTATCAATTTTAGATGTTCTTTTTCGACACAAAAATACCCCTTTTAGATACAAATTTGTAAATTTATTTTAAAGCTATAACTATATGTTGGTTTGGAATAAAATTTGATAAAAATGAAGTCATAAATCTTTATTTAACAACAAAAAAATCCATTTTGAAAAAGCGATTGATCAAAATAGAATTACTCTTTTTAACTAAGTATGAGATTTTTATAAAAAAATTTTAATCAAAACTCACTTAGAATCTTTACTTGAAGAATAAAGCTTCGCATCTTTTTTGTAAACATCGTTAAACTAAGATAAATTTTGACTGCATCTGTAATTAATTGTAAAATATTATACATAGAAAGGTATTATAAAATAAATATAGAAGGGGTATGTTTTTTAGTTTTAAAGGGGCTAAAGCACATCTATTTTATGTTTTTAGAGGGAGAATTGAAAAATCATATGAAGAATTTCAAAAAGAGTACAGGTAAAATTTTACTAGCATCCGGATTAGTAGTTTCTATGTCAGCTTGTAGTGTAACTAGTTTATTTGGAGAAAAAGAAAAAACAAATGCTGAATCTGGTAAACAAGAAAGTAAAGAAACTAAGACAGAAGGTAAATCATCTGAAACAAAGGAAAAATCAACTAACTCAAAAGAAGAAAGTAAAGATGTTAAGATGATTATGGTTTTACCTGAGGATTACCCACAACTTATGGTAGACATTGAAGAAGACTTATTAAGACGTCTAGATTACTATGATGCTTCTGTGAGGGATAATAAAAAGGGAAGTAAGTCAAATGAAGAGGTACGAGATAGTATTAAAGACTTAGATAAAGTATTTAATAAAATAGAGCGTATAGATGCACCAGGAAAATACAAGGAAGATCATAAGGAAATTGTAAAAGCTGTTCAAAAGTTAAAAGAATCTTTCAAAGAAGTATCGAAGTTATTTGATTACTCTAAAACACTTAAAGATACGGATGATGCAATCATAGATAAAGCAAACAATAAATTAGATGAAGCAAAACGCATTTGGAAACCTGTATTTGATAAGTTAAAAGCGGAAGCTAAGGGTGGTTCAACAACTACTTCTACAACAAGTGGTACTAGTTCTTCTAACTCACCGAGTTTATCTAGTGGTAATACAGTTAAAACATACAGTACCCAAGATACAACTGGTATATTCAAAGGAAAAATTGATACACCAGACGAGGATTCCGCTAAGTTTAAGAATGTACAGAACAACTATAAAGACGGTACAGAGCTTGTAGGTAATTGGGGTATTGATTACGGAGACGGAGTCAAAACTACGTTAGTCCTAAAAGCAGATAAGACATTTGAAACATATGCAAATGGTTCTTATCCAAATAAAGATAATTACTTAACAGGAACATACCAAGCAGACGTTTCTTCCCATCAGTTAACGCTAATGGTGGAAAAAGGAACTCAAAATGGTCAAGAAGTGAAATTGGAAAGACCTATTTATTCATCATATGAGGTTAAAAATTTAGATGGTAAAGCATTACAGATTTTCCACATAGACGAACAAGTAACAATTTGTTATGTAAAACAATAAATAACTAAAAGAACTCTGTAAAATGATTTTTACAGAGTTCTTTTCTTAGTTTTAATTTATTATAAACTATCAAAATTTATTTCAAACGCATAACTATATTTATTAACCTACCAATCTCCTACTCAACAGTAACAGACTTAGCTAAGTTACGTGGCTTATCAACGTCACACTCGCGGTGAAGTGCTGCGTAGTACGAGATAAGTTGTAATGGAATAACTGCTACTAGCGGTGCTAGTGCTTCGTGTACAGCTGGTAATACGAAGCTGTCACCTTCCATTTCTAAGCCTTTCATTGAGATGATACATGGGTTAGCTCCGCGTGCTACTACTTCTTTCACGTTACCACGAATTCCAAGGTTTACGTGCTCTTGTGTAGCAAGTGCGATAACTGGTGTACCATTTTCAATTAAAGCGATTGTACCGTGTTTTAACTCTCCTCCAGCGAATCCTTCTGCTTGGATGTAAGAGATTTCTTTTAGTTTTAACGCACCTTCTAATCCTACGTAGAAGTCTACGCTACGTCCGATGAAGAAACAGTTACGCGTTGTTGCTAAAAATTGTTTTGCTAATGCGTCCATTTCTTCTTTTTGATCACAAAGTTCTATCATTGCATTTGCTACAAGTCCTAGTTCGTGTGTTAAATCGAAATCAAGAACTTCACCTTTTGCTTTAGCAATATCAGCCGCTAAAATTGAAAGTACTGCAAGCTGTGCTGTGTAAGCTTTCGTTGATGCAACTGCAATTTCTGGTCCAGCGTATAACGGAAGTGTATAATCAGCTTCACGAGAAAGCGTAGAACCAGGCACGTTTGTAATTGTTAATGCTTTATGGCCCATTTCATTTGTTTGTACAAGTACTGCACGGCTATCAGCTGTTTCACCACTTTGTGAAATGTAAATGAAGAATGGTCTTTCTGTTAATAATGGCATGTTGTAAGAGAATTCACTTGCCACGTGTACTTCAACTGGCATTTTTGCAAACTTCTCGATAAATTGTTTTCCAACAAGACCTGCATGATAACTCGTTCCACATGCAATGATGTAAATACGATCGCTATCTAAAATCGCATTGCGGATGTCTTGATTTAATTCAATTTCGCCATTTTCATCTTGATACTTTTGAATTATATTACGGATTACAAGTGGTTGCTCATCGATTTCTTTAAGCATGAAATGAGGATATGTTCCCTTTTCAATATCACTTGCGTCTAATTCCGCTGTAAACGGTGCACGTTCAATCGTTTCACCTTGTAAGTTTTTAATTGTAATACTTTCTTTCGTTACGATTACGATTTCTTTATCCATTAACTCAATGAATTGATCTGTAACTTGTAACATCGCCATAGCGTCGCTTGCCACAACATTAAAGTTGTCACCAACACCTACTAATAGCGGGCTTTTGTTTTTAGCAACATAAATCATGTTTGGATTTTCAGCATCAAGTAATCCGATTGCATAAGAGCCATGTAAAAGAGATAGCGTATTACGGAACGCTTCTTCTACACTTAATCCTGTGCTCACTTGTTGTTCCATAAGCTGTACGATAACCTCTGTATCTGTTTCACTTACGAACGTTACATCTTGTAAATATTCCTTTTTCACTAATTCATAGTTTTCAATTACACCGTTATGAACTAATGTAAAGCGTTTTGATGTACTTTGATGCGGATGCGCGTTTACTTTACTTGGAACACCGTGTGTAGCCCAGCGTGTGTGTCCGATACCTACGCTTGCTGCTACGTTCTCATCTACGATTTCACGAAGTTTTGCGATACGGCCTTTTTCTTTGTATACAACAACACCGTTCTCTGCTTGTACTGCAATACCTGCTGAATCATATCCACGATATTCTAGCTTTTCTAAACCTTTTAATAAAATTTCCTTTGCATCTTGCTCTCCAATAAATCCTACGATTCCACACATGTTTAGTCGCCGTTACAAATGCTTACACTGCTCTGCGAACATGTAACGACATAGTCCGATACCATTTTTATTTATACTAAAAAACGGATTACATATTGCTAGCCCTGTAAGCTTGTAACGGCTTTCACCTTCCTCTCGATTGGGTTTAAGTCCGTATATACTTATACAGCTAGTTTTCATCCGTTCCTCTTCTCTCATCACACTTTCACCTTTGTCCACTAAGTCACCTTAATGATTTAAGTAAAAGCTTGCGGTTGTGATGAACAACCGGGAGTCATCCGCCGAAATCTCGATAAACCCCACCTCGTCAACTACACTATTTGTAGTTCTGGCGCTTTTATAATTTACAATATTTCCTTTGAGAAAAAGAACAAGACCATCTTATAACAAACATGGATAAACCGTCAATGAAATTTTTTTCATCGTCTATAAAACATATGAAAAAGGAGCACTTTTTGTGCTCCTTTTTCATATAAATTCAGCTAATTATTCAGCGCCAACTTCGGCTTTCACAACTTCTACAATGCGATGTACATATGCATCACAAACTTCTTGTGTTGGTGCTTCTGCCATTACACGAATAAGTGGCTCTGTTCCAGATGGGCGAACAAGAATACGGCCATCACCGTTCATTTCTTCCTCTACAACACGAATAATTTCTTTAATTTTTTCATTTTCTAATGCTAATTTTTTATCTGTTACACGAACGTTTACTAGCAATTGTGGGAATTTCGTCATTTCTCCTGCAAGCTCAGATAATGGCTTTTTCGTCATTTTCATGATGTTTACAAGTTGAAGTGCACTTAACATTCCATCACCAGTTGTAATGTAATCAAGTAAGATAATATGGCCTGATTGTTCTCCACCTAGGTTGTAACCTCCGCGCTTCATTTCTTCCATTACGTAGCGGTCACCAACTGCTGTTTTATCACTTGTAATATTATTTGCTTCAAGTGCTTTGTAGAAACCTAAGTTACTCATAACAGTTGAAACAACTGTATTATGTTTTAATTGACCAGTTTCTTTCATGTACTTCGCACAAATGAACATAATTTGATCACCGTCAACGATGTTTCCTTTTTCGTCTACAGCAATTAAACGGTCGCCATCGCCATCAAAAGCAAGTCCGATATCCGCACCTTTTTCTTTTACCAATTCAGCTAAGCCTTCTGGATGTGTAGATCCTACACCCTCATTAATATTCATACCATTTGGAGAAGTTCCCATCGTTGAAATATCAGCTTCTAGGTCTGCAAATAAGTATGGAGCTAGAGAAGAAGTTGCACCATGTGCACAATCTAAAGCGATATGTAGGCCAGAGAAATCTTCTTCAACAGTTTGTTTAATGTACTGTAAATATTTTTGTCCACCTTCAAAGTAATCACTCACTTGTCCAAGATTAGTACCTGTCGGACGTGGTAGTTCATCAACTTCTTTGTCTAATAAAGCTTCAATCTCAGCTTCTTGCTCATCTGTTAATTTAAAGCCGTCTGAACCAAAGAATTTAATACCGTTATCTTGTACTGGATTATGAGATGCAGAAATCATAACACCCGCTTGTGCGTCTAGTGCTTTTGTTAAATAAGCAACGCCCGGTGTAGAAATAACGCCAAGGCGCATTACTTCTGCTCCAGTTGATAATAGCCCTGCTACTAAAGCTCCTTCTAACATATGGCCAGATACACGTGTATCACGACCGATAATTACTTTTGGACGATCTGTATCTTTTGTTAATACATAACCACCAAAACGTCCAATTTTGAAAGCTAATTCAGGTGTTAACTCCTTATTTGCAACTCCGCGTACTCCATCTGTACCAAAATATTTACCCATTATGATTCGCTCCTTTTTCTTGCTCTTTTTGATTGTGATTATCTACTGTTGGTTCTTGACTCGTTTCTTTATCTTTATCTTTATCTTGATTTTGATTTTGGTTTTGATTCTTTTCCTGTTCTTTTTCTGAATCAGGTTCAGGATTTTTTGGTTTCTCATTTTGATTTTCTTGATCGGTGTTTGAATCCGGTTGTTGACCGTTACCCTGTACTTCTTTATCTGGTTTTTCTTTCTTCACAATAGTAACTTTAGCACTTTTTTGTTTTGGCTCTATTGAAATATTACCAGGACCACTCACTTGAATGGAAATATCTTTCGTTCCTGGAGATACATTTTGCAGATTAATTACCGCTGTTATTTGAGCAGCTGTTATTTTATCTACTATACTTGCTTCTCCTGAAATATCAACACTTATCTTTCCATCTTGCGGCGAAAGTAGCTGAGCAGTAACATCTTTAGAAAGTCCATTTTGCTGGATTGGGATACCATCAATCGTTTTTGTTTTCGTTTGTTTTGTTTTTTGCACTCCCACCGAAACCTTCACTTGATTCGGTTTTGCACTTGTTACACCCTTGGGTAATAAAACAGAGGCATCGAATGTTGTAGACTCTGTCAATTGACTAAGATCTACTTCGACCCCCTCTAGCGATTGTATATTATCCAAAATATCTTTTGGACCAACTATAGTTACTTCTCTCGGCTCAACACTGATATTTGTAACTGCCAACCCTTCTGCTAAACTCCCCTTCTTCGTATACGTTACAGGAACAGTTTTTTCAGTATTATTGGCTGTAGTTTGCGTTGCCACATTCAACGTTACACTAATCTTAGATGGACTTGTTCTTACATTTAAACGTTTTCCTTCTTTATTGTATAATGTAACTTCGGGCGTTTTTGTAACAGTTTTATTAACACCTTTTAAATCAACATACGCTTTGGCAGATGAAATACTTTCAATTTCTTCTTTCGTCCCAACTACCTCAACAGTATCCGGTTTAAGGCTTGATTTTTCTAGTGTAGTCCCCGCTGGCATCTGATCCTCATTTGATAATTTCAGATCTACATGAACATATTTTCTCGCCTTTTCATGAAGAGTAACTTTAATTGTTGATGGCTGAACTGTTCCTTTCACATCATCTGGAAGCCCGTTCGTTTTTAAAGAAATCTCATAAGTTCCTTTTGGACTATCTCGCAAATCAATCGGTATATCAAATTGTTTTTTTGCTTTTGCTGTAGCAACTGATGCTTTTGGGCCTTCTAATTTCACCTTAACGCCCTCTGCTGGAATACCACTTACAATATATTTCTCCTCATCATACTTAAGATTAATAGCATAATTAGTTAATGTTTCTTTTGTATCATTTGCAAAAGGTAATATACCTGATGTCGTATTTTTTTCAGTTAACGTCGCTGACATAAAAAGCATACACGCCAATAGTAATGAGATCCCTTTTAAAAACCAATGATTCTCCATTAACTTATCCATGACGCTTTCTCCTCCAATTCCATAAAGACGAAGAAGTCGTTTTTTCGTTTCCACTAAATTCAGCTAATAACATATCCTTCAGCTGTTCTGTCTTCAAATCACGATGCAACTTACCATTTTTCGTTAAAGAAATTTGACCAGTTTCTTCAGACACAACTACTGTAATACTATCAGTAACTTCACTAACTCCCATGGCAGCACGATGTCTAGTTCCTAATTCTTTAGAAATAAACGGACTTTCTGATAATGGAAGATAGCATGCTGCTGCTTTAATTGTACTTCCTTGCATAATTACCGCTCCGTCATGAAGAGGTGTATTTGGAATAAAAATATTAATAAGTAATTCCGATGATACGTTTGCATTAAGCGGAATACCCGTTTCCACATAATCACCCATACCGGTCTCTTTTGACAAAGTAATTAATGCACCAATTCTACGTTTCCCCATATATTCGGTTGCTTTTGCTATCGCTGTTGCAACCATTTCAGGTTCATCATCCTCATTTGTTCCAACACGCGAAAATAAACTTCCGCGCCCTAGCTGCTCAAGTGCTCTTCGCAATTCTGGCTGAAAGATAATAATAACGGCTAAAAATCCCCACGTTAATACTTGTTCAGTTAGCCAAGATAGCGTACGCAATTCAAGGAAAATACTTATCATCTTAACGACGATAATAACTGTAATCCCTTTTAAAAGTTGAACAGCTTTCGTCCCTCGGATTATAAGAATTAGCTTATATATAATAAACCATACAATGGCAATATCTAATGCCGTACTAAGATATTTCAAAATGGTCGTATCTTCAAAAGGCATGCTATCCCTTCCTCCTACTTACGAGCAATTCTATCCATATATTGAAATATTGTTTTATGCTCTATCTGTATGTATTTCCAACAACTAGTTAATTATACCATACATGAAACAAACGACAATTACAAACAACCCCCTTTAGCTCAAATTGGTAAGATGTCAAACATTTTTATTGTACAGTATAATATAAATCATTATTATACGCCTATTTTCAAATAAAAAAAGCAACTTCTCAGTTGCTTTTCTTACATTTATTTTAGTTTTTCACCGAATAAAGAACCCATTAAAGCAACTGCTGTTGTTGCCGTTCTATTTCTCTCATCTAAAATCGTATTTACCTCAACAAATTCAGCAGATGTGATAATATCAGCTTCTGCTAACATTTCCATCGCCAAATGACTTTCACGATAAGATAGACCGCCAATTACAGGCGTTCCAACACCTGGTGCATCATGAGGATCAAGACCGTCTAAATCTAATGATAAGTGTACACCATCAGTATGAGATAAATATGCGATTGTTTCTTCCATAACAGCCGTCATCCCCATACGATCAATTTCATGCATTGAGAACACTTTAATACCTTCATTGCGAATGAAATCTTTTTCTCCTTCATCCAATGCACGCGCACCGATAATTACGACATTCTCTTTTTTCACCTTTGGATATGCTCCGTACAAATCTACAAGTGAAGAATGTCCATAACCTAAACTTGCTGCAAGTGACATACCATGAATATTTCCAGATGGTGAAGTTTCCTCTGTATTTAAATCACCGTGTGCATCATACCAAATAACGCCTAAGTTTTTATAATGTTTTGCTACACCAGCTAATGTACCGATAGCAATACTATGGTCACCACCTAATACAAGTGGAAAACGACCTTCTTCTATAATATGATCCACCTTACTTGCTAATTCATTACATACAGTTGCAACTTGTGTAAGGTTTCTTAATTTTGTATTTTCATCTATCTCTTTTTCTCTCTCTATACATATATCTCCCATATCTTTAACGTCATATCCAATTTCTTCAATTCTTTCAATTACCCCTGCATAACGGATCGCGCTCGGTCCCATATCAACTCCACGACGCATCTGTCCTAAATCCATTGGAACTCCAATAACTGAGATTTCTTTTTTCATAGATAGTATCCCCCTTTTATGCCTTCACTAAATATTTTAAATCTTTTATATAGTCTGACTCAACTCGACATTTTTCTGTATGGATATACAATTTATTCACTTATATTCATACTGAAAACCAAATTTCAAGACTATTCTATGTATAAAGTTAACTTAATGAAACAATCGCAATCACTATTATTAAATAATAATAATAAAACACTCCTACATTTAGAAGTGTTTTTCTGATGCTATTTTCCATACTATTGCAATATTTTTTGTTGTCATTTCGATATTTTCTTCTGCTACTTTATATGCTTCTTCTAGTGTCATCGGTCTCGTTGTAATACTAAATACCGCATCTATTCCTTTCTCGTACACAGCTGAATAATCAGATGATACAGACCCTCCAATAGCAATTACAGGCACAGAAAAACGTTTTGCACGCCCCGCAACACCCACAGGAGCCTTTCCATATGCAGTTTGTTTATCTATTCTACCTTCACCAGTTATAATGAGATTTGCATCTTCTATATGTTTATCGAAATTTGTATAATCTAATACAATTTCAATGCCCCTCCGCAAGTCTCCCTTTAACACTGAAATAACAGCCGCTCCCATTCCTCCCGCTGCCCCTGCACCAGGTATTTCAGATACATCAAAAGATACATATCGTTTAAGCATATTCGCATAATGTTGTAAATTCTCATCTAGCTCTTTCATCATCTCTACATTTGCACCCTTTTGTCTCCCAAATATGAAAGATGCTCCCTGCATTCCGACTAATGGATTATCCACATCACATGCCGCTTCTATCTTTACCCCCTTTAAGCGTGGGTCCATTCGTGAAAAATCAATAGCAACAATCGAATGTAATGTGCCTCCAGATGGATCTATTATTTCACCCTTGTCATTTATAAATCTTACTCCTAAAGCTGCTAACATACCTGCCCCACCATCATTTGTAGCACTTCCTCCAAGTCCTAAAATTATGTACTCCACTCCTTGATCTAACGCATGTAATATAAGTTCTCCTGTTCCTTTTGTCGTTGTAATAAGTGGGTTGCGCTTTTCAACTGGAACGTGCTGTAATCCTGATGCTGCTGCCATTTCAATAAACGCTGTCTTTTTATCTTTAGAAATGCCATAAAAAGCTTGTATACCTTCTCTAAGCGGTCCTGTCACACTAATTGATATAATTCTCCCCCCTGTAGCATCAACAAGTGATTCAACCGTCCCTTCTCCTCCATCTCCAATTGGTATTTTCACATACTCTGCATTAGGAAAAATTGCTCTAAAACCTCTTTCAATAGCTCCACATACTTCTATAGCTTTTAGGCTTTCTTTATATGAATCAGATGCAATAACAACTTTCACAATTATCTCCCCATCCCTTATTTTTACGTTTTCTTCATTTTAAACGACAAGTATAAAAGTTGTCTTTTTAAACACAAAAAAAGCTTACATCGTATGATGTAAGCTTTTTTATTTAGATGGAGCCTAGCGGGATCGAACCGCTGACCTCCTGCGTGCAAGGCAGGCGCTCTCCCAGCTGAGCTAAGGCCCCTTATTAATTAAGCGGAAGACGGGATTCGAACCCGCGACCCCAACCTTGGCAAGGTTGTATTCTACCACTGAACTACTTCCGCAAAAATGATGAGCCATGAAGGACTCGAACCTTCGACCCTCTGATTAAAAGTCAGATGCTCTACCAACTGAGCTAATGGCTCGTAAATGGCTGGGCTAGCTGGATTCGAACCAGCGCATGACGGAGTCAAAGTCCGTTGCCTTACCGCTTGGCTATAGCCCATTAATATTTACTAGTATGGTTATCTTTTCAAAAAAATAAACCCTCTCAGGTTATTTTAAAGAAAATGGTGGAGGGGGGCAGATTCGAACTGCCGAACCCGAAGGAGCGGATTTACAGTCCGCCGCGTTTAGCCACTTCGCTACCCCTCCGACATTTTAAATATATATGGTGGAGGATGACGGGATCGAACCGCCGACCCCCTGCTTGTAAGGCAGGTGCTCTCCCAGCTGAGCTAATCCTCCAAAAGTGGTGACCCGTACGGGATTCGAACCCGTGTTACCGCCGTGAAAGGGCGGTGTCTTAACCACTTGACCAACGGGCCAAAAAAGTTTTAAACCTATTCCCAAGCTTCCAACCGGGCTTGAACCGGTGACCTCTTCCTTACCATGGAAGTGCTCTACCAGCTGAGCTATGGAAGCATAATGGCTCCGCAGGTAGGACTCGAACCTACGACCGATCGGTTAACAGCCGATAGCTCTACCACTGAGCTACTGCGGAATAATATTAGCCTGGCAACGTCCTACTCTCACAGGGACAAGGTCCCAACTACCATCGGCGCTAGAGAGCTTAACTTCCGTGTTCGGTATGGGAACGGGTGTGACCTCTCTGCCATCATTACCAGACTTTTATCATTATAAACATTTCTTTCGAAATGTCAAGAAGAAATTTCAATGCATATTCCTTCAAAACTAGATAACATTGCTACATATTATATGGTTAAGTCCTCGATCTATTAGTATTCGTCAGCTCCACATGTCACCATGCTTCCACCTCGAACCTATCAACCTGATCATCTTTCAGGGATCTTACTAGCTTACGCTATGGGAAATCTCATCTTGAGGGGGGCTTCATGCTTAGATGCTTTCAGCACTTATCCCTTCCGCACATAGCTACCCAGCTATGCCCTTGGCAGAACAACTGGTACACCAGCGGTGCGTCCATCCCGGTCCTCTCGTACTAAGGACAGCTCCTCTCAAATTTCCTACGCCCACGACGGATAGGGACCGAACTGTCTCACGACGTTCTGAACCCAGCTCGCGTACCGCTTTAATGGGCGAACAGCCCAACCCTTGGGACCGACTACAGCCCCAGGATGCGATGAGCCGACATCGAGGTGCCAAACCTCCCCGTCGATGTGGACTCTTGGGGGAGATAAGCCTGTTATCCCCGGGGTAGCTTTTATCCGTTGAGCGATGGCCCTTCC
>NZ_JBBOTS010000001.1:90000-150000 GCF_038005705.1 Bacillus sp. FSL L8-0199 | reverse complement strand
TGCAACATTCTTCCTTTCTGCTGCATGGGCCGAAAGACACCCCGATATTGTAGAGCGAATCATGAAAGACGGACACGAAATTGGTAGTATGGGGTACAATTACACATCCTATACTTCTCTAGAGACAAATGAAATAAGACGAGACCTTTTACGAGCACAAGATGTTTTTACGAAACTTGGTGTAAAACAAGTCAAGCTGTTACGTCCACCTAGTGGCGAATTTAACAAAGCAACCCTTAAAATCGCAGAATCACTTGGATACACCGTCGTGCATTGGAGTAATAATTCAAACGATTGGAAAAACCCAGGTGTAAATAACATCGTTTCCACTGTCTCTAATAATTTGAAAGGTGGAGATATCGTCTTATTACACGCATCCGATTCTGCCCTTCAAACAAATAGAGCTTTACCGCTGCTCCTGCAAAAAATAAAAAGTGATGGATATGAGCAAATATCCGTGTCACAACTTATTTCCAACACAAGTACGAAAAGTGAAGATGTGAAGTAGCTTCTTCCCTACTACTCTTCACGCATAAAAAGCTCTACTACCTTTCAAGAAGGTGGTAGAGCTTTTTTAATCATACTATTTCCAGCATTATAACTGCTGGTGTATAAAACCTCTCTCTATTAAGCTGATTTACTTGTTTTTCCGATTAAACGATGTAATACAAGTAATTGATACGCATTACATAACAATAGCGGTATAACCATTAAATATAGCCAATCTGTATCATTAATCCGAAGCGCCGGTACCCATTCAAGGATTGTTACAACAACCATAAAGAACAGAGCTGGCACAAATGCTTTTTTATTTGTTTCTTTACTTTTTACATAAGCAACAATTGCTCCAAACACAAATAATATTCCAGCAACAAGTATGTTATTCCCTAACGAGACTTCCCCATTTGCAATAAGTACAGATCTTAAATACACAAAATCAAATAATACGAATGCAATAAAGAAGAGCTGGACTGCATTCCATAAAGAAGATGAGCGAAACATCCCTAGTCCAAAACGGTGGATTGTTAAATATGCAAAGAATCCCATTTGACTTATAACACTAAAAATAAATCCTACACCCATCAGCCAGAAAGATACTGCTAAAATCTCCTTACCGTCGAAATTTTGAAAAAATTCATTGTACTTGTCCCACTCCAAAACAAAACCAATAATAACTGTGCTAATCCCACCAAGAAACAACGTCGTTAAAAATAGTCGTACCCACTTGCGGCTATTCACAACACATCCCCCATTATCCTTATATTTCTAATTAAATTGTATCAATGACAATTTCAAAAAGCTAGCCATGTTCATGTATAAATTCCTTAAAGATATTTATATTAAAAAGAGAGAACTGTGCTGAAAGGAGTTCCAACTTATGAAACGGATGCTATTCATTTTCGTTTCTTCTTTTCTACTTATCGCACTTGCAGCATGCGCACAAGGAAAAGAAACGAAATCCGAACTAGATTACGATCAAACAAAGAAAATGATTGTTGATATTTTAAAAACAGATCAAGGTAAGAAAGCTATTCAAGATGTATTAACTGATGAAAAAATGAAACAAGCACTCATACTAGATGAAACAGTAGTAAAGAAAACGATTGAAGATGCCATGGTATCCGATAAAGGGCAACAATTCTGGGAAAAGCTCTTTAAAGATCCTGAGTTCTCATCAAAGTTTGCTAAAAGTATGGGGAAAGAACAAACTCAATTAATGAAAACCTTACTAAAAGACCCTGAATACCAAGCAGGTGTTATAGAAATTATGAAAAATCCTGAAGTAGAAAAAATGATGTTACAAACAATGAAGAGTAAAGAATACCGTCAATATCTACAACAAGTACTAACAGAAACTGCTGAAAGTCCACTCTTCCAAGCCAAGATGATTGATATCATTAGTAAAGGTGTGCAAAAAGCTGAAAAAGGCGGATCTGGTAAGAAAGAAGCAGGCGGTGACGGTGGTTCTCAAGGCGAGAAGAAGGAAGAACAGTAAAAAATAATAACTATAATAACGAGTGAACAATGTATACATTGTTCACTCGTTATTACTTTATCTTACTATTAACAGACAAAATGGCCCCCCTCTAGTTAAGCGAAAGGTTTACTAACAACAAAAGCCTTATTGTTGTCAGTAACAGGTGAACCCCACTGATTAAAGTTTCACTTTATTTTTGTGTAACAGCTGTTTTATCAATTACTGTTTCAGCTATTTTACTATAAATAATGCCCGTTGTATGTGTATCTTCATATACTGAAGGAGCAAAGTCTTCTTTATTCCAATCGGGTTGTTGTAGCGGAATTCGACCAAGAACATTCGTTTGTAATTCGGTAGCTAACTTATCTCCCCCGCCTTTTCCAAATACATATTCTTTCTCACCAGTTACCTTACTTTCAAAATATGCCATATTCTCAACAACACCAAGAATACTATGTTCAGTGCGCAATGCCATCGCTCCAGCACGCGCTGCTACAAACGCAGCTGTTGGATGAGGCGTCGTTACAATAATCTCTTTGCAAGATGGCAACATTGAGTGCACATCTAACGCAACATCACCTGTGCCTGGTGGCAAATCTAGTACTAAATAA
Organism: Bacillus sp. FSL L8-0199; assembly: GCF_038005705.1. NCBI lineage: Bacteria > Bacillati > Bacillota > Bacilli > Caryophanales > Bacillaceae > Bacillus > Bacillus sp. FSL L8-0199. The sequence continues at coordinate 147,411 of NZ_JBBOTS010000001.1, read as the reverse complement.
TCTAAATCGCCCCATTCTACTTCTGTGAAGAAGTGGTTTAACATTTTCCCAAGCATAGGTCCTCTCCAAATAACTGGTGCATTATCCTCTACAAAGAAGCCCATTGAGATTACCTTTACACCTAAACGTTCCACCGGAATTATCTTGTCACCTCTTACGATAGGACGTTTTTCTATCCCCATCATGTCTGGCACACTAAAACCGTAAATGTCCGCATCGATAATACCAACTTTTTTTCCTAAACGAGCTAAAGCAACTGCAAGGTTAACGGAAACAGTTGATTTTCCCACGCCACCTTTTCCACTCGCTACCGCTAAGAATGTTGTTTTTGAATTAGGTGACAATAAAGATTCACTTTGCTCTTCTTCTTGTTCCGGTGCAAACTGAGCTAATTCCTCTTCTGTAAATTCTGCAAAACGAAGTCCAACTGTTGCTGCCCCAAGTTCTTTTACTAACTTTACAATTCCAGACTGCAACTGCATTTGTTCCGCTGTACCGGTTTTTACGATTGCAATTTTGACACTCACATGTTCCTTCTCTGGCTTGACTGTTACCTCTTTAATTGCACTTGTTTCTTTTAATGTTTTATGTAAAAACGGATCTACAATCCCTTCTAACGCTTCAACCACTTGCTCTTTCGTTACCATAATTAGCCCAGCCCCCTGTATGAAAAATAACGTAATGTTAATTGAATTTATCTCTGCTTATTCTTGAAATAAATGCGTTTACATTTCCAGTATAACATATTTTCCGAAAACTTCGTTAACGAGAGAAGCTCAAAAAAATCCTCCTTATTCTGGAGGATTTCCTTTTTCCGTGAAATAACGTAATATACCACGGTATATTGCAGCTGCTACCTTTTGCTGGTATTTCTCCGAATTTAACATATACCTTTCGTTCACATTCGATAAAAAGCCAGCTTCAATTAAAGCACCTGGTGTTTTAGAATACTTTAATAAATACACATGCGAAATAGTCTTAGCAGAACGATTCGTGTTCTCTAAACTTGTTCTCAATTCAGCCTGTATAAATTTTGCAGCACGTTCATTTTCAATTGAAGAGCGGTAATAGAACGTTTGTGCGCCTTTCGATCCACTACTAGTTAAAGCATTTAAATGAATACTTGCAAAAAAGTCTACATCAGGTTTATTGATGATTTCTACACGTTTTTTTAAATCCTCTGCTTTACGTCTGCTATATGACTTTGTATCTTTGTTAGCTAAATCATAATCTCCCTCACGCGTTAAAATGACTAGTGCACCTTGTTCTTGTAAATAGTCTTGTACCTTTTTTGTAATTTCAAGCGTAATATCCTTTTCTATAATATCCTTTCCACCAACAGCCCCTCCATCTGGTCCACCATGCCCAGCATCTAATACGATTACTTTCCCTGATAAGGGTAAATTCCAAGCACGCCACGATTTTGTAATTTGAAATTCTTGTTTGACTAAAAAAAACAATACAACCGCAGCGAGTGCAAAAGAGATAATTCGAATTCTCTTCATACCTTTCCTCCTCCAGCTAGTCCCTCTAATTACTTATATGGGACAAGAGGAAAGTTTATGCTTGTCTTAATGAAGCTTTAATCGATATCTTCTTTCACCTTTTTCATACCCTTCTTGCCACCACAATCCTATAAACTGCTGACAAGATTCAAAAAGTAATTCCTCATCTTTCAACTTTATTTCTCGCATAGTCATACTCGTTAAAAATTGAAATAGCGTTTCAGTTAATTGTTGTTCTTCTTCTAAAGCTCTATATTTCACATCAAAAAACGATTCACCATAATAACCAAATTTACTATATCTCGCTCCTAATAAATAAGATTCTATCCCTAATTCAATACAGTAATCTTCATACTGACGATGAAGCTCTTGCATTTGAAAGGCATCACGAATATTTGAACGCAATGTTTTTAATGATAATTCCCGCAACATCTTCCGCTCGTATTTTAACTGCTTTTCTTTTTGTTTTTCTTGTAAGCTGACAATGACATTCATAGTACTTATAAACCTCCCTAATACGTATTAGTCTAAACTTCTAAAGAAGAAGCATACGCGTGGCGGTAGCACTAAAATATTCCAAGCTATAAAAATTGCAAAAGAGGAATGAAACATAAAAAAACCCCAACCAAAATGGTTGGGGTTTGTAGTTCGCAAAAATTAACGTTTTGAGAACTGAGGTGCACGACGTGCGCCTTTAAGACCGTATTTTTTACGCTCTTTCATACGTGCGTCACGAGTTAATAGACCTGCACGTTTTAGTGTTAGACGGTATTCTGGATCAGCTTTTAATAAAGCGCGAGAAATACCGTGACGAATAGCACCAGCTTGACCAGTGTATCCACCACCATTTACGTTTACAAGTACATCGTAGTTACCTAAAGTTTCTGTTGCAACTAGAGGTTGTTTCACTACTTCACGTAATGCAGCAAATGGGATATAGTTTTCAAAATCACGACCGTTAATGATAACGCGTCCTTCGCCTGGAACTAGGCGTACGCGCGCTACTGAACTCTTACGACGTCCAGTGCCATAGTATTGAACCTGTGCCAAAGTAAGCCCTCCTTTAATTAATTATCCGCGAAGTTCGTAAACTTCTGGTTTTTGTGCTTGGTGTGGATGCTCTGCTCCAGCATACACGTTAAGTTTCTTAGAAACTTGACGGCCTAAGCGTCCTTTTGGAAGCATGCCTTTAATTGCAAGCTCTAACATTTGTACAGGGTAGTTTGTACGCATTTCAAGAGCTGTTCTTTGCTTAAGTCCACCTGGGTGGTTAGTGTGACGGTAGTAAATTTTATCGTTTAATTTATTACCTGTTAAATGAATTTTCTCAGCGTTAATAATAATTACATGATCACCCGTGTCAACGTGTGGTGTAAATGTAGGTTTGTTTTTACCACGTAAAATGGATGCTACTTCACTAGCAAGGCGACCTAAAGTTTGACCTTCAGCATCAACCACATACCATTTACGCTCAACTTCGTTAGCTTTTGCCATAAAAGTCGTACGCATGTGTTTCCCTCCTCGTTATCTTTTCCATAGAAAAAATCTATTGTTTATCTTAAACACGATTTCCTTCCGGGGCTAATCGTGGTTTTAGAAACAATACCATATGTTATGATATACTTTTGAGTTTCTAATGTCAAGCAAATGTTACACCAGGATTAGTTGTTATAGTTTACCTCCCATAAGTAAAGCCCATGACCTGGAGCCATCTTTCCAGCAAACTGACGATTTTGTTTCGCTAAAATCTCTGGAATGCTATCAGGATCAAGCTTTCTTTGCCCTACGCTAAGTAACGTACCAACAATAATTCTGACCATATTATATAAAAATCCATTACCTACAAAACGAAAAATTATTTCATCATCTTGTTCAATTAACTCGATTTCATAAATTGTTCGCACTTTATCTTTTTTGTCAGTTTTTGCCGAACAAAAAGAAGTGAAATCATGCGTTCCAATAAAATAAGGAATTGCTTTTCTTATAGAGTTGATTTCGAGCGGGTATGGATATTGATATACGTAATTTCTACGGAATACATCCGCAGTCTTTGATAATAATACACGATAACGATATTCTTTTTTCTCAACACCGTAACGTGCATGAAATTCTTCTGTTTTTTTCTCTACTTGCCTAATAACAATATCATCTGGCAACATTGTGTTTAAAGCATTACTCCATTGCCACTCTTCAAGAGACAAAGGAGTATCAAAGTGTATTACTTGTCCTTTTGCATGAACTGTAGAATCTGTTCTACCAGATGCCTGAACACGAACAAGTTCTCCCTTATGCAATTTCTGCAATGCTTTTTCTATCTCCTGTTGAACAGTACGATGGTTCGGCTGAATTTGATAACCACAAAAATGCATGCCATCATATGCAACCGTACATTTTATTCTATCCATTTCTCTATTCTCCATTACGATCGCACCCATGCCAAAATACAAGCTAAACAAAATAAGCTGACAATCGTTACTGTATCGCTTGTTTTCCAGCGTAGTTGCCTAAATTTAGTACGTCCTTCACCACTTTGATATCCACGAGCTTCCATCGCAACGGCTAAGTCCTCTGCACGCTTAAAAGCACTGATAAACAGAGGAACGAGCAGTGAAATAATAGCTTTCATTCTATCTTTTATCGGTCCCCCGGCAAAATCAATACCACGTGACGCTTGTGCTTTCATTATTTTACTCGTTTCATCCATTAATGTCGGGATAAAACGAAGAGAAATTGACATCATTAATGCGATTTCATGAACAGGAACCTTTATACGCTTCAACGGCTTTAATAACGTCTCCAAACCATCTGTAATTTCAATAGGTGTCGTCGTTAACGTTAATAATGTCGTCATTAAAATAATAACGAAGAATCGTACAGAAATGTATATCCCTTGCTCTAATCCTTTTTCATATATCGAAAACCAACCAAGCTGGAATAGTACATCCCCCTCTTTATTTGTAAAAATATGCAGGAAAAATGTAAAAAGAAAAATCCATAAAATTGGTTTTAAGCCCGAAAGTACATAACGAATCGGCACTTTTGCAAAAAATAAAGCAATGAGTGCATATAAAAATAAAAATCCATATGAAATCGCATTATTTGCTAAGAAAACAACAAATACATATAAAAAGACAATCAGCAGCTTCGTACGTGGATCAAGTTGATGAATAAGTGAATTCCCCGGGATATATCTCCCAATAATCAACTGCTGCATGATTCATGACCACCTTTTCGTATCACCTGCACAACTTCATGAGTAAGATCCTCTAAAGATAAGGTAGCCTTTGGAATTGAAATACCAAACTTCTCTTCAATTGCACGTTTATACTTTAATGACATAGGAAGATCCACACCAATTTTCTCTAGTTCATCAGCATGTGAAAATACTTCCTCTGCACTTCCTTGCAAAAAGACCGTTCCTTTATGCATAACTACAATCTGCTCCGCATACTGAGCAGCATCCTCCATATTATGCGTTACAAGGATAACTGTAAGACCCTTCTCCTTGTGCAGCTTATAAAACATCTCCATAAGTTCGTTCTGCCCTTTTGGATCTAGTCCTGCTGTAGGTTCATCTAATACAAGCACTTCAGGTTCCATCGCCAGTACACCCGCTATAGCAACACGTCTCATTTGTCCACCACTTAATTCGAACGGAGAACGTGTTAACAGTTCCGGTTCTAGCCCTACAAGTTCAATTGCCTTTCTAGCCTTTTGCCTTGCTTCGTCTACAGATACTCCAAAATTAGTAGGGCCGAAACAAATATCTTTCTCCACAGTCTCTTCAAACAACTGATGTTCTGGGAATTGAAAGACAACCCCTACTTTTTTACGTAGTGGCTTTAGCTTTTTTTCTTTCTTTCCTGCCGAAATCAAATGTTCACCAATTTGAACTGTACCATTTGTCGGCTGCAATAAACCATTTAAATGTTGAATCATCGTCGACTTACCTGAACCAGTATGACCGATAATGGCATAATAGCCCCCACTTGGAAACGACACGTCTACATCATAAAGTGCGCGTCTTTCAAATGGAGTTTTATATTGATAACGATGCTCTACTTTTTGGAATGTAATCTCCAAAGTTCGTTCACCAAGCTTTCCATTGTAAGATGCGTATTTTGCAAGAGAATTTCATTTCTTTTTAATAATTCTGCTATTTTCACTGAAAACGGTACATCTAAGCCAATTTCTTGGAGCATATGAGAGGATTTGAAAATTTTTTCTGGAGTCCCTTCCTCTAATATTTCTCCCTTATTTAAAATAATGACACGATCTGACTGTGCCGCTTCTTCTAAATCGTGCGTAATCGATAACACAGTAATACCTTTTTGAGTAACAAGCTGTCTAACCGTTTCTACTACTTCACGTCTCCCTTGAGGGTCTAACATTGACGTTGCTTCATCTAATATTAAAATAGATGGTTGAAGTGCTAAAACGCCTGCTATTGCCACTCGCTGCTTTTGCCCACCGGATAAGGAATGAGGCTCATCATTAAGAAAATCTTCCATACGGACAAGTTGCAAGGCCTGTTCTAATCTTTCAATCATTTGTTCTCTTGGCATTCCGATATTCTCTAAGCCAAATACAACATCATCTTGCACTGTTGTTCCAACAAATTGATTATCTGGATTTTGAAATACCATTCCAATTTGTTTTCGAACATCCCATACCGTTTCCTCTGATAAAACCATTGTATCATTTATTATAATAGTCCCTGCTTCTGGCAAAAACAAACCATTCAATAATTTTGCAAGTGTAGACTTTCCTGAACCGTTTTGTCCAATAATAGATACCCATTCTCCCTCATATAAGGAAAATGAAACATCTTTTAATGCATAAGTGGCTGCCCCAGGATATTGAAATGATATATTTTTTATCCGAAGTTTCTCTTTTTTCAATAGAAGGCACCCTTTCCTTCGCCAAGTTAGCCTATTTTTATATTTAAAAAAAAGGGCCATGACCAGTTTCTTGAAAAGAACTGTCCTGCCCTTTTAATTATCATTATACTAACTCGATAATTACCATTGGTGCTGCGTCTCCGCGACGTGGACCAATTTTTGCAATACGAGTGTATCCGCCTTGGCGCTCAGCATAGCGTGGAGCTACATCAGCGAATAGTTTTTGAAGTGCATCTTGACCAGTCTCAGCGTTAGCTACTTCATTGCGAATGAAAGCTGCTGCTTGACGACGAGCATGAAGATCTCCGCGTTTACCTAAAGTGATCATTTTTTCCACTACAGAACGAAGTTCTTTTGCACGAGTTTCTGTCGTTTGGATGCGCTCGTTGATAATTAAATCAGTAGCTAAATCACGTAACATAGCTTTACGTTGCGCACTTGTACGGCCTAATTTTCTGTATGCCATTCGTAGTTCCCTCCTTTGTTGATGGGTTTAAATCCTCAGTCGTCTTTACGTAAACCTAAACCTAATTCCTCAAGTTTATGTTTAACTTCTTCTAAGGATTTACGTCCTAAGTTACGAACTTTCATCATATCTTCTTCTGTTTTGTTCGCAAGCTCTTGTACAGTATTAATTCCTGCACGTTTTAGGCAATTATAAGAACGAACAGAAAGGTCTAGTTCTTCGATAGTCATCTCAAGAACTTTCTCTTTTTGATCTTCTTCCTTCTCGACCATAATCTCAGCATTTTGTGCTTCATCAGTTAAACCAACAAAGATATTTAAATGCTCAGTTAAGATTTTGGCACCTAAAGAGATAGCTTCTTTTGGCCCGATGCTTCCATCCGTCCATACATCAAGCGTAAGCTTATCATAATTAGCCACTTGTCCGACACGTGTCTTTTCCACTTGGTAAGTCACACGTGATACCGGAGTATAAATAGAATCAATAGGAATTACTCCTATTGGTTGATCTTCGCTTTTATTTGCATCAGCTGGCGTATACCCACGGCCACGCTTTGCAGTTAAACGCACGCGGAAATGCGCATCTTTTGCTAACGTTGCAATGTGTAAATCTGGATTTAAGATTTCTACATCACTATCGTGAGTAATATCAGCAGCTGTGACAATACCTTCGCCCTGTACATCAATTTCCAACGTCTTCTCTTCTTCAGAGTAGATTTTAAGAGCTAACTTTTTCAAGTTTAAGATGATCGTCGTAACGTCTTCTACTACGCCCTCAACTGTTGAAAATTCATGTAATACGCCATCGATTTGGATAGCAGTAACAGCGGCACCAGGGAGTGAGGATAAAAGAATACGACGTAAGGAGTTACCCAAAGTAGTACCATATCCACGCTCAAGCGGTTCAATTACGAATTTACCATATTTAGCATCTTCGTTAAGTTCAACCGTTTCGATTTTCGGCTTTTCGATTTCAATCATTAACTAAACCCTCCTTCAAAACGTCGAAACCCCGGTTAAACAAAGGTATAACCCCTGTCTAACCGAAAGTCCCCCTTAGGCAGTTCCCGATTGTGCACAACAAGCGATGTTTCTGTACGAAATTTCTCGATAATGCATCATATCCATTATAGACAAAAGGGAAAATTCTATACAGAAAAATTACACACGACGACGTTTTGGTGGACGACATCCATTATGAGGAACTGGAGTAACATCTCTAATTGCTGTTACTTCTAGACCTGCAGCTTGAAGAGCACGAATTGCAGCTTCACGACCAGCACCAGGACCTTTAACAGTAACCTCTAAAGTTTTTAAACCGTGTTCCATTGCAGCTTTAGCAGCAGTTTCAGCAGCCATTTGCGCAGCGAATGGAGTAGATTTACGAGATCCACGGAAACCAAGTGCACCAGCACTAGACCAAGAAAGTGCGTTACCGTGAGTATCTGTAAGTGTTACGATTGTGTTGTTGAAAGTAGAACGAATATGAGCTATACCAGCTTCAATATTCTTTTTCACACGTTTTTTACGAGTGTTTGTTTTACGTGCCATTGTTAGTTCAACCTCCTTTACTTATTATTTCTTTTTATTTGCTACTGTACGACGTGGACCTTTACGTGTACGAGCATTGTTTTTAGAGTTTTGACCACGAACTGGTAAACCACGACGGTGACGAAGACCACGGTAAGAACCGATCTCCATTAGACGTTTGATGTTAAGAGATACTTCACGACGAAGGTCTCCCTCAACTTTAATACGATCGATGATATCACGGATACGTCCTAATTCGTCTTCCGTTAAATCACGAACTCGTGTTTCTTCAGAAATACCTGCTTCAGCAAGAATTTTTTCAGCAGTTGTGCGACCAATGCCGAATACGTAAGTTAAAGAAATAACAACGCGTTTGTCTCGAGGAATATCTACACCTGCGATACGTGCCATTACGAATGCACCTCCTTCTGATTAACCTTGTTTTTGTTTATGTTTAGGGTTTTCACAAATAACCATTACTTTTCCACGTCTACGAATAACTTTACATTTTTCGCAGATTGGTTTAACTGACGGTCTTACTTTCATGTCTCGAACCTCCTTAAAGATTACGGAGTGCTATATTATTTAAAACGGTACGTAATACGACCACGATTTAAATCGTACGGAGATAATTCTACCGTAACTTTGTCTCCTGGTAAAATACGAATGAAGTTCATACGGATTTTACCAGAAACGTGAGCCAATACGACATGCCCATTCTCTAATTCTACTTTGAACATAGCATTTGGCAACGTTTCAAGAACGGTACCTTCGACTTCAATTACATCATCTTTAGCCATTCAATAGTTCTCCCTTCTTCAAATCAGTAACATTTTACACTGCTCTGAAATCCCGGAGAGCCAGCTACTTATAAAGTGGTAAGGATTTCGTATCCTGCTTCTGTAAGAGCAATCGTGTGCTCAAAATGGGCACACCATTTACCATCTACCGTTACCACTGTCCAGTCATCAGATAGTGTTTTTACATATCGTCTTCCTTGATTCACCATCGGCTCAACACAGATGACCATTCCCGGCTTTAATCTAGGGCCTCTATTTGGTGGACCATAGTGCGGGATTTGAGGGTCCTCATGTAAGTCTTGCCCGATTCCGTGACCAACATACTCCCTAACGATCGAGAATCCATTCTCTTCAGCATGGGTTTGAACCGCATGTGAGATATTTGATAATCTCTCGCCTGGTTTTACTTGTTCTAGACCAAGATACAACGATTTTTCTGTGACATCAAGTAGCTTTTGAACAGATTCAGAAATGTTTCCAACTGGATACGTCCATGCAGAATCTCCATGGTACCCATTGTATTTCGCACCAATATCGATACTGATGATATCGCCCTCTTTGAGCTTGCGCTTCCCTGGAATTCCGTGTACAAGCTCTTCATTTACAGAAGCACATATGCTCCCCGGAAATCCGTTGTATCCTTTAAAAGATGGCGTAGCACCATATTTTTGAATCGTCTTTTCCGCTATTTGATCGAGCTCTTTCGTTGTAATTCCTGGAGTAATGTGCTGTTTCAACTCTTGATGAGTCAAAGCAACGATCCTGCCAGCTTCTCGCATGATTTCTATCTCGCGAGGAGTTTTGCAGATTATCATTACGCTAAGCCTCCGATGAGAACATCGATATCAGCAAATACTTTATTGATATCTTGCTCACCATTAATGCTTTGTAAGTAACCAAGCTCTTCGTAGAAATCAAGCAAAGGTTTTGTTTGCTTAATATTTACATCTAAACGATTTGCTACAGTTTCTTCATTGTCATCAGAGCGTTGATATAATTCGCCACCACATTTATCGCACACATCAGCTTTTGCTGGTGGATTGAATTCTAAGTGGTAAGTCGCACCGCACTCTTTACAAATGCGACGGCCTGTAAGGCGTTTTAATAACAACCCTGAATCCACATTAATGTTTAAAACATAGTCGATTTTTTTGCCAAGATCTTTCATAATTTCTTCAAGAGCTGATGCTTGTGCAACAGTTCGTGGGAAACCGTCTAGTAAGAAACCTCTTACGCAGTCGTCTTGACTTAAACGTTCACGAACGATTCCGATTGTAACTTCATCTGGAACAAGTGCACCTTTATCAATAAAAGATTTTGCTTGTAGACCCATTTCAGTTTCAGCCTTCATAGCTGCACGGAACATGTCTCCTGTTGAAATGTGAGGGATGTTATACTTGGCAACAATCTGTTCGGCTTGTGTACCTTTACCAGCACCAGGAAGCCCCATTAAAATTAAGTTCATCCTTGTTCCCCCTCAGAGTACATGAGCATGTAGGGAAGACAATTCTTCCCACTTACTCACTGCTTGATAAACCCTTTGTAATGGCGTTTTACCAGTTGGCTTTCTAGCTGCTTCATTGTTTCTAAAGCAACGCCGACAACGATTAACATACTCGTTCCACCGATCTGTGCAGACGGAGGAAGATTTCCCAATTTCGTAAAGATAACTGGTAAGATTGCAATCGCTGCTAGGAAAATTGATCCTACAAAGGTCAAACGATACAAGATTTTTGTTAGATATTGTTCCGTATTCTTACCCGGACGAATACCTGGAACATATCCACCTTGCTTGTTTAGATTCTCTGACATTTGCTCTGGATTAACCTGAACAAATGCATAGAAATATGTGAAGGCTACAATGAGCGCAACATATATGATCATTCCCACTGGGTGAGAATAGTTAAAGTTTGCAATAATCCACTGCGATACATCATGTTTCGGGAAGAACTGTGCAATAGTCGGAGGCGTAATTAAGAATGAAACAGCAAAAATTACTGGAATAACACCAGCACTATTTACCTTAAGCGGTAAATGTGTGTTTTGTGCTCCAGCATAACCACCATTTCCTCCTGTTACACGCTTCGCATATTGAATTGGAATCTTTCTAACAGCCTGTTGAATGAAAATAACACCCACAATAACTGCTAGCACAGCTAGTAAAATCAATGCAACTTTAACGATACTCATGAACAATTGATCTCCGATATTTTGAAACTGTTGCTGATACACTTGAGATATAACACTTGGGATCGCTGCGGCAATACCGCCAAAGATAAGGATGGAAATACCATTACCTACACCTTTAGCTGTAATCTGTTCACCTAACCACATTAAAAATGCAGTACCAGCAGTCAGTACCGTAGCAATGTATAAATAAGTGCTCCAACCTGGATTCAAAATTAATTGTCCACCTACCATACCGTTAAAACCGATTGACATACCAAACCCCTGAATAAACGCAAGAACAATTGTAAAGTAACGCGTGAATTGCGTTAATTTACGACGGCCCATTTCACCTTGCTTCGACCATTCCGAAAATTTAGGAACAACATCCATCTGCAATAATTGCACGATGATGGATGCTGTAATATACGGCATGATTCCCATCGCAAAGATGGAGAAGTTTTTCAAGGCTCCACCGCCAAATGTATTTAGAATACCTAAAGCATTTAATTGATCTTGTGCCTTCAGTACGTCTCCATTTGTAAATGGCACGGGGATAAACGTGCCAATCCTGAATACGATTAACATCGCTAAAGTGAATAATATTTTACGTCTTATCTCAGCAACGCGCATAAAGTTGGAGATTGTACGAAACATTAGATCACCTCAACTGATCCGCCAGCTGCTTCAATTGCTTCTTTAGCACTTGAAGAGAACTTGTGCGCTTTAACAGTTAGTTTTTTCTCTACTGCTCCGCTTGCAAGAACTTTAACACCGTCGTTTAACTTGCTGATAACGCCAGTTTCCAGCAATAATTCAGGTGTTACTTCTGTACCATCTTCAAAACGATTTAACGTTGATAAGTTTACAATAGCAAACTCTTTACGGTTAATGTTTGTGAAGCCGCGTTTTGGTAAACGACGGAATAATGGAGTTTGACCACCTTCGAAGCCAAGACGAACACCGCCGCCAGAACGTGCGTTTTGTCCTTTATGACCTTTACCAGCAGTTTTACCGTTACCAGAACCGATACCACGACCGACACGGTTACGTACTTTACGAGAACCTTCTGCAGGTTTTAATTCATGAAGTTTCATTCCCAGGCACCTCCTTATATTAATGAGTTATCCTTAAGCTTCTTTTACAGTTACAAGGTGAGAAACTTTGTTGATCATACCAAGAATAGCAGGAGTTTCTTCCTTAACTACAGTTGAATTCAACTTTTTAAGACCTAAAGCTTCTACCGTCGCACGTTGATCTTGTGGACGACCAATTACACTACGAGTGAGGGTAATTTCTAACTTTTTCGCCATTTGTTTTCCCTCCTTAACCTAGTAGCTCTTCTACAGATTTACCGCGTAATTTTGCAACATCTTCAGCGCGCTTAAGTTCGCTTAATCCGTTCACAGTAGCGCGAATCATGTTGATTGGTGTGTTAGAACCAAGAGATTTCGAAAGAATATCTTGTACACCAGCTAATTCAAGGACCGCACGAACAGGTCCACCAGCAATAACACCAGTACCCTCAGCAGCAGGTTTTAAGAATACTTCACCAGCGCCAAAATGACCGTTGATTGTGTGTGGAATTGTTGTACCAACTAATGGTACAGCGATTAAGTTTTTCTTAGCGTCTTCGATAGCTTTACGGATTGCGTCTGGTACCTCTTGTGCTTTACCAGTACCGAATCCAACATGACCGTTTTTATCGCCAACTACAACTAGTGCAGCAAAGCGGAAACGACGACCACCCTTAACAACTTTCGCGACACGATTTATCGTAACTACACGTTCTTCAAGTTCTAATTTACTTGGGTCAATGCGATGCATCAATTTTCCCTCCTTTGACCATTAAAATTGTAATCCAGCCTCACGAGCAGCCTCAGCTAGAGCTTTAACACGGCCATGGTATAAGTAACCACCGCGATCAAATACTACTTCTTTAACGCCTTTCTCTACAGCACGCTTAGCAACTGATTCTCCAACTTTCGTAGCAGCTTCAATATTGCTAGTACCGTTAAGAGCAAGGTCTTTATCAAGAGTAGATGCACTTACTAACGTTACACCATTCACATCATCAATAACTTGAGCGTAAATATGTTGGTTAGAACGGAACACGTTTAAACGTGGACGCTCTGCAGTACCAGTAAGTTTAGCACGTACACGTGCATGTCTTTTCTTACGAGTCGCATTTTTATCAGCTTTAGTGATCATTCTTGTCACTCCTTTCTCTCACCTAACGGGTTTACTTAGCAGTTTTACCTTCTTTACGACGAACAACTTCGCCTTCGTAACGAATACCTTTACCTTTGTAAGGCTCAGGAGCACGTACAGCACGGATGTTAGCAGCGAATTCGCCAACACGTTGCTTGTCGATACCTTTAATTACGATCTTAGTTGGTGCAGGTACTTCAACTTCAAGACCTGCTTCCGGAGTCATTTCTACTGGATGAGAATAACCTACGCTTAATACAAGTTTATCACCTTGTTTTTGAGCACGGTAACCAACACCGACTAATTCAAGTCCGCGTGCGAAACCTTCAGTTACACCTTCAACCATGTTTCCGATTAAAGCACGAGTTGTACCGTGTAATGCACGGTGTTCCTTCTGTTCAGATGGACGCTCAACTGTTAATGTATTCTCTTCAATTTTGATAAGCATATCAGCATTGAAAGTACGAGTTAATTCACCTTTAGGGCCTTTTACTGTTACAGTATTGTCTTCTGCAACTGTAATAGTAACACCTGCAGGGATTTCAAGAATCTTTTTACCAATACGAGACATGTGGTCACACCTCCGTTCGTTTTAAATATATATTACCAAACGTATGCTACTACTTCTCCACCAGTTTGTAATTGACGAGCGTCTTTGTCTGTCATTACTCCCTTAGATGTAGAAACAAGAGCGATACCTAATCCGTTAAGTACACGTGGTACTTCGTCAGCTTTAGCGTAAACGCGTAAGCCAGGTTTACTGATACGTTTTAATCCAGTGATTACACGTTCATTGTTTGCACCATATTTCAGGAAAATACGAAGGATACCTTGTTTGTTATCCTCGATGTATTCTACATCACGAATGAAACCTTCACGTTTTAAAAGTTCAGCGATCTCTTTTTTGATTTTAGAAGCAGGAACCTCTAATTTCTCATGACGTACCATGTTCGCATTACGGATGCGAGTAAGCATGTCTGCAATTGGATCTGTCATCACCATGTGTTTTACCTCCTTCCCATTTGTGGGTTTTACCAACTAGCTTTTTTAACACCAGGAATTTGACCTTTATATGCAAGTTCACGGAAACAAATACGGCAAAGTTTAAATTTGCGGTATACAGAATGCGGACGACCGCAGCGTTCGCAACGTGTATACTCTTGTACTTTAAACTTAGGAGTACGCTTTTGTTTCGCTATCATAGATTTTTTAGCCACGTTTTCGCCTCCTCTACTTAGCGTTGGCTTCCATTATTTTTGGAATGGCATACCGAATTGTGTTAAAAGTTCACGAGCTTCTTCATCAGTTTTCGCTGTAGTAACGATTACGATGTCCATACCGCGGACTTTGCTTACTTTATCATAATCAATCTCAGGGAAAATAAGTTGCTCTTTAACACCTAATGTATAGTTTCCACGACCATCGAATGATTTCTTAGAAACACCACGGAAATCACGTACACGTGGTAAAGAAACTGATACTAATTTGTCGAAGAACTCATACATTTGCTCGCCGCGTAAAGTTACTTTCGCACCGATTGGCATACCTTCACGAAGACGGAAACCAGCGATTGATTTTTTAGCACGAGTTACAACAGGTTTTTGACCTGTGATTTGTGTTAATTCTTCTACTGCGTTGTCTAACGCTTTTGAGTTAGATACCGCGTCACCAACACCAGTGTTGATTACGATCTTTTCGATTTTTGGTACCTGCATTACAGATTTATAGTTAAACTTGCTCACTAGAGCAGGAGTAATTTCCTTTTGGAACTTCTCTTTAAGGCGATTCAATGAAGTGACCTCCTTTCTTAAGAAAATTATTTATCTAATAATTCACCAGATTTTTTTGCAATACGAACTTTTTTACCATCTTCTACTTTGAAGCCTACACGAGTAGGTTCACCTGTTTTCGGATCTAAAATCATAACGTTAGAAACGTGAATAGGTGCTTCTTTAGTAATAATTCCACCTTGTGGATTTAATTGAGATGGCTTAGAGTGCTTCTTAACGATATTGACACCCTCAACGATAACACGGTTTTGCTTTGGGAAAGCCACAAGGATAACGCCTTGTTTTCCTTTGTCTTTACCAGTGATTACCTGTACTTTATCACCTTTTTTTACATGCATCTTAATTCTGCACCTCCTTAGCAAGGCAATACCTTAAATTATAGAACTTCTGGAGCTAAAGAAACGATCTTCATGAAGTTGCTATCACGTAATTCACGAGCTACTGGTCCGAAGATACGAGTACCACGTGGGCTCTTATCGTCTTTAATGATAACCGCTGCGTTTTCATCAAATTTGATGTAAGAACCGTCCGGACGACGAGCTCCGCTCTTCGTACGTACCACTACTGCTTTAACAACGTCACCTTTTTTAACAACGCCACCTGGTGTTGCTTGTTTTACCGTAGCAACGATAATGTCACCAATGTTAGCATATTTACGACCAGAGCCGCCTAATACTTTAATTGTTAAAAGTTCACGTGCACCAGAGTTGTCAGCAACTTTCAAACGAGATTCTTGTTGGATCATGTTATGAAACCTCCCTTCGGACTAAAAATTCCGATTCGTCTATTTAGATAATAACCGCTTCTTCAACGATTTCAACTAAACGGAAACGCTTAGTAGCAGAAAGCGGGCGAGTTTCCATGATTTTAACGATATCGCCAAGTTTCGCTTGGTTTTGCTCATCATGGGCTTTGTACTTCTTAGAATACTTAACACGTTTTCCGTACAAGGAATGAGTTTTGTAAGTTTCAACTAAAACTGTAATCGTTTTGTCCATTTTGTCAGACACTACACGACCAGTATAAACTTTGCGTTGGTTACGTTCGCTCACTATGCAAACCTCCCCTCAATTTATCGATTAATTCCGATCTCTCTTTCACGAACTACAGTTTTCATACGAGCAATTGCTTTACGCACTTCACGAATGCGAGTTGGATTCTCTAATTGTCCTGTAGCAAGTTGGAAGCGAAGATTAAACAACTCTTCCTTTAAAGCTTTAACTTTTGTTTCGATTTCGGCAGTGGTTAATTCACGAATATCATTAGTTTTCATTAGATTCACCACCATTTTCTTCACGTTTTACGAATTTACATTTCACAGGTAACTTGTGAGCTGCAAGACGTAATGCTTCGCGTGCTACCTCTTCAGATACACCCGCGATTTCGAACATAATTTTCCCAGGTTTTACTACTGCTACCCAGCCTTCTGGTGCCCCTTTACCGGAACCCATACGTACTTCTAGAGGTTTTGCAGTGTAAGGTTTAGAAGGGAAAATTTTAATCCATACTTTACCGCCACGTTTCATGTAACGAGTCATTGCACGACGAGCAGCTTCGATTTGACGGTTTGTAATCCATGAAGCAGCTTGTGCTTGTAAACCGAATTCACCGAAAGCAATTTCAGTTCCACCTTTAGCACGACCACGCATTTTACCACGATGCTCTCTACGATATTTTACGCGTTTTGGCATTAACATATTATTTTCCTCCTTCCTCAGAAGCTTTCTTTTTTGTAGGAAGGACTTCTCCACGGTAGATCCATACTTTTACGCCTAATTTACCGTATGTTGTATCAGCTTCAACTGCTGCATAGTCAATATCAGCGCGAAGTGTATGAAGTGGAACAGTTCCTTCACTGTAAGATTCTGCACGAGCGATATCAGCTCCGCCAAGACGACCAGAAACCTGTGTTTTAATACCTTTAGCACCTGCACGCATAGCACGTTGAATAACTTGCTTTTGTGCACGACGGAATGATACACGGTTTTCTAATTGACGAGCGATGTTTTCGCCTACTAATTTAGCGTTAAGATCAGCTCTCTTAACTTCTAAAATGTTGATGTGTACACGCTTGCCTGTTAATTGGTTAAGAGCTTTACGAAGTGCTTCAACTTCAGTACCACCTTTACCAATTACCATACCAGGTTTTGCAGTGTGAATTGTAACATTTACACGATTTGCTGCACGTTCGATTTCTACTTTAGCAACAGCAGAATCTTTTAAGCGTACATTAATGTACTCACGGATTTTGATGTCTTCATGTAATAATGTAGCGTAATCTTTCTCAGCGAACCAACGAGATTCCCAGTCACGGATAACGCCGACACGAAGACCAATTGGATTAACCTTTTGACCCATCGATTATCCCTCCTTCTTTTCTGATACCACAACTGTGATGTGGCTTGTGCGTTTGTTAATTTGGCTTGCACGACCCATTGCACGTGGACGGAAACGTTTTAACGTTGGACCTTCGTCAACGAAAACTTTTTCTACAACTAGGTTGTTAATGTCCATCTCATAATTGTGCTCTGCATTTGCGATTGCAGATTTTAAAACTTTTTCTACAACTGGAGAAGCAGTTTTTGGTGTGTGGTTAAGGATAGCAATCGCTTCACCCACTTGCTTACCTCGGATTAAGTCTACTACTAAACGAACTTTACGAGGAGCAATACGAACTGTTCTCGCTACTGCTTTAGCTTGCATTGAAGTGCCTCCTCTCATTATCTTCTAGTTTTCTTATCGTCAGCAAGGTGACCTTTGTACGTACGAGTTGGTGCGAATTCACCTAACTTATGGCCAACCATATCCTCAGTGATGTACACAGGTACGTGTTTACGACCATCATATACAGCGATTGTGTGTCCGATGAACTGAGGGAAGATTGTTGAACGGCGAGACCAAGTTTTAACAACTTGTTTTTGCTCAGATGCAACTAATTTTTCCATTTTGCTCATTAAGTGATCATCGACAAATGGTCCTTTTTTTAAGCTACGAGCCATTTTGGTGCCTCCCTTCGTGATTGGCGTACGGTTCTAGAAATGAACCGTACTACAATCCCATTATTTTTTACGACGACGAACGATGAATTTGTCAGACGCTTTGTTTTTCTTACGAGTCTTGAATCCAAGAGTTGGTTTACCCCATGGAGACATTGGAGACTTACGTCCGATTGGAGAACGTCCTTCACCACCACCGTGTGGGTGATCAACCGGGTTCATTACAGAACCACGAACTGTTGGGCGTTTACCTAACCAGCGAGAGCGACCTGCTTTACCGATTTTGATAAGTTCGTGTTGTTCGTTACCTACTTGACCGATTGAAGCGCGACAAGCAGATAATACAAGACGTACTTCACCAGAAGTTAAACGTACAAGTACGTATTTACCTTCTTTACCAAGTACTTGAGCAGATGTACCAGCAGAACGAACTAATTGTCCGCCACGACCAGGCTTAAGCTCGATGTTATGAACAACAGTACCTACTGGAATGTTGATTAATGGTAATGCGTTACCGATTTTAATGTCAGCTTCTGGGCCAGACATAACTTCCATACCTACTTCTAAAGATTTAGGAGCAAGAATGTAACGTTTTTCACCGTCAACGTAGTTAATTAATGCGATATTCGCAGAGCGGTTTGGATCGTATTCGATCGTAGCAACGCGTCCTGGAATTCCATCTTTGTTACGCTTAAAGTCGATGATACGGTATTGACGCTTATGTCCGCCACCTTGATGACGTACAGTGATTTTACCTTGGTTATTACGACCAGCCTTCTTGCTTAAAGGAGCAAGTAATGACTTTTCGGGTCTATCAGTCGTGATTTCAGCGAAATCATTCGTAGTCATATTACGACGACCGTTAGTAGTTGGATTATACTTTTTGATTCCCATCTCAATTTCCCTCCTTCTTTAGTAAGAATTAAACGCCTTGGAAGATTTCGATTTCTTTGCTGTCAGCAGTTAGCTTAACGATTGCTTTACGACGACGGCTAGTAAAACCAGCGTGACGACCAACGCGTTTTGCTTTCGGCTTGTAGTTCATGATGTTCACTTTTTCTACTTTAACACCAAAGATCGCTTCAAGAGCATCTTTAACTTCTGTTTTATTAGATTTAACGTCCACATCGAACGTGTATTTTTTTTCAGCCATCATTTCCATAGAACGTTCAGTGATAACTGGGCGCTTAATGATATCACGAGGATCTCTCATTATGCAAGCACCTCCTCTACTTTTTCCACTGCCGCTTTTGTCATGATTAGCTTATCATGATGAAGCACGTCTAAAACGTTTACGCCATCAGCAGTGATTACTGTTACTCCAGGGATATTGCGAGCAGATAACTCTACAGATTCGTTTGCATCAGCAGTTACGATAAGAGCTTTCTTCTCAACAGTTAATCCTTTAAGTACTGCTAGCATATCTTTTGTTTTTGGTGCATTTAACACTAGGTCTTCAAGAACTACAATGTTGTTCTCAACTACTTTAGTAGCTAATGCAGATTTGATTGCTAAACGACGAACTTTCTTAGGAAGTTTGTACGCATAGCTTCTTGGTGTAGGTCCGAATACCGTACCACCACCACGCCATTGAGGAGAGCGGATAGACCCTTGACGAGCACGTCCAGTTCCTTTTTGACGCCATGGTTTACGACCACCACCGCGAACTTCAGAGCGAGTTTTTACTTTGTGTGTACCTTGACGTAAAGATGCACGTTGCATCATTACAGCTTCGAAAAGTACAGCTTCATTTGGTTCGATACCGAAAATAGCTTCAGCTAATTCGATTTCACCAACCTGTGAACCAGTTTGGTTATATACAGTAACTTTTGGCATTGGAATTCCTCCTTCCTATTGTGAATTATTTGCTAACCTTCACAGCGCCTTGAACAACTACAAGAGATTTCTTAGCACCTGGAACGTTACCTTTTACTAGTAATAAGTTGCGCTCAGTGTCAACTTGAACGATTTCTAAGTTTTGGATAGTAACTTGGTCTCCACCCATACGTCCAGCAAGTTTTTTGCCTTTGAATACACGGTTCGGAGCAACTGGGCCCATTGAACCTGGACGACGGTGATAGCGAGAACCATGAGACATAGGTCCGCGAGATTGTCCGTGGCGTTTGATAACACCTTGGAAACCTTTACCTTTAGAAATTCCTGTTACATCAACGATTTCACCTGTAGCGAATACGTCAACTTTTACCTCTTGACCAACCTCTAATCCGTCCACGTCTGCATCGCGGATTTCGCGAATGAAGCGCTTAGGAGTTGTAGATGCTTTAGCAGTGTGGCCTTGTTCAGGCTTGTTAGTTAACTTTTCACGTTTATCTTCAAATCCTAACTGGATTGCATTGTAGCCATCAGTTTCAGTTGTTTTCTTTTGAAGAACAACGTTTGGATTAGCAGCGATAACTGTTACTGGGATTAACTCACCATTCTCAGCAAATACTTGAGTCATACCGATCTTTCTTCCTAAGATTCCTTTGGTCATGAGTTACACCTCCTACATTTTTAAGTTATATAAATTATAGTTTGATTTCGATATCTACACCAGATGGTAAGTCTAAACGCATTAATGAATCTACTGTTTGTGGAGTAGGACTCACGATGTCGATTAGACGTTTGTGCGTGCGCATTTCGAATTGCTCACGAGAATCTTTGTACTTATGAACAGCACGAAGAATTGTGTAAACAGTTTTTTCAGTTGGTAATGGGATCGGACCAGAAACTGTTGCCCCAGAACGCTTAGCTGTTTCTACAATTTTCTCAGCTGACTGATCAAGAATACGGTGATCGTAAGCTTTTAAACGGATACGAATTTTTTCTTTTGCCATTATTTTCCCTCCTTCGTTCGCCTATTTCTAAAATAGACCTTCTCCATGGAAATTTCCCCACACCATGCCATGGCAAAGCGGCCGGGTGTGTCAGCAACCTTCCACTTCATCGCAGTCAAAGACCAACATTGTTTATTATACAATGTTATTCGTCTAGATGCAAGCATCTTTTTGTTTGCATCTGCTTTTCTCTACTTTTGCTATTATACATGGCACTTTAAAGAATTTCAAGTTTTCATCTAACAGAATTCATTTTACAGTTTCTGGATTATCTTTTATTGTTTTTATATTACTATAGAAGAAACTCGTCAAAACAAAAAAAACACTCTCTTCTCCCTTATATAAACGCAAACAAAAAACCTAAGGGAAAATCCCTTAGGTTTTTTTATATCAGTTAAGATTACTCAACGATAGTAGCAACTACACCGTAACCTACTGTACGTCCACCTTCACGAATAGAGAATTTAGTTCCCTCTTCGATAGCGATTGGAGCGATAAGTTCGATAGTCATTTCGATGTTGTCACCAGGCATTACCATTTCAGTACCTTCTGGTAATTGGATGATACCAGTTACGTCAGTTGTACGGAAGTAGAACTGAGGACGGTAGTTAGCGAAGAATGGAGTGTGACGTCCACCTTCTTCTTTAGATAATACGAAAACTTCAGCTTTGAATTTAGCGTGAGCTTTTACAGAACCGCTTTTTGCAAGTACTTGTCCACGTTGGATGTCTTCACGAGCAACCCCACGAAGTAAAGCACCGATGTTGTCTCCAGCTTGAGCTTGGTCAAGAAGTTTACGGAACATCTCTACACCAGTTACAGTTGTAGAAGCATTTTCTTCAGCAAGACCGATGATTTCTACTACGTCACCAACTTTAACGATACCGCGCTCAACACGACCAGTAGCAACTGTACCACGACCTGTGATAGAGAATACGTCCTCTACAGGCATTAAGAATGGTTTGTCAGTTTCACGTTCTGGAGTTGGGATGTAAGCATCAACTTCAGCCATTAATTCAATGATTTTTGCTTCCCAATCAGCTTCTCCTTGAAGAGCTTTAAGAGCAGAACCTTTGATTACAGGAATGTCGTCGCCTGGGAATCCGTATTCAGATAATAGGTCGCGAACTTCCATTTCTACTAATTCTAATAATTCTTCGTCATCTACCATGTCGCATTTGTTTAAGAATACAACGATGTAAGGAACACCTACTTGACGAGAAAGAAGGATGTGCTCACGTGTTTGAGGCATTGGGCCATCAGCAGCAGATACTACTAAGATACCGCCGTCCATTTGAGCAGCACCAGTGATCATGTTTTTAACATAGTCAGCGTGACCTGGGCAGTCAACGTGTGCATAGTGACGAGTTTCAGTTTCGTACTCAACGTGTGCAGTTGAGATTGTGATACCGCGCTCTCTTTCTTCTGGAGCAGCATCGATTTGATCGTATCCGCGTGCTTCAGCACCACCAGCTTTTGCAAGAACTGTAGTGATCGCAGCAGTTAATGTAGTTTTACCATGGTCAACGTGGCCGATTGTACCGATGTTAACATGGGGTTTAGAACGTTCGAATTTAGCTTTAGCCATTCTAAATTCCTCCTTAGTTTATATAGGTTATTTTATATTTAGACTAGAAAGCGAAACTTACGTCCCACTTTCTAAGCTTACATAAGTAGTTATACTTGAACAATCGATAAAAATCAATTATTCACCTTTATTTTTTTTGATAATTTCTTCAGAAACAGACTTTGGTACTTCTTCATAGTGGTCAAACACCATAGAGAATGTTCCGCGTCCTTGAGTGTTAGAACGTAATGACGTTGCATAACCGAACATTTCAGAAAGTGGAACCATAGCGCGAACAACTTGTGCGTTACCGCGAGCTTCCATACCTTCTACACGTCCACGACGAGATGTTACGTCACCCATAATGTCACCCATGTACTCTTCAGGAATTACAACTTCAACTTTCATCATTGGCTCAAGAATTACTGGGCTACATTTAGAAACCGCAGCTTTAAGTGCCATAGATGCAGCGATTTTGAACGCCATCTCAGATGAATCGACATCATGGTAAGATCCGTCAACTAATGCAGCTTTAATGTCAACTAGTGGATAACCAGCTAGTACACCATTTTTAAGTGCATCTTCAAGACCTGCTCCAACAGCTGGGATGTATTCACGAGGAACTACACCACCGACGATCTTGTTTTCGAATTCGAATCCTTTACCTTCTTCGTTAGGTTCAAACTCAATCCAAACGTGACCGAATTGTCCACGACCACCAGATTGACGAGCGAACTTACCTTCAACTTTCGCAGCAGCGCGGAAAGTCTCACGGTATGCTACCTGAGGAGCACCAACGTTTGCTTCCACTTTGAATTCACGGCGCATACGGTCAACGATGATATCAAGGTGAAGTTCACCCATACCAGCGATGATAGTTTGGCCAGTTTCTTGGTCAGTGTGAGCACGGAATGTTGGATCTTCTTCAGAAAGCTTAGATAATGCTGTACCCATCTTATCTTGGTCAGCTTTAGATTTTGGTTCGATAGCTACAGAGATAACTGGCTCTGGGAATTCCATAGACTCAAGGATAACAAGGCTCTTCTCGTCACAAAGAGTATCACCAGTAGTAGTATCTTTTAAACCTACAGCAGCAGCGATATCACCAGCGTAAACTGTTGAAATCTCTTCACGGCTGTTAGCGTGCATTTGTAGGATACGACCTACACGCTCACGCTTACCTTTAGTTGAGTTTTTCACGTATGATCCAGAGTTTAACACACCAGAGTACACACGGAAGAACGTTAACTTACCAACATAAGGGTCAGTCATGATTTTGAATGCTAAAGCTGCGAATGGTTCTTCATCGCTAGACTTACGTTCTACTTCTTCATCTGTATCCGGTAGAGTACCTTTAATAGCAGGTACATCTAGTGGAGATGGAAGGTAGTCGATAACTGCGTCTAACAGAATTTGAACACCTTTGTTTTTGAATGCAGA
Source organism: Bacillus sp. FSL L8-0199 (assembly GCF_038005705.1). Lineage (NCBI taxonomy): Bacteria > Bacillati > Bacillota > Bacilli > Caryophanales > Bacillaceae > Bacillus > Bacillus sp. FSL L8-0199. Next base: position 123,203 of record NZ_JBBOTS010000001.1, on the reverse strand, counting down.
ACCACAGATTACTGGGAAGAATTCTACAGAAGTTGTAGCCTTACGGATACCAGCTTTAAGCTCTTCTACAGTGATTTCTTCACCTTCTAGGTACTTCATCATCATTTCTTCATCAAGCTCAGCTACCGCTTCAATAAGTTTTCCACGGTATTCTTCAGCTAATTCTTTGTGCTCTTCAGGAATTTCAACACGTTGAATGTCTGTTCCTAAATCGTTACCGTACATGTAAGCACACTCTTCAACAAGGTCAATGATACCATTGAACTCATCTTCAGCACCGATTGGTAACTGAATTGGATGTGCGTTTGCTTGTAAACGATCGTGGATTGTTCCTACAGAGTATAAGAAATCTGCACCGATCTTATCCATTTTGTTAACGAATACGATACGAGGTACGCCGTAAGTAGTAGCCTGACGCCAAACAGTTTCTGTTTGTGGTTCTACACCAGATTGCGCATCAAGTACTGCTACAGCGCCATCAAGTACGCGTAAAGAACGTTCTACTTCTACTGTGAAATCTACGTGTCCTGGAGTATCAATGATGTTTACACGATGACCTTTCCATTGTGCTGTAGTTGCAGCAGAAGTAATTGTGATACCACGCTCTTGCTCTTGCTCCATCCAGTCCATCTGAGATGCACCTTCGTGAGTTTCACCGATTTTATGAATACGTCCTGTGTAGTACAGAATACGCTCAGTTGCTGTTGTTTTACCAGCATCGATGTGAGCCATGATACCAATATTACGAGTGTTTTCTAAAGAGAACTCTCTTGCCATTTGGTGTCTTGCTCCTTCCATATATGGATTGGATTTTTTTATTTTAAGTAGCAAAAAAGCCACTTTATATTGTTACACATGTCAGTATGTCCAGTACTCTCATTATGTAAAACGAGCGCCCGATGAAAGGGAGAGGCATTCTCCCTCTCCACACTTCCATAAGCGACAAATAAAGCGGTTTATGCTTACATTTATTTTACGTTGAATCCTACCAACGGTAATGAGCAAATGCTTTGTTAGCTTCTGCCATTTTATGAGTGTCTTCACGTTTCTTAACAGATGCACCAGCGTTGTTAGCTGCATCTAAGATTTCGTTAGCAAGACGCTCTTCCATAGTTTTTTCACCACGAAGACGAGCGTAGTTTACTAACCAACGAAGACCTAAAGTTGTACGGCGTTCTGGACGAACCTCAACTGGAACTTGGTAGTTAGCACCACCAACACGACGAGCGCGTACTTCAAGAACAGGCATGATGTTCTTAAGAGCTTGCTCGAATACTTCCATTGGCTCTTTACCAGTACGTTCGTTTACGATATCGAACGCATTATAAAGAATTGTTTGAGATTTACCTTTTTTACCGTCAACCATCATTTTGTTGATAAGGCGTGTTACTAGCTTAGAATTGTACATTGGATCTGGTAACACGTCACGTTTCGCAACAGGTCCTTTACGAGGCATATTGAGTTCCTCCTTTCATTTTAAAGTTATTATTTTTTAGCAGGTTTTGGTCTCTTAGTACCATATTTAGAACGTCCTTGCATACGTTTGTCAACACCAGCTGTGTCAAGCGCACCACGAACGATGTGGTAACGTACCCCCGGTAAATCCTTTACACGACCACCGCGAATTAATACTACGCTATGCTCTTGTAGGTTATGACCGATACCTGGGATGTAAGCTGTAACCTCGATACCGTTTGTTAAACGTACACGAGCGTATTTACGTAACGCTGAGTTAGGTTTCTTTGGAGTCATTGTACCAACACGAGTACATACACCACGTTTTTGAGGTGCAGAGATATCAGTTGATTTTTTCTTTAAAGAGTTAAAACCTTTGTTTAACGCAGGTGATTTAGATTTCCATACTTTATCAGTACGACCATTTCTCACTAATTGGTTAATAGTAGGCATTTGATTATCCTCCCTTCGCATGTTTGTATGACCACATATCCAGGTGGTTCATTATTAGTTGAAAACAAAGTTTTTGCAAGGAAGAGCAAATGCTCTCTCCTCACAAAAACAGTTTTAACTTATTATTCCTATTGCTGAAGCTCCCACTTGAATCCCCGAAGCTTTACCAAGCTTACGAACTGATTCAACTTTTGTTATGGGCACGTTATATTGCATTGCAACACGAATGATAGCATGGGTTAACCGCATGTCAGCATCCTCTGCGATGACAACTTCTTTAACTGTACCATTTTTGATTGCTTCCAATGTGCGTTTATGACCAACGACTACATTTTCAGCAGTTGATACTTTTTGATAAGACATATAAATATCCTCCAAAGCATCGTTCAGGAGCAACCTTGATTATAGTAACATTTTGACTCATACAATGTCAACTAAGATTAATTGTTTTTATACAAAATTTATACCGGAAAATTTTACTGTTCCACATAAACCTCATCGTTTTCTACATTCATGTCATCTTGTGTTGTTTTTACAAGATCCACTTTGCGATAACGATTCATACCTGTTCCAGCAGGAACAAGTTTACCGATAATAACATTTTCTTTTAATCCTAGAAGTTCATCGCGTTTACCCTTAATTGCTGCATCAGTTAAGACACGAGTTGTTTCTTGGAACGATGCTGCAGATAAGAATGAATCTGTTTCAAGTGAAGCTTTTGTAATACCAAGTAGAACAGGTCTAGCCGTTGCTGGTTGCTTACCTTGCAGTAAGACCTTAGCATTCGCATCAGTAAACTGATGGATATCTAGTAATGTTCCTGGTAATACATCTGTTTCACCTGCATCACTTACACGAACTTTACGTAACATTTGACGTACCATTACTTCTACGTGTTTGTCACCAATTTCTACCCCTTGCATACGGTATACTTTTTGAACTTCACGTAATAAGTATTCTTGAACCGCCGTAATGTCCGTTACTTTTAGTAATTCTTTCGGATCAATAGAACCTTCTGTTAACTCTTTACCGTGGCTAATTGGCTGTCCTGGAGTTACTTTCAGACGAGCACCGTAAGGAATAGCATACGTACGAGCTTCAACTTCACCCTGCACAACTACTTCTTGGCGATCTTTAACGTCGTTGATCGCTGCGATAACACCGTCGATTTCACTGATAACTGCCTGACCTTTCGGATTACGAGCTTCGAAAATCTCTTGGATACGAGGTAAACCTTGAGTGATATCATCTCCGGCAACCCCACCTGTATGGAATGTACGCATCGTTAACTGTGTACCTGGCTCACCGATAGATTGAGCTGCGATAATACCTACCGCTTCTCCTACTTCTACGTCTGTTCCAGTTGCTAAGTTACGACCGTAACACTTCTTACATACACCGTGGCGAGTGTTACACGTAAACGCTGAACGAATGTTTACAGTTTCAACACCCGAATTTTCAACGATATGAGCAATATCTTCAGTAATTAATTGATTTTCAGCAACTAATACTTCACCTGTTTCAGGATGTTTTACAGTTTTTCTTGCAAAACGTCCAACAAGACGATCATATAATGACTCGATAACTTCATTACCCTCTTTAATCGCACCAATTAATAAACCGCGATCTGTTCCACAATCATCTTCACGAACGATTACATCTTGTGCAACGTCAACAAGACGACGTGTTAAGTAACCAGAATCGGCAGTTTTAAGTGCTGTATCGGCAAGACCTTTACGCGCACCATGCGTAGAGATGAAGTACTCAAGTACTGTTAAACCTTCACGGAAACTCGATTTGATTGGAAGTTCGATGATACGACCAGATGGATTGGCCATAAGACCACGCATACCAGCAAGCTGAGTAAAGTTAGATGCGTTACCACGGGCACCTGAGTCACTCATCATGAAGATTGGGTTGCGTTTATTCAAGGATTTCATCAGTTTTCCTTGGATAACATCTTTTGCATTACTCCAAATAGAGATAACGCGATCGTAACGTTCTTCTTCCGTGATTAAACCGCGACGGAATTGTTTAATTACATTATCTACTTTTGCTTGTGCTTCGTGGAGAATTTCATCTTTTTCGCCTAATACAAGAATGTCAGATACCCCAACTGTAATACCAGCTTTTGTAGAGTACTTGAATCCTAAGTTTTTCATACGGTCAAGCATGCGAGACGTTTCTGTAATTTGGAAACGTTTGAACACTTCCGCAATGATGTTACCAAGGATCTTCTTGCTAAATGGCGCCACTTCTTCGCGACTAGCAATAATTTCTTTAATGTTCGCACCTTTTTCAACGAAATATTTCGCTGGTGTTTCTTTTTCAAGGTTTGAATTTGTTGGTTCATTAATATAAGGGAACGACTCTGGTAAGATTTCGTTAAATATTAATTTACCAACTGTTGTTAATAGAAGCATACTCTTTTGCTCTTCAGTAAATGTTGCGTTGTTTACTGCACTTGCAGCTACTGCAACACGTGTATGAAGATGAACATATCCATTTTGATATGCAAGCAATGCTTCGTTTGCATCTTTAAAGACCATACCTTCACCGATTGCACCTTCACGCTCAAGTGTTAAGTAATAGTTACCTAATACCATATCCTGAGATGGAGTAACAACTGGTTTACCGTCTTTCGGGTTCAAGATGTTTTGTGCCGCTAACATAAGAAGACGAGCTTCAGCTTGAGCTTCTGATGATAAAGGTACGTGAACGGCCATTTGGTCACCGTCAAAGTCCGCGTTGTATGCAGTACATACAAGTGGGTGTAGACGGATTGCGCGACCTTCTACTAATGTAGGTTCAAACGCCTGGATACCAAGACGGTGAAGTGTTGGTGCGCGGTTTAGAAGTACTGGATGTTCTTTAATCACAGACTCTAAAACGTCCCAAACTTCAGGTTGTACACGCTCGATTTTACGTTTCGCACTCTTAATGTTATGTGCTAATCCTTTTTCAACTAACTCTTTCATTACGAAAGGTTTGAACAGTTCAAGCGCCATTTCTTTTGGTAATCCACATTGATACATCTTTAAGTTCGGTCCTACAACGATTACAGAACGACCAGAGTAGTCAACACGTTTACCTAATAAGTTTTGACGGAAACGTCCTTGTTTACCTTTAAGCATGTGAGATAGTGATTTTAATGGACGATTACCTGGTCCAGTAACTGGACGGCCACGACGACCATTATCGATTAATGCGTCTACAGCTTCTTGTAACATACGTTTTTCGTTTTGAACGATGATGCTTGGTGCACCTAAGTCCAATAGACGTTTTAAACGATTGTTACGGTTAATTACACGACGGTATAAGTCGTTTAAGTCAGAAGTAGCAAAACGTCCACCGTCTAACTGTACCATTGGGCGTAGTTCTGGTGGGATTACTGGTAGAACATCTAAGATCATCCAAGACGGTTCATTTCCAGAGTTACGGAATGCTTCTAATACTTCTAGACGTTTAATAGCACGAGTACGGCGTTGTCCTTGTGCTGTTTTTAATTCTTCTTTTAAGAAGTCTACTTCTTTATCTAAATCGATGTCTTGTAGTAGCTTTTTAATTGCTTCTGCACCCATAGCAGCTTGGAATGTGCTACCATATCGATCACGATATGCACGGTATTCTTTTTCAGAAAGTAATTGCTTCTTATCAAGTGGTGTATCTCCACTTTCTGTTACAACATAAGAAGCGAAATAAATTACTTCTTCAAGCGCGCGAGGGGACATGTCTAAGACAAGTCCCATGCGGCTCGGGATACCTTTGAAATACCAAATATGAGATACAGGAGCAGCTAATTCGATATGACCCATACGTTCACGACGTACTTTTGCACGCGTTACTTCAACGCCACATCGATCACAAACTACACCTTTATAACGTACACGTTTGTATTTTCCGCAATGACATTCCCAGTCCTTTTGTGGTCCGAAAATACGCTCACAGAACAAGCCATCTTTTTCAGGCTTTAACGTACGATAGTTAATAGTTTCTGGTTTCTTAACTTCACCGTATGACCAAGAACGAATCTTGTCAGGTGAAGCAAGTCCAATCTTCATATATTCAAAGTTATTTACATCTATCAAGGGGCCTACCTCCCTTTTAGTCTACAGGTTATCCCAATTATTCCTTAGTTGTCTCAACTTCGACATTCAATTTATCTGCTGATTGATGATCATCGTCATCTTCTGTATCACGCATTTCAATTTCTGTATCGTCGCTAGACATCATTTTAACGTCCATACCTAAACTTTGCAGCTCTTTAATCAATACTTTGAATGATTCAGGAACGCCTGGTTCTGGAACATTTTCGCCTTTAACAATTGCTTCATAAGTCTTAACACGTCCAACAACATCATCAGACTTCACTGTTAAGATTTCTTGAAGAGTATAAGCAGCACCGTATGCTTCAAGTGCCCAAACCTCCATCTCACCGAAACGCTGTCCACCGAACTGAGCTTTACCTCCAAGAGGTTGCTGCGTTACAAGTGAGTATGGTCCAGTAGAACGAGCATGAAGTTTATCGTCAACCATGTGCGCAAGTTTGATCATATACATGACACCAACAGATACGCGGTTATCGAATGGTTCACCAGTACGTCCGTCATACAGGATTGTTTTCGCGTCATTTGCCATACCAGCTTCTTCAATTGTGCCCCAAACATCTTCCTCACGAGCACCATCAAATACTGGTGTTGCAATGTGAATGCCAAGGTATCTTGCTGCCATACCAAGATGAAGTTCTAATACCTGACCGATATTCATACGAGATGGTACCCCTAATGGGTTTAACATGATATCGATTGGCGTACCGTCTGGTAAGTAAGGCATATCTTCTTCTGGTAAAATACGAGAAATAACACCTTTGTTACCGTGACGTCCGGCCATCTTGTCACCTTCAGAGATTTTACGTTTTTGAACGATATATGCACGTACAAGTTGATTCACACCTGGTGGTAATTCATCGCCATCTTCACGGTTGAATACTTTTACGTCTAAGATAATACCGCCACCACCGTGTGGTACACGTAGTGATGTATCACGTACTTCACGTGCTTTTTCTCCAAAGATAGCATGTAATAGACGTTCTTCAGCTGTTAATTCTGTTACACCTTTAGGTGTTACTTTACCAACAAGTAAATCTCCATCTTTTACTTCAGCACCAACGCGAATGATACCGCGCTCGTCAAGGTTACGTAATGCGTCTTCCCCAACGTTTGGAATGTCACGTGTAATTTCTTCTGGTCCAAGCTTCGTATCACGAGCTTCTGATTCATATTCTTCAATATGAATAGAAGTGTACACATCATCTTTTACAAGGCGCTCACTCATGATGATCGCATCCTCGTAGTTATAACCGTCCCAAGTCATGAAGCCAACAAGCACGTTACGTCCAAGTGCTAGTTCACCTAATTCCATAGAAGGACCATCCGCAAGGATTTCACCTTTTACAACTTCATTTCCAACACTTACGATTGGACGTTGGTTGTAACAAGTTCCTTGGTTAGAACGAATGAATTTTTGCATTTTGTAGCGATCTAAGTCGCCTTTTACTGTTTGACCGTCAACTTCTACATAGCGACGTACCCAAACTTCACGTGCTTCTACGCGCTCAACAACACCAGGATGTTTACAGATTACTGCAGCACCTGAGTCTTTTGCTGATACGTACTCCATACCTGTACCTACAATCGGAGATTCCGGATTCATTAACGGAACCGCCTGACGTTGCATGTTCGCTCCCATAAGTGCGCGGTTAGAGTCATCGTTTTCTAAGAACGGAATACAAGCTGTCGCTGCCGACACTACTTGTTTTGGAGATACATCCATGTAGTCGATGCGTTCTCTATTTGTGACAATGTTTTCACCACGGAAACGAGCTACGATATCTTCACTTAGGAATTCACCTTCGTCAGATAATTTCATATTCGCTTGGGCTACAACATAGTTATCTTCTTCATCTGCTGTTAAGTAATCAACATGCCCTGTTACAAGACCAGTTTCTGGGTCAACACGACGGTATGGTGTTTCAATGAAACCAAACTCATTTACTTTCGCGAACGAAGATAATGAGTTAATCAAACCGATGTTTGGTCCCTCTGGTGTTTCAATCGGACACATACGACCGTAGTGGGAGTAATGAACGTCACGCACTTCAAAGCCTGCGCGCTCACGCGTTAAACCACCAGGTCCTAATGCAGATAGTCTTCGTTTGTGAGTTAACTCTGCTAATGGGTTTGTTTGGTCCATAAACTGAGATAACTGAGAACTTCCGAAGAACTCTTTAATAGATGCAATAACAGGACGAATATTAATTAGTGCCTGTGGTGTAATTGCATTTGTATCTTGGATCGACATTCTCTCACGAACAACACGTTCCATACGAGAAAGACCGATACGGAATTGATTTTGTAATAGTTCTCCAACAGAACGCAGACGACGGTTTCCTAAATGGTCAATATCATCTGTATCCCCTACTTTGTATAGTAGGTTGAAGAAGTAACTGATAGAAGCAAGGATATCACCTGGTGTGATGTGTTTCACATCACGAGTAATGTTTGCATTACCAATTACATTAATTACGCGTTCGCCTTCCGACTCAGGAGCATAAATCTTAATAGATTGCAGCTCAACATCGCCTTCTACCACTCCACCCATTGGTTTCGCTGTTTTGAATCCAATGTTTTTCTCTAAGTAAGGTAAAATGCGATCAAGTGTACGACGATCTAAGATTGTTCCTTCTGCCGCTAAAATTTCACCAGTTTCTGGATCCACTAATGTTTCAGCTAAACGTTGATTAAACAACCTGTTTTTAATGTGTAACTTCTTGTTGATCTTATAGCGACCTACATTTGCTAAATCGTAGCGCTTTGGATCGAAGAAACGAGACACAAGTAAGCTCTTAGCATTTTCTACTGTTGGTGGTTCACCAGGACGTAGACGCTCATAAATTTCAAGCAATGCTTTTTCTGTGCTATCTGTGTTGTCTTTTTCTAATGTGTTGCTTAAGTATTCGTTATCACCTAAAAGCTCGGTGATTTCTTGATCAGAGCCAAACCCTAATGCGCGTAACAAAACAGTTACAGGAAGTTTACGCGTACGGTCAATACGCACATATACAACATCCTTAGCATCTGTCTCATACTCTAACCAAGCTCCGCGGTTTGGAATTACAGTAGCAGTAAAACCACGTTTTCCGTTTTTATCCACTTTGCCACTATAGTATACGCTTGGAGAGCGAACTAACTGGGAAACGATAACACGTTCTGCACCGTTAATTACGAATGTTCCAGTCTCTGTCATGAGTGGGAAATCTCCCATGAACACATCTTGTTCTTTTACTTCACCAGTTTCCTTGTTGATTAGACGCACTTTTACACGAAGTGGTGCTGCATACGTCACATCACGCTCTTTGCATTCGTCTACAGAGTATTTAGGTTCACCTAAGCTGTAGTCGATAAATTCAAGCGATAGATTTCCCGTAAAGTCTTCAATCGGAGAAATGTCTTGGAACATTTCTCGCAAACCCTCATCAAGAAACCACTGATAAGAAGAGGTTTGAATTTCGATAAGATTTGGTAACTCTAATACTTCACTAATACGGGCATAACTTCTTCGTTGGCGGTGGCGTCCGTATTGAACTAGTTGACCTGTCAACTGCTTCACCCCTCAAATCATGAGTATTATAAATGCACAAAAAAATTTGTGCAAAATCACAAATAAATACAACTACTGCTATTAGCGTAGTCTCTTTCTCTTAAAGATAAATACGTTGAGTCTTTCTACCTGCTCAAAAAAGAAAAATGGCTTCTATAAGAAAACCATCATTCTGTTTCATAATCTGCTGATTTTACTATCTTTTCCAAGAGAAACAAAAATATACATCTTTCTCAACGCAGAAAATCATATATTGGCATTGTATAATGTTAACATAGCCAAAAATAACCGTCAACGTTTTTTTGATTTTATGATATAATATCCTTTTTTCTTTTCTACAACCTCAACTTCAGAAAATACTTCTTCTAGTTTTTTTAGCGCAGACGGTGCACCTTGTTTCTTTTGAATAACAACCCAAAGTTCTCCACCCGGAACTAAATACTCCACAGCTTTTTCTAAAATCTCATGTACGATATCTTTACCCGCACGAATTGGAGGGTTAGATAGAATAGCAGCATACTTACCATCTACATTTTCATAGACGCTACTTTGAAAAATACGTATATTCTCGATTTTGTTATTAGCGGCGTTTTCTTTCGCAAGCCCAAGTGCCCTCTCGTTCACATCCACCATGTGAACTTCACGACCTTGAAACTCTTTCGCTAACGACAAACCAATAGGACCGTATCCGCAACCTACGTCTAATATATCACCTTTAATATCTGGCATTTGAAACGCTTCAATTAAAAGACGGGAACCAAAGTCCACTTCGTTTTTCGAGAACACCCCATGGTCAGATAAGAAAGTAAATCGAGATCCACGAAGGGCAAACTCCCATCGCTTACGATCACTTTTACTAGAAGGGTCGTTAGAAAAATAATGGTCTGCCATATGGCCACCTCTTTTCTTTACAGTTAAAAAAAAAGCTCGCATGAGAGCGAGCTTTTTTTAAAGCATCAAAAGTTAATTACTTAACTTCTACAGCAGCGCCAACTTCTTCAAGTTTAGCTTTGATTTCTTCAGCTTCTTCTTTAGCAGCAGCTTCTTTGATTACTTTTGGAGTGTTGTCAACTAATTCTTTAGCTTCTTTTAAGCCAAGACCAGTGATTTCACGAACAACTTTGATAACTTTGATTTTTTGTGCACCAGCGCTAGTTAGTTCCACATCAAATTCAGTTTTCTCAGCAGCAGCTTCTCCAGCGCCACCAGCAACAGCTACAGGAGCAGCAGCAGTTACGCCGAATTCTTCCTCGATAGCTTTTACTAAGTCGTTAAGTTCTAATACAGTCATAGATTTAACTGCTTCAATGATTTGTTCTTTAGTCATTGTAAATATCCTCCCTTAAATAGGTTTGTATTGTTTTATCGATAATACGTAATTATCTTTTAAAAAATTAAGCGCCTTGCTCTTCCTTTTGGTCTGCAACTGCTTTAGTAGCAAGTGCAAGGTTACGGATTGGAGCTTGAAGAACGCTAAGAAGCATAGAAAGTAAGCCTTCACGTGATGGAAGAGTAGCGATTGCTTTAACCTCATCAAGTGTTACAAGTTTACCTTCGATTACGCCCGCTTTAATTTCTAAAGCTTCATGATCTTTAGCGAAGTCGTTTAATACTTTCGCAGGAGCAACTACATCCTCGTTACTGAACGCGATTGCGTTTGGTCCTGTTAAGAATTCATTTAACTCAGCCATTTCAGCAGATTCTGCAGCACGACGAGTTAGAGAGTTTTTGTAAACTTTGAACTCAACGCCAGCTTCACGTAATTGCTTACGTAATTCTGTTGCTTCAGAAACTGTTAAACCACGGTAGTCAACAACGATTGTAGATTTACTAGCGCGAAGTTTGTCCGCGATTTCAGTTACAACTTGTTGTTTAGTTTCGATTACTTTGCTCATGTTATTACACCTCCTGTAGATTATATAGAAGATGTACCGAAAGTGCACTAAAAACCTCCATGCCCAACTTGTAGACATGGAGGCATATAGTCACAGAAAAAAGATTCCGCTTCGTATATTAACACCTAGGTAGGAAATTAAGTCTATTGACACCTACTGTCTACGGTACACTAATTAAATTCACAACATAAATGATTATATTAAAACTTCTTTATGAAGTCAACTTCCAAAATTTACGCTAATGTAGAAACGTCTACACGTACGCCAGGTCCCATTGTAGAAGCAACTGTTACGTTCTTCATGTAAGTACCTTTTGCAGCAGCTGGCTTAACTTTTTGTAAAGTGTCAGCAATTGTTTTGAAGTTTTCTACTAATTTAGCATCTTCGAAAGATACTTTACCGATTGGAACGTGGATGTTACCAGCTTTATCAACGCGGTATTCAACTTTACCAGCTTTGATTTCGTTAACAGCTTTAGTTACATCGAAAGTAACTGTTCCAGTTTTAGGGTTTGGCATTAAACCTTTAGGTCCTAATACGCGACCAAGTTTACCAACTTCACCCATCATGTCAGGAGTTGCTACTACTACATCGAAATCGAACCAACCTTGTTGGATTTTACCGATGTAATCAGTATCGCCTACGAAGTCAGCTCCAGCAGCTTCAGCTTCTTTAGCTTTTTCACCTTTAGCAAATACTAATACACGTTGTACTTTACCAGTACCGTGTGGAAGAACAACTGCGCCACGGATTTGTTGGTCAGCTTTCTTAGGGTCAACACCTAAACGGAATGCAGCTTCTACAGTTGCATCAAATTTAGCTGTGTTTGTTTTCTTTACTAATTCTACTGCTTCTGTTGCAGAGTAAGCAGCTGCACGATCAACAAGCTTTGCAGCTTCTACGTACTTTTTACCTCTTTTAGCCATTTTTATTTCCTCCTCGAATGTGGTTTTAGCGGAATAACCTCCCACGTTTACGCCTGTTTTCAGGTATAACCTGAGGATGAGCGCCATCCATTTATTTAAAAACGATAATCATTTACGATAATAAAGGTTGCGAATTGGAATTCCAGACCCGCAACCTTTTTTAAAAACAAATCGAATTAGTCTTCGATAACGATGCCCATACTGCGTGCAGTACCTTCAACCATACGCATTGCAGCTTCTACGCTAGCAGCGTTTAGGTCAGGCATTTTAGTTTCAGCGATTTCGCGTACTTTATCACGCTTAACAGTTGCCACTTTATTACGGTTTGGTTCACCAGAACCAGACTCAATACCAGCTACTTTCTTAAGAAGAACAGCAGCAGGAGGAGTTTTAGTAATGAAAGTGAATGAACGGTCCTCAAATACCGTAATTTCAACAGGGATGATAAGACCAGCTTGATCTGCTGTACGAGCGTTAAACTCTTTACAGAAGCCCATGATGTTAACACCTGCTTGTCCTAATGCTGGACCAACTGGTGGAGCTGGGTTAGCTTTACCTGCAGGAATTTGAAGCTTTACCATTTTAATTACCTTTTTAGCCACGAGACACACCTCCTTAAGTCCGTGATGTGGTCAATTGGACAGTGATTTGCCCTCCCACGTCATATTTTATCTGTAAGGATAAAATCTTTCAAAAAACGTCTCCGATAACGAAGACGTACTGACTTAAAAGATATTATCACTTTTTACAATTCATTTCAAGTTTCATTTTATAATTTTTCAATTTGATGGAAGTCAAGTTCAACTGGAGTCTCGCGACCAAACATGTCCACAAGCACGCTAACCTTTTTCTTCTCCACATCAATTTCTTCAATAGCACCTGTATAATCTGCGAATGGCCCCTCATTTACACGTACTGTCTCATGAAGTTCAAAGTCGAAATCAACCACTTCGTTGTCCATTCCCATATGTTTCATAATGGTAACAACTTCCTCTTCTAATAGAGGTGATGGTTTAGATCCAGAACCAGAAGAACCAACGAACCCAGTTACACCTGGCGTGTTACGTACAACATACCAAGAGTCATCAGTCATGATTAATTCTACTAATACATAACCTGGGAACACTTTTCTTTTCATTAATTTTTCTTTTCCGTTTTTCATTTCTACTTCTACTTCTTCCGGGACAACAACACGGAAAATTTTATCTTGCATACCCATTGATTCTACACGTTTCTCTAGGTTTGCTTTTACTTTATTTTCATATCCAGAATAAGTATGGACAACATACCAACTTTTTTCCATTCATTTAGGACGAGCGTCCTTCCCTCCCTGACGTACATTTTTTTGCGCAAATGAAAAAACCCGTTCACCGGGCTTTTACACAGTTCTTATAAATAACATTATATCATGGATAAGTGCTTCTTATTCAAGAATTAACCAAGAATTAACCGAATTAAAGAAGAAATGCCCATATCAACTACTGCGAAGAAAATCGCAAAGAACACAACTGTAGCAACAACAGTCGCTGTTGAGCGGAGTAATTCATCTTTTTTAGGCCAACTTACTTTTTTCATTTCGCGACCTACATCGCCGAAAAAGTTCGTTAAACGCATCTGCGGGACCTCCAGTGTATTATTTCAATTATTTATTTTGTTTCCTTGTGAACTGTATGCTGATTGCATGTTTTACAAAACTTTTTTATTTCAAGTCGCTCTATTGAGCTCGTATCTTTCATAGTAGAGTAGTTTCGATTTTTACACTCTTCACATGAGAGTACAACTTTTTTCCTCATTAGTTACACCAACCTTGTAACATTATGTCCCTAAAAATGTATCATACAATAAAAGACAATGTCAATGACATGCATTTTGTACTCTCTACAAAAGAAAACAGGTGATTTATTTTACACCTGCAGCACTTGTTACTTCTTATGAATTTAAAGTTGTACTTTCTCTCATTTCCATATATCGTTCCAATTTCCTCTTTACTCGTTGTAAAGCGTTATCAATAGATTTCACATGCCTGTTTAACTGTTCTGAAATCTCTTGATAAGAACGACCATCTAAATATAAAGAAAGCACTTTTCTTTCTAAATCGCTTAATAATTCAGATATTTTTGATTCTATGTCTGTATATTCTTCCTGGCTAATGATCATCTCTTCAGGATCAGTCACCTTCGCTTCAGAAATAACATCCAATAACGTTCGATCAGATTCCTCATCGTAAATCGGCTTATCTAAAGACACATACGAATTTAAAGGAATATGTTTTTGTCTTGTTGCCGTTTTAATAGCGGTAATAATTTGTCGAGTGATACATAGTTCAGCAAATGCTTTGAATGAAGACAGCTTGTCCTCTTTATAATCACGAATTGCTTTAAACAACCCTATCATACCTTCTTGAACAATGTCTTCTCGATCGGCACCCACTAAAAAGTAAGATCTTGATTTCGCACGAACAAAGTTCTTATACTTGTGAATTAAATATTCTAGAGCGTCAGTATTACCTTTTCGAACTAACTCAACGATTGCCTCATCCTCTAAATCACGAAATGTAACGTCGCCTATACTTACGAAGCCTGCTTCCACCTTGATCCCTCCGACCGCTATTTATTTAGCAATATTATACAGTAAAAAGATAAAGAGCGTCAATGCTTCAACGCTCTCCTCTTCTTAATTTTTCTAATTTTTCTGTAATATCCTTACTAAATATCTTTCGCATGGCAGGCTGCTGTTCTTTCGCGTCTTTTGTACGCCTTCTTACTTGTTGTTCCATCGCTTGTACTTCCAACTCTAATTCACGCGCAGATTTTCGAAGGGCACCTTGCCCAAATATAACCCATTGTTCTGTATAATCAGAAGTCGCAACATATATTTGTGTATTTATATTTCTAAGCTCTATTGCAAGTTGCTCTATCTTTTCGTCTGCAGTTTGATTCTTTCGTGTGAATATTACTTCTACACGAGATTGTTTCATCTTTTTTTCAATACCATGGACTGTATAGGCATCAAAGACTATCATCACTTTTGTGCCTGTATAACCTTGATAATCCGCCATCTTATCAATAAGCGCATCTCTTGATGATTGTAAATCTACATCCCGCAGTTTCTTCAAATCTCCCCAAGCTCCGATAATGTTGTAACCGTCAACGATTAAAATATCGTTCATTTTTTATTTACCAATTTCGTGACGTTTACGATATACCTCATACATTAACAAACTTGCGGCTACTGAAGCATTTAAGGATGTAACTTTACCAACCATCGGTAGAGTGATTAAGAAATCACACTTTTCACCAATAATACGACTCATACCTTTTCCTTCACTACCAATTACTAATCCAATCGGCATTGTACCATCTAAATTACGGTAATCCGTTTTCCCTTTGGCATCTGTACCAGCAATCCAAAGTCCACGCTCTTTTAATTCATCAATTGTACGAGATAAGTTTGTTACGCGCGCAACAGGAATGTATTCAATCGCTCCTGTTGATGCTTTCGCAACTGATGCTGTAAGTCCCACAGCTCTTCTCTTCGGAATAATAATTCCATGAGCTCCTGTTGCATCAGCAGTACGCATAATAGAACCTAGGTTATGCGGATCTTCAATCTCATCTAAAATCAAGAAGAACGGATCTTCATTACGTTTTTCTGCCACTTTGAATAAATCTTCTAACTCTGCATACTGATATGCAGCTACTTGAGCAATTACACCTTGATGATTACCCTCAACTAATTGATCTAACTTTTTCTTTGGTGCATGTTGTAAAATAATCTTATTTTCTTTCGCTAACGCTAGTACAATTTGTACTTGTCCTTTGGCAGCACCTTCTGCGATCCAAATTTTATTAATATCTCTCCCTGATCTTAACGCTTCAATTACAGGGTTACGTCCGATAATATATTCACTAGTCATGATGATGTGCCCCCTTCCTTTTCTTCTAAAACTGCAATTGCCTTATATACAATTTCGTCTAATCTTTCACGATTATTTAATAAATGATGATAACCAATTAGTGCTTCAAAGGCTGTACTATGTCGATATGTTTGTACATCCGTATTTTTCGGAACTGTACCTGAATTTGCATTACGCCCTCTTCTTAATACCGCCTCTTCTTCCTCTGTCAAAAATGCCGTCTCTAATAAATGATAAACAACTTTCGCCTGTGCTTTTGCTGAAACAAAGCTCGTCCCTAAGCGATGTAATTGATTAGGGCGAACTTTTCCTTTTTGAAGGAGGTGATAGCGGATATATTGTTCATATACCGCATCACCCATATACGCTAACGCCAAGCTGTTTAATTGCTTTGCATCAATCATCCTTATCCTCTTTTCCATCTTGTACCTTGAGCGGTATCTTCTAAAATAATATTACGTTCTTTTAAATCGTCACGAATTTGATCAGACAATGCGAAATCGCGATTTTTACGAGCTTCAATGCGCTTTTGGATAAGCTCTTCAATTTCTTCATCCAGTAATTCTTCTTTTGATAATTCTAATCCTAAAATATCAAATAACGTTTCCAGTTGTTTTACGTATGCTTCAATCACAACTTTAGATGTATGCTCTTCAAGTAAATATTGATTTGCATGATTTGCTACGTTGTATAATTCGGTAATTGCATTTGCAGTGTTAAAGTCATCATTCATTGCCTCTTCAAATGCAGTCTGGAATTTCTCTATTTCAGCTAACCATTTCTCATTATGGTCCGTTAAATCCGTACTACTCTCCATACGATGCTTTAAGTTTCCATAAGCTGTTTTAATTCTTTCCAGTCCATTATTCGTACTTTGTAATAACTCTTCACTAAAGTTAATCGGGTGACGATAGTGTACTGATAACATAAAGAATCTAATTAACTGCGGGTCGTATTGCTTAATAATATCGTGAACTAAAATAAAGTTACCAAGCGATTTAGACATCTTCTCATTGTTAATATTAATATATCCATTATGCATCCAGTAACGTGCAAACGTTTTTCCAGTCAATGCCTCTGACTGCGCAATTTCATTTTCATGATGCGGGAACGCCAAATCTTGCCCACCAGCATGAATGTCAATTGTATCCCCTAAGTACTTACGCGCCATTGCTGAGCATTCAATATGCCATCCTGGACGTCCTTGCCCCCAAGGGCTTTCCCAGAAGATTTCTCCTTCTTTCGCAGCTTTCCATAAAGCAAAATCAAGAGGGTCTTGTTTCTTTTCCCCTACCTCAATACGAGCACCGTGACGTAAATCTGCGATTGGTTGATGTGATAATTTACCGTAACCTTCAAATTCCTTCGTCTTAAAGTACACATCACCCTCTGATTCATATGCATACCCTTTATTCACAAGTTCTTGAATAAATTCAATAATGATATCCATATTTTCTGTTACACGAGGATGAACTGTTGCATGTTTGCAACCTAGTGCTGTCACATCTTCAAAGTACGCTTCAACAAAACGATCAGCAATCGTTGGTACATCTTCACCTAATTCATTTGCCGCTTTAATTAATTTATCATCTACGTCCGTAAAGTTAGATACATATTGCACATCGTATCCTTTGTATTCTAAATAACGACGCACTGTATCGAATACCATAGGAGGTCTTGCATTCCCAATATGAATGTAGTTATAAACTGTAGGTCCGCATACATACATCTTTACCTTATTTTCTTCTAATGGAACAAACTCTTCTTTTTGACGTGTTAACGTATTATAAATGTGAATAGTCATTTTTATCCTTCCTTTCTACCTTTAATTCCAATTGTTTCTTCAATTTATCAAGTTCTACTTCCATAGCCTTTAATTTATCAAAAATCGGATCTGGAAGGTCAGAGTGATTTAATTCTTGACCAATCTTTACTCCATTTTGAATAACGACACGGCCAGGTATACCTACAACTGTAGAATGTGCAGGAACTTCTTTTAATACGACAGACCCTGCTCCGATTTTAGAATTCTCTCCCACAGTAATAGACCCAAGAACTTTAGCACCCGTCGCAATTAATACATTATCCTGAATTGTTGGGTGCCTCTTCCCTTTTTCTTTTCCTGTACCACCTAATGTAACCCCTTGATAAATCGTTACATTATCACCAATTTCACAAGTTTCTCCAATTACAACTCCCATTCCATGATCTATAAAAAAGCGTCGACCAATAGTTGCTCCTGGATGGATCTCAATGCCAGTAAAAAAGCGACTCACTTGTGAAACAAAACGTGCAAGAAAGAAAAAATTCCTTTTATAAAAAGCATGTGCAATTCGATGGGCCCAAACTGCATGTAATCCAGAGTAAGTTAAAATGACTTCGAAATAACCTCTTGCCGCTGGATCCTGTTCAAAAACGACTTCAATATCTTCCCGAAGCCTCTTAAACATCGGTGTTCCCTCCCCTTTATGGGCTGCTTTTTTGTCGAACGAACTAACTCCCCTAACTCATCACTTCTCCCCTAATTCTTTATATAAGGGGAGAAATTCTATATCTCTACCTATTTACACGGTATAAAAAAAAAGGCGTCTCTGTCATATTGACAGAGACGCCTTTTAAGCGCGGTTCCACTCTGTTTAGGCTTAAAAAAGCCTCAAACTCATCCATGATAACGGTGTACACCGCTTCTGCTTACTTTGCGGCCTAAGACGTCCCACGAAGCAATTCGCTGTTCAGCAGAAGACTCGAAGGGGCATTTCAAAAACCCGCTTATAAACCACTCCCAGCCTAAAGGTGGTTCTCTCTGTAAAAAGCCTGATTTTCTACTTCTCCTTCTCGTCGCTTTTCCTTATTAGATTTTAGGTATACTTATTATATTTCTAAATCTAGAAAATGTTAACCAATTACTTTTTGAAGACGATTTAAAACTTTTTCTTTTCCAAGAAGTGCAATAGCATTCGGAAGCTCTGGACCATGCGTTTGTCCTGTAGTTGCAACACGGATTGGCATAAATAAATTTTTACCTTTATGTCCTGTTTCCTTTTGAACTGCTTTAATTGCTGCCTTAATTGCTGCTGGCTCCATTGCTTCTAGAGCTTCTATTTGACCAGCAAATGCACGAAGTACTTCAGGTACTTGTTCACCATTTAATACTTCTTGTCCTTCTTCTTCATAATCAACATGATCTTTAAAGAACATTTCAGAAAGCTCTACAATTTCAGCTCCAAAACTCATTTGTTCATGGTATAAAGCAATTACATCACGAATCCAAGCTTGGTCTTGTTCGCTTAAAGTTTCTCCCACACGTCCAGCTTTCACTAAATGCGGTAAGCTTAACTCTACAACCGTATCTAAATCTTGCTTTTTCATATACTGGTTGTTCATCCATTTTAGTTTTTGAGAATCAAATAATGCAGGTGATTTTGATAAACGAGCTGCATCGAACATTTTGATAAACTCATCTTTAGAGAAGATTTCTTCTTCTCCTACCGGAGACCAACCTAGTAGTGCAATAAAGTTAAAGATTGCTTCTGGAAGATACCCAAGCTCTTTATATTGCTCAATAAATTGAATAATAGATTCATCACGCTTACTTAACTTTTTACGACTTTCATTAACAATTAGAGTCATATGACCGAATTGTGGAATATCCCAGCCGAAAGCTTCATAAATCATCATTTGTTTCGGTGTATTTGAAATATGATCATCACCACGAAGTACATGTGTAATTTCCATTAGATGATCATCTACTGCTACTGCAAAGTTATAAGTTGGAATTCCATCTTTTTTCACAATAACAAAATCACCGAAATCATTTGAATGGAACGCAACTTCATCTTTTACAATATCTTTGAATGTGTAGTCACGATCAGCTGGTACACGGAAACGAATACTTGGAATACGTCCCTCAGCTTCAAATTCTTTCACTTGTTCTTCAGTTAATTCACGGTGGTTACCTGCGTAACGAGGTGTTTCACCGCGAGCGATTTGTCCTTCACGCTCTGCTTCTAGCTCTTCTTCTGTCATGTAACATTTATAAGCTAGACCACGCTCTAATAAATCTTCATATAATTTTTTATAAATATCTAAACGCTCTGTTTGGCGATATGGTCCAAATTCACCACCAACATCAACACCTTCATCCCAGTCCATACCGAGCCATTTCAAGTATTTTAATTGGCTTTCTTCTCCACCAGCCACGTTACGTTTTACATCAGTATCTTCAATACGAATAATAAATTTGCCATCTAAATGACGAGCAAATAAATAATTAAATAATGCCGTACGCGCATTTCCGATATGTAAGTGTCCTGTTGGACTTGGCGCGTAGCGCACTCTCACTTGCTTTTCCATAATTGGTACACCTTCCATTCTTAATGTCAACACATTCTATAATTGTACACCAAAAAAATGTGATTATCCATCTTACGAATTAAAAACCATTATTTTTTCTGTAATAAAACAACCGCTTGAGAAGCAATCCCTTCTTCTCTACCTGTAAATCCTAATTTTTCTGTTGTTGTTGCCTTTACATTAATGTTATTGATAGACGTTTCTAACAGTTCACTAATGCGCTTACGCATGCTCTCAATATGTGGTGCCATTTTTGGTTTTTGAGCAATAATTGTACAATCTAAATTTCCTAACTCGTAACCTTGTTCACGCACAAATTCCCAAACTTTTTGTAACAATACAGCTGAATCTGCATCTTTAAAAGCTGGGTCTGTATCAGGAAAATGCTTTCCGATATCTCCTGCTGCAATCGCACCTAAACATGCATCAGCAATCGTATGTAACAATACATCTGCATCTGAATGACCGATTAATCCTTTCTCGTGTGGAATTGTAATTCCACCGATAATCAACGGACGCCCTTCCGCAAATTCATGTACATCAAAACCTTGTCCAATTCGAAACATCCTTACTTCCTCCTTAAGCTAAACTACTGAGCTTTATGACTCTATATTATATCGCTATCCTTATAAAGAAAAGCCCGGCTGTTGCCGAGCTTTTCTTTATTAACACATCATCAACTTTATTTCTTCTGAACACGAAGGAAACTTTCAGCAATTAGTAGATCTTCCGGAGTCGTCACTTTAATATTATAGTAACTCCCCTCCACTACACCAACTTGCTTCCCAACGCGTTCTACGAGACTTGCATCATCTGTGCCAAGAAAACAACTTTGCTTTGCGCTTCTATGAGCTTCTAGCAAAAGAGAAACAGAGAATCCTTGTGGTGTTTGTACAGCGTTAAGTTGAGACCGCTCTACCGTTTCTACAACAACACCCTGCTCTACTTTCTTAACAGTATCTTTTACTGGCACTGCACAAATGGAAGCTCCATATTTTTCTGCTGCAGTTAATACATCGCAAATCACTTTATTCGTTACGAACGGGCGCGCCCCGTCATGAACAAGAACATATTCGACACCACTCGCATACTGAAGTGCGTTATATACGCTATCTTGTCTTTCGGCTCCACCCTGAATAAATTGTACGTGCTTTTCAATCTGGTACTTCTGCACCAACTCTTCAAAATACGGGCGTTCTTCTTCGTTAATTGCCATAATAATACTTTTGCACGCTTTATCTTTTTCAAAAGCACGCAATGTGTGCACAATAATTGGTACTTCATCTATAAGTAAAAATAACTTATTTTTACCAGCACCCATTCGTTTCCCTTGGCCCGCTGCCGGAATAATTAATGTATACATATTAATAATCCTCTACTTATAATGCTTTTTCTAGCAATTTACGTTTTGCGAAAATCATACGACCAGCCGATGTTTGTAATACGCTAGTAACAAGTACATCAAGTTGTGAACCCACATACTCTCTACCATCTTCTACTACAATCATCGTACCATCATCTAAGTATGCAACACCTTGATTCTGTTCTTTACCATCTTTCACAACATAAACACTTAATTCTTCACCAGGGAGTACGACTGGTTTAATCGCATTAGCTAAATCATTAATGTTTAACACCGTAACCCCTTGTAATTCAGAAACTTTGTTTAAATTGAAATCGTTTGTTACTACAGTTCCACCAGTGATTTTTGCCAACTTTACAAGCTTGCTATCTACTTCTTGGATATCATCGAAATCGCCTTCATAAATTTCTACCGGAATTGGCATCTCCTTTTGAATACGATTTAAAATGTCTAGTCCTCTGCGGCCACGATTACGCTTTAAAGCATCTGAAGAATCGGCAATATGCTGAAGCTCTTCTAATACGAATTGTGGAATGACGATTGTTCCTTCTAAAAACTTTGTTTGGCAAATATCTGCAATACGTCCATCAATAATTACACTCGTATCGAGAATTTTCCAATGAGTCGTAGATTTTTCTGCTTCGACCTCTACCTCTTCATTCTCACTATTGTTTTTCTTCTTACCTCCGCGTTGGGGTAATGTAAATAATCCTAGCAATTCATTCCTCTTTTTAAATCCTACTTGGAATCCTAAATATCCAAGTAAAAGGGTGAAGAACACTTGCAACACCGTACTAATAACTGGAATTGTAAATTCACGAATTGGTATCAAAATTAAATATGCAACAATAAGACCAGAGATTAATCCTAATGTACCAAATAAAACATCTGCTACAGGCGCCTTTACAAGAGCCTCTTCAATATGCTTAATAAGTTGAACAATATAATCTACAAGCCAAAATGTTGTTAAAAATAAAATAATTGCACCAATAATTGCACGAACATACGATCCTTCCAACAAAGGAACCGCACCGATATCTAATACATTAATAATTTTTGGGATTAAGTAAATCCCTAACGCTCCCCCGATCACTAAAAAGAAGAGCTGTACAATCCGTTTTAACATCCAACCACCTCCTACTCATTATTAACCATTGTTTCGCTAATCAAAACGCCGAATGCAAAAGCGGACGTGTTTTTTTGTAAATAGTTTTATTTACCAATATATCATATCATATACCAAAAATGTTCTAGTGTCGTTATATTATAGAATCAATGTAATATTCTTAATTGTGTCTACTCATATAGAGATGCTCTTGAATTCTTTTTAGACCTTCTCGTATTTTCTTCGCTCTCACTTCTCCAATTCCTTCCACATCATCCAATTCATTAATAGTTGCTCGGCAAACACCTTGCAATGTTTTAAATCGATTAATTAAATTCTCGATAATAAGTGGCGGAACACGAGAAATCTTGCTTGTGATTCGGTATCCTCTAGGTGTCACACTTTCTTCTAAACTTGTTTGTCCTGAATACCCAAGTAATTTAACTAAATCACTATCCTCTAAAAGTTGTGTATTTGCAAGATCTTGTAACTTTTTCAAGATTTGATGATGGTCTTGTGTTTTCTCCTGGTGATAATCTTTAATTAACAATGCTGCCTCTGCCTCTAAATCAGCTAGTAATTCTGTAAGCTGTAAACGAATTAACCTACCTTCTGTTCCTAGCTCATGAATATAGCTCAATATTTCATTTTTTATACGCAGCACCATTTCAACACTATGTAAAACGTGAACCACCTCGGACATTGTAACGACCTCTTCAAATTCTAGAATACCCAAATTCGTAATGCCGTCATTCCATACAGCCTTATATTTTTCTAGCGTTTGAATTGCTTGATTTGCCTTCGTTAAAATGACACCTATATCTTTTAGTGTATAACGTAAGTTCCCTTGATATAGCGTAATTACATTACGTCTTTGTGAAATGGCCACAACAAGGCTGCCCGTCTGCTTTGCTACACGCTCTGCTGTTCGGTGACGCATACCTGTTTCAATAGAATCAATAGATGAATCCGGAACTAACTGTGCGTTTGCAATTAAAATTTTACTTCCAGTTTCATTTAAAATAAGTGCTCCATCCATTTTTGCTAATTCATATAAACTAGCAGGAGAGAATGCGCAATTAATATGAAAACCACCATCAACAATGCTTTTAATCTGCTCATTATACCCAAGAACAATTAGTCCCCCTGTTTGTGCGCGAAGTACATTATCTATCCCTTCGCGCAGTGGTGTTCCCGGGGCCACGAGCTGTAAAATATTAATTATACTTTTGACACGTTGCTTATTTTCTTCCATAGCCTAGCCTCCTAATGTCAAACGAAGCGCTTCTCCTAAATTAGAAACACCTACAACCTCAATCCCCTCTGGAATTGTCCACCCCCCTAAATTTTTTCTAGGAATGATAGCACGTTGAAATCCTAATTTAGCTGCTTCTTGTACACGTTGTTCGATTCTTGATACTCTTCTTATTTCTCCAGTTAATCCAACTTCTCCTATTACCGCATCAGTTGGTGCCGTAGATTTATCTCTAAAACTTGAAGCTATACTTAAGGCAACAGCTAAATCAATTGCCGGTTCATCTAATTTCAAACCACCAGCTACTTTTAAATACGCATCTTGATTTTGTAATAGTAAACCTGTTCTTTTCTCTAGTACCGCCATAATAAGCGAGACACGATTATGATCAATTCCTGTCGCCATTCTTCGAGGATTTCCAAAACTAGTAGGGGAAATTAATGCCTGTATTTCTACTAAAACTGGTCTTGTTCCTTCCATTGAGGCAACTACTGTTGAACCTGCAACTCCAACTGGTCTTTCCTCAAGGAAAATTTCAGAAGGATTTAAGACTTCTGCAAGGCCAAGTTCTTTCATTTCAAAGATACCCATTTCATTCGTAGAACCAAAACGATTCTTTACAGCTCGTAAAATACGATATGTATGGTGTCGATCTCCTTCAAAGTAAAGAACTGCATCGACCATATGTTCTAGCATACGCGGTCCCGCAATTGCACCTTCTTTTGTCACATGCCCTACGATAAAAATTGGGATTCCCTTTGTTTTTGCAAGTTTCATTAATTCTGCTGTACATTCACGTACTTGCGCCACACTACCAGGAGCTGATGTCACTTCAGGTAAATGTATCGTTTGAATAGAATCAATAACAACAAAAGCAGGATTCATCTCTTCAATATGTGCTGCAATACGCTGTAAATCTGTCTCTGATACAACAAATAGATTACTACCATTTACATGTAAACGATCTGCACGAAGTTTAATTTGCTTTGCTGACTCCTCACCTGATATATACAATACATCATATGAAGCATCTGCTAATTGCGAGGAAATCTGTAATAATAACGTTGATTTTCCAATCCCAGGGTCCCCACCAATAAGTACTAAAGATCCATCTACAATTCCGCCACCTAGTACACGGTTAAACTCCTGAAATTTTGTTTCAATACGTGCCTCAGACTTTGTTTCTACTTCTGTAAGACGTCTTGGTTTTGTTACTTCTGTTTGAATTGCATTTGCATAATTTAGGCGTCTGGATGATACAACGGGTTCCATCTCTTCAACAAGCGAATTCCATTGACCACACCCTGGACATTTACCCATATATTTTGGTGATTGATAACCACACTCTTGACATGTGAATTTTGTTTTCTTTTTAGCCATATCTTTTTATATTTCACTTCGCTTTCATCTATAAACATTTGACCTTCTCGTACAAGAAAGAGGGCTATCTCGTAGCCCTCTTAGTTTGTCTATACTTATTTTACCTTTTCAGCACTATGAATGACAAATGTTTCCCCTTCTACATCAAAGATAACTTTTTGCCCTTTCTCAATAGCACCTTTTAAAAGTTCTTCCGATAGTCTATCTTCTACATGCTTCTGAATTGCTCTACGTAGTGGACGAGCACCATATTCACGATCAAACCCTTTATCAGCAATAGCTGCAATCGCCCCTTCTGTTAATTGCAATTCAATTTCTTGTTCTTTTAAGCGATTCACTAACTGATTTACCATAAGAGTCACAATTTCTTGAATATGTTTTTTCTCAAGCATATGGAATACGATAATTTCATCAATACGGTTTAAGAATTCTGGACGAAATGCCTTTTTCAGCTCATCCATTACTTTACCTTTCATATCCGAATAATCACGGCTTTCATCTTGTACGTTAAATCCAAGATGTTTGTTACGTTTTAACGCCTCAGCACCAACGTTAGACGTCATAATAACAATCGTATTACGGAAGTCAACTGTACGTCCTTTAGAATCAGTTAAACGACCATCTTCCAATACCTGTAGTAAAATATTAAATACATCGGGATGCGCCTTCTCTACTTCATCTAATAGGACAACTGAATACGGCTTACGACGAACCTTCTCTGTTAATTGTCCGCCTTCTTCATACCCAACATATCCTGGAGGAGAACCAACTAAGCGAGAAGTTGAATGTTTCTCCATATACTCAGACATATCAATGCGAATCATTGCATCCTCATCACCGAACATAGATTCTGCCAATGCTCTTGCTAATTCTGTTTTACCTACACCTGTTGGTCCTAAGAAAATAAATGAACCAATTGGACGTTTCGGATCTTTTAGTCCTGCTCTTGCACGACGAACAGCTTTCGCTACAGCCACTACCGCTTCATCCTGGCCGATGACACGATCATGAAGAATGGATTCTAAGTTTAATAATTTATCAGTCTCTGTTTGTGCAAGTTTAGAAACAGGGATACGTGTCCATGTAGAAACGACATTTGCAATATCTTCTACCGTAACCTCTGAATTTTCTTTTCCTTGTTGCTCTTTCCACTGACGCTTTGTATCTTCCAATTTCTCACGTAAGCGTTGTTCCATATCACGTAAGGAAGCAGCCTTTTCAAACTCTTGACTTTGTACAGCCGCATCTTTTTCTTTTCGAATTTCCTCAAGCTTCACTTCAAGCTCTTTTAAGTTTGGTGGTGTTGTATAAGAGCGTAAGCGAACCTTTGAAGCAGCTTCATCAATTAAATCAATTGCTTTATCCGGTAAGAAACGATCCGTAATATAACGATCAGAAAGTTTTACAGCTGCATCAATTGCATCATCTGTAATAGACACACGGTGATGCGCCTCATAACGATCGCGTAAACCTTTCAAGATTTGAGTTGATTCTTCTAGACTCGGCTCATCAACATGAATTGGCTGGAAACGTCTCTCTAAAGCTGCATCCTTTTCAATATATTTACGATACTCATCTAAAGTTGTCGCACCAATACATTGTAATTCTCCGCGTGCTAAAGATGGTTTTAAAATATTTGATGCATCGATTGCACCTTCTGCTCCACCTGCACCGATTAATGTATGAAGTTCATCAATAAATAGAATAATATTCCCTGCTTGACGTATTTCATCCATTACTTTCTTTAAACGATCTTCAAACTCACCACGATATTTCGTCCCAGCTACCACTGTTCCCATATCTAGTGTCATAACACGCTTATCTCTTAACGTTTCAGGAACTTCATTATTTACGATTTGCTGTGCTAACCCTTCAGCAATTGCTGTTTTACCTACACCAGGCTCTCCAATTAACACTGGATTGTTTTTTGTTCTACGGCTTAACACTTCAATTACACGTTGAATTTCTTTACTACGTCCAATAACAGGATCCAAACGATTCTCACGTGCAACAACTGTTAAGTCGCGCGCTAAACTGTCTAGTGTCGGTGTATTGGCATTTGTCGATGAACCACCTTGGTGACCTGAACTCGCTTCGTTACTTCCAAGAAGTTGTAACACTTGTTGTCTTGCTTTGTTGAGGCTTACGCCTAAATTATTTAAAACACGTGCCGCTACACCTTCACCTTCACGGATTAAGCCAAGTAAAATATGTTCTGTTCCAACGTAAGAATGTCCTAGCTTACGCGCTTCATCCATAGACAATTCAATAACTTTTTTAGCACGAGGTGTATAATGTACAGTTTGAGAAGCTTCTGTTCCACGTCCAATTAACGCTTCTACCTCTTTTTGCACTTTTTCCGGGCTCAATCCAAGAGCAATTAACGCTTTTGCTGCAATTCCTTCACCTTCGCGTACAAGCCCAAGTAAAATATGTTCTGTTCCAATATTATTATGCCCAATGCGAATTGCTTCCTCTTGAGATAAAGCTAATACTTTCTGTGCTCTTTCTGTAAATCTTCCAAACATCATAGAAATCGCCTCCTACTTGCGCTTAGTTTTTTTCAATACGTAATCGCTCACGGATTAAGGTTGCTCTTCGATAATCTCTTTCTTCTGGTCCTAAAGGTCCTCCTGCGTATTGTTGTAAAATACCTGGTTGCGTAAGAACCATTAGCTCAGTCAAAATATTTCTCGATATACCTTTTATATATCCTAGATCAATACCAAGTCGTACATCCGATAAGCAAGTTGCCGCTTCTGCAGATTGAATTAAACGACTGTTTGCTAGTATACCGTAAGAACGATAAACCTTATCTTCAAGCTCAATACTCGAATTTTGTACAATTAATTCTCTGGCCAATTTTTCTTGTTGTATAATTTGCTGCATGACACTCTTTAAATCTGCAATAATATCTACTTCGGATTTCCCTAGCGTCATTTGATTTGATACTTGAAATATATTACCTAACGCTTCGCTACCTTCACCGTATATTCCTCTTACTACTAACCCTAATTTTTGAATTACTTGTATAATACGGCTAATTCTTTTTGTTAAAACCAGCCCTGGTAAATGAATCATTACAGAAGCTCTTAATCCTGTACCAACGTTAGTAGGACAACTCGTAATATATCCAAGTGATTCATCAAAAGCATATTCAACCTCTTTCTCAATCCAATTATCTATTTGATTAGCGCTTTGAAGCGCCTTTGATAACTGTAGCCCTGGAAATAGGCACTGAATCCTAATGTGGTCTTCCTCATTAAGCATCACACTAATGTGTTCGCTTTCTGATAACAGACATGCTCCATATTCGGTCCCTGCGAGATTTGGACTAATTAAATGCTTTTCGACTAAAACTCTCCTTTGAAGAGGCGTTAATTCATTCATTTTTAATAATCCAAACTTCCCAAAGGGCTCTACCGATTTATTTATAAATTTCTTTTTAAATAATTCTTGAACCTGTTGAGCTTCCTCTTCGTTTTGCATAGTAGAAAATTGATATTGCTTAAAATTACGAGCCAAACGAATTCGACTACTTAAAACAATATCAGAATCAGGGCCATCCCCCTTCATCCATGGACTAATCGCTTCATTCATAATTTTGTCCAGTGACATAGAACTACTCCCCCTCTCTATGCTCACTAAGCTGAGTTTCAAGCCCTCGAATTTCATCTCTTACCTCAGCAGCTTTCTCAAACTCCTCATTCTGTACATATTGTTTCAGAATAAGTTTTAGTTCATCTAATTCTTTCTTTAAGTGGATATTTCCTTCCATTCGTTCCGGAATTTTTCCACAATGTTCTGTATGTCCACCATGAAGTCGCTTTAACAATGGGTTTAAGTGTCCTTTAAATGTATCGTAACAAGAAGCACAACCAAAGCGTCCCACTTTTGTAAAATGTTCATATGTCATCTTACAATCTGGACATCTTACTGTATTTGTATTTGAAAACCCGTTTTTTTCTTCTCCAAACATTGTTGATTCACCGTGTAATAAACCAGCAAATACATCATGAAATGAAAAGTTAGACTGTGATGATTGAAAGAAAGACGTATAGCCACTTTGCTCCGCACATTGCTCACAAAGATGAACTTCCGCCTTCTTCTCGTTGATTACTTTTGTATAATGTAAAGTTGCTGGTCTTATATTACAGTTTTGACAAGTCATCAATATCCCCACCTTTACAATAGGAACGATCTACCTCATGATACTTTTCATACATTACTAGATTGTCCTCTTTCCTTAATCCATTTAGATAAAAGTACATGCTCTTTTTCAAAACTTCTACAATATTTAACTGCCCTATCTTAATTATCATTCTTTTACAAAAGCTGTATTTATTTATATTTCAGTGTTCTTAACATTGCGCATAATATTCGAGCCCTAAGTTCATCTCGAGAAGGAATATCCATTGATAATACAGAACGATCTAGTACACTTAACATTAGTTTTGCTTCACGGCCTGTTATAATTCCCTCTTCTAATAAACGTATAATCATACTCTCTGCATTCCCTTGTGCAACGCTATGATCAATCATATGAAGCATTTGATCAATAATGTCTATATCATCATGCAGTTTGACTTTTATAATGCGAATGTAACCTCCACCACCACGTTTACTTTCTACTATAAATCCTCTTTCTAATGTAAAACGGGTATTGATTACATAATTGATTTGAGATGGTACGCACTCGAATCGATCCGCAATCTCATTTCTTTTGATTTCAATCACATTATTATTACTTAAGTCAATAACTTGCTTTAGATATTGCTCAATGATATCAGATATATTTCTCATTTATCCGCCACCTTTATTGACTTTGACTATCTTTGACTTTAATTATATACGTATTAATAAAATTTGCAACTCTTTTGCTTATTCACTATCCTAGCCACATTCCCCTGTATTTAATCAACATGGTAATTATTTAAGCACATTTTTTTAATTACTATGGATTATAAAAGAAAACACGAAAAAACACGAGTCATTTGACTCGTGTTTAGTTGCTTGGCGACGTCCTACTCTCACAGGGACAAGGTCCCAACTACCATCGGCGCTAGAGAGCTTAACTTCCGTGTTCGGTATGGGAACGGGTGTGACCTCTCTGCCATCATCACCAAACTATGAAGGCATATTCCTTCAAAACTAGATAACATTTGCTACATATTATATGGTTAAGTCCTCGATCTATTAGTATTCGTCAGCTCCACATGTCACCATGCTTCCACCTCGAACCTATCAACCTGATCATCTTTCAGGGATCTTACTAGCTTACGCTATGGGAAATCTCATCTTGAGGGGGGCTTCATGCTTAGATGCTTTCAGCACTTATCCCTTCCGCACATAGCTACCCAGCTATGCCCTTGGCAGAACAACTGGTACACCAGCGGTGCGTCCATCCCGGTCCTCTCGTACTAAGGACAGCTCCTCTCAAATTTCCTACGCCCACGACGGATAGGGACCGAACTGTCTCACGACGTTCTGAACCCAGCTCGCGTACCGCTTTAATGGGCGAACAGCCCAACCCTTGGGACCGACTACAGCCCCAGGATGCGATGAGCCGACATCGAGGTGCCAAACCTCCCCGTCGATGTGGACTCTTGGGGGAGATAAGCCTGTTATCCCCGGGGTAGCTTTTATCCGTTGAGCGATGGCCCTTCCATGCGGAACCACCGGATCACTAAGCCCGACTTTCGTCCCTGCTCGACTTGTAGGTCTCGCAGTCAAGCTCCCTTATGCCTTTGCACTCTACGAATGATTTCCAACCATTCTGAGGGAACCTTTGGGCGCCTCCGTTACACTTTAGGAGGCGACCGCCCCAGTCAAACTGCCCACCTGACACTGTCTCCCGGGTCGATAAGACCCGTAGGTTAGAATTTCAATACAGTCAGGGCGGTATCCCACCAGCGCCTCCACCGAAGCTAGCGCTCCGGTTTCAATGGCTCCCGCCTATCCTGTACAAACTGTACCAAAATTCAATATCAGGCTACAGTAAAGCTCCACGGGGTCTTTCCGTCCTGTCGCGGGTAACCTGCATCTTCACAGGTACTATAATTTCACCGAGTCTCTGGTTGAGACAGTGCCCAAATCGTTACACCTTTCGTGCGGGTCGGAACTTACCCGACAAGGAATTTCGCTACCTTAGGACCGTTATAGTTACGGCCGCCGTTTACTGGGGCTTCAGTTCAGAGCTTCGCTTACGCTAACCCCTCTCCTTAACCTTCCAGCACCGGGCAGGTGTCACCCCCTATACTTCGCCTTACGGCTTCGCAGAGAGCTGTGTTTTTGCTAAACAGTCGCTTGGGCCTATTCACTGCGGCTTTCCGTTAAGAAAGCACCCCTTCTCCCGAAGTTACGGGGTCATTTTGCCGAGTTCCTTAACCAGAGTTCTCTCGCACACCTTAGGATTCTCTCCTCGCCTACCTGTGTCGGTTTGCGGTACAGGCACCTTTTATCTCGCTAGAAGCTTTTCTTGGCAGCGGGGAATCAAAGACTTCGCTCCATAAGGAGCTTCCCCATCACAGCTCAGCCTTCACGATAAGCGGATTTGCCTACTTATCAGCCTAACTGCTTGGACGTGCACAACCAATCGCACGCTTCTTCTATCCTTCTGCGTCCCTCCATTGCTCAAACGATAAAGAGGTGGTACAGGAATATCAACCTGTTGTCCATCGCCTACGCCTGTCGGCCTCGGCTTAGGTCCTGACTAACCCTGAGCGGACGAGCCTTCCTCAGGAAACCTTAGGCATTCGGTGGACGGGATTCTCACCCGTCTTTCGCTACTCATACCGGCATTCTCACTTCTAAGCACTCCACCAGTCCTTACGGTCTGACTTCACTGTCCTTAGAACGCTCCCCTACCACTGATACCATTCGGTATCAATCCGCAGCTTCGGTGGTGTATTTAGCCCCGGTACATTTTCGGCGCAGAGTCACTCGACTAGTGAGCTATTACGCACTCTTTAAATGGTGGCTGCTTCTAAGCCAACATCCTAGTTGTCTAAGCAACTCCACATCCTTTTCCACTTAATACACACTTTGGGACCTTAGCTGGCGGTCTGGGCTGTTTCCCTTTTGACTACGGATCTTATCACTCGCAGTCTGACTCCTAAGGATAAGTCATTGGCATTCGGAGTTTGACTGAATTCGGTAATCCGATGAGGACCCCTAGTCCAATCAGTGCTCTACCTCCAAGACTCTTACACTTAAGGCTAGCCCTAAAGCTATTTCGGGGAGAACCAGCTATCTCCAGGTTCGATTGGAATTTCTCCGCTACCCACACCTCATCCCCGCACTTTTCAACGTGCGTGGGTTCGGGCCTCCATTCAGTGTTACCTGAACTTCACCCTGGACATGGGTAGATCACCTGGTTTCGGGTCTACGACCACGTACTAAACGCCCTATTCAGACTCGCTTTCGCTGCGGCTCCGCCTCTTC
>NZ_JBBOTS010000001.1:85000-87500 GCF_038005705.1 Bacillus sp. FSL L8-0199 | reverse complement strand
CCCCAAACAAGTATCGGGAAGACAGGATTTGAACCTGCGACCCCCTGGTCCCAAACCAGGTGCTCTACCAAGCTGAGCCACTTCCCGAAAGAAAACGCGCCCGAGAGGAGTCGAACCCCTAACCTCTTGATCCGTAGTCAAACGCTCTATCCAATTGAGCTACGGGCGCATATGGTGCCGAGGGCGGGGGTCGAACCCGCACGGTGGTCACCCACCGCAGGATTTTAAGTCCTGTGCGTCTGCCTGTTCCGCCACCCCGGCATGTCATATTGAAAATTGGAGCGGAAGACGGGATTCGAACCCGCGACCCCAACCTTGGCAAGGTTGTATTCTACCACTGAACTACTTCCGCAAGACATGTTTGAGATATTTTATTAAAAGTGCGGGTGAAGGGAGTCGAACCCCCACGCCAAAGGCGCTAGATCCTAAGTCTAGTGCGTCTGCCAATTCCGCCACACCCGCATATTAATTAAAATGGTGAGCCATGAAGGACTCGAACCTTCGACCCTCTGATTAAAAGTCAGATGCTCTACCAACTGAGCTAATGGCTCTTACAATAAAAACTGGTGCCGACTAGAGGACTTGAACCCCCAACCTACTGATTACAAGTCAGTTGCTCTACCAATTGAGCTAAGTCGGCTAAATGGTGGAGGATGACGGGATCGAACCGCCGACCCCCTGCTTGTAAGGCAGGTGCTCTCCCAGCTGAGCTAATCCTCCGGATTGCCTGGCAACGTCCTACTCTCACAGGGACAAGGTCCCAACTACCATCGGCGCTAGAGAGCTTAACTTCCGTGTTCGGTATGGGAACGGGTGTGGCCTCTCTGCCATCATTACCAGACTGTATTCATTTAAGACAAGAATCATTGTAACTCATTTAACTTTTAAAGTCAACAAGTTTTTTATATTCTTTCAAAACTAGATAACATTGCTTCATATTATATGGTTAAGTCCTCGATCTATTAGTATTCGTCAGCTCCACATGTCACCATGCTTCCACCTCGAACCTATCAACCTGATCATCTTTCAGGGATCTTACTAGCTTACGCTATGGGAAATCTCATCTTGAGGGGGGCTTCATGCTTAGATGCTTTCAGCACTTATCCCTTCCGCACATAGCTACCCAGCTATGCCCTTGGCAGAACAACTGGTACACCAGCGGTGCGTCCATCCCGGTCCTCTCGTACTAAGGACAGCTCCTCTCAAATTTCCTACGCCCACGACGGATAGGGACCGAACTGTCTCACGACGTTCTGAACCCAGCTCGCGTACCGCTTTAATGGGCGAACAGCCCAACCCTTGGGACCGACTACAGCCCCAGGATGCGATGAGCCGACATCGAGGTGCCAAACCTCCCCGTCGATGTGGACTCTTGGGGGAGATAAGCCTGTTATCCCCGGGGTAGCTTTTATCCGTTGAGCGATGGCCCTTCCATGCGGAACCACCGGATCACTAAGCCCGACTTTCGTCCCTGCTCGACTTGTAGGTCTCGCAGTCAAGCTCCCTTATGCCTTTGCACTCTACGAATGATTTCCAACCATTCTGAGGGAACCTTTGGGCGCCTCCGTTACACTTTAGGAGGCGACCGCCCCAGTCAAACTGCCCACCTGACACTGTCTCCCGGGTCGATAAGACCCGTAGGTTAGAATTTCAATACAGTCAGGGCGGTATCCCACCAGCGCCTCCACCGAAGCTAGCGCTCCGGTTTCAATGGCTCCCGCCTATCCTGTACAAACTGTACCAAAATTCAATATCAGGCTACAGTAAAGCTCCACGGGGTCTTTCCGTCCTGTCGCGGGTAACCTGCATCTTCACAGGTACTATAATTTCACCGAGTCTCTGGTTGAGACAGTGCCCAAATCGTTACACCTTTCGTGCGGGTCGGAACTTACCCGACAAGGAATTTCGCTACCTTAGGACCGTTATAGTTACGGCCGCCGTTTACTGGGGCTTCAGTTCAGAGCTTCGCTTACGCTAACCCCTCTCCTTAACCTTCCAGCACCGGGCAGGTGTCACCCCCTATACTTCGCCTTACGGCTTCGCAGAGAGCTGTGTTTTTGCTAAACAGTCGCTTGGGCCTATTCACTGCGGCTTTCCGTTAAGAAAGCACCCCTTCTCCCGAAGTTACGGGGTCATTTTGCCGAGTTCCTTAACCAGAGTTCTCTCGCACACCTTAGGATTCTCTCCTCGCCTACCTGTGTCGGTTTGCGGTACAGGCACCTTTTATCTCGCTAGAAGCTTTTCTTGGCAGCGGGGAATCAAAGACTTCGCTCCATAAGGAGCTTCCCCATCACAGCTCAGCCTTCACGATAAGCGGATTTGCCTACTTATCAGCCTAACTGCTTGGACGTGCACA
This sequence comes from Bacillus sp. FSL L8-0199, assembly GCF_038005705.1. Classification (NCBI taxonomy): domain Bacteria; kingdom Bacillati; phylum Bacillota; class Bacilli; order Caryophanales; family Bacillaceae; genus Bacillus; species Bacillus sp. FSL L8-0199. The sequence continues at coordinate 85,144 of NZ_JBBOTS010000001.1, read as the reverse complement.
ACCAATCGCACGCTTCTTCTATCCTTCTGCGTCCCTCCATTGCTCAAACGATAAAGAGGTGGTACAGGAATATCAACCTGTTGTCCATCGCCTACGCCTGTCGGCCTCGGCTTAGGTCCTGACTAACCCTGAGCGGACGAGCCT
>NZ_JBBOTS010000001.1:32500-80000 GCF_038005705.1 Bacillus sp. FSL L8-0199 | reverse complement strand
CTAGAAAAACTGCCAGCAACTAACTGGCAGCTCTTCTTTCTTTCACGTAATTATAGGAAGTGTATAGAAGAATGTCAATCTCCTATGTCCATTATTAACCAACGTAAATTGTTTGTTGTTTCGCTTCCACTTCTTCTACAAATGTACCTAACACATTCGCAAGGTCTTCCCGTGTGTTACAAGCATTAATACCATTACGTACACTCGCATTACCACGAACACCTTTTAAATACCAAGCTGCATGTTTTCTCATCTCTCTTACAGCGACACTTTCATTCTTTAAGTTGATAAGACGATCTAGATGCAACATACATACATCAATTTTCTCGCGCACTGTTGGTTCCGGCATTAATTCACCTGTCTCCAAATACTTTACCGTACGATAAATCATCCACGGATCTCCAAGAGCAGCACGACCAATCATAACACCATCTACACCAATTTCATCAAGCATACGCTTTGCATCTTGCGGCGTTGCGACATCACCATTTCCGATAACCGGGATATTTACAGCTTGTTTTACTTGTTTAATAATATCCCAATCCGCTTTTCCTTCATACATTTGCACTCGTGTACGTCCGTGAACCGCCACAGCTTGGCCACCAGCACGCTCAACAGCCCTAGCATTTTCTATTGCGAAAATATGTTCTTCATCCCAACCGATACGCATTTTAACTGTAACCGGCTTTTCAACAGCATCTACAACCGCTGCTACCATTTCATATATTTTATTCGGGTCTAAAAGCCACCTTGCCCCAGCATCACATTTAACGATTTTCGGCACTGGACAACCCATATTAATATCAATTATGTCTGCTGTCGTATATTTATCTACATATTTCGCAGCATCTACAAGAGTTTCTTTCTCTCCACCAAAAATTTGTAAACTTAATGGCTTTTCTCTCTCGTCGATATATAACATATCTAATGTTCTTTTATTATTAAGTAATATTGCCTTATCACTTACCATTTCAGCACAAACTAAGCCGGCACCAAATTCTTTTACTGTTAAACGGAATGCAGAGTTACACACTCCCGCCATCGGTGCTAGTACAACCGGATTTTTCATCTCGATATTTGCAATCTTTAACAATCAATCTACTCCTTCCTGTACAATCACTTTGGCATTAATTCCTCTATCGAAACATTTAATGCCTTAGCAACTTCTACTACAAAATCTTGAGAAGGCGATCTATTCCCTCTCTCAACCTCACCTAAAACAGATACAGATACCCCTAGTGCTTTAGCAAAACCTTCTTGTGTGTAACCTTTTAGCTTTCGAAAAGCACGAATGCGTCTTCCCCATTTTTCTGCTTCCATACCGTTACTCCCTCTCGCCTTTTCATTTCTTCTACTTGTGAACATGAAATGTTTTGTTTTATGTCTTGATTAATTTCTAACAACGGAACGATAACAAAAGCTCTTTCAAACATCCGCGGATGCGGAACAATAAGATTCTCTGCTTCAATATTCTCTTGATTATAAAGTAAAATGTCAAGGTCGATAGTCCTCGGCCCCCACCTAATTTCCCTTTTTCTTCCTAGGTCATTTTCTACTTTTTGTGTTACTTTCAATAATTCTTGTGGTGATAAATTGGTAGAAATTTTTATAACTAAATTTAAAAAGCAACTTTGGTCAGTATAGCCAACTGGCTCAGTTTCATATACAGATGAAATATCATCAACCTGAATATAAGGATTTTTATTTAAAAACTGAATCGCTTCGGTTAGATACGTATAACGCTCTCCAATATTTGACCCTAATGCAATGTAAGCTATATTGTTCATGGACGTTCTCTCGTAATTTCTACTGCTACAGCACGATAATGACCCGGTATCGGTGGATCCGGCTTAATTACCTTAATTGTACAGCGCGAAATACTTTCATATTGTTTTAATATATCTGCAGCAATATTTTCAGCGATACTCTCCACAAGCTTATACTTTCTATCCTCAACAACTTTTCTACATAATTCGAAAAGCTCTCCATAATTGACCGAATGCTCTAAGTCATCACTTTCCCCTGCACGCTTTAAATCCAACTCCACCGTTAAGTCAACTTTAAATCTCTGACCTAATTTATTCTCCTCTGGGAACACGCCATGATAACCATAAAACTCCATATCATGGATATAAATTTTATCCAATTACCTTACCCCCTTACCAATCATCGCATCCATCATTTTAGCCATACGCGCCATTTCTTTCACATCATGGACACGAACAAACTCACAGCCCTTTTCAATACCAAGACAAACAGTAGCTCCCGTTCCCTCAAGGCGTTCCTCTACTGGCAAATCTAATACGTGCCCAATAAAGGACTTTCTCGAAGTACCTAAGAGAACCGGATAACCTAGCACATTTAACTGTTCTAAATTACGCATCGCCTCTAAGTTCTGCTCAGGTGTTTTAGCAAAACCGATACCTGGATCTAAAATAATATTCTCATCTCGCACACCAGCATTTTTAGCAATTTTAATACTGTCATACAAATCAGCAATCATATCCGCCATTAAATTACGATAATTCATGTTATCGCGGTTATGCATTAAAATGATAGGTACATCGTAATGAGCTGCGACTTCAGCAATTTTCGGCTCCGCCTTCGCTCCCCAAATATCATTAATAATATGAGCACCAGCCTCAATTGCTTGCTTTGCAACTTCAGCTTTATATGTATCGATAGATATAGGCAACTTCACTTCTTTTGAAACTGCTTGAATCATCGGGACAACTCGCTTTATTTCTTCTTCTACTGATACTTTAGCAAAACCTGGGCGAGTAGATTCGCCACCAATATCAATAATATGAGCACCTTCACCTTGCATTTTTTTTGCGTGACGTACCGCAACATCTACCTCGTTGTAACTCCCACCATCAGAAAACGAATCTGGTGTTACATTTAAAATCCCCATAATTAATGTCTTTTCATTTAAATTCAATGTATATTCGCCGCAGCATAAATCATAATCCCACTTCAAACTACACATCTCCTCTTCGTAATTCATTTCTGCTCCATAATTTCTCTCTTTGCATTCCATAAAGGTACATTAAACTTTTTGTAACCACTCCTACTTTACCCGGGAAATCCTGCGCTTCTATACGATAAAGCGGAACAATTTCTTGAATGGAGTTTGTTACGAAGACTTCATCCGCTGAAAGTAGCTCATCTTTTGTAAAGAAACCTTCCTTTACTTCTATATTTAATTCTTCAGCACTCTTTATAATAAACGCACGAGTGATACCATTTAAAATCCCTGTCTCTAACGAAGGTGTATATAAAACATCACCTTTCACAAAAAATAGATTGGAAACAATACCCTCTGCAACATAACCTGCTTCAGTAAGAAAAATACCTTCCTTACTCACAACATTTCCAATTTCACGCTTCCCTAAAATATTATTTAAATAATGATGAGACTTCAGGCGAAATGTTCCTTCCGGTGTATTTCGCACTTGTTTTAGAATAACACCTTCTTTTTCCACTACATCTCCTGGAGCTGTTAAAGGTTTTATAAAAACAATAACCGAAGGCTCTTCATACATTTCCGTTTGTAATCCTATTTCATCTATACCCGCTGATACATTAAAACGTACATATGCATGCTCCAATTCATTCTTAGCGAGTAAATTTTTTAAAATAAGCATCACGTCATTTTTTGTCATTGTCCATTTAATTTGCAATGTATCCAGCGCTTCTATTAAACGGTCATAATGATCATCCAATAAGAAAGGATGACCATTATAAATACGAAACGTTTCAAAAACTCCAAGACCATATAAATAACCATGATCATAAGGAGAAATTTTCGCTTCACTTGCTTCTACATACTGACCATTTACGTAAATTAACATAATGTTGCACTTGGACTGTATTTACGAATGAAATTCTGTAACAACTCTTTCCCATGAGAAGTCATAATAGATTCCGGATGGAATTGCACACCCTCTATCGGCAATGTCTTATGACGAAGTGCCATAATTTCTCCTTCCTCTGTCCAAGATGTTACCTCTAAGCAATCGGGTAACGTCTCTTTCTTAACAATAAGGGAATGATAGCGCGTCGCAGTAAACGGATTAGGAATATCCGAAAAAATCGTCTTTCCATCATGATGCATAAGCGACGTTTTCCCATGCATTAATCGTTCTGCACGGACAACCTCTCCACCAAACACTTGTGCAATGGATTGATGCCCAAGACAAACTCCAAAAATCGGAATCTTTCCAGCAAAGTATTTAATAACTTCCATACTAATCCCCGCTTCATTAGGACTACATGGACCTGGAGAAATCATTAGAAAATCTGGTTTCATATTCTCAATATCTGAAATGGTCACTTCATCGTTACGTTTAACAACGAGCTCTTGTCCAAGTTCTCCAAGAAACTGCACTAAATTAAATGTAAAAGAATCATAATTATCAATCATTAATATCATTTCTCTCACCTAACCGTTTCTTCGCTACGTTCTTTTGCACGCCATAAAGCAATCGCCTTTTTTAACGACTCTTTATATTCATTTTCTGGATTTGAATCAATTACAATTCCCGCCCCTGCTTGCACATGAGCTTTTCCATCTTTAGCAAGAAGTGTTCTAATTACAATATTCAATTCTGTATCTCCAGAATAACCAATCCAACCGATTGAACCTGTATAAATCCCTCTCCGAACAGGTTCTAATTCCTCAATAATTTCCATCGTACGTATTTTCGGGGCACCAGTAATTGTTCCCCCAGGGAATACAGCCTTCACTAAATCAAAAGCATCTTTATCTTCTTCCACCTCACCACGTACATTAGAAACAATATGCATAACATGTGAGTATTTCTCAATCACCATAAATTCATCTACTTCTACAGTGCCATATTTACAAACACGTCCTAAATCATTTCTTTCTAAATCCACAAGCATTACATGCTCTGCTCTTTCTTTTTCGTTCTCAATTAATTCTCTTGCTAATTCTTCATCCTCTTGCTCATCCGCGCCTCTAGATCTCGTTCCAGCAATTGGTCTTGTACTTACTTCAGTTCCTTGTTTCTTAATTAACAACTCTGGCGATCCACTAACAATTTGAAAATCCCCAAGCTCCAGGTAACCCATATATGGAGATGGATTAATTTCACGAAGACTTGTATAAATTTCTAGTGGGTGTGTCTGTAACGTTCTTTCTTGTCTCGTCGACAAGTTTACTTGGAACACATCACCCGCCCCAATATATTCTTGAATACATTCAACTGCCTTCATAAAGCTGGCTTCAGTAAAAGCAACTGCTTCACTTTTCTTTTCAGGACTTTCAAAGGGCACAGTCACTTCAGGCGCTTCTGTCATCCAAAGACTCTTCCACTCATTTAGCCGTTCTTTTGCCTCTTCATATTTATCTACATAATGCGTAATAACCCATAACACTTTTTCTTTTTGATCATAGACAAATACGTCATCAAATAATAAAAAGAAGATGTCAGGTATATTAATATCATCTTCCGCAAGAGAAGGTAGCTTTTCAATATAACGGATACAGTCATAACTGAAATAGCCAATTGCACCACCTTGAAAAGGCGGATACTCTGGGTTATAGTCCGTCTTCCATTGTTCCATATATTCTTGCATTAAATCTAACGGATTCCCTCGTTTTATTGTTTCCTTACCACTTTCACTTATATGTAACGTTTCATCCTTCCCTCGGATTACCGCTACTGGGTTCAGCCCTACAATGTTATAACGACCGCCACGGCCGCTTTCTAACAAAATATGTTGCGATTTACCCTGAGAAAGAAATTTATATTGCTTAAAGAAATCTAACTGATATGGAATAGAAAGCGCTAAAGATTTTCTTCGTTGCATATCAACACCCCGTCTTCTTTTATCCCACCCTCTTAGATTAACCAGCTCAAACTACATAAGTTATTTATATAGAGATTGATTATACTCGAAGGCTAGTGAAAATAATTTAATTATACTACCTCTTATTTTACATGAAGTTTTCTAGTCATTCACTCTTTTCCTATTTCCAATCCCAAAAGAAAAAGCACCCTTTTTCAAGGATGCTTTTTCAATCGCGTTTAATTATGATTCAAATTGATAAAGTGGTGTACTTAAATAACGTTCACCGTTACTCGGGATAATAACAAGTACCTTTTTCCCTTTACCTAACTTTTTCGCAACTTCTGTTGCTGCATAAATAACTGCACCTGAAGAGATACCAACTAAAATGCCTTCCTCTTTAGCCACTCTTCTCGCATATTCAAATGCTTGCTCTGTTTTCACTTGAATAATTTCATCATATACTTCTACATCCAACGTCTCCGGAATAAATCCCGCCCCAATTCCTTGGATTTTATGTGGACCTGGTTTCCCACCAGATAATACTGGTGAATCTGCAGGTTCTACTGCATAAATTTTAATATCTTTATACGCTTCCTTCAGTACTTCACCCGCACCAGTAATCGTTCCACCTGTACCAATACCTGCAATAAACGCATCTAATTGGTCGCCCATTTGTTCAATAATTTCTGGACCTGTTGTTAAACGGTGAATTTCTGGATTCGATTGGTTTTTGAACTGTTGTGGTATAAAGTAGCCATGCTCTTTTGCTAATTCAGTCGCTTTACGAATTGCTCCACCCATTCCTTCAGGCCCTGGAGTCAATACTAATTCCGCACCGTAAGCACGTAATAAATTACGACGCTCAATACTCATTGTTTCTGGCATTACTAAGATTGCATTATATCCTTTAGCAGCCGCTACCATCGCTAAACCAATTCCTGTGTTACCACTTGTCGGCTCAATGATTGTATCGCCTTCTTTTAATAATCCATTTTTTTCAGCATCTTCAATCATAGCTAATGCGATACGATCTTTAACGCTACTCCCCGGATTCATAAATTCTAATTTTAAGTATATATCTGCGCTGTCTGATTCTACGATGCGGTTCAACTTGACGATCGGCGTTTTCCCGATTAATTCTGAAACTGATTGTGCCACTCGCATTCCTGTCACTCCTAACACCGAGTATTTTTATTGGTTTTATCTATATTTAGATTTTGTCAGAAAATTCCCTGTTTGTCAATTCATTTGGAGGATTGCTCCTCTTAATTCCCTTATTACAAATTCTCGATTAAATTTGTAATATCTTCTTTAGAGAACTTGTATCGTTCATTACAGAAATGACAGTGCACTTCTGTCTCTTCCTCTTCTTCACGAACTTGCTCTAACTCTGTTTTACCTAAACTAATTAATACACTCTCAATACGCTCGCGTGAGCATGTGCAATTAAATTGAACATCCATCGTTTCTAATACTTTTACTTTATCTTCTCCAAGAACTGCATATAGTAGCTCTTCCGGAGAAAGGCCTTGTTCAATCAACGTTGATACAGGGGGAATTTTTTGTAAACGGTCTTCAATAAATGAAATCGTTTCATCTTGCGCACCCGGCATAATTTGAAGGATAAATCCACCTGCCGCTAATATGCTATCATCTCCATTTACAAGAACACCAACACCTACAGAAGAAGGCGTTTGTTCAGAAACTGCAAAATAATACGTAAAGTCTTCTCCTAATTCTCCTGAAACGATTGGAGATTGACCAATAAACGGCTCACGCATTCCAATATCTTTAATTACAGTTACAAACCCCTCTGTACCTACCGCTTGATATACACGTAACTTCCCTTGTTCTGTTCCTTCAAAATCAACATGCGGATTCGTTACATAACCACGTACATCTCCATTTGCATGAGCATCTACTAAGATAGGACCAATCGGACCGTTACCTTCTACCTTAATCGTTAACTTTTGCTCACCTTTTAACATTGCGCCCATCATTGTACCCGCAGTTAAAGAACGCCCTAGTGCCGCTGAAGCTGTTCTCCATGTATCATGACGTCTTTGCGCCTCACTTACTGTATTTGTTGTACGTACACTATACGCACGCACTTCTCCATCAAACGCTAACGCTTTTACTAAATAATCTTTCATACGTATTTATTCACCTTTCTCATGCTGTAAATTTGCATTACGTTCATATAACATGTACAAACCTTTTAACGTTAAAAATGGATCTACAATATCAATTACATTCGATTCTTCGGAAATTAATTTTGCTAATCCACCTGTTGCAATAACTTTAGGTTCTTGTCTAGCTTCTTCTTTCATACGCTTAACAATACCTTCCACTTGTCCAACATAACCATAAAGAATACCCGATTGCATCGCACTTACTGTATTTTTCCCAACTACACTGCTTGGTTTTGTAATTTCGATACGAGGAAGTTTTGCTGCTCTGCTATATAAAGCCTCTGCTGAAATCATAATTCCTGGCGTAATAACTCCACCCATATAATGCTTTTCTTCGTTAATATAACAATATGTAGTAGCCGTACCAAAATCAACAATAATAAGCGGACTTCCATATAAGTGGATTCCTGCTACTGCATTTACAATTCGGTCTGCGCCTACTTCACGCGGATTTTCATATTTAATATTTAGCCCTGTTTTTATCCCAGGCCCTACTACAAGCGGTTTAATTTTAAAATATTTTTCACACATGCGCTCTAAAGCAAACATAATTGGTGGTACGACTGAAGACACAATAATACCTTTCACATCTTCAAACGAAAGACCTTCATGCTCAAGCAATTGCTTTACAAGCATTCCATATTCATCTTCTGTCTTATGACGATCTGTTTCCATGCGCCAATGCTGACGAAGTTCCCCCTCTTCAAACACACCTAGTACAGCATTTGTGTTCCCTACATCCAATACAAAAATCATATTCTCACCACTTATCTTATTTAATCTATATTTGTGCAGTATGTATAAAACTTATAAAAACATCATATCACACATACTTATATAATCAGCTTTCCTATCCTCATCATTTTACAAAAAGATCGCTCTCTATTTCAATTTTTAATACTAGTTTTACTTAAATTACTTTATCCACTAAGTTCTCAATAGTAATTAATAAAGGTTTTAACAAACAAAAAAGGAGTGACGATAGTCACTCCTTCGTTTCTTACTTATCTTCTTTATCTTCATCGTCTTTCTTCATGTTGATGTTTACTTTCACATCATCTGAAGATGTTGGACGTTCTGGCAATCTGCCGTAATCACATAAATGATTGATTTGCTCAGCATCTAACGTTTCTACTTCAAGTAACGTTTTTGCAATAAGATCTAGCTTATCACGATTTTCAGTAAGAATGTCTTTTGCACGAGCATAACATTCTTTCATAATCGTTTGCATTTCTACATCGATATCGTGTGCAATTGCATCACTGTAGTTTTGCTCTGAATGGAAGTCTCTTCCTAAGAACACTTGACCACCTTGCGAACTACCAAATTGCATTGGTCCAAGCTTATCACTCATACCGAATTCTGTAACCATACGTCTCGCAATGCCCGTCGCACGTTGGAAGTCGTTGTGAGCACCTGTACTCACTTCACCAAATACAATCTCCTCAGCTACTCGACCACCAAGTAAACCAGTGATTTTATCAAGTAACTCTGGCTTTGTCATGAAGTAACGATCTTCTTTCGGAAGCATTACTGCATATCCACCAGCTTGACCACGAGGGACAATTGTTACTTTATGAACGACATCAGCTTCATCAAGAACAACACCAATTACAGTATGACCCGCTTCATGGAAAGCAACGATATTACGTTCTTTTTCAGAGATAACACGACTTTTCTTAGCCGGACCTGCAATAACGCGATCCGTTGCTTCATCAATGTCACTCATATCAATTTTCTTCTTATCTTGACGCGCAGCTACTAAAGCAGCTTCGTTTAATAAGTTTTCAAGATCAGCACCAGAGAATCCTGGCGTACGAGTTGCAATTGCTCTTAAGTTGATATTCTCATCAAGCGGTTTATTACGAGCATGCACCTTCAGTACAGCTTCACGGCCATTTACATCTGGACGATCTACTGTAATTTGACGGTCAAAACGACCTGGACGTAATAATGCTGGATCAAGAATATCAGGACGGTTTGTCGCAGCGATGATAATAATACCTTCGTTTGCACCGAATCCATCCATTTCAACAAGTAATTGGTTCAACGTTTGCTCACGCTCATCATGGCCACCACCAAGACCTGCGCCACGTTGACGCCCTACTGCATCAATTTCATCAATGAAAATGATACAAGGAGCATTTTTCTTTGCATTTTCAAATAAATCACGTACACGTGATGCACCGACACCGACAAACATCTCTACGAAGTCAGAACCACTGATAGAGAAGAATGGAACGCCAGCCTCACCTGCAACAGCACGTGCTAATAAAGTTTTACCTGTACCTGGAGGTCCAACTAATAGGACACCCTTTGGAATACGAGCACCAACTTCAGAGAACTTACGAGGGTCTTTCAAGAATTCAACTACCTCAACAAGTTCTTGTTTCTCTTCATCCGCACCAGCAACATCTCTGAAACGAACTTTTTTCTTTTCATCATTATATAACTTCGCCTTACTTTTCCCGAAGTTCATAACACGGCTACCGCCGCCTTGAGCTTGGTTTAATAAGAAGAAGAATAAAATGAAGATGATGACAAATGGAATGATTGAAGTAAAGAATGTTACCCAAGCACTTGTTTCTTCTGCTGGTTGATACTTAACTTCGGCACCTTTCGCTTTATCATTAATTTTCTTTTGTAATTCCTCAGTATTTGGTGCATAAGTAACAAATTGTTCTCCTTGGCTAGAGTTATTAAATTGTCCTTTTACCTCAAATACACCATTTTTCGGTTGAAGTTGCACATTACGCACTTCACCGCTTTCTAGTTTAGTAATGAATTTGTCGTAGCTAACTGATGTCGTTTTTTGTGTCGAACCATTAAAATAGCTCACGATTCCAATTACTACTAAGAATATCAGTAAATAAAAGATGGTATTACGGAAGATACGATTCATTCCTAACCTCCTCTCACGGCATAAACACTATAGTAAATCGTAACATAGAAAAACTTTCCTATACAATTGTGAAGCCTATATTTAATTAATTTGAGTAAACGCTTGGTTTTAATACGCCTACATAAGGAAGATTACGGTACTGCTCTTTATAATCTAATCCATATCCTACTACAAATTCATGTGGAACAGTAAATCCAACATAATCCGCTTTCAGATCAACCTTACGGCCTGTTGGCTTATCTAATAATGTAACAATTTTTACAGACTTCGCTTTACGATATTTGAATAAGTCTACTAAGTAGCTTAGTGTAAGACCACTATCAATAATATCTTCGACGATTAAAATATCGCGACCTTCTACAGAAGTATCAAGATCTTTTAAAATTTTCACTTCGCCTGTTGAAACTGTAGAGTGACCGTAACTAGATACAGCCATAAAATCCATTTCAAGATATGTATCTGTTCTCTTTAATAAATCTGCCATGAATGGCATTGCGCCTTTTAATACACCAATTGCAAGAGGTACTGTGTTTTTATAATCCTCTGCAACAATTGCACCTAGTTCGCGCACCTTTTCTTGTATTTGCTCTTCAGAAATTAATACTTTTTCGATATCTTGATTCATCATTTCATTATCCTCCCGGAAGACTCCTTGCTTTTGTAGTGAATAATCATATATTTATCCTTCTTTGCCATCTCTTTCGAAATTGCAAATGCAGATCGCTTCAACAAGGGTACCCAAATAATGGTCCCACTTGCATCACAAACGACCGGCCATTCTTCTCTTTTTTCTTTCGGTACTTTTGCTTCGATAAAAATAGCTTTTATCTTTTTCGTGCCATTCATACCTTGTATTGACATGCGATCTCCATTTTCCCTAGAACGAATACGAAGTGGATATGATATATCATTATACTTAGCAACAAATACTGTTTCATTCATGTTACTTGGTATATCTTCGCTCACCTCTGTTACAAATTCATCCCCGTTCAATAGCGTAATGGTCCCGGGTACTGATAAATCTTGTAAAAAAGGAGAAACAATTTCTTGTTTAAATCTAAAGCTACACTCCTCGTATGTACGAACAATTTTCAAATCACCTGGAAAATCAAGTGAACCTGAAGGTTGTGTCCGCTTAAAAAACTCAATCACCTTGTCAATATGTATGGAAGAAAGAGAAGATGGAATCTTATATTCATAAAGATAGTTTAATATTAGTTGAATCCCTCTTCTTTGTAAAGGCATAGACATGGATTCAAAGGCAGGAATTGATAAGCTAATTTGTTTATCACTTTTTTTTGTAATTACTTTATTCATTTTTTCAAAAGCTAATTCCTGCAAATAAGCCTCATCCTCTTGCATCTGCACGCTAAATTTTTGGAATTTCTCATGCACTTGTGGATTTTCTTCTTTCAAATGAGGAAGGACATATTTACGTAATCGATTCCTTGTATATACTTCCTTTTTATTACTCGGATCTATACGTGGCATTAAATTTAGCTTATTACAGTAATCAACAATTTCTTCCTTCGTTACCCCAAGTAACGGCCTAATTAAATACCCATTATGAAAAGGACGCTTCACTGCAATTCCTGCATATCCTTTCGGAGTACTCCCTCTTACAAGACGCATTAAAATTGTCTCGACTTGATCATCTCCATGATGTCCAAGAGCAACATATCTTGCATCATATTTCTTCATTATTCTTTCCAAAAATGCATATCTGCATTCTCTAGCAGCAACCTGTGCATTCATTCCGTATTGCTGTTGATATTGTGATACATTAATCCTTATCGTTTCACAAATAATTCCCAGTTCTTCACAAAGGCCCTGCACAAACCGTAAATCCTCATGAGATTCATCACCTCTAAACATATGATCCACATGAGCTACTACAATTTCCAACTGTTTTTCCGCTCTTTTTTCTAGTAAATAATATAAAAGCGCTAACGAGTCAGGACCACCAGAAACTCCCACAACAATTGTTGAATCATTCTTTAATACATCATGCTGCTTTACAAAGTCATCTACTTTTTCAACAAATGTATCTTTCAACTTCGTAATCACCTTTCATTAAACAAGAACAGCAACGTTAGTTGCCTTGTCTACAATGGTACAACTTTTACAAACATTGTGCAAAAAAAAGATATACAAAAATTACATTTTTATCTTACATCCTCCGTGTATATTCACAAAATTAATAACATTACCTTTTTCCACAAAAAAACCTAGGTATTCACCTAGGTTTTTAAAATCAAATTATAGATAAACATTCCACTTACATTTTACTGCGCCTGCATTCCTACAATCGGAATCGTAGCCCACTTCGGCATATTTTTCTTCACTTTTGCCACTACAATAGTCATATCATCATTTATATAACCATCACAAGAGCGAATCACTTCTTCCATAATGATATCAGCAATTTCTTGCGGGTCTTCGGTTTGCAATTCTTTAATTTTTCGTTTCATCCACAATTCATGATTCTCCACATGCTGTGCTCCTTCAAAAATCCCATCGCTCATCATAATAAGAATATCGCCCGTTTTTAATTGTTCACCCACCACATCAACTTCAACATCTTCAATGATTCCCATCGGCAAATTACTTGCTTCAATTTTCAAAATATTATTTGCGCGTTTAACAAAACTCGGCGTCGATCCAATCTTTAAAAACCTTGCACTCGCATCCCGCAAATCTACCATAGCTAAATCTAACGTCGTAAACATCTCTTCTGTCGTTCTCAAAGAAAGAATTGAATTGATAGACTTAATTGCTATTTCTTCATCAATGCCCGATTGGAGTATTTTTTGTAATAATTTCACCGTTTCCTTACTTTCCATATGAGCCCTTTGCCCATTCCCCATACCATCACTAATTGCAAGTGCATATTTACCAACACTTAAATCCATCATCGCATAAGAGTCACCCGAAACAAATCCACCGCCTTTTGCAGCTGTAGCCAATCCTGTATCAAGAGAATACGTCTTCGCCGAACCAAATGATATTAAACTATGGCCATTTGGATAAGAAGACTTTTCTTCATGTTTAACGACAATATTTTCTTTAAGGATATCCGAAAGCATCGGTGCAACTAACTTTTCACATTCACCATGTTCATTAGATGCAACTGGAATTAACATTTCAATATCAATACTTCCTCTATCTAAACAATAAATATCAACATGCTCTACTTCGACACCAAAATCACGGAATGCTTGCATAATCTGTTCTTCCTGCACTTGATGATTTTCACGCTCTCGTTGTATCTCCTTAGCAAAATCCTCCATAACCTTTGATACACCTAATAATTGCTCCGCTACTATTCTACGATTTTCCTTCATTTGTTTTCGTAATTTTTGTCCCTCATAGAAGTGATCTAATTCACCCGCTACTAAATCCGTCACTTTTTTCCCTCTCACACAATGCTTGTCCCACTCACGAACTAATTTACGATTATGTTGCAGGGTTCCTTCTTCCGTTTCATTCATTATTTGTTTCATATAATCGTACGTTTTATCAAAATTCACTACCCAGCATTGATCCTTTTTAAAGCATGTTTGACATGTTTTCGCAGTAATTGTACTCAAAAACAAATCTGCTTCTGTCTCTTTATCTTCTTCCTCTACATACCCATATACAGAAAAGCTATTAGATAAAGCAGCAAATACATTTGCAAATTGGTTGATTTTATTTGCTGTAACATCACGCATCCTTCTTAAATACTGTTGTTGATCTTGCGAATGCTCTTGTGTACCTGGCATAAATTTAGCAATACGATCCAAAACAAGCTTCGGTGTTAATAAGAAGATAACAATCGCTACACCTGACTCAATTAAAGTTGTTACAATATTTGTCTGTTTGTCCACATATAATGTAATTAAGCTTGTCCCAATTAATAAACCTAAACTAACACCTAAACGCTTCCCTTCTTTTAACAATCCACCAAGCAATCCAGAGAAAGCAAGAAGGCTAAGCTGAGACAAGCTAGACACATTTGCTAAACTTAATATTAGTCCTGTTACAACCCCTACTGTGGATCCTGTGGCAGCACCCGCAATAAATGCAAATACTAGCACTAAATACCTTGTAAAAATATGTTGAATAGAAGCATCATATACAAACCAATCTGTTGTACCCGTTAAAACAGATGCTAGTAATATAATCAAACAAACAATTTCTTCCGTCTCTAATGCCTGTTGTTTTCCTTTCCTTTCCACTAAAAGCGGGACGCTTTGTAAAAATATCATAGTTAATACGAAACTAAGCCCAGCCTCAATGGTACTAACGAGTAAATCGTACATGGTGACAGTTTGTTGCGCAAAATATACAACAACTAAGTGTGCGGTTAATGCGGAGATAAATACTTGAAATGGAACAAGTCCAACAGTTTTACGTGTAAATCGACTAAAGAAGATATTATAAATGAAGAAGGTAAAGATAGATGCAAAGGTAAAAAACAAATTATCTATCGATACCGAAAGAGCTCCTCCCATTAGAGCTAAAAATGCTAGCGGCATCTTATCCCGCTTCATAACATAAACAGCAGCAAAAAATGGGAGTGCAAACGGTAAAATATTTGTTAATATATATGCTCGTCCCAAAAGAAAACCAATAACAACAATAATAAATCCCCATCTAAAGAAAACTTGCTCAAATTTCATTCGCAACTTACTCGTCCACTTTATTCCTCCAAGCTGACTCTCATTCATTGCCAATGCACTTGTATTCATAGTATTCCTTCCTGCTTTAGGCATATTTTTAACACCACCTGCATAGTTTAATTACTGTCATTATAAAAGATGATTGTTGGTTTTTTTGTCAAAACAACAGTTTTCACTTTTATAATCGTTCGACTTTTTATTCGAAATAACTCTACAGATATACACGGTATGTAAGTTATTTTTGAGATTTTAATTAAATATTCAGAAAATATAGGGTGATTTTGTAGAAGTGTTGTATATCTTAATTTATTTAACAAAAAAAGATCATGCAAATTTGCATGATCTTTTTAGATGACCCGTACGGGATTCGAACCCGTGTTACCGCCGTGAAAGGGCGGTGTCTTAACCACTTGACCAACGGGCCGTTAAATTAAATATAGCGGCGGAGGGGATCGAACCCCCGACCTCACGGGTATGAACCGTACGCTCTAGCCAGCTGAGCTACACCGCCATGTCGTCTTATTTAACGGACAATTAGTATCTTACATCAGATACTAATTAAAGTCAACACATCTCAAAAACTTTTTTAAAAATATTTTTAACATATAAAAAAGCACCCTGAGCCATCACTCTGGGTACCTCTCTATATGTTAAAAACTAAACGTCCTTATTATCCGCGACGCGCGCCACGGCCACCACGTTTAGACTCTGTGTTACGCTTTAAAGAAGTTAAACGATCTTCGCTATCTTTTAAGAAGCGTGCCATCTTTTGCTCAAATGTTTCTTTCGGAGCTCGGTCGTTACCGCCACCGCGATTATCTCTGTTGAAAGAGCGATTATTACGTTGTGGACGTCCAGAACGTTGTTGATCACCACCGCGTTGGTATTCACCGCGTGGACGATCTCCTTCTGTTTTTTCACGTTCTTTCGCTTTTTTGATAGATAAACCAATCTTTCCATCTTTTTCAACATTAATAACTTTTACTTCTACTTGGTCGCCCACTTTTAAGTGATCGTTAATATCTTTTACATAGTTATCAGCAACTTCACTAATATGAACAAGACCCGTTAAGCCCTCTGGCAGCTCCACAAAAGCCCCAAAATTTGTAATACCTGTTACTTTACCCTGTAACTTGCTGCCTACCTCGATTGACATAAAAAAAATGCTCCTCCTTAGTGGTTAAAAAGTCAAATTTTACTTTATTATATATAATCCTAAAATATAGTGTCAATAAGACATACTCTACTTAGAAACAGGAAAAATTATCTCCCCTTTACCAGAGAAGAAATAATCCCTTCTAGCAATCTTTAATACGTACTCTTCATCATTTAACTTTTGAACTTCGTCTTTTAGACTTTTTTCTTTATTCGTTAATGAATCCAGTTCTTTTTTCATGTCCTTAACTTTTGCTTCTTTTGCTTTAATGGAACTGTTTTGTTGATAAAACGTTACACTAATACTCGCAATAATTGTAAAAGTAAAGACAAGAAAAACCGCTAAACGGCGATAAAGTCGCTTCCTGTTCTCATCCGTTTGTATTATATGCTCTTTAACAGGATTTGGACTCTGTTTTTCGATTGTTCTTTGTCTCAGTTCCCTCATTTCCGAGGTCCCCCTAACTTCTTTTTTATATGCTCCCATAGTTGGAAGATATGTCCCTTCAATTTTGCTATATATTGCAGGAACCCTATATGTTTCACTATAAAAAGTTTAACACGATTAGGGAGAAGTTTCCATATGAGCGAAGCAATAAATCGAACAGGCCAGAAAAAAACTTTCCATATGAAAAGTAATATCCAAATCACCATTTTCCATAACACATGTCCAATTGAAAGCAGTATACGAAATAAGAATAATATAAATGCAATAAATAGCTGCGCTATAATAATAACAGGTTTTATCATGAGTAGCTGTATAATTCGAACAAAAAAATATGTTGTTTGCATAAAAATATAGATGAGAAAATTTAACAGCTTCATGTATAGTGCCTTCAGTAAGCTTTGATATGCCGCAAAACCACATAATAATGCCAAAAACACATATATACGTAGCTCAGCTTCATTTACGAGAAGCAATACATAAAAGACGGATAATGCTTGGACAATCCAAAATAATATATCATGTATAAATACAAGCCAACGTTTACGTTCTTGGCGCTTTAAAAAACGTTGATATGTATCTAAAGACGCTCCAATCCAAGCACCCATTCCAATCATTGAAAGCATTGTATACAACTGAATTGTTAAGCTCATTTAAACAACTTACTAAAGAAACCTTTAGTTTTTTCCCCTTGATTTTCATCAATATACAGCATCTCATTAACTTTCCCTTTAATCGACACAATACCTTTTTCCACATCTAAATTTTTCATTTGTAAATTTTGACCACGAATTGTTAAAAAACCCATTACGGTCTCTAGTAAAAACTCTTCGCTATCAAAACTCTCTACCTGCTTCACACCGGTAATATCAATTATACGCCTGCCACGCATAATAATGTCATGCTCTACAGAAACATTTTGTTGATTAGAAGACGTAGGTGAGTAACCATTATTCACGTAAATCCCCCCATAGGTTTTTACTAGCTAATAGTAATGTATGAGGGGATAAATGATTTTAGAACAAGCCTTCTTCCGCTTTTACTTTTTCTTCACGAACTAAGCTATACATATTTGCTGCATCTTCTTTTTTAGTTGTTTCTTTTAATTCATTTATTTTCACAGTCACTATTTTTTGACCAAAACGAATTGTTAATTCATCAGCTACTTTCACATCAGAACTCGCTTTTGCCACTTGACCATTAATAGATATTCTTCCTTGATCAGCTACTTCTTTCGCTAATGTTCTTCTTTTAATTAAACGTGATACTTTTAAAAACTTATCTAGACGCATATCAAATCCCCCTATTAACGCTCTGTTTGTTTCGCTTCTTCCCATAAAACATCTAACTGTTCTAATGATAAATCTTTCATCTCTTTATTCATTTCAGCTACTTTTGCCTCCATGTATAAAAAACGACCAGTAAATTTCTCATTAGTTGAACGTAACGCCTCTTCTGGATCTATTTTGTAATGACGAGCTATATTAACAAATGCAAATAGTAAATCACCAAACTCACCTAGCATCTTTTTCTCATCCATATTTGTAACCTCTTGTTGGAACTCTTGCCATTCTTCCAAAGCTTTTTCTATCATCGGTTGCACATCAACCCAATCAAATCCAACCTTACCAGCTTTCTTCTGGATTTCATAGGCGCGTAGTAACTGCGGCAAACTTTTGGGAACGCCATTTAAAACAGATTCTTTCACGAATCCTTTTTCTTGTTTTTTAATTTCTTCCCAATTTGCAATCACTTCATCAGCGTTGTTTACATCCGTATTTCCAAACACATGCGGATGGCGACGAACCATTTTCTCAGATAGAGTTCGAATGATATCATCTATAGAGAACCAACCTTCATCTTCTCCGATTTGAGCATGAAGCATAACTTGTAATAATATATCACCTAATTCTTCTACTAAGTGATCATCATCCTCTTCATCGATTGCTTCCAACACTTCATAAGCTTCCTCAATTAAATATTTCTTTAATGATTGATGTGTTTGCTTTTTATCCCACGGACAACCATTTGGACCACGAAGTTCCACAATAATTTCTCTAAGAACATCAAACTGTTGATACAAGGGCGCACGCTCCTGAACTGGCGGCACGTACACACTCGTTAAATTATTCAATTCCGTTTCATGATCTAACATGTACAACGGTACCTTCTTTACTTGTTCAAATGAAGTTCCTGCAGCTGTTACGATATACACTTCATAATCATCTGGTAACATCTCCATTAATGTTAATTTCACATCAGATGCAACGAATTCATCATATACTTGGCAAAAGATTAAATGTTGACGCAGTTCTAATTGCCCTCTTTCAAATGATGTAGCATCAAGTAATTGGAATCCTTCAATCGGATCAATCTTTAGACTTGCAAACATAGGATCAAGGAAACTTTGTCCACCCTCAATTCGCACTTCAACATTTGAAACCTCTCCTTTTTCCAACAGTAGCTGAACTGTTCTTTCTGCTACAAGTGGATGCCCGGGAACAGCATAGATAATTTCTGTACCTTCAGCTTGTTCTAGCAATTTATTCGCAATTGTTTCATATACAATTTCAAACGTATCATGTGCTTCATATACAGCATCAAAAGACGTATATTGTACGCCTTCTTTCTCCAATTCTTCTATAACTGGATGTTCTTTCGTTCTAACAAACAGATGGTCTGCTTCTTTTATTTTTCGATATACACCCATCGTTAGCTGATCTAATTCACCAGCTCCTAAACCTAAAACAGTAATGATTCCACTCACAACCAGTCACCTCTATCCACTCTTCTTCAATGAACCTTCTTTTTTCTCTTGTTTCATAACGGTTCCTAATTCTTTTTTTGTAAATACACGTAATTTCAAAATAAAAAACATATATGTCAATCCGCCAATGGCTACACCTAACAACGCTTCAAGTGTCGCGCTTCCTCTATGTTCCGTATCAATTACTAATCCAGACATCTGTAACACACGTGTGAACATCATTAATACAAATCCCATACAGATACCACTAATTACTATCCCTAACATATTTCGCTTATTGATAAGTGACCCTGATACAGCTCTCGTAAGCAACAAAGTATTTAGTCCAGAGATTATAATTAACGCACATAAAGTCGCAAAGGCTGCACCTTTCACACCAAAATAAGGCATGAATATATAATTTAACGCTAACTTTAAGCAACCTCCAAATACAACAAATAATGCTGGCTTAAACGTTTGCCCCAATCCTTGTAAAATAGAAGCTGTCGTAATTGACAATGAACTAAATAAAATAGATAACGATAAAATAGATAAAACATCTGATCCATCACTGTTTTCAAACAACATAATATTCGTAGGTTGAATAATACAAGTTAGTCCAATAGCTGCTGCAAGTCCAATAACACATGTTATTTTCACTGCTAACTTTACCTTTTCTTGAATAAAGGAAAGATCTCCTCTTTCCTTCGCCGCTGTAATAATCGGAATAAGTGACAACGAGAAAGAAGTCGTCACAACAGTACCTAATTGCATTAGCGGAATACTTCTATCATAAACACCCTTTAATACCTTTGCATTTTCAGCCTGTTCTCCCGCACCAATAAGTAAGCTGTAAAAGGACACTGAATCAGCCATCTGTATAAAAATAAGCACTAAATTACTAACACAAATCGCTAACCCCTGCCAAAAAAGGATTTTAACTATCTTCCTTTTACCCTTAATTCTCGCTGCACTTTTGAAGAATATAGAACGAAAATCTTGACGCATATACAATATAAGTACAATAATCCCAATAAGTCCACCCGCAATTGAGCCTAACATAGCCCCTGCACCAACTGTATATAAATCAAATCCGTGAGCAATTAGGAATAGCGATAAAAATACAATAATAGAAACTCGAATTGTTTGTTCTATTACTTGCGAAACAGCCGTTGGCATCATATTGTTGAATCCTTGAAAATACCCTCTTGCTACAGACAAAAATGGCATCAATAAGAATGAAAATGAAATAACACGTAGTAATTTATCTAAGTGTATATCGCCCATAGCTACCGCAATTGTTTCGGCCCCAAAAAACAATGTAAAGAAGCCTATAAAACCAATTCCTAATAAGAACCAAAAAGATACACAAATAATTTCTTCTGCTTCTTTTTGTTTTCCCCGCTCTAGTCGTTCTGCAACCATTTTCGAAATGATAACAGGAAATCCATAAGTAGCTAAAATTAAACAAAATCCATAAAACGGGTAAATTTGTTGGTAAATATAAAACCCAATATCCCCCGCTATATTTTGATATGGAATACGGTAAAAAGCGCTTAATACTTTTGTAACGAAACTTGCAATCGTTAATATAATAGCCCCACGCCAAAAGGCTTGATACTTCTTCGCTTCCATACAAGAAAACTCCTTTTTCTATTCTCACCTCTCGTATTATATCATAAAGAAAAGAACAAACTCCCTTCCCAACACGGGTAATAATGAGTTCCTACACGTTAAAAATATTCAACGAAAAAAGGTAGCAAAGTGCTACCTTCATTCAATATACATATATCTCCAAATAATTGATTTCTCAAAAAGAAAGATCATAATTAGGAAAGATTGCTACTTCTAAAATCAATATACCCTTACTGTTCCATTTGTTTCGCTAAGAAACTGGCAGCAGTATTAACCGCTTTATGCTCGATCTCGCTTATAATAGCTTCTTTTGAAAAAATAATGACGGCTCCAATCGGATCTCCGTTTGCAACAATCGGTCCAACTGTATAAGAATGAACCTTTTCTGTTACACCATCAATAATGGAAATATCACTTTCATCCGTCATAATAACAGACTTTCGTTCTTCCATCGTTTTTTCAATTAAATCGCCAACACTTTTATTTAAGTATTCTTTTTTCGATACGCCTGATACTGCGATGATAGAATCTCGATCACACACAAGCACATTATGTCCTAAGCTGTCATATAAAGCATCAGCATATTCTTTTGCAAAATCACCTAGCTCACTAATTGGAGAATACTTCTTTAAAATTACCTCTCCATCGCGATCAACAAATATTTCTAGTGGGTCTCCTTCTCGAATACGTAAAGTTCTACGAATTTCCTTCGGGATTACGACCCTGCCTAAATCATCAATTCGACGTACGATTCCAGTTGCTTTCATTCTAATGCTGCCTCACTTTCTACTGATGATCAAAGTGGTGAATTTACCTGTTCATGTAAAAATCACCAACTGTTAGATATAGTATTTTACACATTAGTTCTTCTATGCACGTCGAATTGTATTTTTTTATCTTATTTTAGGCATTTATTACTTCTTTTTTTACATCTGGCAAGCCTTTTAATAAATTTTCAGCAATCGTTAACCACTTCGATGTCTCTAAGCCATTTGTTTTCATAACAATTTTCAATTGTGATCCTTCCATTCCTAAACCGATCATACGTCCAAAACTATTTCCGAGCATGAATAATTTTCCACCATCAATATTTTGACTTGCTTGTTCAGAAAACAGGAATGTTACTTCAAATTTATTCTGCTTAATTAATTCAATTTTTTCTTTCATTGCCAACACTTTAATATTTGCAATTTGTAATAAATAACCAACTTCTTGTGGATAATCGCCAAATCTATCGATCATTTCTTCCTGCAATTCTTCAATATCCTCAATTGCAGAAACACCTCTAAATTGTTTATACATCATAATTTTTTGCTTACTATCTGAAATATAAGCATCTGGTAAGTATGCATCTACCTCTAAGTCAATTTCAACATTAACTATATTTTCAGCCCCATCTGTTCCTCTACGCTGTTCAATTGCATCTTTTAACATTTGAGAATATAGATCAAATCCGACAGAATCAATAAATCCATGCTGTTCTGCCCCTAACAAATTACCTGCTCCACGAATAGATAAATCTCTCATCGCAATTTTGAAACCAGATCCAAGTTCCGTGAACTCTTTAATTGCTTGTAGACGCTTCTCTGCAACCTCTGACAGCACTTTGTCACGTTTATATGCAAAGTATGCATATGCAACACGATTAGAACGTCCAACACGCCCACGAAGCTGATACAACTGTGATAATCCCATACGATCTGCATCAAATACAATTAACGTATTTACATTCGGGATATCTACACCCGTCTCAATAATTGTTGTACTTACAAGAACATCATGCTGTCCTTCTAAAAATGATAGCATAACAGACTCTAATTCGCTTTCGTTCATTTTCCCATGTGCGTACGTTACGCGGGCATCTGGAACTAACATCGAAATTTCATCTGCTTTTCTTTCAATATCCTCTACACGATTATATAGGAAGTAAACTTGACCACCTCTTGCAAGCTCTCGCTCTATCGCCTCTCGCATTAACGCTGGATTATACTCGACTACATACGTTTGGACTGGGAAACGATTTTCTGGTGGTGTCTCAATAACAGATAAGTCGCGCACACCAAGCATAGACATATGAAGCGTCCGCGGAATCGGAGTTGCCGTTAATGTTAATACGTCAACATTCGCCTTCAATTGTTTAATTTTTTCTTTATGTGTCACACCAAATCTTTGTTCTTCATCAATAATAAGAAGCCCTAAATCTTTATACGTAACATCTTTAGATAAAATACGATGTGTTCCGATTACAATATCTACTGTTCCATCCTTTAAGCCCTTAATTGTTTCATTTTGTTGTTTTCTCGTACGGAATCTACTTAATAAGCCTATATTGATCGGATAATCTTGAAAACGCTCTCGAATTGTTTCATAGTGTTGCTGCGCAAGAATCGTTGTCGGTACTAAAATTGCAACTTGTTTTTCATCCATAATTGCTTTAAATGCCGCACGAATAGCCACTTCAGTCTTTCCATACCCTACGTCACCACAAAGGAGCCTATCCATCGGGCGTCCGCGTTCCATATCTTTTTTAATCTCGTCAATAGAACGTAACTGATCCTCTGTCTCTTGATACGGGAAAGATGATTCGAACTCTTGTTGTTCTGCCGTATCTGGCGTATATGCATAGCCTTTTGAAGCTTCGCGCTCAGCATATAGTTTAATTAGGTCATCCGCAATGTCTTGTACAGATTTTTCAACTTTCGTTTTAACCTTTTTCCAATCATTCCCACCTAATTTGTAAACTTTCGGATCCTTACCTTCAGATCCTACATATTTTTGAACTTGATCAATTTGTTCAATTGGAACGTATAGCTTATCATTACCTTGATATTTAATATTTAAATAATCTTTATGAACACCATTAATCTCTAATGTCTCAATACCTAAAAATTTACCTATACCATGATTTACATGAACTACATAATCTCCAACTTTTAATTCCGAATAACTTTTAATACGTTCAGCATTCGATAACTTTTGTTTACGTTGTGATTTTTTAACTTTCTTATGAAAAAGCTCCTTTTCAGTAATGACAACAAGCTTTTGCATCGGCATTTCAAATCCTGCATGTAAATCACCTACAGCAATTTGTAATCTTCCAGGCAATAAAATATCTGTACCTTCTACAATATCTGCCTCAATATCATAATCACTTAAAATATGTTGTAATTTTTTCACACGTTCATCATCTGTTCCGAGTACAACAGTCGTAAAATGCCCTTCATTCCATCTATCAATTTCTGTTTTTAACAAATTCATCTGTCCATGGAAATCTTGCATTGTTTTACATGTTACATTAACAATATTTTGCGGATGTGTGTGTGCGATATGACGCAAGAATAACGTTAAATATACAAAACTTCTTTTTTTATGATGAAGAAACCCCTCGAATGGGTGAGAGAAAGATAAATCTTGAATAATTGTTCCTTCACCAAGAAGTGATATATACCATTCCGCCTCTTCTGTTTCAAGATGTGATGCTGTTTCTTGAATACGGGAAATCTCATCTAAAATTACAACACCATCTTCTGGTAAATAATCTATCAGACTAGCAGGTTCTTTATAGAAAATAGATAAGTATTTAAACATCTGTTCTATACTTTGCCCGTTTTTCAACATCTCAATTTCATGACTTACCGTCTCAAGCACTTTAGTCTTTAGTTTATCATCAGAAAGTTTTTGCATCGTCTTAGTCAAGCCTTCTTCAAGATGCTGAATTCCTGATTTTAATTCTTCCTGTGAAAATAAAAACTCTGTTGCCGGACCAAACCTAACGCTTTCTTTTTTACCTTGAGAACGCTGTTCATCCACATCAAATAATCGAATAGAATCGACTTCTGTATCAAAGAATTCAATACGAAATGGTAGTTCTTCAGTTAAAGGATATATATCTAATATTCCCCCACGCAAACTGAACTCCCCTGGAGCTTCTACCATCGACTTACGTTCATAGCCAATATGATGTAAAGTATGCAAGAGCGCATCTAAATCAATCTCTTGCCCTAGATTGATTTCAACTTGCTTTTGCTTCCACAATTCTTTTATTGGTAAAAATCTACGCAATCCTGCCACTGGCGCTACAATGATTCCATTCTCTCCCGCAGCCAAGCGATTTAACACTTCTATACGTTGCGCCTTCAATTCTGGACTTGCAACTCCAATTTCCGATGCTATCAGTTCATTCACTGGATATAACCACACATCTTTTTCACCAAGTAACGCCACTAAATCTTCATGTACTTTTTGTGCTTGGTATAAGTTATGTGTCACGATTAATTGTGATTTTTTTGTTTTTTTATATAAAGCCGCCATTAATAATGAACGAGAAGACGTTGCCATCCCTGATATAAGTTGTTCTTTTAACCCATCTTCTAACCCATTAATAACCGATTGTATCTCTTCATTTTTATAAAATTGCTCTAATAAACCTATCATTTTTAAAACTCCTCTCAACATAAAGAGCAAGTCATTCTATTTTATGCAAATATTTTGGAAAAGGAAAACAGAAAAATGCTTTGGACATGCCAAAGCGACAACATTTTATTGCAGAAATTTTTCATACTCATAATACTCAGGATAAGATGCGAGCGTTTCTTGACACGATTCACAAATCGTTTTTATATATATATTTCCATTCTCATGAAAATGAATCATTTCTACTACTTCTTGCTCCGTTAGTTGAAATAAAACGTCGCTATATACTTTTTCTGCGTTAATGGAGCCTACATTACCTCCGCAGTGTCTGCAATAATAATACCCTTCCATACTAGCCTCCTAAAAATTCAATTACTACTAGTATGGGTAAAACAAAAGAGAAATATTCCCAATCTTATTTTTAACTATTGAAAGTATTCATGATTTGAAGAAAAGGCTTATTTAGCCACTCTTCACATGCATCCGCTGCTTTTTCAATAGAATGGTTAACATCCGGAATCTCTTCAGATGTAAAGCGTCCTAATACATAATCGACTACCTTCATTCCATTTTTCGGGCGATCAATTCCCATACGGATACGTTGAAATTCTTGTGTTCCTAGGTGCGAAATCGTTGACTTTACACCATTATGTCCACCAGCACTACCTTTCATGCGAAGACGCAATTTACCTACAGGAATGTCTAAATCGTCGTACATAACAACGAAGTCCTCAACATCAATTTTATAATAATCCATGAGTGGACGAATACTTTCCCCAGATAAATTCATGTATGTTAGCGGCTTTAATAAGATTACCTTTTCTCCATTAACAAACCCTGCACCAAATACACCTTTAAATTTTTGTTCATTCAAAGAAATGTTCCAACGCTTCGCAAGTTCATCAATGGCCATAAATCCAATATTATGCCTTGTTAATTCATATTCTCTACCTGGGTTCCCAAGTCCTACTATCAATTTCATTCTTGTACCACTACTTTCTTTTTTCGATACGAAAAGACGTAACCAATTTTGGTTACGTCTCATTCTATCCAATTAATTGAATAATACACTCACAGATTCTTCTTCGTATACACGAATGATTGCTTCTCCGATTAATGGAGCAACTGAAAGTTCATGTACTTTGTCGATTTTCTTCTCTTCCGGTAATACGATAGAGTTCGTTACAACTAACTCTTTAATATTTGAATTTTGAATACGCTCAATTGCTGGACCAGATAATACTGGGTGTGTACAGCAAGCATATACTTCAGAAGCACCGTTCTCAACAAGAGCGTTTGCTGCTAATGTAATTGTACCAGCTGTATCAATGATGTCATCAATTAAAATCGCTGTTTTGCCTTCAATATTACCGATAATGTTCATTACCTCTGAAACGTTCGGGCGAGGACGACGCTTATCAATAATAGCGATTGGCGCTTTTAGACGATCTGCCATTTTTCTCGCACGAGTTACACCACCATGATCAGGAGACACGATTACGATATCTTTAAGACCTTTTGTTTCAAAGTAATCAGAAAGAATCGGTACACCCATTAAGTGGTCGATTGGGATATCAAAGAACCCTTGAATTTGTGGAGCATGTAAATCTAGAGTGATTACACGAGTTGCACCTGCTGTTTCAAGCAAGTTTGCTACAAGTTTCGATGTAATTGGTTCACGAGAACGCGCTTTACGGTCTTGACGCGCATAACCATAGTAAGGAATAACAATATTAATTGTTTTCGCAGATGCACGTTTTAATGCATCGATCATAATAAGTAATTCCATGATATGTTCGTTTACTGGGAAGCTTGTAGATTGAATAATGAATACATCGCAACCACGGATACTTTCTTCAATGTTAATTTGAACTTCTCCATCACTAAAACGATCAACAGAACATTTTCCTAGTCCTACTCCAATATGCTTTGCAATCTGCTCAGCAAGTTCCTTATTAGAGTTTAAAGAGAATACTTTCAAATTAGAATTTAGATATTGAGTCGACATCTAGATTAACCCTCCACATTATTATGATTTTTTCTTATTCAGCAATTGATCAACATAGTCTTCTTTGTTAACTTGACGTGCACGTGCTACCGATAATGCTTTTGATGGAACATTCTCTGTAATTGTAGAGCCTGCCGCCACATAAGCACCATCTTCAACTGTTACTGGAGCAACAAGGTTTGAATTACATCCAATAAATACCCCATTACCAATCACAGTTTTGAATTTATTCTTACCGTCATAGTTCACCGTAATTGAACCACAACCAAGATTCACGTCTTCTCCAACTTGTGCATCCCCGATATAACTCAAGTGTGAAGCTTTACTTCTATTACCAAAGACAGTTTTTTTGATTTCCACGAAGTTTCCAACGCGTACTTCGTCTCCAATAACTGAATCTGGGCGAATATGTGCAAATGGACCAACCGATACTTCTGTACCAAGCTTACTATCATGTACAGTAGATTGTCGAATTGTCGTACGATCTCCAATTTCACTATCGCGAATTACTGTATGCGGTCCAATTTCACAATCAGAACCAATTACAGTGTTCCCCTCAATAATTGTTCCTGGATGAAGAACTGTATCGCTACCGATAATTGCATCAGCAGAAATATAAGTGTTACTTGGATCAATAATTGTAACACCATTTACCATGTTCTTTCGATTGATACGGTTTTTCATAATAATTTCCGCTTGCGATAGAGCGACTCTGTCGTTAACACCTAACGTTTCATCGAACTGCTCTGTTTGATAAGCTGATACGATATGACCTTCATTTTTTAAAATCTCAATAACATCTGGAAGGTAATATTCACCTTGCACGTTATCATTTGAAACTTTAGAAAGTGAAGCAAATAAAGCCTTATTATCAAAACAATACGTACCTGTATTGATTTCTTTAATAGCTAATTCTTTCTCATTTGCATCTTTATGCTCAACAATCTTTTCAACATGACCATTCTCATTACGAACAATACGGCCATATCCAGCAGGCTCTTCTATGTATGCTGTTAGCACCGTCGCCATTGCTCCTGCTTCTTTATGTTGCTGAAGTAATGCTTCCATTGTTTCAGCAGTTATTAGAGGCGTATCACCACAAATAACTAAAGTTGTTCCTTCTTCATTTGCAAGTACATTTGCAGCTTGATCTACAGCATGTGCTGTACCAAGTTGTTCTGCTTGTAATGCAAACTCACTTACGTTCCCTAGCTGTTCTTGTACCATTTCAGCACCATGTCCAACAACCGTTACAAGTTTCTGCAATCCTAATTGAGATACTTGATCGACTACGTGTTGTACCATAGGTTTTCCACATACAGGATGCAGCACTTTGTATAGCTTTGACTTCATACGTGTGCCTTTACCTGCAGCTAGAATCACTGCAAATCTGTTTGACATATAGACCCTCCATCGCAACCTATTTATCCATTAAAGATATTATCCTAAATCATCATATATTTCAAGAAACACATTTTAACTATTAAATTTTACCATAATTCTTATAAGATGTTTTACTCTTTAGTATCTTTTTTAAGAAATAAGCTATACTATTTAAAATGATTTTGAAAAAATTAGTAGTTTCTTCTTTTTATGTTAATAAATTATGAAGTTTCCAAATATAAAGCAAAAAAACAAACCCCTGTAAATGCTTACAGGAGTTTGCTACAAAATTATAAGGCTTTTTGTCAAAAGCCCTTTTCATTCGAATTTTACGAAGCACCTGCTTCTTCAAACTCAACCTCTTCTAACTCGCCTAAACGATGATACTCTGTTAAAACCGCATCTTGAATTTTAGAGCGTGTACCAGAATTAATTGGATGTGCAATGTCACGGAACTCTCCATCTGGAGTACGTTTACTTGGCATTGCTACAAATAATCCATTATTACCATCAATTACACGAATATCATGAACAACAAATTCATGGTCTAGAGTAATAGAGGCAATTGCTCTCATGCGGCCTTCTGTGTTTACGCGGCGTAATCTTACGTCAGTCACTTCCATCTTGTGTTCACCACCCTTTTCTAAATAAGCGATATATTTGTATAAATTCCACAAATTTTCTATTTTCCCTTTAATTTTTTAAAAATTTTTAAGATAAAAATTTTTAAAGTAGTTGAATATAGAGATTAGTGGAGGTTATCGCTTACAAAAGGTTACTTAACTAGGGCGATTACTTCAATTTCAACGGAAACATCTTTCGGTAATTTTGCTACTTGCACACAAGATCGAGCTGGTTTATGAGTAGTGAAATAAGAGCTATACACTTCATTCACAGCATTAAAATCATCCATGTCCTTTAAAAATACTGTTGTTTTTACGACTGTATCAAATGAAGCACCTGCTTCCTCTAATACCGCTTGTAAATTTTGAAATACTTGTTCTGTTTGTACTGTTACATCTCCTGTTACAAGCTCCCCATTTGCCATCAATGGAATTTGTCCTGAGCTATAGAACATGTTATTTACAATAATCCCCTGTGAATAAGGTCCAATTGCTTGTGGTGCCTTGCTTGTTTGAACAACTTTCATACTTTTCACCCTTTTATTATTTATTTTACTCTTTAAAAATAGTGTACGAAAGGCAGTTTGTCCATCTATTTTATAATCTATAAATAAAATAAAAAAAGATAGAGCTATCTGCTCTATCTTTTATTCCGCCTCTACAAGCCCTTCATCAAATGGCGCAAGAGAATAATTCCCTTTTTCCACTTGAATCGTTTTTTCTTTCACATCAACTTCCGATAGACGAATTAATGATACAAAATTATTAATTAGTCGTTCTTCAATATCTGTGGATTCTACTAATACACCAATACCAACAACATTAGCCTTGAACTCTTCTAACATACTCATCATACCTTGAATTGTTCCGCCAGCTTTCATGAAGTCATCAATGATTAAAACATTCGACCCTTCTGGAAGACTGCGTTTCGCTAACGTCATTGTTTGAATTCGTTTAGAAGAACCCGACACATAGTTAATACTAACAGTCGGACCTTCTGTTACCTTATTATCTTTCCTTGCAATTACAACTGGTACATCTAAGTAATTTGCCACTGCATAAGCAAGTGGAATCCCCTTCGTTGCCACCGTCATAACTGCATCAATTGGTTGCCTAGCAAAAACAGAAGCAAACAAACGACCTGCGCCATTAATATGGCGAGGATTACTCAATAAATCTGTCATGTATAAGTAACCGCCAGGCAAAATACGATCTCGGTTTTCAAATAAGCCACAAAGCTCATCAATAATTAGATCTGCCTCTTCTTCACTTATATACGGTATATATTTCACTCCTCCTGCTGCTCCTGGTATCGTTTGCAATGTGCCGACCCCTTGTTGTTCAAACGTTTGCTTAATAATAACTAAATCTTCACTAATGGAAGACTTAGCCGATTGATACCTTTCAGCAAAAAAAGTGAGAGATACTAGCTGACGAGGGTTTTGTAGCAAGTAATAAGTCATATCGACTAATCTTGTACTTCTTCTAATTTTCATACTCTCACCTCAAATCACGAATATTCTAAACAAATCATAACGTATTATACGTCTTTATTCAAGCGTTTCTCGCTCTCCTAATAAACGTACCGCATAGACTTGTTCACAAAATCCTTTTAATCCGTTATAAATGCGATGCATTCGTGAATCATGGTGTACAAGTCCAAATACAGTTGGACCACTTCCACTCATTAATACAGCATCCGCTCCAAATCGCTTCATCTGTGATTTAATACGGGCAACTTCAGGATGCATTCCAAATGTTACATCTTCTAAAACGTTACCAACAGTATCACAAATTCCTTTATAATCACCAGAATTTATGACATCAACCATTTTATCTACATTTGGATGTGTAACTCGATTTAACTTTAAATTTCCATACACATCAGCAGTAGATACACCTATATGTGGTTTCGCTAAAATAACCCAACAAGAAGGCGGAGTCTTTATATGCTCAATTTTCTCTCCTCTTCCAGTGGCAATTGCTGTGCCTCCGTATACACAGAACGATACATCTGATCCAATTTCTGCGCCAAGCTCTGCTAACTCATCAATTGTAAGCCCTAAATTCCATAATTTATTAAGACCACGTAATGTCGCTGCTGCATCACTACTTCCACCTGCTAATCCAGCTGCTACTGGAATCGTTTTTTCAATAGTAATAGATACACCTTTTTTTACATTAAACTTCTCTTTTAATAATTTCGCTGCCTGATAAGCTAAATTTCGTTGGTCGTCTGGGACATACCGATTATGGGATAAAATTTCAATACGGTCTTCTGCTAATTCCGTTAGTTCTAGACGATCTGCTAAATCAATGGTTGTCATAATCATTTTCACTTCATGATATCCGTCTTGTCTTTTTCCCAGTACATCTAACGACAGATTAATCTTTGCTGGTGCTTTCACTAGTAGCTTCAATCTATTCACCCACTCTATGTACTCAATCTTTTATCGTTTATTTTACCATAAATTTATAGTAAGACGATGACACTTCCCTAATTATAACGAAAAGCATTCAGAATGAAACTACTTATGTAAAATGATGGCACCTTTTAGAGTACAAAAAGCCGAGGAATGTCTCCTCGGCTACCGTAGCATAGAAAGTATCTTACAACTACTGGTTTCGTTTCATTAATTGCTGTTCTGCAATTTCTATAGCACGTTTCACCATGTTACCAGCATCTTTCGCACGAATTCCGCCCCATCCTTCTTTCTGAACAACATCATAAAAGCCAAGCTCTTTTGCTAGCTCTTCTTTAAATTGGTTTGACATGACACCTCTTCGTCTACTCAATGCAGAGTCCCTCCTTATTTTGCTACGGTATAGTTAGTATGCAAAATAATATAGCTTTTCATTTATGGGAATATATGTAATGATATACAGATTATAAAATGACCTCATTATGAGGGTCTCCATAAAATGTTAACTCTACTGTCTCTGTTAAAACATCTGCATAACTATAAGATACACGTTGCAACGCATCTTCTTGTTGATCCAATTGTACAACAAAAACGGAGCGGTATGTTTCTGCTAGTACACCTGATTGCTCCACAGTTTTTCTTCTTCCACTATTTGCTTTTAACATAAGTCGCTGTCCAAGATGGTGATCTAATTCGCTTTTAATTTCATCTAAACGTTTTGACATATACTTCGCTACACCTCGCTGTAATTTAGATTGAACACTTAAAGCACGATATATCTATCCTAATTATTAACCGCGATTCACAGCTAATATCATCCTGCGTTTGAATAGATAGAAGAAATACTATATTGTAAAAGTATCATTACGTAGTCTTTACGTTCTTACCTCTTTTTATCCAAATTCATTTAAATCCTTCCATACAAAAAAGCAAGATACATATGTATCCTGCTTACTCTTCGTAATGTTGAAAAGGTAATCCCGTTCGTAAAATCCCTCTCGTTTCAATTCCACCTAGTCCCTTTTCACCAGTAATTGTATTACGTACGACATCCCATACATTGACTCTCTCCATAAATGAAGTAAAACTAATTTTACCAACTACATATACAGGATCTAGTGCATGAATATTAATTCTAGATGGTGAACTAGCGAAATTGGCCCCTGCACGAATTAGTGCCTCAAAATGTGATTGACATGCCCCAGCAAAAATAACAAGTTGATCCAATGATGGATATTTTTTTCGCACTTCACGAACAGCCTGTACAAAATGCCTTGAATGCCTATATGCCGCTAAATCTCCCTTCACTCCTTTTGATTTTGTATATGCATCATGCCCTGTAATAACGAGAATGTCTGGGCGAAAGTGATCTATTAAGTCTACTACTTTTTCATGCATCTCCGTTTCTTTACAATGAATACCTTGAACAGGAACGCCAATTTTATTATATAAATCTAAGCACTTGCGCAAATATAAAGGGTCTCCATCTATATGCAATACACGTCCCGGCATTTGAAAATAATTCACCTCACTTGTGTATCCACCAGTTGAAGTATGTTCATGCCTTTGTTTCATCAGTACATAATCTTGTTGAAACAAACGATACGTGCGCTCCATTGTTTCTTTCTCACGCTTCACCCTTTTTTTATGTTCTCTTTGATCTATACTAATTAAATCTTCCAGTGGCGCATCCGCCACCAGTCTAATTTCCTCTCCAAACAATATAGCTATCTCGCCTTTTATTTCTATAATACGAAAAAGAATATCCCTCTTATGAGAATATCGTTCCACTAACTCTCCAACATGTAAAACCATTCTCCTACCTCCAAACTCATTAGGCCATCTTACCTGTTTTTAAAGTATGAATTTAGAGAGAGAAAGGTGACAAAAGGGACAGTTCAACTTGAACTGTCCCTTTCATATTCTTATGATAATTTATGAAGAACTAATGCATTACTTAATGTTGCAAACTCTTCAATAGATAGCGTTTCGCCTCTTCGCTTTGGATCAATTCCTACTTCTGTTAAAATTCGATCCAATAACTCCTTATCTTTCGGGAAACCATTTAAATTATTTGATAAATTATTCATTAAAGTTTTACGGCGCTGTGCGAAACTTGCTCGTACTACTTCAAAGAAGAACGTTTCATCTGTCACCTCTACAACCGGTTTAGGACGCTTTAGAAGGCGGATAATTGCAGAATCAACGTTTGGCTGTGGTACAAACACTGTACGCGGTACAGTCATAACTGTTTCAACCTCTGTATAGTACTGAATGGCAATCGATAAAGAACCATACTCTTTCGTTCCAGGTTTAGCAGCTAAACGATCTCCAACTTCTTTTTGCATCATAACAACAAATCCACGAACTGGTAACTTTTCTTCAAGCAATTTAAATAAAATTGGCGTTGTAATATAGTATGGTAAGTTAGCTACTACCATTACATCTTGCCCTTCTTCAAATTGCTCATTAAATACTTCATGTACATCTGCTTTTAGTACGTCTTTATTAATAACTGTAACATTACCATATGGCGCTAACGTCTCATCTAAAATTGGTAATAGTCTTTGATCAATTTCAAAAGC
The DNA here is from genome assembly GCF_038005705.1 of Bacillus sp. FSL L8-0199. Classification (NCBI taxonomy): domain Bacteria; kingdom Bacillati; phylum Bacillota; class Bacilli; order Caryophanales; family Bacillaceae; genus Bacillus; species Bacillus sp. FSL L8-0199. The sequence continues at coordinate 45,006 of NZ_JBBOTS010000001.1, read as the reverse complement.
CACTACTTTTTTAGCACGCTTCGCTAATTGCTCTGTTAATGCACCAATACCTGGTCCAATTTCAATTGCACCACTTTCTGAACCAATTTCTGCATGATCGACAATACGATTTAATACATTTGTATCAATTAAAAAGTTTTGTCCTAAACTTTTTTTGAATGAAAATCCATATTTTTCAACAATGTCTTTTGTACGATTTGGCGTTGCGATATCCTTCATTTTTTTTCCTCCTGTATTACTTGCTTATAAGCTTCTGCAAATGATTCCTTTGAAACTTGAAACATCTGTAATCGTTTATGTAACTGTTTTGCATTTGTATAACCAATCTTTAATAGCTTACCCATTCTTTCTCTGCGGCTCTTTGCCATTTCTCCGCCCACTAAGCCTGCATCGACTAAATCACTCCAACTAATTTCACTTGTGTAAGCTTCCATTTCTTCATGTATATTCTCTAGAGCACGGCGAATCGACTCATTAGAAGCATGTTCAATCCCAACACCCTTTTTCCTTTTAGCAAGCGCTTCTTCCTTCGGTAAAAAAGCATGCTTACAGCCAGGAACCTTGTCAGAAATAATTTTTCGAATACGCTCTCCAGGATAATCCGGATCTGTGAAAATAATAACGCCCCTTTTTTGCTGCGCTAATTTAACTTGCTCAATAACATGATCACCGATTGCTGAACCGTTCGTTTCAATTGTATCCGCATCAACAGCACGCTTAATCGCAACTGTATCATCTTTACCTTCTACAACGATAATCTCTTTTATTTTCATGCTTGCCTCCACACTCATTTCGTCTCTACTTAGTAAAACAAAAAAATGACGACTTTTCCATTATTATTTTCCCCATTCTTATATTTTAAAAAATAGAATAGAAAAATCTTTGTTCTCTGTCCTTATTGTAACACTTCATCATTCACATTTATTTTCTTGATTACTTCTACTAGTTTTTCTCAAAATAAAAAAGAACAGGTTTCCCCCGTTCTTTTTATTCAACACCAAATAAAACTTTTGCATTTTTAGTTGTCATTTCTGCTACTTCCTCATAAGAAATTCCTTTTAAATTCGCAATTTCTTCTGCTACGAGTTTTACATAACTCGGTTCATTTCGTTTCCCGCGAAATGGATGCGGCGTTAAGTAGGGACAATCCGTCTCTATTAACAATTTCTCTAATGGAATCTCCGTAGCAACTTCTTTCGGTTTCTTAGCGTTTTTAAATGTAACTGGTCCACCTAACGAAATTAAAAAGTTCATATCAACACATCGCTCTGCTACTTCTACGCTACCGCTAAAGCAATGCATAATGCCCCCTACTTCAGCTGCATTCTCTTCTTCTAGAATATCAACAATATCTTGAGTTGCATCGCGGTTATGTATAATAATCGGCAATTGCACTTTTTTCGCTAATGCAATTTGTTTACGAAATACTTCTTTCTGTATTTCTTTTGGAGACTTATCCCAGTGATAATCTAAGCCCATTTCTCCAAGTGCAACGACTTTAGGATGAGAAGCAAGTTCTTCTAACCAAGCTAAATGTTCTTCTGTCATGTCGATTGCATCAACTGGATGCCAGCCAACCGCAGCGTAAATAAAATCATAGGCTTCAGCTAATTCCATCGCCTTTTTTATCGTTACTTCATCAAAACCAACAACAACTGTATAAGTAACTCCCGCTTCTTTCATTCGGGAAATAACCTCTTGCAAATCTTCTTCGAATTGCTCTGCATTCAAATGTGAATGTGTATCAAACAACATAATACATAACTCCTTTTATATTGAAATCAAGTTTATTCTACAAAAATAAGTTCTTTAATAACTTAACGATAACAATACTACAATCTTAATGCAAAAATAGAGAGTGTAAAAAGAAAAAAGACGCTTCACACATGTTACACGTGAAACATCTCTTTTCTTGTCTTAATTACTTGATTTTCGTACCATTTGGTAGATTTTGGTCGATTGATGCTAATGACAATACGCCATTCTCTTCGCCCGCTAAAATCATACCTTGCGATAATTCACCGCGTAATTTTACAGGTTTTAAGTTTGTTACACAAATAACCTTTTTACCTTTTAAGTCTTCCGGCGAATAGAATTTTGCAATTCCAGAAACAACTTGACGCTTTTCTGTGCCTAAGTCTAGTTGAATTTTTAACAACTTGTCTGCTTTTTTCACAGGTTCAGCAGATAGTACTTCAGCTACGCGTAATTCTACTTTAAAGAAATCATCAATTGTAATTTCTTCTGCCTTCGGTTCTTCTTCTTTTTTCTCTTCTACTTTAGGAGCAGAGCTTTTCATTTGTTCTTTAATGTACTCTACTTCCACTTCCATTTCTAAACGAGGGAAAATTTGGTTTCCTTTTTCTACTTTTGTTCCAGCTGGAATGCAGCCAATTGTAGATAGACTTTCCCAAGATTTATGAGCTTCATCAGTAAGGCCAAGCTGAGCAAACATCTTGCTTGGTGCTACTGTTAAGAATGGCATAAGCATAATACCTGTTTGACGAAGTACTTCTGCTAAATGAGCCATTACAGAGGCTAACTTTTTACGATCATTCTCATCTTTTGCTAATACCCATGGTTGTGTTTCATCAATATATTTATTCGTACGACTAACTAGTTGCCAAATAGATCCTAACGCTACAGAGAACTCCATATTCTCCATTGCTTCTTCTACTTTTTTCAAAGTATCTTGTGCAAACGCTACTAACGTTTCATCAAATTCCGTCACATTTTCTTTAAATGCAGGGATTTCTCCGTTAAAATACTTATCAATCATAGCTACTGTACGATTTAATAAATTACCTAAGTCATTTGCTAAGTCGAAATTAATACGCTCCACAAATCCTTCTGGTGTGAATACGCCATCAGATCCAAATGGAACTTCACGAAGTAGGTAATAACGTAATGCATCTAATCCGTAACGATCGATTAATGTAACTGGATCTACTACGTTTCCTTTTGACTTACTCATCTTTCCATCCTTCATTAAAATCCAGCCATGAGCAAAGACTTTCTTCGGAAGAGGTAAATCTAATGCCATTAAAATTATCGGCCAATAAATTGTATGGAAACGAACAATTTCTTTCCCAACTAAATGCACATCTGCAGGCCAGAATTTTTTATATTTCTCTTCATTTGCTGTTCCATAACCTAACGCCGTAATATAGTTAGATAATGCGTCAACCCATACGTAAATAACGTGTTTTGGGTTACCAGGAACACGAACTCCCCAGTCAAATGAAGTACGAGAAACCGCTAAATCTTCTAATCCTGGTTTAATAAAATTATTAATCATTTCATTTTTACGAGACTCCGGCTGAATGAAATGTGGATTATCTTCATAGAACTTTAATAGTCTGTCGACATATTTACCCATTCTAAAGAAATAAGATTCTTCACGAACAAGTTCTACATCATGACCACTATCTGGGCTTTTTCCTCCAACTACTTTGTCGCCTTCCATAATTGGATCTACTAATTGATGCTCTGTATAGAACGTCTCATCTTGTACAGAATACCAACCTTCATATTCATCAAGATAAATGTCACCTTGATCTACTAATTGCTTAAAGATTTTTTCGACAACATCTTTATGACGATCTTCAGTTGTACGAATAAAATCATCATAAGAAATATCCATCTTCTCCCAAAGCTCTTTGATTCCTGCAACAATGTTATCAACATATGCCTGTGGCGTAATATTTAACTCTTCTGCTTTCTTTTGGATCTTCTGTCCATGCTCATCAGTTCCTGTTAAATAATGCACATTATAACCTTGCATACGCTTATATCGTGCCATCGCATCTCCTGCTACTGTCGTATAAGCATGTCCAATGTGTAATTTTCCACTTGGATAATAAATTGGGGTAGTAATATAAAAGGACTTATTTTCCTCTGTCATTGTTTTGGACCTCCCGAATAACCTCATATGTATTTATAAACAGTATATCAAAAACTCATATATAAAGTGAAACTTTAATCAGTAGGGTTTTGTTCCTCCCCACTAATTATTAGCCCACGTTAATTGGGCTTTACGAGCAGCCCAAATCTAACTTATCTTCTTTACGCCAACCTAATTTTAAATTTAGGTCTTAATGCTCGATATCTTTATCATCTATTGCTCATATTTCAAAAAAATATACAATATCTACTTTAAATTTATTATTTTTTTCAGAAAATAATGTAAATAATTGTGGAATTTCCTCTCAATCTATTATATATAAGAAATAAGAAATCTATAAATCTTTTTAAAAAATATAGAATTTAAGAATTGACGGAAATGTAAATGATTGGTATCATATGTCCATAGGGTATTTTGTCGAAAAATGACGAATCTAAAAATAGACTCGAAACTTATAAACTATTTATTTAGGAGGAAAAAAATTATGAAATCTACTGGTATTGTTCGTAAAGTTGATGAATTAGGTCGTGTAGTAATTCCAATCGAATTACGCCGTACTTTAGGTATTGCAGAAAAGGACGCTCTTGAAATCTATGTTGATGACGAAAAAATCATCTTAAAGAAATATAAACCAAACATGACTTGCCAAGTAACTGGTGAAGTATCTGACGGTAACCTTTCTTTAGCTGAAGGTAAAATCATCTTAAGCAAAGAAGGCGCTGAGCAAATCTTAAACGAACTTCAAGATTATATCGAAACAGCAAAATAAGCTTCTCAATTATGAGAAGCTTATTTTTTATCGACATGATAGATTTGATATACATCTCTTTTCGACAAATCTCGATCTTTAGCGACTGTTTTAATCGCTTCTTTTGAATTCATACTTTTTTCATTTATATAATATTCAATATGATCATATACCGAAAGAGATTCCCACCATTGTTCTTCTGGAGCAGGTTCTTCTGTTGAACCAGCTACTAAAATACAAAACTCACCACGTACTTCATTTTGCTTCGTCCACTCAATTGCTTCTTCGATTGTTCCTCGAATAAATTCCTCAAATTTTTTCGTTAACTCTCGACATAATACAATCTCTCTATTTCCCAACACTTCCTGCATCGAAATTAAAGTATCATCTAAACGATGAGGTGCTTCATAAAACATCATTGTAGTTTGTACATAACGAAGCTTTTCTAACTCCATCTTCCGTTCCTTTTTGTTTCTCTGCAAGAAACCATAGAAATAAAACTGCTTTGTTTCAAGACCAGATGCAATTAATGCTGTAAGGGCTGCATTTGCTCCAGGAAGCGGAATTACATGATATTGCTCAGCTACTGCCTCAACGACAATATCGTAACCTGGATCAGAAATACATGGCATACCAGCGTCACTAACAAGTGCTACATTCTTTCCATCCTCTAATTTCTCTAATAGTTTCTTCCCACTTACTTCTTTATTGTGCTCATGATAACTCGTGACAGGTGTTTCAATTTCAAAATAATTACAAAGTTTTTTCGTTTGTCTCGTATCTTCAGCAGCAATTAAATCAACTTCTTTTAAAATTCGGATTGCACGAAATGTCATATCTTCTAGATTTCCAATAGGAGTTGGTACTAAATATAAAACTCCCTTTTCATTTTGTTGAAAGCTTTTTTGTTGCCACATAGCGTTCTCCTTTTTGCATATATGCCTCTTTTTGTTTTCTCGTTAATTTCTTAAAGTAATACTCCGCTTGCATAGCTGTACGCTTATCATCATGGGCCTCTACATATTTTAAAACGACAGGAAGCCTGACGCGTGTATACTTAGCCCCTTTGCCGCTATTATGAGTCTGAATTCTCTTTTCTATATGGTTTGTATATCCAGCATAATAACTTCCATCAGAGCACTCTACCACATAAAAAAAGTGCTTATTCTTCTCCATATAAAATTGAACGTAGCTCCTTTGTATATTCGTTATTGTTCTCATATACAACGAGAGGCGGTAAGATTTTCAAATCTGCATTTCCATCCTTAATTCCTTCAATTAACAATGTATTTGCTTCTTTTCCAACCTTAGGATAAACAAATTGCACACGCTTTGGTTCAATTTTATATTTACGCATTAATGTGACAATGTCTAGTAATCGCCCTGGACGATGTACAAACGCTACTTTCCCACCTTGTTTTACTAACTGACTACTTGCAGATACAACATCTTCTAATGTACACATAATTTCATGACGAGCTATCGCTAAATGTTCATTCATATTTTTCTCTGAAGTTTGAGGTGTTTGAAAATATGGTGGATTACATGTAACAACATCATATTGATGACGCCCAAGTTTCTCTGGCATATCTTTCAAATCTCCATGTATGAGGTGAATTCTTTCTTCCAACCCATTGTATTGAACACTTCTTACTCCCATATCATATAAGCGTTCTTGAATTTCCACACCAGTAATATTTCCTTTTGTTCTTGTACTTAATAGAAGGGGAACAACCGCGTTACCTGTACACAAATCAAGTAAATTCCCCTTTTGAATTGGTACCCATGCAAAATCTGCAAGTAAAACGGCATCTAAAGAAAAATTAAATACTGATGGGCTTTGTATAATCTTCATGTCTTGTGCTAATAAGTAATCTAAACGTTCATCTTCATATAAATTCATATACTGCTCCTTTTCTTACCCTTAACCTACCCTATTTCATGTATAAAAAATTACCTTTCCAATTATAATTGGAAAGGTAATTTCACTTTTTATTTAAGAATGACAGACAGAACAAACAATCTCCCTCTTTACGTACACTTCCATAATGTAGATTGCAAATATGAAAACCTTCTTGATACAGTCTCGCTAAATTGTCATAGCCTTCACCAATATCTGTTTTCGGCTTCACTTCTTTACGTTTTTGAGTTTTTTGTTTTTCTTTATTCTGCACTTCTTCAAAACGGTGTCGCAAATTGTTATTTTCCATTTTTATATGCTGGTTTTCTTCCAACAACTCTGCAAGATGCTGTTTTAACTCTCCCAACTGTTTATATAAATGTCCAATTTGCTCTTCCATACTAGAAACCGATTCAAAAATATCTTTTTTCTCCACAAGCACCCACCTCATTAATCTGTGGTTTGACTCGAAACGACCCCTTTATTCACTAACTCATCTAACGTATATTCTACTATCCGTTCCTTGTCTACTAGTTCCACTTGAATTAATCTTTCTAAAATATTTAATCCGATAACACGGCCAGTACCATGCGGGGTTTGTATACGTTGATCTAAATCAGGAAGTTGTTCCTTTGCTGCCTCATATTCATCATTCTCATATTTTAAGCAACACATTAAGCGACCACATAAACCAGAGATTTTTGCAGGATTTAATGATAAATTTTGATCCTTTGCCATTTTAATGGATACAGGTTCAAAATCCCCTAAAAAAGTAGAACAACAAAGCATACGACCACATGGACCAATACCACCTAGCATCTTCGCTTCATCACGAACACCAATTTGTCTTAGTTCAATTCTTGTTCTAAAAATTGCGGCTAAGTCCTTCACTAGTTCGCGGAAATCGATCCGACCATCCGCAGTAAAATAGAAAATAATCTTATTACGATCGAATGTATACTCTACATCTACAAGTTTCATATCAAGATTATGCTCTACTACCTTTTGTTGACAGACTTGATATGCTTCTTTTGCAGCATGTTTGTTCTCTTCAACAATGGTACGATCATTTTCATTTGCAATACGAATAACCTTTTTTAGCGGTAATACAACGTCGTTTTCATCAACTTGTTTTTTGGTAATAACTACTTTTCCGTATTCAATACCTCTTACCGTTTCTACAATGACAAACTCATTTTCAGAGATATCGAACTGATTTGGATCAAAGTAATATACCTTTCCGGCCTTCTTAAAGCGAACACCTACTACATCATACAAAACGGTCATCCCTCCTGCAACCGCAACACTAACTGTTCGAACACAAGCTGCGCATTTACATTAGCGTTGATTCTATTTTTTGCCTCTAATATATTAAAGAGAGCTGATACAATGCGCTTCTGAGCATAGGAAAACGATTCAAACATCTCTTTCTGATCATGAAAAACAAGACGATCTTCTTCTCCAAGTTGAACATATAATAAATCCTTATAAATAAGGAGTAACATATCTAAACCTTGCTGTAATTGTTCTTTCTCTCCAAAGTGTTTTCCCCATTTTTCTTGTACAAAAAAAATAGAGGTTTTATCTTTTTCGAGCGCTTCACATAATTTTATCACTAAAGCTCGTGCTTGTGCAAACCATTCATCACTACATAAAGCTAAAGCTTCATCAAAACTATTTGTAAGTTGAGCAGCAAGTGTCGATAAAGATGCTGTAATCCCTTCATCCTGTAATCTTCTAATTAAAGATTCCGTAGGTAACGGTCTAAACGTAACAACTTGGCAACGAGATAAAATCGTATTTAAAATTTGATGACTTTGTTCAGTAAGTAAAATAGCAGTTGTATCACTACTTGGTTCTTCTAAAAATTTCAAAAGTGTATTTGCCGCATTTGCTGTCATACGATCTGCGTGCTCAATAATATATAATTTTTTATTTGCCTCTAATCCTGTTTTTGAAAACTCTTCTTGTAAATCATGAATTTGCTGCTTTTTAATAGATAATCCGTCTGGTTTTACAATATGTAAGTTAGGGTGGTTACCTGAATCAATTCGCTTACAGTTTGTACATACATGGCAGGGCTCTACCCCATTCCGCTCAGAACAGAGGAAACTCTTTGCCATTTGAATTGCTGTCGCAAACTTTCCTGTCCCTTTCCCTCCCTCTAACAAGTAAGCGTGGGATATACGCTCTTTTGCAATGCTATTCATCAACATTTTTACACCGATGGGTTGTATAGCAGAAAGCTGCTCCCACGTCTTCGTCATAATGCATACCTCACTTATTTCATTCTTTCCTTCTATTATAACAATTTATCTTCTATAATCTGAACAACTTCTTCTATAAGTTTTTCCATCGGCTGATCAGCATTTACCAATACAATACGATCCGAGAAACGTTCTACAACTTGTAAATACCCTTCGCGCACACGTTTATGGAAAGAGATATCTTCCATATCTAGTCGATTTACTTCACGTCCTGCATCTTTTTCAATCCGAGCCAAACCAACCTCAGGCTCAATGTCTAGATAAATTGTTAAACTAGGCATACAGTCCTCTGTTGCGAAACGATTTATTTCAAATACCTTATCCATACCCAATCCTCTTGCATAGCCTTGGTATGCTAAAGAGCTATCTATAAAACGATCACATAACACGAGGTAGTTCTCATTAAGTGCTGGCATAACTTTTTCTACTAAATGTTGTCTGCGCGCAGCAGCATAAAGAAGCGCTTCTGTACGTGCTTCCATCATCGTATATTCTTGTTTATGTAAAATCGTCCTAATGTCCTCAGAAATTGCAATACCGCCTGGTTCCCTTGTCGCCATTACCTTTTGTGCTTTTTTTTCAAAATATGGCAATAAGCTTTTAATTAACGTTGTTTTACCTGAACCTTCTGGGCCCTCAATTGTTACAAATAATCCCTTCATCCTAAAACCTACTTTCTATATCATACACTTTCATATATTTCGTATTCCCTTGAAAACGAGCTCCTGCTCTCTCTAAATACATAATTTGCTCTTTATGCCCTGAAGTAATTCTCTCTCCATACATAATCAATGGAATTCCAGGTGGATACGGAATCACCATTTCCGCCGCTATCATTCCAACAGCCTCTTCTATAGATACTATCTTTGTTTTATATCCTTCTAGTTGTTTATACGTATACGGTAAAAGAGAGAACTCACCTTTATAAGTATAACGAATAGATTCTCTCTTGTCTTTCACCTCATAATGTTGCAATGCTACTCGGATCATCTCTATAACCTTCATATACCCCTCATTTGCTTGTAGTGGTAAAATAAATAGGACATTGTACGGATCAGCCATCTCTGTATATATACCGACCTTTTCAAATACAGACTGTAATTCGTACCCTGATAACTGACAACGAGTTTGTACGGTGACCTTTAACTCATCTTGCAACGGATATTCTAAAATGGCGATTTGAGGAATAGAACGTAGTTGTTCCTTAAATCTTCGTAAAAACTCAACAATTTCACTGTGACCTTCTTCTTTTATACGTGCCATTGTAAAGCGTGCTATATCCAAGGAAGCCATAATTGGATACGATGGACTACTAGATTGTAGCATACTTAAATAAGTAGTAACCTTCTCTTCATCTACTAAGTGACTATTTATATGTAAATAGGAACCCATTGTCATTGCGGGTAATGTTTTATGTGCAGAATGAACTACAATATCTGCACCATATGTTAATGCTGACTTCGGGAATGGTTCTCCCAAACACAGATGTGCCCCATGTGCCTCATCTACCAAAACAGGTATTTTATGTGCATGTGCAAAAGCGATGCTTGCCTCTAGATCCATCCCCATACCATAATAATTAGGATGCGTTAAAATGAGTGCTTTCGCATTTGGATACTTTCCAATTGCTTTCTTAATAATTTCGTTACGAACTCCCACTGGTACATTATAAGCTTCGTCAATCCATGGATCTAAAAAAATGGGATTTGCTCCCGCAAGTTTTAAAGCATTAATAATTGATTTATGACAATTTCTTTGTACAAGAACAATATCATGTTCCCCGCAACAAGACAAAATCATTGCTAAGTTCCCGACTGTTGAACCATTAATTAAAAAATAGCTCCTCTTTGTATTATAAACTTCAGCCAATAATTGTTGTGCCTCATCTATACATTCAAACGGACTATGCAAATCATCTAGTCCTGCTAACTCAGTTATATCAATAGATAGAATATCTTTAAACTCTCTTATTGCCTCCTGAGGGAAGTTTAAACCATTCTTATGACCTGGAACATGAAAGGATAACGGCCCTCTTTCTTTAAACTCTATTAACGCCTCATATAAAGGCATACGATTTTGATTCATCTACATCTCTTCCTTATTATTCATTCTCTATCTATTATACAGAACAAAAAAAATAATAGGCATATGCCTATTTAAAAATATGATACTTCTAGTTTTCGAAGCTGCTTTAAATAATGTATATATTTCGGATCATCTGTCTCTGTATTCACCATATCCTTTTCACATTCATAGCATATTAAATTATTATAAACATATATACCTTCTTTTCTTTTCGTCTCACAAACAATACAAACTTCACTTTGTAATTTCATAACCTTCCCTCCCTATTTAAGTGAACCTATTTTATACTTCTAATCCTTAACAATTTACAGAAAAATATACACCCATCTTTTATATAATATGATTAACTCTTGGGCAACGTGTTTGTATTACTCTTACTTCTTTCCTATTCTTTTTAACAATACAAAAAAACACAAGTCAAATGACTTGTGTTTTTAGTTGCTTGGCGACGTCCTACTCTCACAGGGACAAGGTCCCAACTACCATCGGCGCTAGAGAGCTTAACTTCCGTGTTCGGTATGGGAACGGGTGTGACCTCTCTGCCATCATCACCAAACTATTGAAGGCATATTCCTTCAAAACTAGATAACATTGCTACATATTATATGGTTAAGTCCTCGATCTATTAGTATTCGTCAGCTCCACATGTCACCATGCTTCCACCTCGAACCTATCAACCTGATCATCTTTCAGGGATCTTACTAGCTTACGCTATGGGAAATCTCATCTTGAGGGGGGCTTCATGCTTAGATGCTTTCAGCACTTATCCCTTCCGCACATAGCTACCCAGCTATGCCCTTGGCAGAACAACTGGTACACCAGCGGTGCGTCCATCCCGGTCCTCTCGTACTAAGGACAGCTCCTCTCAAATTTCCTACGCCCACGACGGATAGGGACCGAACTGTCTCACGACGTTCTGAACCCAGCTCGCGTACCGCTTTAATGGGCGAACAGCCCAACCCTTGGGACCGACTACAGCCCCAGGATGCGATGAGCCGACATCGAGGTGCCAAACCTCCCCGTCGATGTGGACTCTTGGGGGAGATAAGCCTGTTATCCCCGGGGTAGCTTTTATCCGTTGAGCGATGGCCCTTCCATGCGGAACCACCGGATCACTAAGCCCGACTTTCGTCCCTGCTCGACTTGTAGGTCTCGCAGTCAAGCTCCCTTATGCCTTTGCACTCTACGAATGATTTCCAACCATTCTGAGGGAACCTTTGGGCGCCTCCGTTACACTTTAGGAGGCGACCGCCCCAGTCAAACTGCCCACCTGACACTGTCTCCCGGGTCGATAAGACCCGTAGGTTAGAATTTCAATACAGTCAGGGCGGTATCCCACCAGCGCCTCCACCGAAGCTAGCGCTCCGGTTTCAATGGCTCCCGCCTATCCTGTACAAACTGTACCAAAATTCAATATCAGGCTACAGTAAAGCTCCACGGGGTCTTTCCGTCCTGTCGCGGGTAACCTGCATCTTCACAGGTACTATAATTTCACCGAGTCTCTGGTTGAGACAGTGCCCAAATCGTTACACCTTTCGTGCGGGTCGGAACTTACCCGACAAGGAATTTCGCTACCTTAGGACCGTTATAGTTACGGCCGCC
>NZ_JBBOTS010000001.1:12500-27500 GCF_038005705.1 Bacillus sp. FSL L8-0199 | reverse complement strand
TCGCACCACGTAACACATGATATACACCTTGATACTCTTTCATTTTTTCCATCGCGATTACATCTTTCGGTTCTTGCACGACACAAACAACTGATTGATCTCGATGTGAATCATTACAAATATAACAAGGATCACGATCAGTAATATGTCCGCATACAGAACAGTACGCTAAATCTCGCTTCGCATTTACAAGTGCTTTCGCGAAACCTAACACGTCATCTTCTTTCATATCTAATACGAAAAATGCCAATCGAACCGCTGTTTTCGGTCCGATACCTGGCAACTTCATAAAACTATCGATTAGTTTTGATATTGGTTCTGGATAATGCATGTATCAATATCCTCCTAGAACATTCCACCTGGTAAGTTTAAGCCTTTTGTAAATTTACCCATTGTAGAGTTTGAAAGCTCATCAGCCTTTTTAAGTGCATCATTTGTTGCAGCTAACACTAAGTCTTGTAACATTTCGATATCTTCTGGATCTACAACTTCTTCTTTAATCTTCACTTCAAGAATTTGCTTGTGACCATTTGCGATAACTGTAATCATTCCGCCGCCAGCTGTACCTTCAACTGTTTTTTCACCAAGCTCTTCTTGTGCTTTCGCCATGTCCTTTTGCATCTTTTGCATTTGTTTCATCATGTTATTCATATTTCCCATTCCGCCACGCATCATAATTAATTCCTCCTAATTATTATTACTCTTTTATTTCAATGAGTTCTTGCCCTACTAATTTCACTGCCTCTTCTATAAGAGGGTCTTCCCTTTTCTCTGGGCTTTCTTCAGACTCTCCACCTTCACGTTGTAAAAAGTCTTCACGGATTTTACCCCATTCACTTTTTGGAATGGCAATCATATTTAACCTTTTACTTAGCAATTCAAATAAAGCTTGTTCTACTGTATCCATAGCTTCTCGATTTTCGCTCGCCATCTTACAATGAATCTCATATTGAAATGCTAAAACGTAAGTGTCATCTGAAGCTGCCACTGGTTCGCTATTTTCTAGTAAAACAGCAAACGCTACTTTGTTATATGATTTGAGTCTTCCTAACAACTCACCCCATACAGCTTTTAATTGTTCTAAATCTTGACGCTTCGCTTGTTTTAATACTTCATTTACACGTCCGACAGGAATCTTCATACTTCCTGTTCTTACCGGCTTTGGTGTTGCACGTGTCTCTCTTACTTCCTGTTGTACACCAGCTGGCACACCGTTCTTTTTAACTTGCTCTAACTCTTTCTCCAGTTGCTGCATCCTGTTCATAATTGCTTGCAAACGATCTGTACCATTTGCTTGCATCATAAACTGTTGACACAATTGCACCATAACAACTTCTAAGAAAATACGCGGATGATTTGTCCACTTCATTTCCTGTTGTCCCTTACTAAGGGTATGAATAATCTCATAGATCACTTCCGGTTGCATTTCTTCACTCAACTTACGGAATTGATCATCTACAATTACTCGTTCCAACATATGTTCTAGTTGCGGTGAAGTTTGATATAAAAGCATATCACGATAATAGTAAATGAAATCCTCCATAAAACGAACTGGATCCTTCCCTTTACTCATCATTTCATCTATGATTTGCAATGCTCTTGATACATCATTTTCACGTATGCATTCTACTAAATTGCCTAAGTATTGCTGAGAAACAGATCCTGTTACGGCCAATACATCTTCTGTCGTAACGGTCTCATCACTATAAGATATAGCCTGATCAATAAGACTAAGTGCGTCACGCATACCACCTTCAGCAGCACGCGCAACAATTTGTAATGCCTCATCTTCCACTTGCGTACCTTCATTTGTCACGACCGTTGATAATCTCTCAACAATATCATTCACTGATATTTTTCGGAATTCAAAACGCTGACAACGTGAAATAATTGTAGGCGGGATCTTATGAGGTTCTGTTGTCGCCAAAATAAAGATAACATGTCCTGGCGGCTCTTCTAAGGTTTTTAAAAGCGCATTGAATGCACCCATAGAAAGCATGTGAACTTCATCAATAATGTATACTTTATATTCTACAGCACTTGGAGCATATTTTACTTTATCTCTAATATCTCGAATTTCATCTACACCGTTATTTGAAGCCGCATCAATTTCTAATACATCTGAAATGGATCCTTGTGTAATTCCTAAACAAGAAGGACATTCATTACAAGGTTCAGCTACCGGAGCATGTTCACAGTTAATTGCTTTTGCAAATACTTTTGCAATTGTCGTTTTTCCCGTTCCCCTCGGGCCAGAAAATAAATAAGCATGTGAAACTTTCTCTTGAAGAAGGGCATTTTGCAACGTTTTTGTTACGTGCTTTTGACCGACTACATCTTCGAACTTTTGCGGTCTCCATGTTCGGTATAACGCTTGGTATGACACGAAAATACGGCCTCCCTCAAAGGTTATTATCTCATTTATTATAACCCATTCTGTTTATAGATTCCAAAAGTTATTTTCTATACAAAAAACTCACCTTTGTATTAAGGTGAGTTTTGTATACATATATAACTGCCGTGCACCCTCCGTCGATTACGTACCATAAGCGTTACTCAAGCAGTTAGCTCGGTTCAGGCACTCCTGCGGCACACGAGAAGACCCGCTTATTGCTGCTTCCTTCCGGACCTGACAAGGTTCACGGGGTCCCGTTGCGCAGGACCCAAACGTCAACACCACTTACTTAAGGCAGACCTTACAGCAACATAACCTCGAGAGGGGATTCGGCCTCGCTAGAGCGGATTGCGAGTATAGGGCACCGCTACCTCCCCGCTTAGCACGGCAAAGTTAAAACCAATATTCGGTTGCCTTCATTAAAGGCATTATCAGTATAACTTGTTTCTTTATAAAATGCAAATACGTTAGTTCCCAGTATTCTTCTCTAATTTTTTTATTGCTTTTCTTTTTTTACGAAGTTCTCTAAAAAAGCTTGTTAACAACGTACCGCATTCTTCCTCTAGTACACCAGATACTACTTCACATTGATGATTGAAGCGTTCATCCGTTAAAAGATTCATCAATGTCCCTGCACATCCGCCCTTAGGATCACTTGCACCATATACAACTCGCTTCACTCGTGATAAAACAATTCCACCCGCACACATTGGACAAGGTTCTAATGTTACATACAATGTTGCATCTTCTAAACGCCATGTCCCTAATTTTTTACATGCCTCATCTATCGCTAGCAACTCAGCATGAGCTATTGATCTCTGCTCAGTTTCCCTTAAATTATGAGCAACACTAATTACCTCACCATTTAACACTATAACTGCTCCAATTGGTACTTCCTGTATTTCCTCTGCCTTTTTAGCTTCTTCTATCGCTAATTGCATAAAATAAATATCTTGATCTTGTTCCATAACATAGTCCTTTCATTACAAATAAAGTACACTTATTTTCCATTTACTACACAGGGGATAACTTTTACAAATTCAATCCACCCTAAAAGAAAAAAGAGAGGGGATTACATATGAAAAATACCGCCTTGCTCATTATCGATATGATTAATGACTTTCAATTTTCCCACGGACCCATTCTAGCTAAAAAATGTGAAATTATAACAAACCCTATTTTACAATTAAAGAAAAAAATGAAATCCTTCGGCTGTCCTATAATTTACGTTAATGACCATTATCAACTTTGGAGATCTGATATCGACCAACTTATTACTCATTGTACAAATGAATATAGCAAAAACATAATCCATAAGATTGCTCCAAGTTCTGATGATTACATTTTTATTAAACCACATTATTCCGCTTTTTATGAAACACCTTTAAATTCATTACTAGGTTATTTAAAAATAGAAAATCTAATATTAACAGGGGTTGCCGGAAATATATGTATCCTATTTACAGCTAATGATGCTCATATGAGAAATTATACATTGTATGTACCAGAGGATTGTATCGCCTCTAACAACGACCAAGATAATATACATGCTTTAAAAATAATGGAAACTACATTGAAAGCAACTATAACATCATCAACCAAAATAAAATTTAATTAATACATATATCTATTTTCTAACTTTTTATATCAAATTAACCCGCTCGCTTCCCTCTTGTGCTACAATAATTCTGTTTTGTGTTTTTAGTAGTCACGGTAAATCACTGATTGAAAGGAGGAAACAGCGTGACCGGAGTACCATTTATCACGGTTGAAGGACCAATTGGTGTTGGAAAAACTTCACTTGCGAAGGAAATTTCAACTCACATGCAACTCCACTTACTAAAAGAGATTGTTGATGAAAATCCCTTTTTAGGAAAGTTCTATGAAGACATCGACGAATGGAGTTTTCAAACAGAGATGTTCTTTCTTTGTAATAGATACAAACAATTAGAAGACATTAACATAAAGTATTTGAATCAAAGGAAACCAGTAGTAGCGGATTACCATATCTTTAAAAATTTAATTTTTGCATCCCGCACATTAAAAGACTCTCAATATGACAAATACATGCAAATTTATCGTATCCTTACACAAGATATGCCTGTGCCAAATGTCATTGTTTATTTAACAGCTAGCCTAGAAACATTGCAAAAACGAATCGCCATGCGCGGAAGAGAATTTGAAAAAAACATGGATCCAAATTACTTACTACAGCTCACAAAAGATTATGAAACAGCAATGGATGCTTTTAAAAAAGATCATCCGGAAATACCAGTATTGAAATTTAATGGAGACGATATGGATTTTGTAAAAAATCCTGATGATTTAAACGTCATCCTATCTGCCCTTCAAAATACTCTCTTAAAGGAGTCGAAATAATAATGAATTTAAGGCAAAAATATGATATACCTAATGACGCAGTAATCACTATCGCCGGAACGGTAGGTGTGGGTAAATCAACTATGACAACTGCATTAGCTAATGCTTTAGGTTATCGCACATCATTTGAAAAAGTAGATTCCAATCCATACTTGGACAAGTTCTATGCGGACTTCACTCGCTGGAGCTTCCACCTACAAGTGTACTTTTTAGCAGAACGATTTAAGGAACAAAAAAGAATTTTTGAATATGGTGGCGGTTTTGTTCAAGATCGTTCCATTTACGAAGACACTGGAATTTTCGCAAAGATGCATCATGAAAAAGGAACAATGACGGAAACTGATTATGAAACATACAAAGGTTTATTTGACGCTATGGTCATGACTCCTTACTTCCCTCATCCAGACTTATTAATTTACTTAGAAGGTTCTTTCGATGATATTGTCGATCGTATTCAAGAACGCGGGCGCCCAATGGAACAGCAAACACCAATTGAGTACTGGAAAGAAATGCATGGACGTTATGAAAACTGGATTAACAACTTTAATTCATGCCCTGTATTACGCTTAAATATTAATGAGTACGATATTTTAAAAGATGGTGATTCAATCGAACCAATCATTAAAAAAATTGGCCATTTTTTAAAACAAACACGTAAACTTGTAAAATAAAAAACCCGTGCATATGCACGGGTTTTCCTATTAAATTACTTCTTCTTTGTTGGAGCAATAATTTCACTCTCAGGTTTTCCTGCGTTAATGCGCTGACGAACAGTACTTGTACTAATATCGTATGCTTCAGCAATTTCTTTAACAGTCATTTCTTTCCCGTTAATTACTGCCGTTAATACTTTACCTGTACGTTTTGGAGCCGCCGCTTTCTTTACAGCTGCTTTTTTAACTTGTTTTGGCGCCTCTACTTTACTCGTAGCTTGTTTTACATCACAAGTACAACCACAAAGTTTACGGAATGTATCATCACTAATAATGCGTGATACGTTTGCACCACTGTTTAAAATTCTATTGTTCTTACAGACAGGACATTGTACATAATATAAAGTTTTTCCATCTAAAGGAAACGTTTGTATAATAAGATCCATGTTGACTCCTTTCATATCTATGAAGATAATCATCGGAATATGAGTGTGTAATAAGGACAAAATTACCTTACACCATACTTTATGATTGGTTTTAAAATAAAAACTCGTTACGTGTTGGTAACGAGTTCTCCAATCTCCACTTATATGCGCTGTTGTCAATTATATCTGGAGGAGGTAGAGGGATTCGAACCCCCGCGCGACTCTCGCCGCCTGTCGGTTTTCAAGACCGATCCCTTCAGCCAGACTTGGGTATACCTCCATATTGACATCAAATATAATATCAAAAGAAAAACAGTTAGTCAACCCTACTAAAATAAATTATGAGGAAAGGAAAATTTTACTTTCCCCTTCCTACATTACAGTACTGACAACGCTCATAATTACCAATCACTCATACCGATGAATGTTTAAATTTACTTAATAACTGTTTTTCCTCCCATATAAGGGCGAAGAACTTCTGGAATTATAATTGTACCATCTTCTTGTTGGTAGTTCTCTAAAATAGCTGCAACCGTACGTCCGATTGCAAGACCAGATCCATTTAATGTATGAACATGTTCTGGTTTTCCATTTGGCTCACGGCGGAAACGGATATTTGCACGTCTCGCTTGGAAAGCTTCAAAATTACTACAAGAAGAAATTTCACGATATGTGCCATAGCTTGGAATCCATACTTCAATATCGTATTTCTTCGCTGCTGTAAATCCTAAATCGCCTGTGCACATGCTCATAACGCGATATGGCAACTCTAATAATTGTAACACGCGTTCTGCATCATTTGTTAATTTTTCTAATTCTTCATAAGAATCTTCTGGTTTTACGAACTTCACAAGCTCTACTTTATTGAACTGATGCTGGCGAATTAAGCCACGTGTATCACGACCAGCTGAACCTGCTTCAGAACGGAAGCAAGAGCTAAATGCAGCATATCTTATAGGCAATTGCTCTTTATTTAAAATCTCATCACGATGCATATTCGTTACAGGTACTTCAGCTGTTGGAATTAAGAAGTAATCTTCACTTTCAATACGGAATGCATCTTCTTCAAACTTTGGAAGTTGTCCTGTTCCCGTCATACTTGCACGGTTTACCATATATGGAGGTAATACTTCTTCATATCCATGCTCATCAGTATGAAGATCAAGCATAAAGCTAATTAAAGCACGCTCTAATCTTGCACCAGCACCTTTGTAAAATACGAAGCGGCTTCCTGTTACTTTCCCAGCGCGTTCAAAATCTAAAATTCCTAAATCAGTAGCAAGATCCCAATGTGGTTTTGGCTCAAAAGTAAATTCTTTCACTTCTCCCCAAGTACGTGCTACTACATTATCATCCTCTGTTTCACCAACTGGAGCAGATTCATGAGGGATATTTGGAATAGATAACATTAATCTTTCTAAGTCTTCTTCAACTGTACGAAGTTCGTTATCAAGATCCTTTACTTTTTCTCCAACCTCACGCATTTCTAAAATTAGAGCTTCTGCATCTTTCTTTTCGCGCTTTAATACAGAAATTTGTTGAGATACTTCGTTACGTTTACTTTTTAATTCTTCTGTCTGAACAAGTAGTTCTCTTCTTCTCGTATCAAGTTCTTCAAAACGGCCGAAATCAGTTAAATCTTCGCCTCTATGCTGTAATTTCGCTTTTACTTCTTCAAAGTTTGTACGTAAAAATTTAATATCAAGCATTATATACTCCTCCTTTTATTTTATAAAACACAAAAAACTCCCGTCCCTATATAAAGGGACGGGAGTTAACCCGCGTTGCCACCCTAGTTGAAAGCATTACCGCTTTCCTCTCAAGTAGAAATAACGGCTCTTCACCGGGAATGCTTACTAATCCAAAAGATATTCCACATTCCATTCCAGGATGGATTCACAAACTGTTTCTATCGATTTCCACCAACCATCGACTCTCTATAAGAAACGACATTTGTTACTATTTCCTATCAACACGCTTATTTTATAAAATTGTTACCATCAATTTACTATAATCTTATACAAGTTGCAAGTTACTTATACAACTTTTTTCATTTTCGCTTCTTTTACCATTTCAACAAAGTATGCTGTCACACGATGATCATCTGTTAATTCCGGATGGAATGAAGCAGCTAAAAACTGATCTTGTCTTACCGCTACCATTCGGTCACCATGCTTAGAAAGCACTTCAACATTATCAGCTACTTCTACAACATACGGCGCACGGATAAATACACCAATGAAGTCTTCACCCACGCCTTCAATTGAAAGCGCAGCTTCAAAACTATCCTTTTGGCGTCCGAACGCATTGCGCTCAACTGTAATATCCATAGCACCAATATGTGCTTCTTCATAGCCAATAAGTGTTTTTGCAAGAAGAATCATCCCTGCACACGTACCAAACATTGGTTTACCAGACTTTGCAAATGTACGAAGTGGTTCCATGAAAGCATACTTATCAATAAGACGGCGCATTGTTGTACTTTCACCGCCTGGTAAAATAAGACCATCAATCTCTTCAAGTTGCTCTATACGCTTTACAACAACAGCTTCTGCACCACTTGCTTCAACTGATTTTATATGCTCACGAACTGCACCTTGAAGACCTAGTACACCTATTTTCACCATTTTAAAGTTCTCCTTTAATTACCATCCACGCTCTTGCATGCGTTGTTCTGGTAATAACGTTGAAATTTCGACACCCTTCATTGCATTACCTAATCCTTTAGAAAGGCTTGCAATTAGTTCGTAATCTTCATAATGAGTCGTTGCTTCAACGATTGCACGTGCAAATTTCTCTGGGTTTTCTGATTTGAAGATACCAGATCCAACAAATACCCCATCAGCACCAAGTTGCATCATTAACGCTGCATCTGCTGGTGTTGCTACACCACCTGCCGCAAAGTTTACAACTGGTAAGCGACCAAGACGTTTAATTTCAAGTAATACTTCGTAAGGAGCGCCAGTATTTTTTGCATATGTCATTAACTCATCTTCACGTAGACTCGCAACTTGACGGATTTCTGCATTGACTTGGCGCATATGACGCACTGCCTCTACAATGTTTCCTGTTCCCGGTTCACCTTTTGTACGAAGCATAGATGCACCTTCTGCAATACGACGTGCAGCTTCTCCGATATCACGGCAACCACATACAAATGGAACTGTGTAATCACGTTTATTTAAATGGTATACTTCATCAGCAGGAGTTAATACTTCACTCTCATCGATATAGTCTACCCCTAATGATTCTAATACACGTGCTTCTACAAGGTGACCGATACGGCATTTTGCCATAACCGGAATTGACACCACACCCATAACTTCTTCAACAATTGTTGGGTCTGCCATACGAGAAACGCCACCTGCTGCACGAATATCTGCTGGTACACGCTCTAATGCCATAACGGCAACTGCGCCTGCCTCTTCTGCAATTTTTGCTTGTTCAGCGTTAACTACGTCCATAATAACGCCGCCTTTTTGCATTTCTGCCATTCCACGTTTTACACGTTCTGTCCCTGTTACATTTGTCATGTACAAAAACCCCCCTAGGTGAATTGCTTTCCCCCGTTAAAGGCGAAAATTAAGAATACTCTTACATTCTACCACTAACTATCAGATGCTTGTCTACTACTTTTTCATAAAGTCGGTATGAAAAATAGGAATAAAAAAAAGCTCCTATCATGAGGAGCTTTTAAAACCATCCTTTTACTGTATCAACAGCACTATTCCACATGCCACTAAAGAATGAACCAATTCCGCGCATAGCACGAGTAAACCAGTTTGCTTCTTCTACTTCAGATGTTGTTACAAGATCAACTTGCAGTGACTTACCAGTTAAAAATCCAGGGTCGTTTGTATCTTTTGGCGTAATTACCATTTGACCAAGCGCAGCCCCCTTTTTAATAGGTGCTTCTTGTCCCTTACTTGATTCTTTTAATTCCGTTTTATAAACATCTTTACTTCCTTTTGGCACTGGAAGTGAAATAGCTTGTTTCGTTTGAACTGCTACATCTTTATCTTTCGCATTTTCTACTCGTACTGTTTCTTGTCCTTTTACTGAAGAACCTTTTTTATACATTTGTTTTACTTCAAAGTTAGCAAACCCATAATCATATAGCTTCTTTGTTTCATCAAAACGTGCTGTATGAGAACTTGTTTTAATAACTACAGAAATAAAACGCATTCCGTTTCTTTCAACCGTACCAGTGAAGCAATCTCCTGCTTCTGGAGTTGAGCCTGTTTTTAGGCCGTCTACGCCATCATATTCTTTAACTAAGCCCTTTAACATCCAGTTCCAGTTCGACATTGCAAACTTCTCTTTTTCTGGACGGAATTCTTTTTTAGGGATTTTTGCTGTATCTAACACTTTTGGATAATCTTTAATTAAATGTTGTGCTAAAGTTGCAACATCCTTTGCAGACATTTTATTTTCTTCATCCGCTGTTGTTCCTTCAGGATGCATTCCCTTTAAATCTTTATTCGTTAAACCTGTAGAATTGACAAATTTATAATTTTTCAACCCTAGTTCTTTCGATTTATCATTCATCATTTTTACGAAGTCTACTTCTTTACCTGCAATTGCTTCTGCTAATGCAATTGTTGCACCATTTGCAGAAAAGATTGCCATTGCCTCGTATAACTCTTTTACTGTATAAGAGCCACCATTTTCTAATGCAACATTTGATAATGAAGCATCTTGTGAAACCTTATATGCATATTCAGAAACCTTAATTTTCTGGTCCCACTTAAGTTTTCCTTTATCCACTGCTTCGTGAACTAAATATTCACTCATCATCTTTGTCATACTAGCAATGGATAATAATTCATCTGCATTCTTTTGATATAAAATTTTCCCAGAATTCGCTTCTACTAAAATTGCCGCACCTGCTTCAATGTTTAAAGCGGCTCCTGTTTCAGCTGATGCATTGCTATATGGCATAAAAATGCTACAAGCTAGTGTAAGCACTGTTACCAAAGCAATGAATCTTTTGCAAAACATACCTTTCACTTTTGCTACCCCCAATATCTATGTACTCACATAACCGTTATTCTAACATAATCAAAAAAAAATAGACAGAGATATCAAATCTCTGTCTATTTGTATATAAGACATTATAATGAGTAGTTTGGAGCCTCTTTTGTAATTTGTACGTGATGAGGATGACTTTCACGTAAGCCAGCACCTGACATACGAATGAATTGTGCATTTTCGCGTAAGAATTCTAAATCCTGTGCTCCGCAATATCCCATACCTGCACGTAAGCCACCAACTAATTGGTGAACTGTATCTGCTAAAGGTCCTTTATATGGTACTCGTCCTTCAATACCTTCTGGGACAAGTTTTTTATTGCCTTCTTGGAAGTAACGATCTTTACTTCCTTTTTCCATTGCACCGACAGAACCCATACCACGATACACTTTAAATTGACGACCTTGGTAAATTTCAGTTTCTCCAGGGCTTTCTGCAACACCTGCAAACATGCTACCTAGCATAACAACATGTGCTCCTGCCGCTAAAGCTTTCACCATATCACCAGAGTACTTAATACCGCCATCAGCAATAACTGGAATACCGTGTTTACGAGCTTCTGTTGCACAATCATAAACCGCAGTTAATTGTGGTACACCAACACCGGCTACAACGCGTGTTGTACAAATAGAACCTGGTCCAATACCAACTTTAACTACGTTTGCACCAGCTTCAATTAGTGCTTTCGTTGCTTCAGCAGTAGCAACATTTCCAGCGATAATATTTAGTGATGGATATTTAGCACGAACTTCTTTTACCTTATCAATAACACCTTTAGAATGCCCATGTGCTGTATCAAGTACAATTGCATCTACACTAGCTTTTACTAATGCATCGATGCGAAGCATAGCATCCGCTGTTACACCAACTGCTGCTCCAACTAATAAGCGTCCTTGCTTATCTTTAGCAGAGTTTGGGAATTCAATTACTTTTTCAATATCTTTTATTGTAATAAGCCCTTGTAATACACCGTTATTATCAACAAGAGGGAGTTTTTCAATTTTATACTTTTGTAGGATCTTTTCAGCTTCTTCCAGTGTAGTACCAACTGGAGCTGTAATTAATTGTTCTTTTGTCATTACGTCAGAAATTTTGATTGAGTAGTCTTGGATGAAGCGCATATCACGGTTTGTAATAATACCAACTAATTTTCGCTCATCTAAATTATTTACAACCGGTACACCTGAGATACGATATTTTCCCATAAGATGTTCTGCATCATATACTTGATGTTCTGGAGTTAAGAAGAAAGGATCTGAAATAACGCCGCTTTCAGAGCGCTTTACTTTATCAACTTGCTCTGCTTGTTGCTCAATAGACATATTCTTATGAATAATTCCTAAACCACCCTGGCGAGCCATTGCAATAGCCATGTCAGCTTCTGTTACTGTATCCATTCCTGCACTAATTAACGGGATGTTTAGCTGTAAGCTTTCAGATAAAACTGTTTTAACACTTACTTCTCTTGGTAATATATCTGACCTAGCTGGTACAAGTAATACATCATCAAAAGTCAAACCTTCTTTAACAAATTTAGATTCCCACATAATTGTTCCCCCTATGATACCAGAAATTATTATTAGTAGCTTATCAATTGGTTAAAATACTGTCAAGGACGTATATATATGTTAGAATTTTTAGACAATAAAAGGAGCGTAATATATGCATCAAACATCTTGTACTTGGCAGCAGTTAAGTTTCTTTTTTTCATCTCAAAACGTACAACGTTATCTTGCCCGTTGTTACGAAAAATCCTCTATTCAGGATGCCGAAAAAAAAAGTTTTGAAAATTGTTATCCCTTTATTTATTACTTAGAACACGGGAAAAATTATTATGAATTATATAAGACAGCTCCATTTTCCATTCAACCAATGTTGTTATTTTATGGAATTAGTCAACTTTTTAAAGCATGCCTACTAACTATTGACCCTAACTATCCTGAATCCACTACTGTTTTAGCTCATGGCGTTACAACTCGCAAACGAAAAAAACAAGGGTATCAATTTTTAGAAGATGAGGTGAAGATACAAAAAAACGGATTGTTTACTCATGTTGCAGAACAACTGTTTCACATGAAACACTTAGAAGCAGAAAAATTTAACATGTTAGAACTAATGGGAAATATTCCAGAATTACAAAATTTATTTCGTTATAGTCAAAAAGAATCAACTTTATATAAAATCGATTCAACAATTAAAAATGAGCTCTCCTTTTCAGTCAACCTACTAGATCGATTACATATGACTAAAGAGAGATTTTCTCGTTACATTGAAACATCTTGTAAGCATTTATCAATACAGCACGTACCTGAGAAGACTAATGAATCGAATTTACTTTTTACGGCGCCCATTCAATCATGGAATCCTATGTACAGTACTCCTTTATACTATGAACATCTTACTAATACTTATTATTTGCCACTTACGACTGATCCTAGAAATCCTAAGCCAATATTACCTGAACTCCTCATTCATTATTTATTGCTCTATAATTTAAGCATGATTTCTAGGTATGAAACAGATTGGTGGTATGACTTACTTGGCAGTTATGGTTCTGAAGATTATCCATTTATTTATCAATTTCTAAGTATTTCTGCTCAAAAAATCCCTTACTATATTTCAAATTTTTTATTAATGGAACCAAATCTATTTCATGGGAAATAAAAAAACACAAGTCAAATGACTTGTGTTTTTAGTTGCTTGGCGACGTCCTACTCTCACAGGGACAAGGTCCCAACTACCATCGGCGCTAGAGAGCTTAACTTCCGTGTTCGGTATGGGAACGGGTGTGACCTCTCTGCCATCATCACCAAACTATTGAAGGCATATTCCTTCAAAACTAGATAACATTTGCTACATATTATATGGTTAAGTCCTCGATCTATTAGTATTCGTCAGCTCCACATGTCACCATGCTTCCACCTCGAACCTATCAACCTGATCATCTTTCAGGGATCTTACTAGCTTACGCTATGGGAAATCTCATCTTGAGGGGGGCTTCATGCTTAGATGCTTTCAGCACTTATCCCTTCCGCACATAGCTACCCAGCTATGCCCTTGGCAGAACAACTGGTACACCAGCGGTGCGTCCATCCCGGTCCTCTCGTACTAAGGACAGCTCCTCTCAAATTTCCTACGCCCACGACGGATAGGGACCGAACTGTCTCACGACGTTCTGAACCCAGCTCGCGTACCGCTTTAATGGGCGAACAGCCCAACCCTTGGGACCGACTACAGCCCCAGGATGCGATGAGCCGACATCGAGGTGCCAAACCTCCCCGTCGATGTGGACTCTTGGGGGAGATAAGCCTGTTATCCCCGGGGTAGCTTTTATCCGTTGAGCGATGGCCCTTCCATGCGGAACCACCGGATCACTAAGCCCGACTTTCGTCCCTGCTCGACTTGTAGGTCTCGCAGTCAAGCTCCCTTATGCCTTTGCACTCTACGAATGATTTCCAACCATTCTGAGGGAACCTTTGGGCGCCTCCGTTACACTTTAGGAGGCGACCGCCCCAGTCAAACTGCCCACCTGACACTGTCTCCCGGGTCGATAAGACCCGTAGGTTAGAATTTCAATACAGTCAGGGCGGTATCCCACCAGCGCCTCCACCGAAGCTAGCGCTCCGGTTTCAATGGCTCCCGCCTATCCTGTACAAACTGTACCAAAATTCAATATCAGGCTACAGTAAAGCTCCACGGGGTCTTTCCGTCCTGTCGCGGGTAACCTGCATCTTCACAGGTACTATAATTTCACCGAGTCTCTGGTTGAGACAGTGCCCAAATCGTTACACCTTTCGTGCGGGTCGGAACTTACCCGACAAGGAATTTCGCTACCTTAGGACCGTTATAGTTACGGCCGCCGTTTACTGGGGCTTCAGTTCAGAGCTTCGCTTACGCTAACCCCTCTCCTTAACCTTCCAGCACCGGGCAGGTGTCACCCCCTATACTTCGCCTTACGGCTTCGCAGAGAGCTGTGTTTTTGCTAAACAGTCGCTTGGGCCTATTCACTGCGGCTTTCCGTTAAGAAAGCACCCCTTCTCCCGAAGTTACGGGGTCATTTTGCCGAGTTCCTTAACCAGAGTTCTCTCGCACACCTTAGGATTCTCTCCTCGCCTAC
>NZ_JBBOTS010000001.1:0-7500 GCF_038005705.1 Bacillus sp. FSL L8-0199 | reverse complement strand
TCCAGTTAAACGTTGCAGACGCATATCTAAAATCGCTTGCGCTTGTTTCTCACTTAAACCAAAACGTTCCATTAAGCCTTGCTTGGCAATATCTGCCGTTTTTGAACTACGAATTAACGTAATAACTTCATCAAGATGATCTAAAGCAATTCGTAATCCTTCTAAAATATGAGCACGTGCTTCTGCTTTTTCTAATTCATAAGCAGTACGTCTACGAATTACTACCTTCTGATGCTCTAAATAATGATATAGATTTTGTTTTAAATTTAGTACTTGTGGCTCCCCATTTACAAGAGACAACATATTAATACCGAAACTTGTTTGAAGCGCTGTATGTTTATATAGATTGTTTAATAGTACGTTTGCATTAGCATCACGACGTACTTCCATGACAATACGCATACCATTACGATCTGATTCATCACGTAAATCTGTAATACCTTCAATTTTCTTATCGCGAACTAATTCTGCGATTTTTTCAATTAATCGTGCCTTATTAACTTGATAAGGTAGTTCAGTTACGATAATAGATTGTTTACCGTTTGACTTCTCTTCAATTTCAACCTTAGCACGAAGCATAATGGAACCGCGACCTGTTTCATAAGCTCTTCGAATTCCACTTCTTCCTAAAATTAAACCTGCCGTCGGAAAGTCTGGACCGGGAATATATTCCATTAATTCCGCGATAGTAATATCAGGATTATGACTTAATGCCAGCACACCATCAATTACTTCGCCAAGCTGATGCGGCGGTATATTTGTTGCCATACCAACAGCAATACCTGTTGTACCGTTTACTAATAAATTAGGGAAACGCGCTGGTAGTACTATCGGTTCTCTTTCGGAACCATCATAGTTATCTTGATAATCAATTGTATTTTTTGAAATATCACGTATTAATTCCATAGAAATCTTAGACATTCTTGCCTCTGTATAACGCATTGCCGCTGCTGAATCTCCATCTACAGAACCGAAGTTACCATGCCCATCTACAAGCATATAACGTTGACTAAAATCTTGCGCCATACGTACCATTGTTTCATAAACGGCTGAATCACCATGAGGGTGATACTTACCGATTACTTCACCGACAATACGTGCTGATTTCTTATACGCTTTATCAGCTGTAATTCCTAAATCATTCATCGCATATAAAACCCTACGATGCACAGGTTTTAATCCATCACGAACATCTGGTAATGCACGAGATACGATAACACTCATTGCGTAATCTAAAAATGAGGTACGCATTTCATGACTAATATTAATTTCTCGAATTCGTGCTTGTTGTTGATTGTCTGACATCAACGAGCACCTCCTCTTACATTTCCGTTACACATACATTGATTTATATGTAGAAGACAGGAATACTTAGATTCCTGTCATTACTCATTTAAATATCAAGGTTCTTCACGTATTTTGCATTCTCTTGGATAAAGTTACGACGTGGCTCTACTTTATCTCCCATTAAAATTTCAAATGTTTCGTCTGCTTCAATTGCATCTTGAAGCGAAACTTGAAGTAATGAACGTACTTCTGGGTCCATTGTCGTCTCCCATAGCTGAGTTGGATTCATTTCCCCTAGACCTTTATAACGCTGAATCCCTGGCTTAGGTTGGGCCGGTAATTCTGCTAAGATTTTTTCAAGTTCCTTATCGTTGTAAGCATATTGAATTTTTTTACCTTGTTGTATTTTAAACAACGGCGGCTGTGCAATATAGATATAACCACACTCAATTATTTGACGCATATAACGATAGAAGAACGTTAATAATAGGGTACGAATATGTGCACCATCAACATCGGCATCGGTCATAATAATAACTTTATGATAGCGTGCTTTTTCAATATCGAAGTCTCCACCAATATTTGTACCGATCGCCGTAATAATTGTACGAACTTCATCATTTGATAAAATCTTATCTAAGCGTGCCTTTTCCACATTAATAATTTTACCCTTCAGCGGTAAAATTGCTTGGAAATGGCGATCGCGTCCTTGTTTTGCAGATCCACCCGCAGAATCACCCTCTACGATGTAAATTTCACTAATTGCTGGATCTTTCGAAGAGCAATCAGCTAATTTACCAGGTAAACTTGAAACTTCTAACGCACTCTTTCGACGTGTCAATTCACGCGCTTTTTTCGCAGCTACACGTGCACGTGCAGCCATCGTACCTTTTTCTACAATTTTTCGCGCTACATTAGGATTTTCTAGTAAGAACTTTTCAAACGCCTCTGAGAATACAGACTCTGTAATTGTTCTCGCTTCACTATTCCCAAGTTTTGTCTTCGTTTGTCCTTCAAATTGTGGATTTGGATGCTTGATTGATACAATTGCTGTTAAACCTTCACGAACATCCTCACCAGTTAAATTACTGTCCGCATCTTTTAAAATGCTATTTTTACGACCATAGTCGTTGATTACACGAGTTAAAGCTGTTTTAAAACCTACCTCATGTGTACCACCTTCATACGTATGGATGTTATTCGTAAATGAGTAAATATTATTTGTGTATCCCTCGTTATATTGAAGAGAAACCTCAACCTGAATACCATCTTTTGAACCTTCTACGTACACAGGCTCTTCATGAATCGGTTGTTTTGAGCGATTTAAATGCTCAACGTATGATTTAATTCCACCTTCGTAATGGAATTCTTTCTTTTGCTTATGTTCACGTTTATCTTCAATTGTTAATTTAATATTACGATTTAAAAACGCTAATTCACGCATACGAGTTGCTAACGTATCAAAATCGTATACTGTTGTTTCTTGGAAAATTTCCGGATCTGGTTTAAATCGAGTTATTGTTCCTGTTTGATCTGTGTCACCAATGACTTTTAAATCCGCAACCGGAATACCTCTTTCGTATTTTTGGTAATGGATTTTACCTTCACGATGTACAAATACTTCTAATTCTGTTGATAGAGCATTTACAACCGATGCCCCAACACCATGTAAACCACCAGAAACTTTATAACCGCCACCGCCAAATTTACCACCGGCGTGGAGAACAGTCATAATAACTTCTACAGCTGGACGTCCCATTTTTTCTTGTATACCAACCGGAATACCACGCCCATTATCCGTTACACGAATACTATTATCTTCTTCGATACTAACATTAATTTCATCACAATAACCTGCAAGTGCTTCATCAATACTATTATCTACGATTTCCCACACAAGATGGTGAAGCCCTTTTCCACTTGTAGATCCAATATACATACCAGGGCGTTTCCGAACTGCCTCTAGTCCTTCAAGCACCTGTATCTGACTTTCATCATATGCATTTTCTTGCATTTGCTTTTGTTCCATTGACACAAAGATCACCTACTTTTCCATTTAAACAGGGGTTATTCCCTATCTATTTCACAATCTACAGTGCCGTTCGTTACATGAATTGTTTTCGCTTCTTTTAATGTTTCGTGTTCAATTCCGTCGACACTCGTCGTTGTAACAAATGTTTGCACTTTTCCTTGAATTGTATTTAAAAGATGTGATTGACGATAATCATCTAATTCTGATAAAACATCATCCAACAAAAGGATTGGATATTCTTTAACCTCTGAATAAATCAATTCAATTTCAGCTAATTTTAGGGATAGTGCGGTCGTTCGTTGTTGTCCTTGCGAACCAAAGACTTGAACATTTTTACTATTAACGAAGAATTGTAAATCATCACGATGAGGACCAATTAAAGTCGTACCACGGAAAATTTCACGTTGTTTCACAGATTGAAAATTTTCATAGTATACTTCTTTTATTTTCGACAAATCCATTGATTCTGATACATCTACACTTGGTTTATAGACAATTTCTAACTCTTCTAATCCACGGCTTATACCTCGATGAATTGGAGCTGCCCATTCCTGTAGCAAATGCAAAAATTCAAAACGTTTTTGCAGTATCTTCGCACCATGCTCAATTAGTTGAAGTGTAAATACATCCAACATCGTTTCCTCATTCTTACTATTCCCTTGCATTTTTTTCAACAAATGATTTCGTTGCGTGAGCACCTTTTGATATTGACTTAATTCATACAAATATACAGGAGCTATTTGTCCTAATTCCATATCTAAAAAGCGTCTTCTTACTTGAGGGCTTCCTTTTACAAGATTTAAATCTTCTGGGGCAAACATGACAACATTCATCACGCCAATATATTGACTTAACTTTTGTTGTTCAAGTTGATTTAATTTTGCCTTTTTACCTTTTTTCGAAATATTTAATTCCAAGGACAAAGAACTGTTTCTTTTTTGTAATTTCCCTTTTATTTGACCAAAATCTTCATCCCAGCGGATAAGTTCGCGATCATTAGAGGTTCTATGAGATTTCGCCATCGCTAAAACATAAATAGCTTCCATCAAGTTAGTTTTCCCTTGTGCATTTTCGCCGATAATTACATTTACCTTATCTTCAAAGGAAAGCTCTAATTTTTCATAATTGCGATAGTTTTTTAATTGTATTTCTGAAATAAACAAAGGGCTCCCCCTTTATGCCTGAACTTGGAAAGTTCCGCTTCCTGGAATTTCAATAACATCATTCGCATATAGTTTGCGACCTCTTCTATTTTCAAGTTCGTTGTTCACGTACACTTCATATTCTTGTAAAAACCATTTTACAGCGCCACCTGTATCAATTACATCAGCTAACTTTAAAAATTGTCCTAGTGTAATATACTCTGTTGAAATTTTAATACGTTTCATAAAATCGCTCACTTTCTGAAAGTGTTCATTCTTTCATTGTACTAAATAAACTAGCATTAGGAAAGTAATACCCAAAAATCAAATAAGGGCCACTAGCATCTTTAAACTAGCAACCCTTATTCCTTACCTAGTAAGTACGAACCGGTAAAATTAATTGAATAATTGAATCATCATTTACTGTACGAATTAAGAACGGTCTCATTGCCCCAGTAAAGCTAACTTTAATCTCTGTACTATCCAAAGCTTTTAATGCATCCATCATATATTTTGCACTAAAAGATATTTTTAACTCTTCTCCATCTACTTTTTCGCATTGTACTTCTTCGACAACTTTTCCGATTTCTGGTGAATTCGAAGAAATCTCTAGCATTTCTTGCTCTAAAGTTGATAATTTAACAACGTTATTGCGGCCATCTCTTGCTAATAGTGAAGCACGATCAATTGCTTGTAGGAATTCTTTTGTATTCACAAAAATATCCGTTTTACTCTCTGCCGGAATTAAACGTGTCGTATCAGGATAATTTCCTTCTAACAATCTTGAGAAGAATAATAAATGTTTTGTACGGAATAATACTTGATACTCCGTAATAACGATATCTACCATTTCTTCAGACTCATCTAAAATTTTACTTAATTCATTTAAGCTCTTAC
Source organism: Bacillus sp. FSL L8-0199 (assembly GCF_038005705.1). NCBI lineage: Bacteria > Bacillati > Bacillota > Bacilli > Caryophanales > Bacillaceae > Bacillus > Bacillus sp. FSL L8-0199. The sequence goes on along the minus strand of NZ_JBBOTS010000001.1, from coordinate 2,142 downwards.
CTGGAATAACAACATTAGCTTGGAACTCATCTGCAATATTATGTCCTTCAATTTTTGCTTTTCTAAGTGCCAGTCTATGACTATCTGTTGCAATACAAGTTAACTCGCTGTTATATACCTTCCAGTTTACACCTGTCAAGATCGGTCTTGTTTCAGAAGTAGAAACTGCAAATACAGTTTGTCTGATCATATGTTTAAGTAAATCTGTTGGTATTTTAAATACATGATGTTCTTCAATCTGTGGCAGTAACGGATATTCTGCAGAATCTAAACCATTTAAGTTAAACTCTGATTTTCCAGATTTTATTTTTGTCATAAAATGATTTTCCACAGAAATTTCGACAGTGTCTTTAGGTAGTTTTTTTACAATCTCACTAAAATATTTTGCTTGTAAAACAATGCTTCCTGATTGAGCTATTTCTACGATTTCTTTTCCATCTTCTTCGACTGGAATAAACGATTCAATAGAAATATCAGCATCGCTTCCTGTTAATGTAACCCCTTCTTCAGTAGCTACAACTTTAATTCCCGTAAGGATGGGGATTGTTGTACGAGAAGAAACTGCCTTCATTACATCTTGTACACCTCTTACAAGATAGTCTTTTTGTATTGTAAAACGCATAAAGAAAAACCTCCGGTAAGTATAAGATTTTATTTAATTAATAAAGATAAAAAAATAGTAGTAATAGTAATAGGGCTTGTGGATATGTGGATAACCTCTATAAAGGATGTAAAAACAGTCTATCTACATGTGGATAGACTGTGCGTAAAACAAGGTAAGTTATTCACACTATTCAGCTACTACTTTAAAATACCATTAATTTCTTCAACTTGCTTTTGTAATTGCGTATCGGTTTTTAGTAGTTTAGAGATTTTTTCATGGGCATGGATAACTGTTGTATGATCACGTCCACCAAATTCTTCACCTATTTTTGGTAAAGAGGAATCTGTAAGCTCGCGCGATAAATACATTGCAATTTGGCGAGGAAACGCAACTGATTTTGTACGTTTTTTCGCTTTAAAATCTTCTAATTTCACTTGATAAACATCCCCGACAGCTTTTTGAATATCATAAATAGAGATAATTTTCGGCTTAGAATTTGGAATAATATCTTTAAGTGCTTCAGCTGCTAAATCAGCATTAATATCTTTATTAATTAAAGATGAATAAGCTACAACTCGGATAAGTGCACCTTCTAATTCACGAATATTTGAATCAATTTGATTTGCGATATAAAGCATAACTTCATTTGGTATATCAAGCCCTTCAGCTTTTGCTTTTTTGCGTAAAATCGCAATTCGTGTCTCTAAATCTGGTGGCGTAATATCTGTAATAAGTCCCCATTCAAAGCGGGAACGAAGACGATCTTCTAAAGTCGGAATTTCTTTTGGTGGTCGATCACTAGAAATTACAATTTGTTTACTTTCTTCGTGTAATGCATTAAATGTATGGAAAAACTCTTCTTGAGTTTGTTCTTTTCCAGCAAGAAATTGAATATCATCTATCAATAAAACATCTACGTTGCGATATTTATTACGAAAATCAACAGCTTTATTATCACGAATAGAGTTAATAAATTCATTCGTGAATTTTTCTGATGATAAATATACAACTTTTGCATTTGGATTATGTTCAATTACATAATGACCAATCGCGTGCATTAAATGCGTCTTTCCAAGCCCAACTCCCCCGTAAATAAAGAGTGGATTATACGCTTTAGCTGGCGCCTCGGCTACAGCTAATGAAGCTGCATGGGCAAAACGGTTACCAGAACCGATAACAAATGTATCAAATGTATATTTTGGATTTAACATGCTCTGTGGTAAATGAGCTGAATCATCTTGTGCAGGATTCCGCTTAACTGGAGGAAGATCAATGTCCTCTTCAGCTTGACTTTGGGGAATAATAAAGCGAATTGCTAATTTTGCCCCTGTTAAATCGTATAGTGTTTCTGAAATTAGTTCTGAGTAATGAGATTCTAGCCAGTCACGAGCAAATTCATTTGGAGCTGTAATCGTTAATACGTCTTTCTTCAAGTTATGAGCCGTTGTTGATTTTAACCATGTCTCATAACTAGGCTTGCTTACCTTTTTTTCTAATTCTTTTAAGGCACTATTCCATAAATCAGAGATATTTTCCAA